>NZ_JANXMU010000006.1 GCF_025354435.1 Rhodoferax sp.
GACAGCCCGCTGCAACGGCTTTTGGATCGACTGGACTTCTCGCCCAGCCGCGACACGATTTATTTACTGGGCGATCTGGTCAACCGGGGGCCGTCCTCGCTGGAGGTACTGCGCCGCCTGATGGGCTATGGCAATGCCGCCCGCTGCCTGCTGGGCAACCACGACCTGCATTTGCTGGCCGCCGCCCACGGCATACGCCCCACGCACCGTCTGGACACGCTGCAAGGCATCCTGCAAGCCCCAGACAGCGCCGTACTGCTCGACTGGCTACGCCACCAGCGCATGGCCATGCGCGAGACGCTGGAGGGCCAGGACATCCTGATGGTGCATGCCGGTGTGCTGCCCGGCTGGAGCGCGGCCCAGACCATGGCGCTGGCAGGCGAAGTGGAGGCCGTGCTGCGCGGCCCCAACCTGGCGGCGTTTTTGGGCCAGATGTACGGCAATACCCCGGCACAGTGGAGCGAGACCTTGCAGGGAGCCGACCGGCTGCGGGTGATCGTGAACGCACTCACCCGGCTGCGCTTTTGCACGGCAGACGGGGTGATGGAATTCGACAGCAAGGAAGGCGCGGGCACCCGCCCCGAGGGCTACCTGCCGTGGTTCGATGTGCCGGGCCGACAAACCGCCCACATGACCGTGGCCTTTGGCCATTGGTCCACGCTGGGCTGGTTGGGCCGCAGCGACGTGCTGTCGCTGGACACTGGCTGTGTGTGGGGCGGTGCGTTGAGTGCGCTGAAGCTTGGGGCCAACCCGGCCACCAACGAGCTCATCCAGGTGCACTGCGAGCAGGCGCAGCGCCCTGGGAGCTGACCAGAAGTTAGGCGGCGACTGACGCTTCGATGGCCTTGGCTTCGACGGCCTTGAACAAGGCCGCGACCTTGCGCTTGGGTTTGATGTTGGCCGAGATGCCGCGCACCGTGGCGTGTTTAGCCGCAGCTTCCCAGTTAGGCGCTTCGGTGACCGCAGGGGCCTCGTAGGGCTTGTCAAAGAAGGGGTCGCGCGGTGCGCTATGGCGCTGGGGACGCGGAGCCGGGCGCGGCGTGTCGATCACATCGCGCGGATCGTCACCACCCCAAGCGCGGCGGCCGTCGTTGATACGGCCTTGTTCGCGGATCTTGGGGGTGTCTTCTTCGAATTCCATGGGTTCGAGCTCGATCTTGGTCTTGATCAGCTTCTCGATGTCGGCCACTAGACGCACATCGCTGCCCGCCACAAAGCTCACCGCCAGACCGGATGCGCCAGCACGGCCGGTGCGGCCAATGCGGTGCACATAGTCTTCGGCATTGAATGGCACGTCGAAGTTGAACACCGCGGGCACGTCCTTGATGTCCAGACCGCGGGCGGCCACATCGGTGCATACCAGCAGATCGACTTCACCTTTTTTGAAGGAGTCCAGAGCCTTCAACCGCTCATCCTGGCTTTTATCGCCATGCAAAGCGGTGGTTTTCAAGCCTTCTTTTTCCAGCGAACGGGCCAAGCGAGCACAGCCCAGTTTGCTGTTCACAAACACAAAGGCCTGCTTCATACCGCGCGACTTGAGCACCTGGTGCAGGGCACGGCGCTTGTCGTCAGCATTGACACTGTAGAAATGCTGCTCCACCGTGGAAGCGGTGGCATTGGAGCGGGCCACTTCGATGGTGACCGGGTCTTGCAGGTAGCTGCTCGCCAAGCGCTTGATTTCGGGCGAGAACGTGGCCGAAAACAGCAAGGTGGTGCGCTGCTTGGGCAGATAGCTCAGGATGCGCTGCAGGTCGGGTAAGAAGCCAATGTCGAGCATGCGGTCGGCTTCGTCCAGCACCACGTATTCGACTTGGTTCAGCACCGCGTTTTTGGCTTCGATGTGGTCCAGCAGACGGCCTGGCGTAGCGACCAGGATCTCAACGCCTTTTTTCAGCTCCAGCGTTTGCGGCTTCATGTCCATGCCGCCAAACACCACGGCACTGCGCAGGTTAGTGTGCTTGGCATACGACTTGACGGCCTGGGCCACTTGGTCGGCCAACTCACGCGTGGGCAACAGCACCAAGGCGCGCACCGGATGGCGGGCGGGCGAGGTGGAGGCATTTTCATGCTTGAGCATGCGTTGCAGCAAGGGCAGCGAGAAAGCCGCTGTCTTGCCAGTGCCGGTCTGGGCGGCACCCATCACGTCACGGCCTTGCAACACCACCGGAATGGCTTGCGCCTGGATGGGTGTCATGGCGGTGTAGCCCATGTCGGCCACAGCACGTGACAGGGGTTCTGCAAGCTGCAGCTGCGAGAAAGAATCCAGGGGGGTATCGCTCATCAAATCCAGAGGGTAGGGGCTATTCAAACAATAGCAAATTGCACCCACATGACATGGGTAAACCCCGATTATCTCTGAAATCGCAAAACCGGGTCTTAAACAACAAAAGGCCGATGGAGCAAATGCCCCATCGGCCTTTTGTTTCAGTACGCTATTCGCTAGTGCTTAACCGGGACCGCAGGCGCAACAACCACCGCTTCCAGCGCCGCAGGAGCCACTGCCACCGGCTCTTCGTCAGGCAGCGGCTGGGGCATGCGCTCTAAGGCTACTTCCAGTACCTGGTCGATCCATTTCACCGGGATGATTTCCAGGCCGTTTTTGACATTCTCGGGAATGTCCTGCAGGTCCTTGGCGTTTTCTTCTGGGATCAGCACCGTCTTGATACCGCCGCGCAAGGCGGCCAGCAGCTTTTCTTTCAGGCCGCCGATGGCTGTGACTTCGCCGCGCAAGGTGATTTCACCCGTCATGGCCACGTCGCCGCGCACTGGAATACCGGTCAGAGCCGATACAAAGGCCGTGGTCATGGCCGCACCCGCACTCGGGCCATCTTTGGGCGTTGCACCATCTGGCACGTGAATGTGGATGTCTTTTTTCTCGAACACTTCGTCCTTGATGCCCAGACGCTTGGAACGGCTGCGTACCACGGTGCGGGCTGCTTCCACCGACTCTTTCATCACGTCGCCCAGCGAACCGGTACGGGTGATCACGCCCTTGCCGGGCATGATGGCCGCTTCGATAGTAAGCAAATCGCCGCCGACCTCGGTCCAGGCCAAGCCCACCACCTGGCCGACCTGGTTTTGCTGCTCGGCACGGCCATAGCTGTACTTTTGCACGCCCAGATAGTCGTTCAGGTTGTCGGCCGTAACCTTGACCTGTGGCACCATTTCTTTCAGCAGCAAGCCCTTGACCACCTTACGGCAGATCTTGGAAAGTTCGCGTTCCAGCGAGCGCACCCCCGCTTCACGGGTGTAGTAGCGCACGATGTCGCGCACCGCCTCAAAGCTCACCAGCAACTCGGACTCGTCTAGGCCGTTGTTCTTCAACTGCTTAGGCAGCAGGTATTTGACGGCAATGTTAGTCTTTTCGTCTTCGGTGTAGCCCGACAGGCGTATCACTTCCATACGGTCCAGCAGGGCCGAAGGAATGTTCATGGAGTTCGAGGTGGCGACAAACATCACGTCGCTCAGATCGAAATCCACTTCCACGTAGTGATCGCCAAAGGTATGGTTTTGCTCAGGGTCCAGCACCTCCAGCAGAGCGCTCGACGGGTCGCCGCGGAAATCCGTGCCGAGTTTGTCGATTTCGTCCAACAAAAACAGCGGATTGCGCGTGCCGATCTTGCTCAGGCTTTGCAGCACTTTGCCCGGAAGCGCGCCGATGTAAGTACGGCGATGGCCGCGGATCTCGGCCTCGTCGCGCATACCGCCCAGCGCCATGCGCACGTATTTGCGCCCGGTGGCCTTGGCGATCGACTGGCCCAGCGAGGTTTTACCCACGCCCGGAGGGCCAACCAGACACAGGATGGGGGCCTTGACCTTGTCCACGCGTTGCTGCACCGCCAGATATTCCAGGATGCGGTCTTTGACCTTATCAAGCCCGAAATGGTCTTCGTTGAGCACGCCTTCGGCATTGCGCAGGTCGTGTTTAATCTTGGTCTTTTTGCTCCACGGCAAACCGGTGAGCACGTCGATGTAGTTGCGCACCACGGTGGCTTCGGCCGACATAGGCGACATCAGCTTGAGCTTTTTGAGTTCGCTCTCGGCCTTTTTCAGGGCCTCTTTGGACATCTTGGCGAGCTTGATCTTTTTCTCAATCTCGTCGATGTCCGCGCCCTCTTCGCCCTCGCCCAATTCCTTCTGGATGGCTTTGACCTGCTCGTTCAGGTAGAAGTCGCGCTGATTTTTTTCCATCTGGCGCTTGACGCGGCCACGGATTTTTTTGTCAACATTCAGAATGTCCACTTCGCGTTCGAGCTGGCCGTAGAGGTTTTCCAGGCGTTCGCGCACATCCGACAGATCCAGCACCACCTGCTTGCTGTCGAGCTTGAGCGGCAGGTGGGCGGCAATGGTGTCGGCCAGGCGGCCAGGGTCGTCGATGCTGGAGATCGAGGTCAGGATCTCGGGCGGAATCTTCTTGTTGAGTTTGACGTACTGGTCAAACTGCTGCATCACGGCACGGCGCAGGGCCTCGATTTCCGTGGTTTTTTGCACCGGCGCCGCGGCAACCACCGGCGTGGCGTTAGCCGTGAAATGCGATTCGCCGTCGTCGATGTGGTTGACGCGAGCCCGTTGCTGGCCTTCGACCAGCACCTTGACCGTGCCGTCCGGCAGCTTCAGCATCTGCAAAATGGTGGAGATACAACCGACATCGAACATGTCAGACACCGAGGGCTCGTCCTTGGCGGCGGCCTTCTGGGCCACCAGCATGATGCGGCGATCGGACTCCATCGCGGCTTCCAGTGCCTTGATGCTCTTGGGGCGCCCCACGAACAAGGGGATCACCATATGGGGGAAGACCACCACGTCGCGCAGAGGCAGCAGGGGCAGGTCGAGGGGTTCGGCAGGTAGTGGAGTGTGTCCGGACATGAAGATCCTTTGAGTAACCTGTTGAATATGGACTTCGAGCGGTAATTTTCAACCGGCCCCGCTCCCTATTTTGCAGCGGGGGGTCGGTTGACTCCTATCAGGCCTTTTTAGCGGCTTCGCGATACACCAACAGCGGTGGCTTGTTTTCGTCAATCGTCGACTCGTCCACCACCACTTTATCCACATTGTGGTTGGTGGGCAGATCGAACATGGTGTCGATCAAGGACAACTCCAGAATCGAACGCAAACCCCGTGCGCCAGTCTTGCGGGCCAAAGCCTTTTTGGCGATGGCTTTGAGGGCCGAAGGACGGATTTCCAAGTCTACGCCCTCCATAGCCAACAGCTTGCTGTACTGCTTGACCAGCGCGTTTTTAGGCTCGGTCAGAATCTGCACCAACGCATCTTCGCTGAGCTCGGCCAGGGTCGCGACCACCGGCATACGGCCCACCAGCTCAGGGATCAGGCCAAACTTGATCAGATCTTCGGGTTCGACATCGCGGAACACCTCGGTCAGACTGCGTTGCGCTTTGCTTTTGACCGAAGCACCGAACCCAATGCCCGACGATTCGGTGCGGTTGCCGATGACTTTTTCCAGCCCAGAGAACGCGCCGCCCAGAATAAACAAAATATTGGTCGTATCGACCTGCAAGAAGTCCTGGTTGGGGTGCTTGCGCCCGCCCTGGGGCGGCACGCTGGCCATAGTGCCTTCGATCAGCTTAAGTAAAGCCTGTTGCACGCCCTCGCCCGACACGTCGCGGGTGATGGAGGGGTTGTCGGACTTGCGCGAGATCTTGTCGATTTCGTCGATATAGACAATGCCGCGCTGGGCCCGCTCAACTTCGTAATTGCAGCTTTGCAGCAGCTTGGCAACGATGTTTTCCACGTCCTCACCCACGTAACCGGCTTCAGTCAGGGTGGTGGCATCGGCCATCACAAACGGCACATCCAGCATGCGGGCCAGGGTTTGTGCCAGCAGGGTTTTGCCGGAGCCGGTCGGACCGATCAAGAGAATGTTGCTCTTGGTGAGCTCGATCTCGTCCTTTTTTGCGGTTTCTTTGTGCCGCAGACGCTTGTAGTGGTTGTACACCGCAACCGCCAACGTACGTTTGGCCACTTCCTGGCCAATGACGTAATTGTCCAGGTTGTTCTTGATATCTACCGGTGTGGGCAGTGCGGCACCGGCATCGCGGGCTTCGGTACCTGCGGGCAACTCATCACGGATGATGTCGTTGCACAGGTCGATGCATTCGTCGCAAATAAACACCGAGGGCCCTGCAATCAGCTTTTTTACTTCGTGCTGGCTTTTGCCGCAGAAGGAGCAGTACAGGGTTTTTTCGCTGGAGGAGCCTTTTTTCTCGGCCATGGGAGGAATGCCTTTTCAGTCGTTACTGAATGATAACCAAATAAAAACGGCGCTTTCTGTTGCAGAAAACGCCGTTATGGGCTTGTTAGCCGCCTATTTTTAGGCTTAAGTACGTTTAGCGATGACTTGGTCTACCAAGCCATACTCTTTTGCTTCGTTGGCTGACAGCCAATAGTCGCGCTCCATGTCGCGCGCAATTTTTTCCACGGGCTGGCCTGTGCGCTCAGCATAGATCTTGTTGAGCTGCTCGCGGGTCTTAAGAATTTCTCGGGCCGAAATTTCAATATCGCTCGCCATACCGCGCGCACCACCCGAGGGCTGGTGGATCATGATGCTGGAATTCGGCAGTGCAAAGCGCTTGCCTTTGGCACCCGCAGCCAACAAGAAAGAACCCATGCTGGCCGACATGCCAGTGCACAGCGTGGACACATCGGGTTTGATGAAGTTCATGGTGTCGAAAATAGCCAAACCTGCACTGACCGAACCGCCTGGCGAATTGATGTAGAGCGAAATGTCTTTGTCCGGGTTTTCGCTTTCCAGGAAAAGCAACTGTGCCACCACCAGGTTGGCCATGTAGTCTTCCACCGGGCCGACGAGAAAAATCACGCGCTCCTTGAGCAAACGCGAGTAAATGTCATAAGAACGCTCGCCACGACCGGACTGCTCAATCACCATGGGCACCAGCCCTAGAGCCTCGGTTTGCAATGAATCGTAAGCGCCGAACGGGATGCTGTCAGCTTGGTTTTTGTACATGAGGTGACTCCGAAGGTTGAATAGATGTTACTTTAGACAAAACAAATGGGGCTGGTGCGCAGGAGTTCAATCCACACACCAACCCCATTGTTTTAAAAATTCAAAATCTTCAGTTCTGACCCATCAGCTCGTCAAACACAACCGCCTTTTCCACCACTTGGGCTTTGCCCAGGACGAATTCGGTGACATTGCTTTCGATCACGATGGCTTCAACTTCTGCCAGGCGCTGGTTGTCGCTGTAGTACCAGCGGACCACATCGGTAGGCTTTTCGTAGCTGGCAGCCAGCTCTTCGATGTGGGCCTTGATTTGCTCCGTGGTGGCTTGCAGCGCATTGCTACGCACCAGCTCGGCCACGACCAGACCCAATCGCACACGGCGCTCGGCCTGTGGGCGGAAGATGTCGTCAGGGATCGGGGCCTTGTCCGCATCCTTGATGCCGCGCTGCTTCAAATCAGCACGCGCACCTTCGACCAAGCGGTTCAACTCGGTTTGCACGCTGGAATTGGGCAGATCGAGTTCCGACTTGGACACCAACGCGTCCATGGCGGCTTGCTTGTTGCGAGCCAGCACGCGGAACTTGACCTCGCGTTCCAGATTCTTGCGGATATCGGCGCGCAGGCCTTCGACCGTAGCATCTGCAATACCGAGCGACTTGGCCAAGGTTTCGTCCACGGCGGGCAGGTGCGCAGCTTCGATCTTCTTCACGGTGACCATGAAGTCAGCTTGCTTGCCAGCCACGTCTTTGCCGTGGTAATCGGCCGGGAATGCCAGCGGGAAGGTGCGGCTTTCGCCGGACTTCATGCCGCGCACAGCATCTTCAAATTCTTTCAGCATCTGACCTTCGCCAACCAGGAACTGGAAAGCTTCGGCTTTGCCGCCTTCGAAGGTTTCGCCGTCGATCTTGCCTTCGAAGTCCACCGTCACGCGGTCACCGTCTTCAGCAGCAGCTTCGAGTGCGCGCTGGGCAAAGGTACGGCGCTGCTTGCGCAGGATTTCGACGGTTTTGTCGATCGCGCCATCGTCCACTGCGGTAGTAATCTTTTCGACTTCGGCGGTGCTCAGGTCACCAATCTTGACATCGGGAAAGACTTCAAAGATCGCGTCAAAAGCCATTTGGCCTTCGGGCGAGGTTTCGTTTTCGCTGATGCGGGGCTGGCCTGCGACACGCAGCTTGGCTTCGTTGGCGGCCACGGCAAAAGCCTCGCCTACCTTGTCGTTCATCACTTCGTAGTGGACCGAATAACCGTAGCGCTGGGCAACCACGTTCATGGGCACTTTGCCTGGACGGAAGCCGTCCATTTTGACGGTGCGGGCCATCTTCTTGAGACGGGTAGCCACTTCGTTCTGGATCACATCCACAGGCAGGGACAGCGTGATTTTGCGTTCCAGCTTTTCAAGGGTTTCAACAGTAACTGCCATCTTGGTCTCGGTCTCGTATAAAAAAGTGTGGTGCGCGGGGGGGGACTCGAACCCCCACATCCTTGCGGACGTCAGGACCTAAACCTGGTGCGTCTACCAATTTCGCCACCCGCGCAGATTCAGAACTAACAAACGGTCTTGGGTGCTATGCCAAGACCGTTTGTGTGAAATCAGTCAGCCCGCTATTTTAGCGTGCTCGCGGACCAGATTCCGTACGGGCTAACCAGGGGCTCAGCGAGAGTCGCGCCGAACCCGGAACCAGGCCGCGTACATGGCGGGCAAAGCCAGCAGAGTCAGTACCGTAGCCACGATCAGGCCGCCCATGATGGCCACGGCCATCGGCCCCCAGAACACCGAGCGCGACAACGGAATCATGGCCAACACGGCAGCAGCCGCGGTCAACACAATCGGGCGCAGACGCCCCACGGCCGACTCCACGATCGCATCCCAAGTGGGCACGCCACGGGCACGTTCGTGCTCGATCTGGTCGATCAAGATCACCGAATTGCGCTGGATCATGCCCATCAGCGCAATTACCCCCAGCAGTGCCACGAAGCCAAACGGGCGGCCCAGCAGGATCAGGGCTCCGGCCACCCCGGCAATGCCCAGCGGGCCGGTCAAGAACACCAGCATGGCCCGACTGAAGCTCTGCAGTTGCAGCATTAGCAAAGTGAAGGTGAGGAACAGCATGATGGGGATGCCCGCGGCGATGGATGCGGAGCCCTTGCTGCTCTCCTCCACCGCGCCAGCCACTTCAATGCGGTAAGCCCTCATGCCTTTGCTGGCCCACTGGGCTTCCAAGGTTTTCAGGGAGGGTAGCAACTCGTTCGTCACGGTGGCCCCTTGCAAGCCTTCGGTGATGTCGGCCTGCACGGTGATGGCGTAGTCGCGGTTTTCGCGCCACATCACACCGGGTTCCCAGTCAAACACCGGCTTGGCAATTTGCAGCAGTGGAATCGACTGCCCCGAGGCGGTGGGCAGATACGCATTGCCGATATCGGTAATGGCACTACGCTCGTCTAGCGGCTGGCGCAGAACGATGTCGATGAGCTTGTCGTTCTCGCGGAACTGGCCCACCGTGGTACCGCTCAAAATGGTTTTGGCAGCCTGTGCAATCGATTGGCTGGTGACACCCAGCGCACGCGCCTTGGTCTGGTCCAACTCCAGGCGCATGACCTTGACCGACTCGTTCCAGTTGTCGTTCACGCCCCGGGTATTGGCACTCTTACGCATCAAGGCCTTAACCTCGTCAGCACGCAAACGCAAGACGGCGGGGTCGGTGCCAATCACCCTGAACTGCACCGGATACGGCACCGGCGGGCCGGTAGACAAGAGCTTGGCGCGCCCGCGGACGTCAGGGAACTCGGTGGCCAGTAGCGCGGGCAGTTTGTTGCGCAAAACGTCCCGCGCCTTCAGGTCCTTGGTCATCACAATCAACTGCGACACATTGGTCTGAGGGAACACCTGGTCCAGCGGCAAGAAGAACCGGGGTACACCCGACCCGACCCAGGACACGACGGAGCTGACACCAGGGTCTTTCAGCAAGCGAGCCTCGATCAACTTGGCGGTGGCATCGTTGGCCTCAAAAGAAGTGCCCTCGGGGAACCACAAGTCCACCAGAATTTCCGGTCGGCTGGAGTCTGGGAAAAACTGCTGCTGCACCTTGCCCATGCCCACAATGCCCAGCGCGAAAATCAGCAAAGTCAGGGCAATGGTGATCCAGCGGTGCAGCACACACCAGCCCACCAGGCGGCGAAACCGCTTGTAAAACGGGGTATCGAAGGTGTCATGCCCATGCACCGGCCCATCTCCTGGCCCATCGCCCGGCGTGCCATTAGGCAGCACCTTGGCATGCGGCGGCGGCTTCAACAGCAGTACGCCCAGGTAGGGCACAAAGTACACCGACACGATCCAGCTCAGCAACAAGGCCAGCACCGTCACGGCAAAAATCGCAAAGGTGTATTCACCGGTGGTGGACTTGGCCAGGCCGATAGGCAAAAAGCCCGCCGCTGTGATCAGCGTGCCGGTCAGCATGGGCATGGCGGTGATCTCGTAGGCGAAAGTGGCGGCACGCACCTTGTCGTAGCCCTCTTCCATTTTGCGCACCATCATTTCCACGGCGATGATGGCGTCGTCCACCAACAGGCCCAGCGCAATGATCAGCGAGCCCAGCGAAATCTTGTGCAGACCAATGCCCCAGTACCACATGCCCAGGAAGGTCACGCCCAGCACCAGCGGAATCGTGATGCCCACCACCAAACCAGGCCGCATGTCCAGCGTGTAGCTGCGCCAGAAAGGATTCTTGCCCGGCCGTTTGTGCAAACCCAGGCTGATAAAGCTGACCGCCAGCACGATGGCTACCGCCTCGATCAACACGTGGATGAATTCGTTCACCGAGGTGCTCACCGTTTTTGGCTGGTCTTGCACCTGCACCAGTTTGACCCCGGCGGGCAGACTATTGCCGATCTGCAGCGCCATGGCGTCCATGGCCTTGCCCAAGGTGATGATGTCGCCGCCCTTGGCCATCGACACCCCCAAAGCAATCACTTCCTTGCCCTGGAAGCGCACCTTCACACTCGGCGGATCGATGTAGCCCCGGGTGATCACGGCGATGTCACCCAGCCGCAATTGGCCCGCCCCGGCCGTCGTGCTGCTGGCCCCCCGGATCGGCATGGCTTTAAGTTGCTCCACCGTTTGGAACTGCCCCGCCACCCGCACCTGCACCACGTCCAGCGGGGTTTGCACCGTACCGGCACTTTCCACCGCGTTTTGCTGGCCCAGCTGGGTCAGTACCTGGTTCAGGTCCAGACCGAGTTGGGCCAGGCGCTTTTGCGATACCTCGACATACACTTTTTCGTCTTGCACGCCAAACAGCTCGACCTTGCCCACATCGGGCACGTGCAGCAGCTTCTGGCGCACATCGTCGGCAAACACCTTTAGCTCGGCATTGCTGAAGCCATCAGACTCCAGCGCGTAGATCACGCCGTACACGTCACCAAAATCGTCGTTGAAAAACGGCCCTTGCACGCCCGGCGGCAAGGTGTACGCCATGTCGCCAATCTTCTTGCGCACCACGTACCAGAGGTTGGCGACTTCGCTGCCTTTGATGGAGTCCTTGACCTGAAAAATGATCTGCGACTCGCCGGGCTTGGAATAGCTGCGGATTTTGTCCGCGTACGGCACCTCTTGCAGGGTGCGCTCCAGCTTGTCGGTGACCTGCTCGGCCACTTGCTGGGCAGTGGCACCCGGCCAGAAGGTTTTAACCACCATGACACGGAAGGTAAACGGCGGATCTTCATCCTGGCCGAGCTGGAAATAGGCGGCAAAGCCCATCACCATCAGCACCACCAGCAGGTAGCGGGTCAGCGCAGGATGTTCCAGCGCCCATTTGGAAAGGTTAAAGCCTGGCTTGAGCTGGTCAGGGGTATGGGGTTGCGTCATCAGAAACTCACTGTGCAGCAGATGCAGCTACGGGTGGCGCTACATTTTCAGTAGCTACCGATGCAGGTGCGGGCTGCGATGGCGTCGGTTTTGACTGAAAAATAGAGACTTTTTGTCCCTCGGCTAGCACATGCACCCCAGCGGATACCACCTGCATGCCGGGTTGCAAGCCGCTGGCAATCACGGTCTCGTTGCCGTCTGCCGTGGCCACCACCACCGGCTGGGACTTGACCGTCATCGTGGCCGGGTCTACCAGCCACACGGCCGTCTTGCCATTGGCCTCCTGCTTGAGCGCGCTGGTCGGCAGCTTGATGACCGGCGTGCCTGCGTGGCTCAGCGCCTGCGGCAGCACACTCACCGTAGTGCCCAGGGCAGGCGCAGTTTTTTCATCAATGGCCACCTTCACCTGGAAAGTGCGCGTCACCGGGTCGGCACTGGCCGCCACCTCGCGCACCTTGCCTTCCAGCGAAGTCTTGCTGGCCCACACCCGTACTTCCACGGCCGAGCCCAGCGTGACTGCGGCCACCCGGTCTTCCGGCACCACAAACACCACGTCCCGGGCACCATCGCGGGCCACGCGCACCACCGGCGTGCCGGCCGCCACCACCTGGCCGGGCTCGGCAGCAATGGCGGTGACGACACCGGCCACATCCGACACCAGCCGCGTGTACGCCGCCTGGTTGCTCTGCGACGAGAGCTGGGCCTGCGCCTGTTGCACCTGCGCCTGCGCCGACTTCAGAGCGCTATCACGTTGCTCCAACTGGGCACCGCTGATGAAGTTCTGCTCTTTCAGCTCTTTGTAGCGCTTGTAGTCAGCACTGGCCAGATCGCGGTTGGTGGCCGCCGAGGCCAGTTGCGCGCGGGCCGCATCGGCGGCCAACTGGTAATCTTTAGGGTCGAGTTGCGCCAGCACCTGGCCGACCTTGACACGCTGGCCCAGCTCGGCCTGGCGCTGCATGATCTTGCCCGCCACCCGAAAGCCCAGCGCCGACTCGGCCTGCGGCCGCACTTCACCGGCAAATTCCAGGGTAGCCAGCATGCCACTGGGGGCCACGGTCAACACCTTGACGGCACGAATAGGCTCAGGCACAGGCTCAGGCTTGGAACATGCTGCCAGCACCGCCACCACCCCGATACAGCACATGCTGGCACGGAACAGGGGACGCACGCTGGGCGGCAACGAAAATTGGTATGACATAGCAAGCCTAAGAAAATGGGACTGGCGCAGTGTCCGGGTCGCGGACCATAGACCCAACACATGGGCACTGCAAAAGTCGTAAAACGGCAAAAAACTGTAACCGCCATTGTTACTGACTAGCGGGTTAGTAATCTAGAAGAACGGGTAAAGCTTGTCAAGCGACAATCCCGGCGTGAACGCACTCCCCACCTTGAAACAAAATGCTACCCCACAAACGGTGGACCACTATGAAAATTTTCCGGTGGCATCGGTCTTGTGTCCTGCCCATCTGCGCCCGCCCATCGCCGCCATCTACTGGTTTGCGCGCACCGCAGACGACATTGCCGACGAAGGCCCGGCACCTGCTGCGCAGCGGCTGGCCGACCTGAGCGCCTTCCGCGCCGACCTGACCGCCGCCGCGGCGGGCCGCAGCGCCAGCGGCCGCTGGCCCCAGGTGTTCGGCCCCTTGCACGCCGCCATGGCCACCTGGAAGCTGCCCGAGCCGCTGCTGGCCGACCTGCTCAGTGCCTTCACGCAAGACATCATCAAAACAGATGAAGAAACCGGCTACGCCGACCGCGCTGAGCTGCTGGACTATTGCCAGCGCTCTGCCGCACCCGTAGGCCGCCTGCTGCTGCATTTGTATGGAGTAGACGATGCGCAGTCGCTGCAATATAGCGATGCCATTTGCAACGCCCTGCAACTTATCAACTTCTGGCAAGACCTGAGCCTGGACCTGCCGCGTGGGCGCTTCTACCTGCCTCAAGACCGTAGCCAGCACTATGGTGTGGATGCCGCCGCCCTGGCCCAGCAACCCCAAAGCCCCGCCCTCACCCGTCTGATGCAGGAAAACGTGGCCTGGGCCCGTGCCCTGATGTTGAGCGGCGCGCCCCTGGTGCACCGCGTACCGGGCCGCGCGGGGTGGGAGCTGCGCCTGGTCGTGCAAGGCGGCCTGCGCATTCTGGACAAGATTGAAGCCCTGGGCTACGCCACCCGGCATACCCGCCCCACCGTGCGTAAAGCCGACGTGGCCGTGATGCTGTGGCGCGCACTGTGGATGTAACAATGCACAAACTACTACGCAACCATCCAACCCCTCTTGCAGGCAGAACGAGCGCCGTCCAGAAACACCGCAGAACTGGCTTTGCCAGGCTGCTGGTGTTGCCCCCTGCAAGGGGATTGGCGAAAAGCGCTTGCGCTGAAGCCTGGGGGTGAGCCACAACCTATGACCCCCGAGCAATACGTCCAAAACAAAGCTGCGTCTTCTGGCAGCAGCTTCTACTACGCCTTTCTGTTCCTGCCCAAGCCCCGCCGGGCCGCGATCACCGCCTTCTATGCCTTCTGCCGCGAGGTGGATGACGTGGTGGACGAAACCGCCGATGCCGGTGTCGCCCGCACCAAGCTGGCCTGGTGGCAAGGCGAAGTCGCCAACGCCTATGCAGGCAAACCCACCCACCCGGTGATGAAAGCCCTGATGCCGCTGGCCGCCGACTACCAGATCGAGCAGCGCCACCTGCAGGCCATCATCGAAGGCTGCCACATGGACCTAGAGCAAACCCGCTACCTCGACTTCCCCGGCCTGCAGCGCTACTGCCACCTGGTGGCAGGCGTGGTGGGCGAGGTCTCGGCCCGCATCTTTGGCCAGACCGACCCCGCCACCACCCAGTACGCCCACACCCTGGGCCTAGCCTTCCAGCTCACCAACATCATCCGCGACGTGGGCGAAGACGCGCTGATGGGCCGCATCTACCTGCCGGTCAACGAGCTGCAGCAGTTCGACGTGAAGGCCCACGAAGTCTTGAAGCGCACCTACTCCGACCGCTTTACCGCCCTGATGCGCTTCCAGGCCCAGCGCGCCCATGGCCTGTACGAAGAAGCCTTCGCCATGCTGCCCGCTGCCGACCGCCGTGCCCAAAAGCCCGGCCTGATGATGGCCAGCATTTACCGCACCCTGCTGCGCGAGATCGAGGCCGACAACTTCCAGGTGCTGCACCAACGCGTCAGCCTGACCCCGCTGCGCAAGCTGTGGCTGGCGTGGAAAGTCCAGGCACTGAACAAGCTATGAAGATTGCGGTGATCGGCGCAGGCTGGGCCGGGCTGGCCGCAGCCGTCACCGCCACCCAGGCCGGGCACCACGCTACAGTTTTTGAAGCATCTCGTGCAGTCGGCGGTAGAGCTAGAGCCATTTTTGGCACTGAACTCGACAATGGCCAGCACATCTTGATCGGGGCGTACACCGACACCTTGCGGCTGATGCGCGAGGTGGGCGTGGATGTAGACCAGGCCCTGCTGCGCCTGCCACTGACTCTGCTGTTCCCCGATGGTCAGGGCCTGCGTTTGCCCAGCCTGCCCGCGCCTTTCGATGCCTTCGTCGGCATCCTGCAAGCCCGCGGTTGGGGCTGGCGCGACAAGGTTAGCCTGCTGCGCACGGCAGTCGGTTGGCAGCTGGCACGATTCCAGTGTCGCCCCCAACAATCCGTCGCCGACCTGTGCGCCACACTCACAGCGCGTGTGGTGGATGAACTGATCGAGCCCCTGTGCGTGGCCGCGCTGAACACGCCCGCGAATCGCTCCAGTGGCCAGGTGTTTCTGCGCGTCATCCAGGATTCGCTGTTCGGCGCCCCCGGCGGTTCAAACCTGCTGCTGCCCAAAGTCGATCTGAGCGCCCTCTTTCCGACCCCCGCCGTACGCTGGCTGGAATCCCGCGGGGCCACCGTCACGCTGGGCCACCGGGTGTTCAGCCTGCAACCCCAGGGCGCGCAATGGCAAGTCGATGGTGCCGTGTTCGACCAGGTGCTGCTCGCCTGCCCACCGTGGGAGGCGACCCGGCTGGTAGAAAGTAGCGGCGTGCCAGCAGACGCCTGGCTGGCGCAGGCCCACGCCCTGCAATTCGAGTCCATCGCCACCGTCTACGCCACCAGCGACACCCGACTTTCCCAGCCCATGTTGTCGCTAAAGGCTGGCCCTGCGCAGTTTGTGTTCGACCGGGGCCAGCTCGGCGGCACGGCGGGCCTGCTGGCGTTTGTGGCCAGCGCCAGCCAAGGCGACCGGCAGACGCTGGAAGAGCCGGTCATCGCCCAAGGCCGCGCCCAGTTGGCCCTGCCCGACCTGCAAGCCCTGCGTACCGTGGTGGAAAAGCGCGCCACCTTTGCCTGCACCCCTGGGCTGCAGCGCCCCTCCCAACACATCGCTCCCGGCCTGACGGCTTGCGGCGACTATGTGGACGGGCCGTACCCGGCGACACTGGAGGGGGCAGTGCGCAGCGGCATGGCGGGAACGCTATCTATTCAGTAGCTGGTTACGCTGATGGAATAAGCGCAGGCAGCCATTTTCGCGCTCACTTCATTTTGATGACGACCTTGCCTTTGGCGCGGCCCGTTGCAACGTAGGCCAGGGCCTCGTTGGTGTGTTCGAAGGCAAAGACCCGGTCCACCACCGGGTGGATGGCCCCCGCCTCGATCAGGCGGGTGATCTCGCCCAGTTGGCTTCCATCCGCCCGCATAAAGAGGAACGCGTAGTCCACCTCACGGCGCTGGGCCTTGCGCCGGATGCCTGCGCTCAAGAGCCGCAGGATCAAGCGCACGAACCCGGGCGCTCCAATTTTTTGGCCGAATGCGGGGTCCGGCGGCCCGGAGATGGAGATGAGCTGGCCGCCGCTTTGGAGCACGCGCAAGGATTTGGCCAGCGTTTTGCCGTCCTGGCTGTTCAGCACCACGTTGTAGCCGTGCAAGACATCCTCAAAGTCCTGCGTCTTGTAGTCGATGGCGACATCGGCACCCAGGCTTTTGACGAGCGCGAGGTTGCTGGTGCCCGTAGTGGTGGCGACGGTTGCACCCAGGTGCTTGGCCAACTGGATGGCCAACGTGCCGACACCGCCAGAGCCCGCCTGGATGAAGACTTTCTGCCCTTTCTGCAGTTGGGCCTTTTCGACCAAAGCCTGCCAGGCTGTCAAAGCTACCAGAGGAATGGAGGCGGCTTCTTCCATGGTGAGGTTTTGGGGCTTGAGCGCCAAGGATGCCTCCTTGACCGGTACGAATTCGGCGAAAGACCCTATCCGAAAATCATCCGTCCGCGCATAGACCTCGTCGCCCAGCTTGAACTGCCGAACACGCGGGCCCACCTGCACCACCACCCCGGCCACGTCATGCCCCAAGATGAGGGGCAGGCGGTAGGGCAGGATGAGCTTGAACTCGCCGTCGCGGATCTTGGAGTCCAGCAGGTTCACGCCAGCGGCGTGCACCTGGACCAGCACCTCGTCGTCACGCAGCTCGGGCTATGGCATGTCGGCCAGGCGCAACGCGCCCTTTTTGCCGTACCGTTCAAGAACAAATGCTTTCATGGGGTTTCCTTGGGTGTGTGTTGTACGAGGCACAGGCGCTTATGCCGCGAGCCGCAGGTCTTTGCGCACCCCGGCATCCAGCACGCGGGCGGGCGCAAACCTGCGCAGCAGGCGCATGCGGCGGGCCAGGCCCGGGGCGTAGCGGATCTGGGGGTGGGCTGCCATGGCGGCCTTCAGCACCATGTCGGCCACCACCTCCAGCCCGTCTGCGTCCACCAGCACCTCCTTGACCCGCCTCTCCACGCCCGCGCGGATGTCGCGGTACAGGTCCAGCGGCGCATCGGGGGGCACCAGGTTGGCATCAAACGGCGTGTGAATGTAGGCAGGCTCGACCACCGAGACGCGGATGCCCAGCGTGCGCAGTTCATGGTCCAGCGCTTCCGAATAGCCCGCCACCGCGTGCTTGGTGGCGGAGTACAGCGCCATGTACGGCATGGGCAAAAAACCCAGCACCGAGCCGATGTTGATGATGCGCCCCGCCTTTTGGCTGCGCATATGCGGCACCACGGCCCGGACCATCCGCACCATCCCGAAGAAATTGGTGTCGAAGATAGCCCGGGCCTGCGCCATCGAGCTCTCTTCTGCCGCGGCTGCAGCCACCCCGAAACCGGCGTTGTTGACCAGTAGATCAATGCGGCCTTCCCGCTGCAGCAACTGCTGGACCGCTGCGTCGACCGACGCATCCTGGGTCACATCCAGGGGCAGCATCTCAAACGGGCGCTGGCCTGGCTGGTCGCCGCGTCGGCTGGTGCCGTACACCGTGTAGCCCGCTCTGGACAGGCACTGCGCGGTCGCTTCACCAATGCCCGAGGAGGCCCCGGTGACGAGGGCAATTTTCTTCATCCTATCCATGGTGGCTTTCCTTCAATTACTTGGTATGATGATCATCATATTTTTTGACGTGCAAAAAATGGCGTGCATCTACAGCTTCAGGCGGGGCTCAAATGCTTCAAGGCGGCCGCGCACAGGCTGTCTGCCATCGCGGGCTCGTCAACGGCACGGGCCAGCAGCAAGGTGCCCACCATGGTGGCGACGGTCACGAGGGCGTGCTCATGGGCGCCAGGCTGCCCCCAGTCTGGCGACTGGCGGGCGACCAGATCGACCATGGCCTTGATGTGCCGGGTGGTCACTTGGCGGACTTCGGGGGCCTGGCGTGCCGTCTCCGAGCCCAGCGCCACCAGCGGGCACCCCTGCTCTACCTGCACCAGATGTTCCCGCGAGAGGTAGGCATGCAGCATGGATGCCAAGGCCTGCGCAGGGGGCGCGCTGGCGACCACCTCTGCCGCAACGGTAGCGGACTCTGCGCATGCCCGCCCTGCGGCTTCCGCCAGCATGGCCTCGCGCGACGCAAAGTGGGCATAGAAGGCACCATGGGTCAGGCCCGCCTCCTTCATGATGTCGGCCACGCCGGTACCGCCGTAGCCGCTGCGGCGGATCGCCCGCGCTGCGGCAGACACGATGCGCTCGTGGGAGGCCTTTTTGGCCGATGTTCTAACACTGGGTTTTGCATTCCGCATGATACACATCATACACGACCCGAAAAAACCGCGCTGTGGTGTTGAAGGCCATAGCCACCCCGCGCCACCACGGAAAGAGGGTGCGGGATGCCGCTGACCGAAAGGTGTCAGCGTTGGGGCTTGTGGTCGTCGCGCAGCGACTTGATCGTGTCGTGGTTCTTCTGCACACCCCGCATCTGGCGCGCCACGATGCCCTGGATGTCCAGCGGCAAGGCCTCCTGCAGCGCCTTGCGGTAACGGCCCAAGGCGATGTCTTCGCCGCGCTCGCACTCTTCCAGCACGGCCAAGTCGTCACCATCGTCGCCGGTCAGCATCTCGCGCACAGCCACCCAGCCCCGGTGCACCGTACCGCTGACGGTGCCGCTGTCCTCGGGCGTGCCGCCTAAGCGCACCACCTCGTTGGCCAGTTCGGCGGCAGAGCTGGCGCAATCCCGCATGCGCTCGGCAAATACGGTTTGCAAGTTGGAAGCCTTGGTGCGTTCAATACAGGCTTTGAAGCCATATTCCCCGTCACAACAGGTTTCGATCAGCAGGTTCAAGGTAGCGATCACGTCGTCGTTGTGCATTGGCAATTCAGCATCCACCGCCGCCGTGGGCACCGGGGGAATGGCCAGGCCGCCGAGCAGGCCAAGGGTGGGGTCGTTTTGGTTCAACATACAAATACTCCTTCAGGAATGGGAATGGAATCCGATCCGCCTGGTGCCTTTTGGTCGGCGGCTCGGCAAGTGATTCCATCTTCCTGCGGAGAGCGTGGCTTGTACGTCAGCCAAGCCATGTCCTGTGTGTAGGAAAAAACGCCGCTGGCTTGGGCACAAAAACTATCTATTTGATAGCTACTTGTGTAATTGCCTATTGCGCTAAAAGCACTTTTTATCTAAATTTTTTAAATCCCCAGCACCAGGCACAGCGCACCCAGCTCCACCACGTGCAGATGCGGCTGGACGGGGTGGTCCCAGGTGTGGCCAGCACGGTTCACCCACACGGTCTGCATGCCTGCGTTCACACCGCCCACCACGTCCATCAAAGGGTCGTCGCCCACGTGCAGCACCTGGTGCGGGGCCACCTGGGCAGCACTGGCGGCGGCGTGGAAGATGCGCGGATCGGGCTTGGCCACACCAAATTCGCGCGCGCTCACGGCCGCGTGGAACAGGTGGCCGATGCCCACCCGGTGCACGTCGGCGTTGCCGTTGCTCAGGGCCACCAGGGGGTAGCGCGCCGCCAGCCGGGCCAGCGCAGGCAGGGCATCGGGGTAGAAGTCCACGCGCTGGCGGGCGGCAAAAAAGGCCTCAAAAGCGTCTTCGGCCAGCGCCGGGTTGTCGCCCGACAGCTTGAGTGCCAGGCGGATGGATTCGCGGCGCAGCGCGCTCAGGTCGTGCAGCAGATCGGGCCGCTCGGCCTCCAGCTGCTCGCGCACCGCCCGCAGCGCCAGCGTGCTGGGGTAGCGCGCAGCGGTGGCCGGGGCAAAGTCGCCCAGCCACTGCAGCAGCGTGGCCTCGGCCCGCTCGATGGCGGGCCAGACAGGCCACAGGGTGTCGTCCAGGTCGAGGGATATGGCTTGGATGGAGTAAGTGTTCAGCATAGGTACGGGAGAATACCGCCATGCCCTTATTTGCTTCTCCCTTCAAGCCAGAACCCCCTTTTAACCACGCCCAGACCGCCCGCACCGGCGTGCTGTACTGCAACCTGGGCACGCCCGACGCGGCCACGCCCACAGCGGTGCGGCGCTACCTGGCGCAGTTCCTCAGCGACCACCGCGTCATCGAAATCCCCAAAATCATCTGGAACGTGATCCTGCACGGCATCATTTTGCGCACCCGCCCCAAGCAGTCGGCCGCCAAATACGCCAGCATCTGGACTCCGCAGGGCTCGCCGCTGCGCACCGGCACGGCCCAGCAGGCCACCCTGCTCCAAGGCTGGCTGGGCGAGCGCGGCCACCGGGTGCAGGTGGACTACGCCATGCGCTACGGCAGCCCGTCCATCGCCGATCAGCTCAACAAGTTCAAGGCCAATGGCGTGACCCGCGTGCTCATCGTGCCCGCCTACCCGCAGTATTCGGCCACCAGCACCGCCAGCGTGTTCGACGCGGTGTACGACTGGGCGCGCCAGACCCGCAACATCCCCGAGCTGCGCTTCGTCAACCGCTACCACGACGACCCCGGCTACATCGCCGCCCTGGCCCGCCGCATCCGCAGCCACTGGCAGCAGCATGGCCGGCCCGACCAGTTGGTGATGAGCTTCCACGGCGTGCCCGCGCGCACCCTGCAGCTGGGCGACCCCTACCACTGCGAATGCCAGAAAACCGCCCGCCTGCTGGCCAACGCACTCGACCTGACCAAAGACCAGTACAAGCTCACCTTCCAGTCGCGCCTGGGCCGCGCCAAATGGCTGGAGCCCTACACCGAGCCCAGCCTGATTGCCATAGCCAAGGCGGGCGTGAAGCGCGTGGACGTGGTCTGCCCCGGCTTCACCAGCGACTGCCTGGAAACCCTGGAAGAAATCGCCATGGAAGGCAAAACCGCTTTCCTGAACGCGGGCGGCAAAGAATTTCACTACATCCCCTGCCTGAACGGTGAGGCCGACTGGATCACCGCCTTGAGTCAGATCGTGCAAACCCACCTGCAAGGCTGGCCGACGCAGGCCGCGCCCGATGCCCAAGCCCTGGCCGATACCCAGGCCCGCGCCAAAGCATTAGGAGCCAAACAATGAATTTCATAGCTACCCACGTAGGTAATACAAGCGCTAGAGGCCGATTTAATGCATAACTTTGATGTCGTCGTCATCGGCGCAGGCGCTGCCGGTTTGTTCTGTGCCGGGATTGCCGGACAACGCGGTTTGAAGGTGCTGGTCATCGACCACAGCGAGAAAGTGGCCGAGAAAATCCGCATCTCCGGCGGTGGCCGCGCCAACTTCACCAACAAGGACGTCACCCCCGCCAACTTCCTCAGCGAAAACCCGCACTTCTGCCGCAGCGCCCTCAGCCGCTACACGCCCAAGGACTTCACCACGCTGATGACAAGGCACGGCATCTCGTTCCACGAAAAGCACAAAGGCCAACTTTTCTGCGACCGCAGTGCCGAAGACCTGATCACCATGCTGCTGGCCGAATGCGCGGCAGGCAACGTCACCCGCTGGCAGCCCTGCAGCGTCAAAAATATAGCTTTTTCGGCCTCTAGCGCAGACGGTATCAGCGCAAGTAGCTACACCATTGATAGCAGCCATGGCCAAATCACCACGCCGCAGATCGTGGTCGCCACCGGCGGCCTGTCCATCCCCAAGATCGGCGCGACCGACTTTGGCTACCGCATCGCCCAACAGTTCGGCCTGCGCATGGTCACCCCCCGCCCGGCCCTGGTGCCGCTGACCTTCGACAGCGAAGCCTGGGCCCCCTACGCCCACCTGTCCGGCCTGGCGCTGCCGGTACAGATCGAGGTGGGTGCCAAGAAAACCAAAACCGCCTTCCTGGAAGACCTGCTGTTCACCCACCGGGGCCTGAGCGGCCCGGCCGTGCTGCAAATCTCCAGCTACTGGCGCGAAGGCACGCCCATACGCCTCAACCTGGCCCCCGAGGTCGATCTGCCCCCTGCCCTGGCCCGCGCCAAAGCCACTTCGCGCAAGCTGATCGCCAACGAACTGGCGCAGTTGGTCCCGTCCCGTCTGGCCGATGCCTGGGCCGGCCAAGATCCCGCCTGGCAAAAACCCATTGGCGATGCCACCGACAAAGCCCTGGCCCAGTTGGCCGAAAAGCTCGCCCGCTGGGAGCTGACCCCCAACGGGTCGGAAGGCTACAAAAAGGCCGAGGTCACTGCGGGAGGTGTGGACACACGGGACTTGTCGTCCCAGACGATGGAGTCGAAGCAGCCTGGGTTGTTTTTCATTGGGGAGGTGGTGGACGTGACGGGATGGCTGGGGGGGTATAACTTCCAGTGGGCTTGGGCGAGTGGGTTTGCTTGTGGGGGGGCGTTGGCGGTGGGGTGAAGATAAATGCGTGAAGATAAACGGGCAATGGCAATGAATCAGCCGTCGGCACGTCGCCGAGTCAAATACGGTCTTTCAGTACAACAAAATTAAGCCTTATGTCTACGCACAACAGTTGGGAGCAATTTCTTTCGCCAGAGGTCACTCGCGAGCGACTGGTTTCCGCTTCCCTTTTCATCATTGCATTTGAATTGCTCAAAGACTCGATCGTCCAGAAGCTTCGTGACTACTATTCGATTGGCTTTGATGCTACCGGTGCAACTATCAGTCCAGACTACCAGCGCCGCGTGCTGGACCGAAATAAGAGCGCGCTATATGCGTCTTTAGCTTGGTTAGAAAAGAGTGGCGCAATCACGCCCTGAGACTTGGAGTCGTTTGAACGTATCAAAACGGCACGAAACGCAATCGCACACGGCCTTCCAGCGTTAGTCTTCAACGGCGTGAATCATGGTCTTAAAGAGCGCTTCGATGACGCTGTGGCGCTCTTGAGGAAAATTGGAATCTGATGGATTGTCAACGTGGATATCACAACGGATCCTGATTACGATGGAGCAGAAATAGACGAAGACAAAATTACACCTGGGTCCGTACTTATGCTCCAGTTAATGCTTGACGTTGCATCAGGCTACTAACAATACCTCAACCACTTCAAAAGTGGCACCTAGCGATAAGGAGTGTGACCCCTAGGTGAAATCTCCGTCATAGCAACTGTTGAACGCAAAGCAAGCGACCTATATCACCCCGTCAGCAGCTCCACATACCCCTGGTAGCTGTAACTCCGGTTCTTTTTCTGCCCCGTAAGCTCCGCCACGATGCCCAACTCCTCCAGCACCTGCACCGCAGCATTCGCGGTAGGGAAACTGGTATCCAGGGCCTTGCGCACGCGCTCTATGGTGAAGCGCGGCATCATGGGCAGCAGCTCAAACAAGCGGTAGCTGGCAGAGCCCGCCTTGGGTGCGGCCAGCAGGCGGCGGCGGTCGGTGGCGACCAGGCTGGCGATGGCGATGATGTTGCGTTCGGCATCGGCGGCGGCCACAGCCACGCCCTCCAGAAAAAACGCGATCCAGGCTTCCCAGTCGCCCTCGCTGCGCACGATGGACAGGCGGCGGTAGTACTCTGCCTGGTGTTGCTTGAGGTAGCCGCTGAGGTACATCAGTGGCTCGGCCAGCATGCCCCAATGCTCCAGCAGCGCGGCAATCAGCAAGCGGCCGATGCGGCCATTGCCGTCCAGAAACGGGTGGATGGTTTCAAACTGGGCATGCACCAGGGCCATCTTCACCAGCGGCGGCAGACCCGGCGGCGCACTGTGGATGAATTGCTCCAGCTCGCCCATCAAACGGGCCACCTGGTCGGCCGGTGGCGGTACAAACGCGGCGTTGCCCGGGCGGGTGCCGCCGATCCAGTTTTGCGAACGCCGCAACTCTCCAGGCTGCTTGCCCGCCCCGCGCACGCCATCGAGCAGCAGGCGGTGGGCCTCGCACAGCAGGCGCACGCTGATCGGCAGCCCGCGCGGGTCGCGCAAATTGTCTTGCACGTAGCGAAAGGCGCGCAGGTAGTTGGTGACCTCTTCGACATCGTCGGTGTTGCCTACTTTGATGCCCGCCTCTTCGTCGAACAAATCGGTCAATGTGGCCTGGGTGCCCTCGATTTGCGAGGTGAGCAAAGCCTCTTTGCGGATGGCGCTGTACAGCAGCCAATCCACCGAGGGCACCAGCCCCGACACCCCGGACAGGCGCGCCAGGGCCAGCTCGGCCCGGTTGTTATTCTCGAAAAATCCTTCCAACGCCAACGCGGGTGCGGCAGGCGGCAGCGGGTACGGCACAAAGGCATGCACAGACTCACCCGACGTGGTGGAGGTGACATAGTTGCCAGAGGTGCGTTTCATTTTAAAGATAGCTTGTATTCAGTACCTCGTTATTAAAGCACTCTTTAATATAAAGAGGTGCAAGTCAAAGAATCTTTCATATGGGACGGATTAACATGCGATTTAATTTTCATATCGTTTAGCCCCTCTATGCTTATTCCACAGGCGCAGGCAGCTCTTTTTTTAATAGCATATCCCCCCATGATCGCCGCCCTCCCCATGTACCTGTCCCACCCGGCAGGCAATACCGCGCTATGGCACAGCATCGCCCAGTACCTGCGCCAGGCGGGTGTAGCTGACGTGCCTGCAGAACTCAGTATCCCCACCAACGCCGACCTCACCGCCCACTGGCTGCGGCCCGATCTGCTGCTGAGCCAATGCTGCGGCTACCAGATGGTGGACGCGCTGGAGGCCAAAGTGCAACTGGTCGGCGCGTTCCGCTACACCGTACCGGGCTGCGACGGCATCCACTACAGCAGCCACCTAGTGTGCCGCGCCGACGACCCCAGCAGCAGCCTGGCCGCGTTTCGCAACCGAGTAGCGGCCTACAACTCCAGCGATTCGCAGTCGGGTTACCGCAGCCTGCGCGACATGGTGGCTCCGCTGGCGGTGGGCGGGCAACTCTTTGCGCGGACCATCGCCTCGGGCGCGCACGTCGATTCGCTGGCCCTGGTGTGCAGCGGGCAGGCGGATATCGCGGCCATCGACTGCATCAGCTACGCCCAGTTTCAGCGCTTCCAGCCCGAGGCCGTGGACGGCATCCGCATTCTGGGCCGCACCGCGTCGGCTCCGGGCACGCCACTGATCACCGCCCTGGGCACCCCGCCTGCGTTGCTGGCCTTGCTGCGCCAGAGCCTGCACCGGACGATGGCCGACCCCGCCTTGGCTACGACGCGGGCGCAGTTGTTGATCGGCGGGTTTAAAGTGGTGGATGCCGCCGCCTACGCGGGCATGAAAGAGATGGACCGGCAAGCTGCAGCGCTGGGTCTGGCGCGGCTGTAAAACACAAATTTATAAAAAATAGGCCGCCAGCGCATATTCCATCTACGCAAGCAGCTACTGTAACTATAGCAATCGACTACGCCTGCGCCTCACGCGCCAGCGCCCCCAACCGCTGCACCAGCGGCGCAAACAGCTCGGCCGAGGTGTTGCCGTAGCCCAGCACCAGGCCGTTGTCTTGCGACTGCGGTTGCAGCGCAAAGCCGGACAGCGCGGTGGGGGCGATGCCGTAACGCTGGGCGGCCTGGGCGATGGCCGCGTCGGGGTAGTCCACAGGCAGGCGCACGGTGAGGTGCAGGCCGCAGTGGCCGCCTTCGATGCTGTGGGGCACGCCCAGGTGCTGGGTCAGGGCCTCGCGCAGGGCCTGCTGGCGGTCGCGGTAGAGGCGGCGCATGCGGCCCAGGTGGCGGCTGAACTGGCCGCTTGCTATGAATTCGGCCATGGCCAGTTGCTCAAAGCGGTGGCCGCCACGCAGCATCTCTTGCAGCGGGGTGTGGGTGGGGGCCAGCAATGCCTCGGGCAGCACCAGAAAACCCAGGCGCAGGGAAGGGAACATGGTTTTGCTGAAGGTGCCCAGGTACAGCACCGGAGCCTGCGCCACCAGGCCCTGCATCGCGCCTATCGGTTCGCCCGCGTGGCGGAATTCGCTGTCGTAGTCGTCTTCCAGTATCCAGGCCCCGTGGGCGCGGGCCTGGGCGATCAGGGCCAGGCGGCGCGCCACCGTGAGCACGGCACCCACCGGGTACTGGTGCGAGGGCGTGGTGTAGACCAGGCGCGGCGGCTGGGTTTTCCAGTCGGCCTCGGTGGCGACCAGGCCATCGGCATCGACGCGCAGGGGCAGGATGCGCAGGTCACCGCCCTGCATCGCCACCCGGGCACCGCGGTAACCGGGGTCTTCCACCCAGGCGGTGTCGCCGGGGTTGGACAGCAGGCGCACGCACAGGGCCAGGGCTTCCTGCGCGCCCTCGGTGATCACGATTTGCTCCGGCGCGCAGCGCACGCCGCGTGCTACGGCCAGGTGCCGGGCGATGGCGGTGCGCAGCGCGGGCTCGTCCACCGGGTCGCCGTAGCCCAAAGCGGAAGAACCCGCACGGCGGATGGCCTGGTCGCAGGCGCGCCGCCAAGCCGCCAGCGGAAAGTGCGACAGCGCCGGGATGCCCGGGCGCAAGGCGTTGCCGGTGGCGGTGGGCGGCGCGGTGGGGCGGATCTGCGCCAGCCGCCACGCGGTGACCGGGGGCGCTGCGGGCTCGCGCACGGTGCGTGGCCGCGCCGTGCGGCTGGCATTGGACAAGGCCGCCACCCGCGTGCCCTGGCGGTCTTGCTGCACATAGCCTTCTGCCGCCAGGTACTCGTAGGCGGCAGTGACGGTGTTGCGCGAAATGGCCACCACCTTGGCCAGGCCGCGCGAAGCAGGCAGGCGGCTGCCAGGGGCCAGGCGGCTGTCCAAAATGGCTGTTTTGAGGCGGTGGTGCAACTGCCGCTGCAGGGGCGCGGCGGCGCTGTCTTTGTCCAGCGGGGTGTCAAACAAGGCGTGGATGGTCATCATGGCACCATGAAATGTGAGGGTTGTGGCACTTTTCATGCAGCCACGGATGGCGTAACTTTAGCCCCTACACACCCTGGACCGCACCATGCCCATCACCAATACCTACGACCAGCCCATCGGCGATGCCCTGCCCGCCTGGACGGCCCGCGCCCTGCCCACACCCAGCACGATTCCTGGCCGGTTCTGCCGCCTGGAGCCGCTGGATGCCGCGCGCTACGCCGACGACCTGTTCAGCGCCTACAGCCAGGCACCAGACGGCCGCGACTGGACCTACATGCCGGTGGGCCCGTTTGCCACGCTGGCCGACTACCGCGCGCATGCTACCCAGGCGGCTGTGGCCCCGGGCTTCCTCCACTACGCGGTAATCGACCTGCGCACCGAGCGCGCCGTGGGCACCCTGGCGCTGATGCGCATGGACCCTGCGAATGGCGTGATCGAGGTGGGTTTTGTGGCGTTCTCGCCGCTGCTCAAACGCACACCCATCTCCACCGAGGCGCAGTTTCTGCTGATGCAGTACGCCTTCGACAGCCTGGGCTACCGGCGCTTTGAGTGGAAGTGCGACAGCCTGAACGCGCCGTCGATGGTGGCGGCCAAGCGGCTGGGTTTCCAGTACGAGGGCATCTTCCGCCAGGCCGTGGTGACCAAGGCGCGCAACCGCGATACCGCCTGGTTTTCCATCATCGACACCGAATGGCCGGTACTGCGGGCGGCCTTCAACCAATGGCTGACGGCGGACAACTTTGACGCGCAGGGGCAGCAGCGGCAATCGCTGGCGCAACTTCTATCGCTACTGTTTTAATAGCTACTTGCGCAGGTGGAATATGCGCTGAAGGCTTATTTAACTAAAAACTCAGCGCGCATAAGGCTTGCTGTAGCGCGCCTCCAGGCGGCGGTGCACGGCGTATTCGTACACCAGGCACAGCGACCAGTAGATCAGCGCGGCCAGCAGGTAGAAGGTGAAGGGCTTGAAGGTGGCCGAGATCACGTCGTTGATGATTTTCAGCAGCTCGGCCACGGTAATGACAGACAGCACCGAGGTGTCTTTGAACAGCCCGATCAAGGTGTTGCTGATGCCCGGTATGGCCAGCCGCAGCGCCTGGGGCGAGACCACAAAGCGCAGGGCCTGGAACTTGGTCAGGCCCAGGCTCAGGCCCGCGCTCCACTGGCCATGGGTAACGCCGTTCAGCGCCCCGCGCAGAGTCTCAGAAAGATAAGCGCTGGCGTTGACGATCAGCACCAGGGTGCCGATGACTACCAGCGGCAAATCCAGCCCCATGGAGCCAATGCCAAAGTAGATCAAAAACGCCTGGATCAGCTGCGGCGTGCCGCGCATGAAGCTCACATACAGGCTGAACAGACCCGCCAGCACCGGGATTTTTTCAAACCGCGCCCAGGTAATGAACAGCGCCACCGGCAGGCCAAACACCATGCCCAGCAGCGCGTAGCCCACGGTGTAAGCCGTGCCCCAGGCGATGAGCGGCGCGGAATCCCAGATGGGTTGGAGGTAGTCAATCACGTGGCAAAACCTTGCAAATAAAAACGCCCGCGATGGGCGGGCGCATTGTGATCTATTTGGAACACCCCCAGGCTCCAGTGCTTCGCATCTTTCGCCAACCCCCTTGCAGGGGGCAACACTAGCAGCCTGGCACAGCCAGTTCTGCGGTGTTTCTGGAATAGATCGTTCGCTTGGAAATAGGCGGCGGTCGTTCCAAACAGATTTATTTAGATGCGTCCACGCCAAACCAATGCATCGAGATTTTGGCGTAGCTGCCGTCCTTGACGATCTCGGCCAGAGCTTTGTCGAGCGCATCTTTCAGCTTGGGGCTGCCCTTGTGAAAGGCAATGCCCTGCTTTTGCGGGTTGTCCAGCAGCACGGTGGACGGGCGCAGGGGCAGCTTGGCTTCCTTGATCATGTAGGGCACCAGCAATCGGTCATTCAGCGCGGCATCGATGCGGCCATTGACCAAATCTTGCAGGTTCAGCGGCGCAGAGGTGTAGGCCTTGATGTCGATACCGCCGACCTTGCCCAGGGTTTCGGCATAAATGCTGCCCTGGCCCGCGCCAACTTTTTTACCCTTGAGGGCATCCAGGTTGGCGTATTCGCTCTTGTCATCTTTACGCAGGATGATTTGTGCGAACGACACGGTGTAGGGCACCGAGAAGTCAAATTCCAGCGCGCGTTTTTCGGTCATGGTGACCTGCGACACCACCAGATCGTACTTACCCACCTGCAAACCGGCCAGGATGGTGGCCCATTCGGTGGCCACGAACTCGGGCTTCACGCCCAGCTTGGCGGCGATGGCGTTGGAGATGTCCACGTCAAAACCTTGTAGCGCGCCGGTTTTGGCATCCTTGAAGTTGAACGGCGGGTAGGTGCCTTCCATGGCGATTTTGACCACGCCTTTGGACTTGATGGTGTCAAGCAGGTCGTCGGCCAGGGCCGCATGGGCCAGACCGAAGCATAGTACCGCAGCGCAGATTTTTTTCAACATGGAATGCCTTTGGAGGAAGTAAACGGAAAGCAGCCGGACACACCGGCCAAGCCCAGCCTTCTGGGCCTGCGCGGCTATTCTAGCCAGCGCGTGTGCAAAGCCAACCGATAGGGCTCGGTTTGCATACACCGCCAGACTACTTCTGGCATTGAATACTCATATGAGAATTATAAGTTTCACAAGCGATGCAAAGTCCTTTAGCATCGCCTGTACATATCACCCTATACAAGATCACACATGCCCCGCCCAAGCACCGCCACCCCACACGAGTTTGAATGGCCCACCTGGCTTTTGGCCGCAGGTCTTTACCTAGGCTGGGGCCTGGTTGTGGGCTACTGGTCGGTGTTGGGAAATGGCTGGGGCAGTGCGGCCCTGCTGCTACTGACCTGCTGGTACATGAGCCTGCAGCACGAACTCGTGCACGGCCACCCCACGCGCTGGCCACGCATCAACCGCCTGCTGGGCTTGGCACCGCTGGCCGTGTGGTATCCGTTTGACCTGTATGTACATAGCCACCTGATCCACCACCAAGACGAGCACCTGACCCGCCCCGGCATCGACCCCGAAAGCAACTACCTCACCGCCGCCCAGTTTGCCGCCCTGCCCGCCTGGCAAAAAACCTGCTGGCGCTGGCAACGATCGGTGCTGGGCCGCCTGCTGGTGGGCCCAGCGCTGGCCATTGTGCCCACCTGGGCCGACATTGTGCGCAAGCCGCTACGGGGCGACTGGTCGCAGACCACCAGCTGGGCCGAGCACTTGCTGCTGCTGGCGGGCATGCTGTGGGGTTTGCAGCATTGGGCAGGCATCAGCCCCCTGCATTACCTGCTGGTGGCCTATCCGGCGCTGGGTTTGGCAATGCTGCGTTCGCTGTACGAACACCGCCCGGCGGCCCGTCCCGCGCACCGTATCGCCATCAACGAGGCGGGTATATTCTGGCGTCTGCTGTACCTGAACAACAATTTCCACGTGGTGCACCACGAAACGCCCACTATGCCCTGGTACCGGCTGCGCACCACCTACTTGGCCGACCGCGCCGGGTATCTGCACCGCAACGGTGGTTTTCTGGTGCCCGGTTACGGCCATTTGATGCGCCGTTTTGCCCTGAATCCGATTGATTCACCGGTGCTGCCCGAAGACCTGATTCCTGTTGCACGTGCCAGCGTGCATTGACACTCTTTTTTTATCCAAGGATTCCCATGGCTATTCATTTCGCTCGCCGCCTCGCTGTTACCGCACTGGCCATCGCCAGCTTCTCGGGCACGCTGTATGCCCAGAATGCGGTGCGGGTGTCGTCCAAGATCGACACCGAAGGCGCGCTGCTCGGCAATGTCATCCAGCAGGTGCTGGAAGCCAATGGCATCAAGACCGAAAACAAATTGCAACTGGGCAACACCAAGATCGTACGTGGCGCGCTGGTCGCCGGTGAAGTGGACATTTACCCCGAATACACCGGCAACGGCGCATTCTTCTTCTCGGACGAAAAAAATCCCGCCTGGAAAGATGCCAAGGCGGGCTATGAAAAAATCAAGTCGCTGGACGTAGCAAAGAACAAACTGGTCTGGTTGGAGCCTTCGCCCGCCAACAACACCTGGGCCATCGCCATTCGCAAGGATGTAGCGGCCAAGAACAACCTGAAATCACTGGACGATCTGGGCAAATGGCTAGGCACGGGCGGTAAATTCAAGCTGGCCGCATCGGCTGAGTTCATCGAGCGCCCGGATGCACTGCCCGCTTTCCAAACCACCTACGGCTTCAAGCTGACCCAGGACCAACTGCTGACACTGGCCGGTGGCGACACCACCGTGACCATCAAGGCCGCCGCCGAGCAGACATCGGGGGTCAATGCCGCCATGGCCTATGGCACCGACGGCCCGGTATCTGCCTTGGGTCTGCTGGTCCTGGCAGACACCAAGGGAGCCCAACCCATTTACGCCCCGGCACCCGTGGTGCGCGCCGATGTGCTGGCCAAATACCCCAAGATCAAAGACGCGCTGGCACCGGTTTTCAAAAGCCTGGATGGCCCCACGCTGCAAAGCCTGAATGCCAAGATTGCCCTGGAAGGCCAGGATGCCAAAGCTGTTGCCGCTACCTACCTGAAGTCCAAAGGCTTTGTGAAATAAGTCGATGGGGTTGTCCTTACCGACTTCTGCAGCGCCAGTGACCGCCCATGCGCGACCCATCGGATGGATACACAACCGGGTACTGTTCAGTCTGGTCGTGATCGGTCTGTGGGTGGCCTTTGGAATGGCGTTTTTGACACAGGCGCCCAACCGCCTGGTCTCGGGCGTGGGCATACCGCTGGGCGAGCTGCTCACCGGGCTGCGCTGGCTGGTACTGCTGCCAGCGGTGGCCCTGGCAGCTGCCGCGCTGCTGCCAGCCGCGCGGCCAACCCACTGGCTGGTGGTATTGGCAGCGGCAGCGGGCCTGTTTGGCTGGGTCTGGCTGGCGGGCGCACAGGCCCGATGGGCCATGGAAACTGCCGAGTCCCCGCTCTTGCGCACCTCTTTCGGCGGCGGGTTTTGGGTGCTGGTGGTGGTCTACGCCCTGGCAGCGGCCGATGCGCTGCAACGCCTAGGTCTGCATACTGCACTGCGTACACTGGTAGGGTCAGCCGTGGCGCTGCCGGTGCTGGTCCTGTTGCTCCAAGGGCATTTGGACGCGCTCTCGCTGCTCAAGGAATATGCCAACCGGCAAGACGTATTCCAGTCGGCCTGGTACCGGCATCTGCAAATTGTGCTCACCACTTTGGTGCCCACGCTGCTGGTGGGCGTGCCGCTGGGTGTGGCGGCGTTCCGCAGACCCGGCTTGGCCGCCCCCGTTTTCGCCGTACTGAACCTGGTGCAGACGGTGCCCTCCATCGCCATGTTTGGCCTGCTGATGGCTCCGTTGGCGGCACTGGGTGGCTGGTGGCCGGGCTCGGGCATCAGCGGCATTGGCCTGGTTCCGGCGGTGATTGCACTGGCTCTGTATTCGCTGCTGCCCGTGGTGCATAGCACCGTGGCAGGGCTGCGGCAGGTGCCAAGCGCGGCGGTTGAGGCGGCTACCGGCATGGGCATGTCGCAGCGCCAGATCTTTTGGCGTGTGGAACTGCCGCTGGCGCTGCCTTTGCTGGTGGCGGGCATCCGCACCACCACGGTGCAGGCGATAGGGCTGGCGGTGGTGGCGGCCCTGATCGGTGCGGGCGGCTTTGGCGCCATCATGTTCCAGGGGCTTCTGAGCAGCGCACTGGACCTGGTGCTGTTGGGCGTACTGCCGGTCGTAGGGCTGGCCGTGGTGGTGGACGCGCTGTTCCAGTCTCTTTCTGTCTTTTTGCGGGCCACGCCATGATCGAATTCCAGCACGTGTACAAATCTTTTGGCGGGGCTCCCGCCGTCAAGGATTTGTCACTCCACATTCCCCAAGGCGAGTTCACCGTGTTGATCGGTGGCTCCGGTTCGGGCAAGTCCACCACGTTGAAGATGGTCAACCGGCTGATCGAGCACGACGCAGGCCGCATCCTGTTCCAGGGCCAGGAGATCCGCAGCTTCAAGCTGCAAGACATCCGCCGCCGCATGGGGTATGCCATCCAGTCGATCGGCCTGTTTCCGCACTGGACCGTAGAAAAAAACATCGCCACCGTCCCCGAGCTGCTGGGCTGGCCCGCAAGCCGTATCCGCGACCGTGTGACCGAACTGCTGGAGCTGCTGGACCTGGCACCCGCTCTGTACCGTGGCCGCTACCCGCACCAACTTTCGGGTGGACAGCAGCAGCGGGTGGGCGTGGCCCGGGCACTGGCGGTGGACCCGGAGGTCCTGCTGATGGACGAGCCTTTTGGTGCGCTCGATCCGGTGACGCGGCACACGCTGCAAAAGGAAATGCGGCGCATCCATGCCAGCTCGGGCAAAACCATTGTGCTGGTGACCCATGATATCGACGAGGCGCTGAGCCTGGCTACACGCATCGTGCTGCTGCAGAATGGCCAGATCGTGCAGGCAGGCACCCCCACCGAGCTGTTGACCCACCCCGCCAATGACTTTGTGACCGACTTTGTAGGCCGCAGCGACATCGGCATCAAACTGCTGGGCCTGGCAACCGTGGCATCGCACACCCGCGCTGGCGAAACCGCACTTGGAGCTGCCCTGCCCGCCCATACCAGCCTGCGCGAAGCACTGTCCACCTTTGTGGCCCGTGCCTGCGACCGCTTGCCGGTGGTGGACGACCACGGCAACGCGCTGGGGGTGCTGCACTTTGCCGACCTGTGGCAACGCCCTACATGAAAAAACCCACCTACCCCCCAGGCGACTATGGTGCATAAAATTGTGCGTGACCGCTTATTCTGGGCGGTTTTATTGCTATCATTATTGACATGGGGCATGCCACATCTGCGTCCGCTGTTCGCTGCCCTGTTTCCCGCCCTGGACCGCCCCGTCTACACCCAGGACAGCTTTGTAGCGCTGGTGCTGGCGCACCTAAATATCGTCTTTTGGTCCAGCCTAGCATCGGTGCTGGTGGGTGTGGGCGCAGGTGTGGCTGTCACCCGGCCTGCCGGGCGCGAGTTCAAGCCCGTCGTGGAAACCGTGGTGGCGATGGGCCAGACTTTCCCACCGGTTGCCGTGCTGGCGATTGCTGCGCCGTTGATCGGCTTTGGCACCGAACCCGCACTGATTGCGCTGGCCTTGTACGGTCTGCTGCCCGTGGTGCGAGCCACCATTGCAGGCATTGAATCTGTCCCAGACTCGGTGCGGGAGATCGCGCAGGGCTTGGGCATGGGCGGGCTAGGCACGCTTTGGCAGGTAGAGCTGCCGCTGGCGCTCAGCGTGATTCTGACGGGCGTACGCACCTCGGTCATCGTCAACCTAGGGACCGCCGCCATTGCATCCACGGTGGGCGCCAAAACGCTGGGTTCCCCCATCATCGTTGGCCTGAGCGGCTTCAATACCGCCTATGTTCTGCAAGGTGCCATCCTGGTGGGGGGGCTTGCCATCGTCACCGACATGGCCTTCGCACGATTGACCCAACACCTGAACCGCTGGCGGAGTGCCCACTGATGACCGTGCTTGCTTCACTTCCTATGTACGCAGCCGGGTCTGCGGCCAATGCCGCGCTGTGGCAATGTGTCGCCGACCAACTGAACAGCGCCGCTGTGCCCGCCACGCTGGCGCAGCCCACCGACCTGCTGGCGCATTGGCTAGACCCCGCCCTGCTGCTGAGCCAAACCTGCGGTTACCCCCTGACCCACGCGCTGGCCGGGCGGGTGCAACTGGTGGGCGCGTTCCGCTACACCGCGCCCGGCTGCGACGGCCTGCGCTACCGCAGCCAGTTGGTCTGTCGCAGCACCGATGCCGGGCTGCCGCTGGCCGGGTTCCGGGGCCGCACCGTGGCCTATAACTCGGAGGACTCGCAATCGGGCCACAACAGCCTTCGGGCGCTGGTGGCCCCATTGGCGCGCAATGGCGTATTTTTTGGCAAGGCCGTGGCCACCGGATCGCACCATGCCTCGTTGGAGAGCGTGTGCAGTGGCCAGGCCGATCTGGCCGCCATCGACTGCGTGACCCTGGCGCTGCTGCAGCGCGACCACCCTGAGAAGCTGCGCGGCGTGCAGGTCTGCGGCCACACCGCACCGGCTCCGGGCTTGCCACTGATCACCTCCTTGCAGACCCCACCCGACGTACTGCTCGCCCTGCGCCAGGCCCTGCACCACGCCATGCGCGCCGAGGCGCTGGCCGGTGCCCGCGCGGCCTTGCTGATCGAGGATTTCTCCGAACTGCCGCTGGACGACTATGACGCGATTACCCTGATGGAAGCACGCGCAACCCGGGCAGGTTACAGGCTATAATCCAAGGCTTTGCTGGCAAACCCCTGCTGCCTGATCAATTTAATAGCAGGGGAACACCGCAGATTCTTCGTCCAACGGCCTGATCTTCCTTTCGACAAGACCTGCACCTAAATCGGAACCCATCCCTGTCATGACAACCATCCGTGTAAAAGAAAACGAACCCTTTGACGTCGCTCTGCGCCGTTTCAAGCGCACCATTGAAAAGCTCGGCCTGCTGACCGACCTGCGTGCGCGCGAGTTCTACGAAAAGCCCACCACCGAGCGCAAGCGCAAGAAGTCGGCCGCTGTCAAGCGCCACTACAAGCGCGTGCGTTCCATGCAGCTGCCTAAAAAGCTGTACTAAGCTTTCAAACTGTCCGCAGTTTGACAAGCCCGCCCAGGGACGCCAGGGCGGGCTTTTTCTATTCCAGAATCCAAAATCCAGGAGCACCCAATGTCACTCAAAGAACAAATCACCGAAGACATGAAAACCGCCATGCGTGCCAAGGACAGTGTCCGCCTGGGCACGGTGCGCCTGCTGCTGGCCGCCCTGAAGCAAAAAGAGGTGGACGAGCGCGTGGTGCTGGACGATGCAGCCGTGGTGGCCATCGTCGACAAGCTGATCAAGCAGCGCAAGGACTCCATCGATGCCTTCACCAAGGCCGAGCGTAGCGACCTGGCCGACATTGAAAAAGCCGAACTGACCGTGCTGTCCGCCTACCTGCCCCAGCGCCTGGATGCCGAACAGGTGGCCGCCGAAGTGCGCACCCTGGCCGCCGCGATGGTGGCCGAGCTGGGCCGCGCACTGGGTGCGGGCGACATGGGCAAGCTGATGGGTGCCGCCAAGGCGCAATTGGCAGGCAAAGCCGAGATGGGCCAGGTATCCGCTGCCGTAAAGGCCGCACTAGCCGGATAGACCCCAGGCCAACCAAGGAGGCGGTTGCCGCGTTATAAAAAGAGAGCCACTCCGAGCAACGCCATGTCCGCCTCCTTTTTACACAAAACCGCCCACCTGTTGGGCGCGTTACTTTTCGCATCGATTACCGCACTGACCGCAAGCCACGCGCTGGCGCAGGCCACCCCACCGGGCCGGGTGGCGCGCCTGAGCCTGATGGAAGGCGCAGTCAGCTTCGCCCCTGCCGGTAGCGACGAATGGAGCCCGGCCGAATTCAACCGCCCCCTGACCAGCGGCGACCGGCTGCAAACCGCCCCCGGCGCGCGCGCTGAGCTGCACAGCGGCTCCACAGCCTTGCGCATCAACGGCCAAACCGCGCTGGAGATCAGCGAGCTTGACGACAACACCACCCGCCTCACCCTGACCCAGGGCAATCTAGCCTTGCGCGTGCGCAACCTCTACCCCGGTGAAACACTCGAGGTCAACACCCCTAACCTGGCCTTCACCGCCAGCCAGCCCGGCGAATACCGGCTGGACGTAGACCCCCGCTACGGCACCACCGGCGTAACGGTGCGCAGTGGCAGCGGCGTGGTGTATGGCGAAAACGGGGCCTCTCGCACCCTCGCCAGCCAGCAGCAAGTGCGCTTTGCCGACCGGCAACTGGCCCAGGAAGTAGCGCAAAACAACCCACCCCGCGACAACTTCGACCTCTGGTCCTTCGCCCGCGACCGGGCCGAAGACCAGTCCCAAAGCGCCCGCTACGTATCGCGTGACACCATCGGCTACCAACAGCTTGACGGCTATGGCGACTGGCGCACCGACAGCGCCTACGGCGCGGTGTGGTTTCCCCGGGTCACCGTAGGCCAATGGGCGCCCTACCAAAACGGCCAATGGCGCTGGGTTGCCCCCTGGGGCTGGACTTGGGTAGACAACGCCCCCTGGGGCTTTGCACCGTCTCACTATGGCCGCTGGGCGCAGATTGGCGCGCAATGGGCCTGGGTGCCCGGGCCGATGAACCAACGCCCCAGCTACGCACCCGCTCTGGTGCGGTTCGAGGGCTCCAACCGCTTCGAGCAAGACCGCCGCGTGCCACCGCAAGGCAACTGGCTTCCGCTGGCCCCCGGCCAACCCTGGCGGCCCAACTACCCCATGGGCCAGCGCCCCAACGACAACTTCAACCGCCCCCAGCAGCCCCAGGACTGGAACCGTAACCCGCGTGACCCACGTAACCCACGCCCCTTTGACAATGGCCCAACACGTGTAGAACCCATGGTGCAACCACCACCCCAACCCGCCTGGCAGCAGCAAGCCATACCCCACGCACGCCCTGAAATGCGGATGCAGGATGCCCCCCGCAACCAGGCCGACCTGGAACAACGAGCGCAAATGCAGCGCCAGCAGCAGATGGACCGCGAACGCCAGCAGCAAGAGCAAAACCGCAACCAGATGCAGCAACAACAATCCCAGCGCGAACAAATGCAGCGTCAGCGCGATGCCTCACAGCAACAAATCCAACAGCAGCAAATGCGCGACCAGCAAAACCGCCAGCAGCAACAGCCGCAACAAGACCGCCAGCGCACGGAACCCGCCCGCCCCATGCCTCGCCCGCAGATGCAGGAACCCCAGCCCAAGCCACCAGAGCCCTACCTTCGCCCCCTGCTACCGGGCCAACGCCCTGGCGACGGCAGATAAGCCCGCACCGGCAAAAACCCCTTGCCCCAAACGACAACGCCACCAGCTACATTATTGATAGCTGGTGGCGCAGGTGGATCATGCGCTAGAGTCCTAAAAGGCTTAAAAAATTGACATTAGCTACCCGCCACCTTCATCTTGTTGATGAGGATGGAACCCACGGTTTTGGCCCCGTAGTTGTAGGTATCTGCACCAATCGCCTGGATGCCCTTGAACATGGTCTTCAGGTTACCGGCGATGGTGATTTCTTCCACGGGGAAGGCGATTTCACCGTTTTCTACCCAGAAGCCACTCGCGCCGCGCGAGTAGTCGCCGGTCACGTAGTTCACGCCCTGGCCCATCAGCTCGATGACGAACAGGCCCGTGCCCAGCTTGCGCAGCATGGCATCCAGGTCATCGCCGGGGCGGGTGCGGGTGGAAGACAGCACCAGGTTGTGCGAACCGCCTGCATTGCCGGTGGTCTTCATGCCCAGCTTACGGGCCGAATAACTGCTAAGGAAGTAACCCTCGACACGACCCGCATCCACCACGGTACGGGCCTTGACGCGCACGCCCTCATCGTCAAACGGCGAGCTGCCTTTGCCGCGCTTCACAAACGGGTCTTCCAACAGATTGATGTGCTTAGGGAAGATTTGCTGGCCCATCGAATCCAGCAAAAACGTGCTCTTGCGGTAGAGTGCCCCGCCGCTGACGGCCTGCACAAAGCCGCCCAGCAGCCCGGCCGCCAGGGGCGACTCGAACAGCACCGGGCATTCGGTGGTCGGGATCTTGCGCGACTTCAGCCGGCTCAAGGCGCGCTGGGCGGCATAGCGACCCACCTCGTGCGGCGAAGCCAACTCGGCGGCATCGCGCATCGAGCTGTACCAGGAATCGCGCTGCATGCCGCTGCCCTTGCCCGCAATCGGTGCCACCGATAGCGAATGCCGCGAAGTGGCATACCCACCGCGAAAACCATTCGTGTGCGCGCTGAAAAAATGCGACTGCTGGGCCGACACGCCTGCGCCTTCGCTGTTGGTAATTTGTTTGCTGGTTTGCAGGGCCGCGGCCTCGCATTCCATGGCGATTTGCGCCGCATCTTCACTGGTGATGGCCCAGGGGTGGAACAGGTCCAGATCGACCTGGCGCTTGGCGATGTTCTTCGCATCGGGCAGACCTGCAAAGGGGTCTTCGGCGGTGAAGCGGGCAATGTCGTACGCCGCCTTCACGGTTTGCTGGATGGCCGCCTTGGAGAAGTCGGAGGTGCTGGCATTGCCCCGGCGCTTGCCCAGGTAGACGGTGATGCCGAGTGATTTGTCGCGGTTGCGTTCCACCGTTTCCAGCGCGCCCTTGCGTACCGAAACGCTCAGGCCGCAGCCCTCGGAAGCCTCGGCCCCGGCGTTGGTGGCACCGAGTTTTTTGGCATGCGCCAGGGCACTGTCAACGAGTTCTTCAAAGAAGGGACGGCTGTAGGCAAAGCCGCTATCGGGGCCACGGTTGGCACTGGGGACGGTGGAATCAGGTTTTTTCATGTTGGCGGCTATGATACTTGCCACGCAGCCCCTCCTGCTGCACCCCCATCGGATACCCCGCGCACAGCGCGCACAACTCTAAAAACCATGTCACGCAAACTCACCAAAGGCTACTACGTCCACGGCAAATTCGTTGCCGAAGGTAGCGAACTGGACATCCAGCTCAAAGCCGAACTGAAGGGCACCGATGCCTCCAGCCGCACCGACCTCAAAAAGGAGAGTGACGAACTGCAAGCCCTGGGCGAAAGTCTGCTGACGCTGCGCCTGGACCTGTTCACCAAGCTGCAACTCACCGAAAAATTGCACGACGCCATCCTCGAGGCCAAGCGCATCACCAACTTTGAAGGCAAGCGCCGCCAGATGCAGTTCATCGGCAAACTCATGCGCAAGCAGGAGCCCGAAAAGCTCGAAGAGATCCGCGCTACGCTGAAAATCCAGCACTCCGGCTCGGCGCAAGAAAACCTGGCCCTGCACAAGGCCGAAACCTGGCGCAACCGGCTGATCGCCGAAGACGACGCCTTTGGCGAATGGATTGCAGAATTTGCGCAAACCGACTCGCAGCAACTGCGCGCCCTGGTCCGCCAGGCCCGTAAAGACCTGGTGCCCGAAAAGCCCGGTGCCCTGCCCCGCCACGGCCGCGCCTACCGCGACATCTTCCAGCTGGTGCGCGAGCAGTTGGCCGACATCGATGGCCCGCTGAACGACGGAACGATAGAAGAGACAGAAGAATGACCGCGTTCGACCCCGTCAAGATCGGCATCGTCTCGGTCAGCGACCGGGCCAGCAGCGGGGTGTATGAAGACAAAGGCCTGCCCGCCCTGCAAGACTGGCTGGCCCGCGCCCTGAAGAACCCGATTGAATTCATGCCTCGCCTGATCCCCGACGAGCAGGCGGTCATCAGCGCAACTTTGATCGAACTGGTCGATGCCGGTTGCAGCCTGGTGCTGACCACTGGCGGCACCGGCCCGGCTCTGCGCGACATGACCCCCGAGGCCACCCTGGCTGTCGCCCACAAGGAAATGCCCGGTTTTGGCGAGCAAATGCGCCAGATCAGCCTGCAGTTTGTGCCGACCGCCATCCTGTCGCGCCAAACCGCTGTCATCCGCGACCAGGCCCTCATCCTCAACCTGCCCGGCCAGCCCAAAGCCATCGCCGAGACGCTGGAAGGCCTGCCCGCACGGGGCGTGCCCGGCATCTTTGCAGCGGTGCCCTACTGCATCGATTTGATCGGCGGGCCGTACCTGGAGACGGATGACACGGTGTGCAATGCTTTTCGGCCGAAGTCGGCAGTGCGGGTAATGCCGGGATAGATTGCTATATAAATAATAGCTTTTAGCGCAGACAGAATATGCGCTAGAGGGCTAAATGGCTTATATTTTTAGGTTGTTGCTGTACCCGCAGGCACGTCCAGCACCACGCTGGCGAATACACCCCCGGTACAGCCCATGCTGTTCGTTCTAGCCCGCCTCCACGCAAGGCGGGTCGCGGCATCACACGGTGAGGAAAATGGGGTGTTCGCCATGCCTTATCCTAGTCCTCCGCCGACCAGCCCACGCGCCCATGCCCCCTCCCCACATCCTCCTGCTAGAAGATGACCCGGCCATCGCCAAAACCGTGGTCTACGCCCTGGAGCGCGCGGGGCTGCGGGTGACGCACTGCCTGCTGGTGGCGGATGCGCTGCGGCAACTGGCCACCGCGCCGCCCGACGCGCAGCACAATGTGTTGGTGCTGGACATCGGCCTGCCCGACGGCTCGGGGCTGGACGTGTGCCGCCATGTGCGGGCCAGCCCGGCGCTGCAGCATCTGCCGGTGCTGGTGCTGAGCGCGCACGGCGAGGAGATCGACCGCGTGGTCGGGCTGGAGCTGGGGGCGGACGACTACGTGACCAAGCCGTTCAGCCCGCGCGAGCTGGTGGCGCGGGTCCGCGGGCTGCTGCGCCGTGCCGCGGCCCCGGCGGTGACAACACCGCCACCGACCGGGTTCACACTGGACACCGATAGCCAGCGCGCCACCTGGCAGGGCCAGCCATTGGCGCTGACGCGGCGCGAACTGGGCCTGCTGGCCGAACTGCTGCGCCAGCCGGGTCGGGTGCGCAGCCGCGATGCCCTGCTGGCCGCCGTGTGGGGCCATGATTCGGACAGCGCCGACCGCACGGTGGACACGCACATCAAAACCCTGCGCGCCAAGCTACAGCAAATCGCTCCCGAGCGCGACCCCATCACCACCCACCGGGGTCTGGGCTACTCGGTTTCCACCTTGGTCTGAGGATGCACCTGGGCATCCGCATCCTGTTCGGCTTTTTCCTGATCACCGGGCTGGCGGGTTTTTTTGTATTGCGGATTTTCGTAGCAGAGGTCAAGCCCAGCGTGCGCGAGGTGATGGAAGACATGATGGTGGACACCGCCAACATCCTGGCCGAGCTGGCCACCGACGACCTGCGCGCCGGGCGCATGGCCCAAGGCCTGTTTGCCACCCAGGTGGCGGCCTACGCCCGGCGGCCCATCGACGCGCGCATCTGGGGGCTGGACAAGCAGTCGCTGGACTTCCGCGTCTATGTGACCGATGCGAAGGGCCTGGTGGTGTTCGACTCGGCCCACGCCGCCGAGGGGCAAGACTATTCGCAGTGGCGCGACGTAGCCCGCACCCTGCGCGGCGAGTACGGGGCCCGCGCCACGCGTGAGGTGCAGCGCGACGACCGCAGCGCGGTGCTGTACGTGGCCGCGCCGGTGACCGACCAGGGCCGCGTTATCGGCGTGCTGACGGTGGCCAAGCCGGTGGCCACGGTGCAGGCCTTCATCGACCGGGCCGAGCGCAAAATTCTGGTCAGTGGCTTCTGGCTTCTGGCTGCTGGCTCTGTCGGCGGCGGTGGGGGTGGCGGTGACGCTGTGGGTGGTGCACAGCATCCGCCAGCTGCGCCGCTACGCCAACGCCATGGAGGCGGGCAAAAAGCTGCCGCTGCCGCGCATCCAGGGCGAGCTGGGCGAGTTGGCCCTGGCCATGCAGGCCATGCGCCAGCGCGTCGAAGGGCGGGATTACATCGAAGGCTATGTGCGGGCTTTGACCCACGAGCTGAAAAGCCCGCTGGCCGCCATCCGCGGCGCAGGCGAGCTGCTGCAAGACCCCCTGCCCGAACCCGACCGCCAAGAATTCGCCGCCGACATCCTGGCCCAAACCCAGCGCCTGCAGTCGCTGGTGGACCGCCTGCTGGAGCTCAGCAAGCTGGAGCAGCGCTAGGAACTGCACCAGCCGCAAAACCTGGTGCTGGCAGATTTTTTAGCATCTTTTGTGGCCCAGGCGCAGGTAGAGCGTGCGCATATAGCTATTGACTTGATAGCAAACCAAAATACAGAGATCGTGCGTATCGAACCCGCCCTGCTGTCCCTGGCGCTGGGCAATCTGCTGGACAACGCCGCCGCCTTTGCGCCGCCCGGTGGCCGTACCACCCTGGCCGCCTTGGGCCGCAGCATCGTGGTGCAAGACGATGGTCCCGGCGTGCCCGACTTTGCCCTGTCCAAACTAGGGCAAAAGTTCTTCTCCACCGTGCGCCCGGATGGCCACACCAAGGGCTCCGGCCTGGGCTTGGCCATCGTGGCGCAAACCATGGCGCTGCACGGCGGCACGCTGCACATCGCCAACACCCATCCTGGTTTGCGTGTCACGCTGCAATTTTCTTAGCCACAGTTCACACCCACTTCACAGACTTCACGCGCCCCTCACCAGCAGCTCAGAAACTCGCCGCTTTCAACAAGGAGTGGGCGATGAAAGCAATGATTTTTGGCAAATTCTCCGGGCTGCTGGTGGTAGCGGTCTTGCTGCTGCTGGGCTTGGCGCAGATTACCGACCTGGTGCAAGAGCGCCAGGGGCGGCACCAGAGCGCGGTTGACAGCGTGGCCCGCAGCCTGGCGGGCAGCCAGACGGTGCTGGGACCGCTGGTGCACCGGGCCTGTACCGAGGAATGGAGCCACACCACTGACAAGGGCGTGGTGCTGGAGCGGCGCAACTTCAACCTGGTGGCCGCGCCCAGCAACTTGAATGTGGTCAGCACCAGCCAGGTAGAGGCCCGAGCCCGTGGCCTGCACGCCACCCAGGTGTTCACCCTGAAGGCCAAGCTGTCGGCCCAATGGACGGACCTGCAAAGCCTCAGCAGCCAGCCACAGCACGCCGGGGCAACGGTGCGCTGCGGCCCGCCGGTGTTGATGCTGGCGGTGAGCGACGCGCGCGGCATCCGCCAGGCCGAGGTGCTGGTCAACGGCCAGCCGCAAACCGTGCAGGCCGGTACCCAGCACAGCGCCTACCCGCGCGGGGTGCAGGCCAGCCTGCCCGCCAACACGCCGCTGGGTGCGCCGCTGCGTGCCGAGGTGGAACTGGAGCTGCTGGGCACCGAGGCGCTGAACTTTGTGCCGCTGGGGAGTGCCACGCAGATCAGCCTGTCGTCCAACTGGCCGCACCCGCGGTTTGACGGGCAGTTCCTGCCGTCCGAGCGCAAGATCAGTGACCAGGGTTTTGAAGCCAGCTGGCGCGTCTCAGCCCTGGCCAGCAGCGCCCAGCAGGCGGTGGTGGACGGGGGATCGCTATGCAGCGGAGGTATGGGCACATCCAACGACAGTGCCGAATACGCCACCACCGCAGTGGATGCCAGCCGCCATGGCTCGGCCTGTGTGGAAACCCTGGGGCTGGGCTTTATCGACCCGATCAACACCTATTCGCTGTCCGACCGGGCCACCAAATACGGCCTGCTTTTCATCGTTCTGACGTTCTGCGCGGTGGGCCTGTTTGAGTGCATGCGCGGGCTGCGGGTGCACCCCATCCAGTACTTTTTGGTGGGCGCGGCCATCAGCATCTTTTTCTTGCTGCTGGTGAGCCTGTCGGAGCATTTGACGTTCAACACCGCCTACGCTTTAGCGGCCAGCGCCTGTGTGCTGCTGCTGGCCTACTACGCCAGCCACATGCTGCACAGCTGGCGGCGCGGCCTGCCGTTTGGCTTAGGGATTGCGGCGCTGTACGGCCTGCTGTTTGTGCTGCTGCAACTGGAGCAAACCGCCATGGTGATGGGCGCTCTGGCCCTGTTCGGGGTGCTGGCCGGGGTGATGACACTGACCCGCAAGCTCGACTGGTATGCGCTGCTGCGGGTTACACCAAGTGCAGTTACTTCCCCACCAGCTGCGTAAATTTTTCGGCCTCAAAGCACTCGGTGCGGGCCGCGTCGCAGGGCACGCAGTCGGGGGTGGTCTGGGTGGCCGAGAGCTTTTCGATCGCCTGCCAGAGCAGCGCAATCTGGTGTTCCTGGCTGGAGGCGCTGTCGATCAGGCCGCGCATGGCTTCGCCAATCGGGTCGCCATCGGGGGTGATGCCGTAGGCCGAGAAGCGCGGCGTGGCCATGGCCGCATCGCCGGCCGGGCCGTCCTTGGGCAGGATGATGCGGGCCGGGATGCCCACCGCCGTGGCCCCTGCTGGCACGGGCTTGATCACCACCGCGTTGGAGCCGATCTTGGCCCCGTCGCCCACAGTAAAGCCGCCCAGCACCTTGGCCCCAGCGCTGACCACCACGTCGCGGCCCAGCGTGGGGTGGCGTTTGGCGCCCTTGTACAGCGAGGTGCCGCCCAGGGTCACGCCCTGGTAGATGGTGCAGCCGTCGCCAATTTCGGCGGTTTCGCCCACCACCACGCCCATCGCGTGGTCAAAGAACACCCGCTCACCCAGCTTGGCACCGGGGTGGATTTCGATACCGGTAAACCAGCGCGCAATGTGCGAGATGAAGCGCCCCAACCACTTGAAGCCGTGGTGCCAGCACCAGTGGGCCGGGCGGTGCAGTACCACCGCGTGCAGGCCGGGGTAGCAGGTCAATACCTCCCAAGTGCTGCGGGCAGCAGGGTCGCGGTCAAGGATGCAGTGGATGTCGGAGCGGAGGCGGGAAAACATGGTCGAAGTCTAGTCGTTCGTTTCAGATTTCGCTTTGTCCGCAGCCTGGTCAGTGGCTTTGGTAATGGCTTTGGCAATGCCGCGCAGGATGTGGATTTCTTCCTGCAGCGGCTGGGCGCGGTTGAACAGCTGGTTCAGGCGCGGCATCAGCTTTTTGGGCGCGGCGGGGTCCAGAAAGCCCAGCGCGGTCAGCGCCTGCTCCCAGTGCGCCAGCATGCCGCCGACCTGGCGCGCGTCGGCCTGCACCGGTGGCTGGGTGGCGGCTTCCACCGCGTAGCCGCCCAGGGCCATGCGCCATTCGTAGGCAATAAGCTGCACGGCCGCGGCCAGGTTCAGCGAGCCGAAGTTCGGGTTGGTGGGAATGCTCAAAGCGACGTGGCAGCGATACACGTCTTCGTTGGCCATGCCAAAGCGCTCGCAGCCAAACAAAAACGCAACGCCCGCGGGACGCTTATTCGCCAAATTTAATGCCAAATCGGCTTCTAGCGTATATTCCTCCTGCGCAGGTAGCTCTCTTTTCAATAGCGCTTCAAAGTGTGGGCGCGGCGTGGTGGTGGGCGGGCCGAAGTCGCGCGGGGTCATGGCGGTAGCGCACAGGTGGTCCATGCCGTCCAGCGCCTCGTCCAGGGTGGCGACGATGCGGGCGTTGTTGAGCACGTCCAGGGCCCCGCTGGCGCGCTGGATGGTCTCCAGGCGGCGCAGCACATTCGGCCAGCGCGGATTGACCAGCACCAGGTCGTCAAAGCCCATGACTTTCATGGCGCGGGCAGTAGCACCCACATTGCCAGCATGGCTGGGTTGGATCAGAATAAAACGGCTTTGCATGGCAGAAACAGTAGGGCGGGTAAAATCGCTCGATTGTGGCTGCCTGCATCGCCTGGCCGCTCTTCTTTTGCTCTTCTTAAAAATCTATGGCGCTCCCAAACCTACACCCGATGCTTAACGTGGCCGTCAAGGCTGCCCGTGCCGCTGGCTCGCTCATCAACCGCGCGGCACTTGATGTCGAAGCGGTGCGTATCAACCAGAAGCAAATCAACGATTTCGTCACCGAAGTCGACCAGGCGGCCGAGAAAGTGATCATCGAGACACTGACCACGGCCTACCCTGGCCACGGCATCCTGGCGGAAGAATCGGGTTCAGAGTTTGGCGCCAAAGATTCCGAATTTGTGTGGATCATCGACCCGCTCGATGGCACCACCAATTTCATCCACGGCTTTCCGTTCTACTGCGTCAGCATCGCGCTGGCCGTGCAGGGCAAGATTGAACAAGCTGTCGTCTACGATCCCACCCGCAACGATCTGTTCACTGCCACCAAAGGCCGTGGCGCGTACATGAACGAGCGCCGCATCCGCGTCTCCAAACGCGTGCGCCTGAACGAATGCCTGATCTCCACCGGCTTTCCGTTCCGCCCCGGTGACAACTTCAAAAACTACCTCGGCATGATGTCCGACCTGATGCCCAAGCTGGCCGGTATCCGCCGCCCTGGCGCTGCGGCACTGGACCTGGCCTACGTGGCTGCTGGCTTTACCGATGGCTTCTTTGAAACCGGCCTGAACCCCTGGGATGTGGCCGCGGGCTCGCTGCTGATCACCGAAGCCGGTGGTCTGGTGGGCAATTTCACCGGAGAAGCCGATTTTCTGGACCAAAAAGAGTGCATGGCCGGGAATCCGCGCGTGTACGGCCAGTTGGTGTCGGTGCTGGGCAAGTACAGCAAGTTTGCCAGCGCAGGCGAAAAGGCAACTTTGCGCCAAGCACCCAACGCCGAAGCGGTGGAACAAGTGGAAGTAGCTGCGCCCCCCGCAGCAGCAGAACCCAGCAAAAGCGAAGACGCGCCCTTTTAATTGCTTTAGTCGTTGTCGCTGTAAGCCAGGGCGATTTTTTGAAAATCGTCTGCAATAGCGACAAAAGCATCCAGGATGTCGGGGTCAAAGTGGCTGCCCCGGCCCTGCACCACGATGCGGTAGGCCTCTTCGTAGCTGAAGGCAGCTTTGTAGACGCGCTTGCTGATCAGTGCGTCATACACATCGGCCACCGCCATCAGGCGGGCTGAAATCGGGATCGCATCGCCTACCAATCCCTCGGGATAGCCTGAACCGTCCCATTTCTCTTGGTGGCTGTAGGCGATTTCTTTGGCCAACGTCAGAAACGCCACCTTCATACCCAGGCGCCGCTCCGCATCTTCGATCGCGTCCCGGCCCAGGCGGCTGTGCGTCTTCATCACCTCAAACTCTTCCGGGGTCAGCTTGCCGGGCTTGAGCAAGATGTTGTCGGGGATGCCGATCTTGCCAATGTCGTGCATCGGTGCCGACTTGAAAAGCAGCTCAATCGTGGTATCGGTCAAAAAGCTGGAGAACCGCGGGTGGTTTTTAAGCTGCTCGGCCAACCGCTTGACGTACATCTGGGTACGGCGGATGTGGTTGCCGGTTTCGTTGTCGCGGGTTTCGGCCAGCGAGGCCATGGCCATGATGGTCACGTCCTGAATGGCATGCACTTCCTGCGTGCGCTTGAGCACTTCCTGCTCTAAAAATGCGCTCTTGTCGCGCAAAAAATCGGCCGAGGCCTTGAGCGCCAGATGGGCATGCACGCGCGCCAACACGATGGACGGGCTGATGGGCTTGGTGATGTAGTCGGCAGCGCCCAGCTCCAGGCCCTTGGTTTCGTCTTCCACCTCGGACTTGGCCGTGAGAAAGATCACCGGGATGTGGCGGGTGCGCAGCTCCGCTTTGAGACGGCGGCAAACCTCGTAGCCGTCCATGTCGGGCATCATGATGTCGAGCAGGATCAGGTCGGGTGGCGTATCAGAGTTGGCGATCCGCAAACCCTTTTCACCATGGTTGGCTACCTTGACCTTGTAATGGTCTTTGAGCAGCGAGCTCATCAAGGACAAATTATCTGGCGTGTCATCCACCACCAATACGGTCACAACCGGCTTGTCAATGAAGGTAGTTGGAAGGTCCATGGGCATAAAAGGAGGGTGCATTTTTCGCCGAACAAGCAGTCAAACCAAGCGCTATGGGGCCGCTTGCGCATCTTGCAACGAAGCTGGTATACCCGTAGTTTGTGGGTCACAGCATAACTGCGTTTTGTAACTATCGGCAACAAACGGAGTCACCGAAAAATGTGCCCATAAAAAAACCGGTGGCGGCCCGTGCGAAGCTGGCTCCGCGGCCGTCCACCGGTTTCGGCCTGGGTTCAGACCGCTTCAGGCATTCCGCTGCGCAGCGACTTGGCAATCGCCAGCCCGATGCGGGTGGCTTCCAGCGCGTCCGACAGTGTCAGCGTCAGTGGCTGCACACCCCGGCAGGCAGCCACAAACGCCGCCATTTCGGCGGCAAAGGCGGCCTCGAAACGCTCGTAAAAATCGGCCACCACGGTGTGGCGCACGCCCAGGCCGTCGCTGCGCACCACGCGGTCGCGGGCCGCGTGCTCACCCACCAGCAGCTTGCCGGCGGTGCCGATTATTTCGGTGCTGGTTTCGTGTCCATGGGCCATGGTGCGCGAGGCGTACAGCACGGCCTTGGCCCCGCCTTCAAACTCAACCACGGCCAGGCCGTTATCCACATCACCGAACTCGGCCAAGGCCGGGTGCAGCGCATTGGTGCCGGTGGCAAAAGCGCGCAAGGCCTTGGGACGGCCCAGCATCCAGCGCGCCAGATCGATGTCGTGCACGCTGCAGTCCATGAAGATGCCGCCTGAGGTAGGCGCAAACCGCACAAAGAAACCTTCGGGGTCGTTTTGGTCGCAGGTCTGGCTGCGCACCAGAAACGGCTTGCCGATCTCGCCTGCGGCCACACTGGTCTGGGCGCTCACATAGCTCGGGTCAAAACGCCTCACAAAACCGACCATCGCCACCTGCGCCGGGTGCTTTTCGGCCACGGCCAGCACGCGTTCGCAGTCGGCCAGGTTCAGCGCCAGCGGCTTTTCCACAAACACATGCTTGCCCGCTTCCAACGCAGCAATAGCCTGGTTGGCATGCAAGGACGTGGGCGTGACCAGCACTACCGCGTCGATGTCCGGGTCGGCGATGAACGCGTCGAAGTCGTCGTACAGCCGGGCAATGCCCAGCTGCTCGCCCGCAAACGCGCGCTCGCTGGCCACCGGGCTGCAGGCTGCCACCAGGCTGCAGTGGCGGGTGCGGAAGGCCAGGGCCTCCGCATGCCGTTGGCCCAGACGGCCCAGTCCGGCAATGCCTATCCGTAATGCCCTGGTCATGGCTTAAAACAGAACGGGTTGGCCGCTCTTGCAGCTTTCGGCGGCGGCATCGGCCAGCTTCTGGGCGGCCACGCCGTCGGCGATGGTGGTTTTGAACGCTGCGCCGGTCTGCAGGCATTCAAAGAAGTGGGCCATTTCCAGCTTGTAGGCCGCTGCGTAGCGTTGCAGGAAGAAGGCTTCTGGCTTGTCGGCACGGATGCCGTTGGCATCCCACTGCACCACAGCCGAAGGGGTCTGGTTGCCGCATTGCAACAGGCCACCCGAGCCCAGCACTTCAAAGCGCTGGTCGTAGCCGTAGGCCGCGCGGCGGCTGGTGTTGATCTGGCACAGGCGGCCGGACTTGGTACGGATGCTGACAGCCGTGCTGTCCACGTCGCCCAGGGCGGTAATGGCGGGATCGGTCAGCACCGAGCCGGTAGCGCTGAGCCACACAGCTTCGTCGCCGTCGGCGCACAGGATCCAGCGGAACACGTCCAGATCGTGGATCAGCATGTCGCGGAAGATGCCACCGGAGGCCTTGATGTAGTCGGCCGGAGGCGCGCCGGGGTCGCGGCTGGTGATGATCAGCATCTCGGGCTTGCCGATGTCACCGGCGGCGAGGCGGCGGCTGGCATCGTTAAAGGTAGGGTCGAAACGGCGTTGAAAGCCGATCATGCAGGCCACACCGGCGGCCTTGACGGCTTCGGCACAGGCGATGGCGCGGGGCACCGACAGATCGACCGGCTTTTCGCAAAAAATGTGCTTGCCGGCAGCGGCGGCGCGGGTGATCAGGTCACTGTGGGTAGCGGTGGACGAGCAGATCGCCACGGCGTCAATGCTCTTGTCGGCCAGCACGGCTTCGATGGTGGACACCTGGGCACCCAGTTGCTGCGCCAGTTCATTGGCGGCGGCAGGCACCGGGTCGCACACGGCTTGCAGCTTGACACCGGGCAGTGCGGCGATATTGGAAGAGTGGATACGGCCAATGCGACCGGCACCGAAAACAGCAACGTTTTTCATAGGGTTTACCAGGGAATAAAAGACAAAAAATCCGCCTGCACAAGGCCATGGCGGGAACCAAGATGCCGGACTATACGGGGATTTTTGACAAACGAAAATAATTTTCCAAAAAAATTTAAATTCGAATTTAACTTCAAGGTAAACCCTTAGAAATGACCATAAATGGTCAAAAAATCGGCTGCAAAAGCAGCACGGCTTGTCTACAGTGGCGGCCAGACCAGCCCACACGCAAGTCAACAAACAAATCCATTTTTTCCAGGAGACAAACCCCATGACCACCGCCATCCCTTTTTCCATCAACCGCATCAGCGCACCCCGCATCCCCTTCGCCAGCTTTGCCGCCATGAGCAAGCGCCTGGGCGTGGGTGCCATCGAAATCCGCAACGACCTGCCCGAGGCTGAAATGGTCAACGGTGCCAAGGCCGCCGACATCGGTGCCGCCGCCAAGGCCCAGGGCCTGACCATCCGCTCCATCAACGCGCTGCAGCGCTTCGAGCAGTTCGATGCCAAGCGCCTGCAAGAAGCCCAGGACATGATTGCCTACGCCGTGGCCTGCGGTGCCGAAGCCCTGGTGCTCTGCCCCACCAACGACCTGCGCGACAACCGCACTGCCGACCAACGCCACCTGGATCTGGTGAACGCCCTGACACAACTCAAGCCCCTGCTGGAAGAGGCCCGGCTGGTCGGCCTGGTGGAACCCCTGGGCTTTGAAGAATGCGCCGTGCGTCGCAAATCCCAAGCCATGCGCGCCATCGACGAGATCGGCGGTGGCAGCACCTTCAAGCTGGTGCACGACACCTTCCACCACCACCTAGCAGGCGAAGGTCTGTTCTTCCCCGAGCATACCGGCCTGGTCCACATCTCCGGCGTGGAAGACACCGCCCTCAGCCCCAACCAAATGCGCGACAGCCACCGCGTGCTGGTCGGCAAGGCCGACCGCCTGGGCAACGCCGCCCAACTCGGCACCTTGCTGGACGCAGGCTACGCAGGTTTTGTGTCGTTCGAACCCTTCGCCGAAGAAATCGCCGCCGCGTCTGAGGCCGACATCGAGCAGCAACTGGCCTTCAGCATGGCCTACCTGACGAATGCCGTGGCAGCAGCGCGCGAAAAAGTAGCACAGCCCGCCTGATTTACAGTGGGGAATGGCCGACATTCCCCCTCCGCGTAAAAAATCCAGCGCCCGCTTCATCGACATTGCCGCGCTGGCCCAGGTCAGCCCGGCCACCGTCAACCGGGTGCTGAACGACCGGGGCAGCGTCTCCACCGCCACCCGCGAAAAAGTCATTCGGGCGGCACAGCAACTCGCCGTGCCGCGCCTGATGCCCGAGGTGCACCGCGGCCTGACCCGGCTGGACGTGGTGTTGGCGCGCAGCCAGACCCCTTTTTTCCAGCGCATGGAACTGGCCCTGCAGCGCCTCATGCCCCTGCTGGACCGTCGCATCGTGGTGCACCGCCACAGCTTTGCGCCCGGCGACGACGAGCACACCGCCCAGTTCATCCGCCAGCCCCCGCACCCACGCCACGGCCTGCTGCTGGCCGTGCACGACACCCCCGTGCTGCGCGCCGCCGTGCAACAGGTGAGCCAGCAAGGCGTGCCCGTGGTCACCCTGATGAGCGACATCAGCGACGTATCGCGCCTGCACTACGCGGGCATCGACAACCTGCACGCCGGCCGCACCGCCGGGCACTTCATGGGGCGACTGGCCCGCACCGGAGGACGTTTGCTGGTGCTGACCAACGACCTGCACTTCCGCGCCCACCGCGACCGCACCGCCGGATTTTTGGACGTGGTGCAAGAGAAGTTCGGCCAGTTCCCGTGCGCCCCCGCCATCCCCTGCTTTGATGATCCCGACCAAACCTTCCAGGCCGTGGATGCCGCCTGCAAGCAGGGCCCGGTGGCGGGCATTTACCACAGCGGTGCCGGTTCGGTCGGCATCCACCAGGCCCTGCAACGCCATGGCCTGGCCGGCAAGGTGGTGTGGATTGGGCACGAGCTGTCCGACGAGCACCGCCGCTGGCTGCAGCTGGGTGCGATGGACCTGGTGATCGACCAGGACCCGGATGGCCAGGTGCTGTCGGGCATGCAGCACCTGCTGTTCCAGAACAAATGGCTGGCCCAAAAACCCCTGGCCGGGCCCAACGAGTTCCGCCTGTTCTGCGCCGAAAACCTGCCCAGCCAGCCGTACTTGCCCGGCAGTGGCTTGCTATAAAATAAGTAGCTATCTGCGTAGGTGGGATATACGCTAGAGGCCTATTTTTTATGAAACCGTGCCCTGCGGCGTGGTGGTCTGGTACGGCAGCTCCAGCATGTAGGCCAGGGCGATGAACAGGCTTTGCGCCAGGCCCATGGTGCTGTTGAGCGATCTAAAGCCGAAGGTGGAGTTGTCTTGCACCACCAACACCACTTGGGCCAGTTTGGCCAGGGGGCTCATGCGGCTGTCGGTGATGGCGATCAGGCGGGCACCGCGCTCTACGGCCATTTTGGCCACGGCGATGGTCTCATCGGCGTAGGGCAGAAACGAGATGGCCACCATCACGTCGCCCTTGCGCACCGAGCGCATTTGCCCCAGGTGCATGCTGCCCATGCCCGACACCAGGCCGATGCGCTTGTCGGTGTGCTGCAAGGCGTAATCGAGGTACACCGCCACCGGAAACGAGCGGCGCGAGGCGGCGATCCAGATGCTGTCGGCCTCGGCCAGCAGGTCTACGGCCTTCTTGAATGTGGGGCCGTGCAGGCTGTTTTGCAGCTCTTGCATGCCGGCAATGCTGCCCGACAAAAATTCGTTCGCAATCTCCACGCTGGACAGGCTACCCGCGCCCGACTCGATCACGTCACGGATGCGGGTTTTGTAATTGCGTGCGGGCGCCAGCTGGCGCGACAGGCCTTCGCGGAAGATGGCCTGCATTTCCGAGAAGCCCGAGAACCCGAAGTGTTTGGCAAACCGCACCACCGCCGAGGGCTGCACGCTGCACTGCGACGCCACCTGCTGGATGCCGTCCAGCCCGATGTGGTGGCGGTTGAGTTCCACGTGGCGGGCGATCACCTTGAGCTGCTTGCTTAACGCGTCGTATTCGCCGGTGATGCGCTTGATCAACTGGTCCACGCTGGGGACGTTGGGTTTGGGGGCCTTGTCAGCAGACATCGTGGTTTCTGTTGTGTAAAGCAGTCATCTTAATCTCAGCGAAGGAATAAATTTTCATACTCAAATAAAAATAGAAAATTTTTGTTATTTTGAGGCGCGACTTCCTATAATTAAAGTCCACCTTTCACATGCGACACACCCATGCAAACCCCCGATAGTACGTCCAGCCCGGCCATGGTCATCGTCGGCGCCGGCCATTGCGGCGGCCGTGCCGCGCTGGCGCTGCGCACAGCGGGCTGGCAGGCCGCCATCCATTTGGTAGGCGACGAGCCGCACCACCCGTATGAGCGCCCGCCCCTGTCCAAAGACCTGCTCACCGGCGACAAAACCGCCGAAGCCTGCGCCCTGCTGTCAGACGCCGACCTGCTGGAAGCGCGCATCACCCGCCATGTCGCGCGGGTGACATCCATCGATGCCACGGCCCGCCATCTCACCCTGTCCGACGGCCAAACCCTGCCCTACCAGTCGCTATTGCTGGCCACGGGTGGCAAGGTACGCACGCTGCGCATCCCCGGCGGCGATCTGCCCGAAGTGATGACGCTGCGCAATTTAGGCGATGCCGCCGCGCTGGCCCAGCGCCTCACACCAAGCCAGCGCCTGCTGGTGGTGGGCGGTGGTTTTATTGGCCTGGAAGTGGCGGCCTCGGCCCGCAAGCTGGGCTGCGAGGTCACCGTAGTCGAAGGTGCGCCGCGCCTGATGGGCCGCGCCGTACCCGAGCCGGTGACCGAGCGCGCCCTGGCCCTGCACCGCGAACGCGGCGTACGGGTACTGCTGGGCGTGAGCCCGCAAAGCATCACCCGTACCGCGACCGGCGTGCGCATGGACTTGGCCGACGGCAGCAGTATCGAGGCCGACACCATCCTGGCCGGCATTGGCATCGAACCCGATTTGGCGCTGCCACAGGCCGCCGGGCTGGCAGTAGGGCGTGGCGTGCTGGTCAACGCGCACCTGCAATCCAGCGTGCCGGGCATTTTTGCGGCGGGCGATGTGGCCGAATTCCCTAGCGTGCTGTCAGGCCAACTGGTACGCCAAGAAACCTGGCACAACGCCGAAACCCAGGCCGCCATTGCCGCGCAGAACATGTTGGAAGGTGAGTTGGCTGCCTACACATCCCTGCCCTGGTTCTGGTCCGACCAGTACGACCACCAGTTGCAGGTAATGGGCGAGCCCGCGCTGGCCGCTAGCAGCACCACCCGCACGCTGGATGATGCAGGCGGCATGGTGATTTTTTACCTGGACGCAAACAACCGCTTGGTCGGTGCCTGCGGCTGGGGCCAAACCAGCCGCGTGGCCAAAGAGCTGAAGCTGGCCCGCACCCTGGTCGAGCGACGCATCACCGCCAGCGCCGACGTGCTGGCCAACCCCGCCACCAAACTCAAGAGCCTTTTAAGCAATGCAGCCTAAATTACCCATTGGCATCAACCTCGACGGCGTGCTGCACCACGACGGCCTGCCCACACCCGATGCCGCCACCCGCTTTGCCTGGGTGCGCGACAGCAGCGCGTTTGCCTACATCGAAAAGAACCACAACCCGGCCGAAGACTTTGCGCCCTACTTCGACCTGGTACAGGAATACGGCGTGCCTATCGATGTGTTCGGCGGCATCTTCTGCGCGGGGCGCGATGAAGAGCGCATGCGCTGGTGCGTGGCCACTGGTGGCCAGCTCAGCGCCAAGGTATTTAACATGCAGCTCTTCGCCCGTCGCGCCGACGGCGAAGCCATTACCGACCAGCAAGTGGCCGACTTCTTCCTGGATGCCATGCAAGTAGGCGCGCCGGTAGGCTGCCTGCCCAGCCTGGAAGTGCACGTAGACATGTGGAGCGAGCAGTTCGCCCGCGTAGAGCGCGTGGCCGAACTGCTGGCGCGCCGCCAGGTACCGCTGCGCATCACGCTGGACCATTCGCACCTGGTGTTCAAAATGGACCACCCGCAAGAGCTGGCCCAGAGCGGCCTGCCCGATGGCGGCAGCCACGACGTGCTGCCCGCCTTCTACCGCCAGTGGCTGAATGAGGGCTGGGTCGCCCACGCCCACACCCGAAGTGTCGCCCCCGGCGTGCCGCACAACAAAGCCATGGACCGCCAGCCCGGCCAGCCCGGCCGCGCCATCCAGTACCCCTTCATCGCGCCACCCGCGGGCACGTTCCACAGCGATTGGGATGCACAGAAGCTGGAGCCCTGGAAGCAGGCCGTGCGCGAACTGCTGGCCGCCATGCACGCCAACCCGGCGTCCACACCGCAGCGCATCAGCTGCGAGTTCATCCCGTTTGCCGACTACGGCGGCGGCGGGCGCTATTCGATCTGGGACAACAACATCGCCTGCGCCGCTTGGTTGCAGGACGAATGGAAGAAATTTAAGTAGCGAAGTCACACACCGTGGCCTAAGGCCCGCTACTTGGCGAATGGACGTGACCCTGGCACGAATGCACCAGGTGAACTAGGTCGATCGGAAAAAACAGGCTTTAGTCGCCAAAGTACCAGGGATACGAACACACCACTGCGTTGATGTGGGTCATGTTACGCGCGGCCTCTTTGTCGCTTTTCAACGTATTACTCACCCGCTGGATCAAACCGGTCACCGTCTCGCGGTAGAAATTTTCCGCTAGCACCTCTTCGAAGCGCATGGCGTAGGTGGCCTAGTCGTTGCGGAGACTGTCCAGACCGACGACCTCATCGCCCGGCCGAGCGCAGCGGCAGATTTTCGGTTTAC
>NZ_JANXMU010000008.1 GCF_025354435.1 Rhodoferax sp.
GGCCTACGGTGAAGGCGGTGATGGTGCGCAGCAGCGACCACCAGGGGCTGCGGCCTTCTACCAACGCCGCCGCCCGGCCCAGGCGCAGTTGCAGCGGCAGCACCAAGGCCAGCAGGAAAGCCATGTGGTCGTAGCCCTGCAACAGGTGGTGCATGCCCAGTTGCAGGTAGTCCCACAGGGTGGCTGCAATACCGCGCGGCGGGGCCGCCACCGCCTGGCGCAGTACCAGCGGCACGGCTTGCTGGGGCGCGGCGGTGGCCAGCAGGTCGCGGTCGTCGAGGTGGCCGGTGACGATCAGGCGGTGGTTGCTGTCTTCATTTTTGAACAGGGTGTAGCGCAGGCCCAGGGCGCTGCCGGGTGGGCAGGCCGCCGGGCTGGTGGCGCGCAGGTAGGCACCGTCGCTGCGGGCCTCCAGGCCGTCATACGTCCAGTGCAACGTGCAGCTGGGCGTGGTGCTGGCCAATTCGGTATGGCTTTGCAGCAGGGCCAGGGCGGCGGGGGTGGCGGCCTGGACTTCGGCCCAGGTGACTTGTCCGTCGGCATTGGCATCCACCGGGATCAGCAGGTCCAGATCCTTCAGGGCCACGGAGAGCTGCAGAGTCAAGGCGCTGCCCTGCTGGCGCACGTCCAGGTACGCATCGCTGCCTTTGTGGGCCCACGCGGGGGCGCACAAGAAAGCCGCGCAAAGGATGGCGAGCAGGCGCTTCATGGGCGGCTCCGGGCATCGACGATGCCGGTCTGCTGCATGTCTTTTTGCAATTGCTGCACCGCCGCCGTGTCTTGGGCCTGGCGGGCGCTTTGCAGGGCCACCCACCAGTCGATGGGTTCGCGCTGCAGGTCCAGGTTGCGGCGGGCGATTTGCAGTGCGCCGGGCGCGTCGTCGTCCAGCCACAGGGCCACCAGGGCCTGCTCGCGGCTGTGCAGGCTCAGGTCGTCGCCACGGCGGGCGAGTTCGGCGTTCCACTCGCTCAGGGTGGCGCGCAGGGTTTTCCAGTCGGGGTTGTGCAGGCGGCGCATGGCGGTGGCTTGCCGCAGCAGCACGGCATCGGTTGGGGGCAGCGGCTGCAGCACGGCCAGGGCCTGGGCGGTTTGGCCGGTGCGCAGCAGCAGGTCGCTCAGGGCGATGCTGGTGTAGAGGTCGGGCTCGGCCTGCAGGCTGCGCTGGTAGGCGGTGCGCGCGGCGGCATCTGCGCCTGCGCGTTCTTCGCTTTCGGCCAGCAGGGACTGCAGCCAGCTGGTTTGGGCGGGGTCTTGTGTGGCGGCCAGCAGCTGGGTGAAGCCTTTGCGGGCGGCGGCAGTCTGGCCTTGCAGCGACTGGGTTTCCAGCTGGCAGGCCAGGGCATAGAGGTTTTGCCCGGCACGGGCCACGGCATCGCAGGCGTGCAGGGCCTCGGCGTAGTGGCCGGAAAGCCGCTCCAGGGCGGCCAGGTTCAACCAGCCCTGGGCGTGGCCGGGGGCACGGCGCAAGGCGGCTTGCAGGACGAGGCGCGAAGCCTTGAAGTCGTGGCGACCCTGCTGCACGGTGGCTTGCAATATCGCCAGATCCACCGGCGCGTCAGGCTTGTCCCACCAGGGGGCCAGCACGGCCTGGGCACGGCCCCAGTAGCGTGTGTCGCCGGTTTGGCGGGCGGTGGCGATGTGGGCGCGGGCCTGGGTGGCGGCCGCCACCGGGTCGGCAACGGTAGATGCCACAGCGGCGGGCCGCACCCGGGTGATGGTGGGCAGCCGCTCAATCACCTCATCACCCCGGCTGGGGTGCAGCGCGGTGGTGGCGTGGGCTGCGCTGCACAGCAGCAGGCAGGCGAACCACAGGAATGGGGGGGTACGCATGGTGGGTACGTAAAAAGCAGGTACGCTATGCAAATAGTAGCTACTAGCGCAGATGAAATATACGCTAGAGGCCTTTTTTATATAAATTTCCTTCACCCACCCTCTCCCGCTGGGCGGGAGAGGGTGCAAGGGAAGGCCGAGCGTCAGATTTCCGCAGGATCTGCTGAGTCGCTCGTCGCCAAGGTGGTGCTATCGCCCAGCACCACCGGGTCGCGGCTGTCGCTGGTGTTGGCAATTTCGGCCTTGGTGAAGGCGATCACGTCGTTCACATTGGTGACCGCGCCCACCGGCACGCCGGTGCCCGACACGTACTGGGTTGCCGGGGGGCCATCGTCACCCCCGCCGCAAGCCGCCAGCAAACCCACGGCGACGATGGCCGGTGCTATCCATTTGAAGTGCAACATGGTGTTGTCCTTATCAGTTGGAGCCAGAATTTGGCGTGTTGAGGTACGGGAAGCGCGTCAGGAACGGCACCGTCGCCTGGTCCACACCGTCGTGGATATTGGCCGACTGGGCACCCAGCGGCACGCTGGAGGGCTTGCAGGCCGAGGTCAGGCTGGGCACGCCGGGGACACCGTTCAGGCCCAGGCTGTTGTTGTCGCCGTTGATGACGCACAGGCCGCCGAGCATGGCCACCAGGGCGATGTCCACCACGTCGTCCTTGGGGCGGCGTCCATTGGGGAAGCCCGCCAGGTCCACGGCTTGCGACAGGTTGGCCGTACCGCCCACGCGCAGCACCTCACCGGCCACGCCCAGGCGGTTTTGCATCGCAAACGGCACGGGGGTGATGGCGGTGTTCAGGCGCAGCACTTCGGACGGCGTGGCGTTGGCAGGTTTGTTCACGCCGGTGATACCGGTCAGGAACACGGTGGCCAGGTCGGTGCGCGGCAGGTTGGTAGGTGCCACGGCAGTCGGGCTACCAGCCAACACCAGGCCCAACAAGGCGGGCAGCGTGGGGTTGGTCACGTAGGTCAGGAACTGGCCGTCATCCTGCGGCTTGGAGCCGTTGAACTTGTCTTTGTCGGGCAAACCGATCACCAGCTCATTCACCAGCGGATTGCCCAAACGCGAGACCTGCACCCAGGCACCACCGGCCTTTTCGCTGGTCTGGTGGCCCGACGGCGGCTTGCCGTTGAGCAATCGGGCCTGGCGCATGCTGGCGGTGGTCCAGCCGCCGATGACGGGCTCTGCACCCGCGGTCAGGCAGCCCTTGTTGACTTCGAGGGCGATGGTGGTGATATTGGTTTTCTGCACCGGAGCCTGGCCACCCATGCCGACCGCGTCCTTGTTGGCCGGGTCGAGCAGGAAGGCGGTGGGCGCGTTAACCAGGTCAAAGATCGGGCCCAGGTTGACCGCAAAACCGTCCTGGCGCTGGCCGACGAAGACCTTGCCATCGTCCATACCGGCGGGGCAACCCGGCACCTTGATGCTGAAGATGTGCTTTTGGGCGTAGGTTTCGTACGCTGCCGCACCGCCCAGGGTTTTCACGCCGATGTAGTCCACCGGTTTTTCAAAGGTGGTACCGCCACTGGCCTTGGTAACGGACGACACCACGCCCTTGCGCCGGTCGCCACGCACCACGTTGACGGTGTAGGTTTCGTTGAGGTTCAGGTTGGCATCGTTGACGTTGGCCACGGCACCGGCCTGGATCAGCGGAATCGCCACGCTGGCGGTGCCGATGGGCAGGGCCACGTTGTTGAGTTTGTTGTTGAACTTGAACTGGAAGGTCAGGTGTTCTTTGCCGTCACCCACGTTGTCGATGTGGATCTCGTACAGCGCGTTCGGGTCCATCGCAAAGTAGTTGGGGCCGCCGTACGGAGCCTGCAGGGGCTGGTAGTTGGCGATCATGGTGACGTAGTCAGAGCGGCCACCGCTGCCGTTGCTGGCCACGCCTTCGTAACTGCGGAACATGTAGAAGTCGGTTCCATCTACTTTGGGCACGGTGGTGATGAACGGTGCCTCGCGGTGGCTGGAGGCAAACGCCGCGCTGCCTAAAGCGAGAAGCAGGCAGGCTGCGGTAACAGGGCCGGTTTTGAATCGCATGGTGATCTCCTTGGGGGTCATGTCCATTGGTGCCAATGACAACCATTGGCTTGGTGGATACGCAGGCGGCTTTACCCCGGATTCACATTCGTGAACTATTTCTCAAAAAATCTTCATGTCCACCAACGGACCGCTACACCTTTAATAGCTACTTGTGCTGGTGGAATAAGCGCTGGATGCCGTTTTTATGCCAAACCGGATGCCGGTGCCAGCGCGGCCCCTGGGCTGCGGCAGACCGGGTCGCTATTTATTTGATCTGGATCAAGCGACCGCCAAACAGCGCCGCCCACCGCTTGAAACCCTCCCGCAGCTCCCGCCTAATCGAGCCCGTTACCAAATGTAGTTACCGCTACGCCGAAGGAGCTCCCTATGCGATCCAACCTGCCCGTCACCCGGCAAGAGTACGACTACCCATCGGCCGACATGCTGGTGTCCACCACCGACACCCGGGGCTGTATTACCCACTGCAACAGCGCGTTTGTGCAGGTCAGCGGCTTTACCTACGACGAGCTGGTGGGCCAGCCGCACAACATGATCCGCCACCCCGACATGCCGCCCGAGGCCTTCAAAGACATGTGGAGCACCATCGGCCATGGTCGCCCCTGGACCGGCATGGTGAAAAACCGTCGCAAGGACGGCAGCTTCTACTGGGTGCAGGCCAACGTCACTCCCATCATGGAAGGCGGCAAGCCGCGCGGCTACATGTCGGTGCGCACCAAGCCCAGCCGCCAGCAGGTGCAGGAGGCCGAAGCCCTGTACGCCCGCATGCGCAGCGAACGGGCTGCCAACCGCCCTACTTTCACCTTGCGCGCCGGGGTGGTGCAGCCGCTGGGCTGGCGTGGCACACTGGGCGCACTGGCACGCGTTGGCATGGCGCAGCGCTACCTGCTGGTGCTGGCGGTGATGGTCGGCGTAGGCGTGTTGCCGCTGCTGTTGGGCGTGACCGGCCCCACGGGGCTGTTGCTGCAAGTGGGCTTGCAGGCGGCCTGCGCGGCGGTGATGGTGTTGTGGTTCAAGAGCCACGTATCGGATGTGGTGCGCGAGGCCGAGCGCTTTGCCAGCGACCTGTCGGGCTGCAACCTCAACACCACGATTGCGCTGAACTACCCTGCGCCGCTGGGCGCGCTGGTGGGTTGCTTGCGGCAGATCCAGATCAATATGCGCGCCGTGATCGGCGATGTGCACACCGAAATCCATGGCTTCACCCAGGTGGCCGCCGAAATCGCCTCGGGCAGCATGGACCTGTCGGAGCGCACCGAATCCCAGGCCAGCAGCCTGCAGCAAACTGCGGCCAGCATGGAGCAGTTGTCTGGCACGGTGCAGCAAACCGCCGAGACCGCCCTGCAGGTGGCACAGCAAAGCGACAACAGCACCCAGGTGGCCACGCGGGGCGGCCAGGCCGTGCACCAGGTGGGCGTGGCGATGCAGAACATCGACAAGTCGTCGAAAAAAGTGCAGGAGATCATCGGCGTGATCGAGGGCATTGCCTTCCAGACCAACATCCTGGCGCTGAACGCCGCCGTCGAAGCCGCCCGCGCGGGCGAGCAAGGCCGGGGCTTTGCGGTGGTGGCTTCTGAGGTGCGCTCCCTGGCGCAGCGCAGCGCCGGGGCGGCCCGCGAAATCCGCACGCTGATTGCCGAATCGGCCGAGCAGATCGCGGCAGGCAGCCACCAGATGGCGGATGCCGGGCGCACCATCGACGAGGTGGTGGCCTCGGTCAAAGAGGTGGGCGCGCTGATCCGCCAAATCACGCACGCCACGGTGGAGCAGTCGGGCGGCATCGCGCAGGTGAACGAGGCGGTGAACCAGCTGGATGCCGTGACCCAGCAAAACGCTGCGCTGGTCGAAGAGTCCGCCGCGTCGGCCGAGGGCCTGAGCGGTAGCAGCCTGGCGCTGGCGAGGTCGGTGCAGGTGTTTGTGCTGGCGTGATGGATAAGTGCTAGGCCGCAGCCGTGCTGTCTCGCTCGATCAGCTGGTAAGGCAGCTTGCTGCTGCTGGGCTCGGGGCCGTCGGCCAGGGATTGCAGAATGGCCTTGGCCGCCACCCTGCCAATGTCGGCAGTGGGTGGCCGCACCGTGGACAGGGTGGGCTCCAGCTGGCGGCCAATGGGAAAGTCGCCAAACCCCAGCAGCGCCAGTTGCCCCGGTATGGCGATGCCCTGGCGGGTGGCCTGCATCAGGGCACCGCAGGCTAGGTGGTCGGTGGCAAAAGCCACCGCCGTCACTCGCGCGCCCTTGGCAGCCAGTATCTTGGGCAGCACCGCGCGGCCCGCGTCAAACGCATCGCCCATGGCGGCACGCAGCACCGTGGCACGGGCTCCCTGGGCCTGCACCTCGGCCACAAAGCCTTCACCGCGTTCGTGGGCCCGGAAATCCTCGGCCACGCCGCTGTCCACATAGGCCAGCGAGGTGTGGCCCAGATCGAGCAAATGCCGGGCCATGGCCTGGCCCACGGCAAAGTGGTCAAAACCAATCTGCGCAAAGCCTTCTGAATCGGCCCGCGTGGTGGGATGGTCCCAGATTTCCACCACCGGAATGCCCGCGGCCTGCGCATCCCGCAGCAAGCGCAGGGCCCCCGGCGCATGGTGGCGGCCGGTCACCACGATGGCCGCGGGAGCCCAGCCGGTGAGCACACGCAGCTGCTCTTCTTCACGCTCCTGGGAATAGCCGGTGGACAACAGCAGCAGCTCGTAGGCGCTTTCGCGCAGGCCCTCGGTCAGGCCCTGGATGGTTTCTGCAAAGATGGAATGGCCCACATTGGGGATCAGCGCCGCCACCAGGCGCGACGCGCCGCTAGCCAGCTGCCCGGCCTGCTGGTTGGGTACATACCCCGTCTGGTCGATCGCCTCGCGGATGCGCAGAGCCGTGGCTTCGGCCACCAGGGTGGGCTGGCGGATGTAGCGCGAAACGGTGATGCGGGTCACGCCTGCGGCGTCGGCCACGTCATGCAGCGTAGGCCGCCCATGGCCGCGCCGCTGGCGCTTGGTCGGGTCCGTATTCATTTTTATGTGCGCTAGGGTTTTTGCTAATGCGTGAAGTTTCCACTGCCGTTAATGTTACCGGTAACAGTCAAACCGATCTTCTTAATTTCGAAAGCCCCTATCCATGACCCAATCCCTCGCAGATTTACGCAGCCGCCGGTGGTTCTCCGCCAGCGACATGCGTGGCTTTGCGCACCGCCAGCGCATCCAGCAAATGGGCCTGCGCCGCGAAGATGTGCTGGAGCGCCCCATCATTGGCATCATCAACACCTGGAGCGACCTGTCGCCCTGCCACGCCCATCTGCGCGAACGTGCCAAGAGCGTCAAGCGTGGTGTGCTGATGGCCGGTGGCATGCCGTTCGAGCTGCCCGCCATGAGCCTGGGCGAGGTGATGGTCAAGCCCACCACCATGCTGTACCGCAACTTTCTGGCCATGGAGGTGGAAGAGCTGCTGCGCTCGCTGCCACTGGACGGCGTGGTGCTGCTGGCCGGGTGCGACAAAACCACCCCCGGCACGGTGATGGGCGCCATCAGCGCAGGCCTGCCCATGCTGTTCTGCTCCGCCGGGCCGATGATCAGCGACCGCTACCTCAAGCGCGGCGAACCCACCCGTGCCGTGGGCGCAGGCACCCACACCCGCATGTTCTGGGACGAATACCAGGCGGGCCATATCGACGAGGCGGAGTGGATTGGCCTGGAGGCCAAGATGACCCGCGCGCCCGGCACCTGCAACACCATGGGCACGGCCAGCACCATGACCTCCATCATTGAAGCGCTAGGCCTGGCCCTGCCGGGCTCGACCTCCATCCCCGCCATGGACTCCGGCCACAGCCGCATGGCCGCCGACTGCGGCACCCGCATTGTGCAAATGGTGTGGGACGACCTGACCCCGGCCAAAATACTGACCAAGGGCTCGTTTCGCAACGCCACCGTAGCGCAGATGGCGCTGGGCGGCTCCACCAACGCTGCCGTGCACCTGATCGCCCTGGCACGCCGCGCCGGGGTCAACCTGCAGCTGGAAGACCTGGACGCCATCGGCCACGAAGTGCCGGTGCTGGCCAACCTATACCCCAGCGGTGACAAGCTGATGGAAGATTTCCACTACGCCGGTGGCATGCCCGCTCTGCTGAACCGCGTGCGTGCGCATTTGTCGCTAGATGAGATGACCGTCACCGGCCACACCCTGGCCGAGAACATCGCGGGCCGCGAAAGCCTGGACGATGCCGTCATCCGCCCGCTGGACCACCCGGTCAGCCCGTCTGGCGCGCTGGCAGTACTGCGCGGCAACCTGGCCCCGGATGGCGCGGTGATGAAGCCCAGCGCCGCCAGCCCGAAGTTCTTCCACCACCGGGGCCGTGCCCTGGTGTTCGACTCCCCCGCCGAGATGAACCAGCGCTGTGCCGATCCCGAACTCGATTGCGACGAAAACACCGTGCTGGTGCTGCGCAACGCCGGGCCGGTGGGTGCGCCCGGCATGCCGGAATGGGGCGGCCTGCCCATCCCCAAGAAGTTGCTGGACCAAGGCGTGCGCGATATGGTGCGGATCTCGGACGCACGCATGAGCGGCACCCACTATGGCAGTTGCATCTTGCACGTCAGCCCCGAGGCGGCCGTGGGTGGCCCGCTGTCGCTGGTGCGCGACGGGGATGAAATCCTGGTCGATCTGACCAGCCGCAAACTCGAACTGCTGGTGGACGAGGCCGAACTGGCCGCTCGCCACGCCGCGCGGGTGCCACCACCACGCACCTACCAGCGCGGCTACATACGCCTCTACCAGGAGCATGTAACCCAGGCCCACGAGGGCTGCGACTTCGACTTCCTCCAAGGCACGGCACCCACACCGCAGCCGCCCATTTTCTAAAGGTCCCCTATGAACCCTTTCAAGCAACTCCTGCAAACCACCGGTGCCGCCACGCCGGTCGGCACCTGGATCATGTCGGCCAGCCCCCTCGTTGCTGAGGCCATGGGCCACGCTGGTTTCGACTGGGGTGTGATCGACATGGAACACACGCCGCTGGACCTGATGGACCTGGTACACATGCTGCAGGCGGTATCGGGCACCCCCCTGCTGCCGGTGGTCCGCGTGCCCTGGAACGACACCGTAAACATCAAGCGCGTACTGGACGCCGGTGCCACAACCCTGCTGGTGCCGTTTGTACAAAACGCCGAAGAAGCCCGTGCCGCCGTGGCCGCCACCCGCTACCCGCCCGAAGGCTGCCGCGGCATGGCGGGCATGAGCCGCGCTTCCAAATTCGGCACCACGCCCCAGTATCTGACCACCGCCAACGCGCAGATGACCGTGATCTTGCAGCTGGAAACCACCGAGGCCATCGCCCAGCTGGAGGCCATCGCCGCCGTACCAGGCGTGGATGCGCTCTTCATCGGCCCGGGCGATCTGTCGGCCACCATGGGCCATGTGGGGCAGCTCACCCACCCCGAGGTACTGGCCATCACGGCCAATGCCGTCGCCCGCGCCAAAGCCCTGGGCATGCCCATCGGCACCGTGGGCGGCACCACCGAGGTGGTGGCGCAGTACCGCGCCATCGGCTTCGACTTTGTCGCCATCGCCTCCGACTTGGGCCTGCTGATGCGCAGCGCCCAGGCCGCGCTGGCCAACGTACGCAACACGGGCGCTAGCCCAATCACCCCTACCAACGGAGGCTACTGATGGCTGCTGTAGAACTACGCAAGGTCGTCAAGACATACGACGGCAAACACACCATCATCCATGGCCTGGACCTGGATATCCGTGAGGGTGAATTTTGCGTCTTTGTCGGCCCGTCCGGCTGCGGCAAGAGCACGCTGCTGCGCATGATTGCCGGGCTGGAAACCATCACCAGCGGCGAAGTGCGCATCGGCGGCGAGGTGGTGAACGACAAGCCCCCGCGCACCCGTGACATCGCCATGGTGTTCCAGGACTACGCGCTGTACCCGCACAAGACGCTGTACGACAACATGGCCTTTGGCCTGCGGTTGCGCAAAACGCCCGAAGACGAAATCAAGCGCCGGGTGATGGACGCCGCCAAGCTGCTGCGCATCGACCACATGCTGGACCGCCGCCCTGCTGCCCTGTCGGGTGGGCAGCGCCAGCGGGTGGCCATCGGCCGGGCCATCGTGCGCAAGCCTGCGGTATTCCTGTTCGACGAACCCCTGTCGAACCTGGACGCGCAGCTGCGCCAGGAGATGCGCACCGAGATCAAGCGCCTGCACCAGCGCCTGGGTGCCACCATGATCTACGTGACCCACGACCAGGTGGAGGCCATGACCCTGGCCGACCGCATCGCCGTGCTCAGCGCCGGGCACAAGATGCAGTACGACACGCCCGATGCCATCTACAACCGCCCCGCGGCGCTGTTTGTGGCGGGCTTCACCGGCGCACCGCCAATGAACCTGGTCGATGCCAGCATTGCCCACGGCGTGGCCGATGTGGGCAACAGCGTGCAGATCACCCTGCCCTCGCGGCTGGCGGCGCATGGCGGTGCCTGCAAACTGGGCGTGCGCCCGGAGAACCTGCGCCTGGCCCCCGAGGCGGGCGACATCGTGCTGCCCGCCAGCGTCTCGCTGCTGGAGCCATTGGGCTCGGAAACACTGGTGTCGTTTAAGGTGGGCAGCTCGGAAATGATTGCCCGGGTGTCGGCCTCGTTCCGTGAAGCGCCGGGCACCCTGCTGCCGGTACACGTGCACCCCGACCACCTGCATCTGTTCAACCCGCAAACCGGTGCGGCGCTGAACTGAGCTACTGACAAAAACCCAAGGAGACACTCATGCAAACACGCAACACCTTTCTCGGACTGCTGGGCTCGGCCCTGCTGGTCAGCGGTATGGCCACCGGCAGCGCCCTGGCAGACACCAAAATCCGCGCCTTTGCGGGCGGGTCCGGGCAGCGCCCCGACTTGATGCGCAAGCTGTTCGACCAGTACCAGGCCAAAAACCCCGGTGTCACCATCGAAATGGAAACCGGCGGTGCCACCTCCGAGCTGCAACGCCAGTACCTGGGCACCGTGCTCAACGCCAAGGACCCGTCCATCGACGTGTTCATGATCGACATCGTGAACCCTGCGCAGTACGCCGGTGCAGGCTGGATCGAGCCACTGAACAGCTATGTGGGTGACACCGCCACGGCAATGAAATCCTACCTGCCCGCCTACGCATCGGCGAATGTGATCGACGGCAAGATCGTGGCCATGCCTGCGTTTGCCGACGCGATGTTCATGTACTACCGGCGCGACCTGCTCGAAAAGCACAAAATCGCCGAACCCAAGACCTGGCACGAGCTGGCCGCCGCCGCCACCAAGATCCAGAAGGCCGAAGGCGATGCCAATCTGCAGGGCTTGTCGATCCAGGGCGCGCCGATCGAAGGCGCGGTCTGCACCTTCCTGCTGCCCTACTGGAGCCAGGGCCACGAATTCAACGATGCCGCGGGCAAGCTCACGCTGGACAAAGCCGCCGCCGCCAAAGGGCTGAACCAATGGCTGGCCATGGTGGACCAGGGTGTCATCAAGAAGAATGTGGCCGAGGTCAAAACCCCCGACACGGTAAATGAATTCAAGGCCGGCCAGGTGGTGTTTGCCGTCAACTGGGGCTTTGCCTGGGACCGCTTCAAAGACGATGCCGACAGCAAGGTGGCGGGCAAGGTCGGTGTCATGCCGCTGCCCGCCGTGGCAGGCGGTAAAAGCGCCACCTGTATTGGTGGCTGGCAGTGGGCGCTGAGCGCGTTCAGCAAAAGCAAACCCGAGGCGGCCAAGCTGATCAAGTTCCTGTCCAGCCCCGAAGCCAGCAAGTTCCTGGCGGTGCAGGGCTCGCTGCTGCCCACCGCGCTGGGTGTCTACCAGGATGCCGACGTGGTGAAAGCCGTGCCCTGGTTCAAGGATGCTGCCGCCGTGGTGGCCGCAGGCCGCAGCCGCCCACAGTCGAAAGACTACGGGCAGGTCAGCGACATCATCCGCACCACCACCAGCGCCGTGCTGGCACGCACCAAGAAGCCCGACGAAGGTGTGGCCGAGATCGATGCCCGCCTGCGCCGGGTAATGCGTTGATGGTTGCGCTAATACACACGAAAGAGAAACTACCGTGTCACTGATCAACCGTCTGCGCGACCCCAGCGACAAGACGCTGGCAGTCATGATGCTGGCTCCGGCCTTCCTGCTACTCGCACTGATCGTGGTCTACCCGATTGGCAGGCTGATCTGGAACAGCTTCTTTGACCTGCGACTCTCCGGTGGCGGCGAAGCGAAATTCGTCGGACTGGACAACTACGCCCTGGTCCTGCAAGACCCGGACTTCTGGAACGCCACCAAAAACACCGTGCTGATCACGCTGATCACCGTGCCCGGTGCGCTGGTGGTCGGCCTGGGCCTGGCGATGCTGGCGAACCTGCCGTTCAAGCGGCAGTGGCCGGTGCGCCTGGCGCTGCTACTGCCCTGGGCTTTGCCCCTGGCTTTTTGCGGCCTGATCTTCGCGTGGTTCTTCCACTCGGAATACGGCGTGGTCAACGACGTGATGCGCCGAGCCGGTCAGCAGGAGCCGCGCATGTGGCTGCTGGAGCCGACCTGGGCCTTCGCGGCGATCTGCATCACCATCGTCTGGAAGACCAGTTCCTTCATGGCGCTGATCCTGCTGGCAGGTTTGCAGATGATCTCCAAGTCGCTGTACGAAGCGGCCGAGGTGGACGGCGCGTCCAAGCTGCAGCAGTTCTGGCAGATCACCATCCCGATGCTGATGCCGTCCATCATCGTCGCGTTGATTTTCCGCACCATCACCGCGCTGCAAACCTTTGACATCCCTTACACGATGACCAAAGGCGGGCCGGGCAACTCTACCGAAACGCTGGCCATGCTGATCCACAAGACCACCATCGACTACCTCGACGTGGGCTACGGCTCCACCCTGGCGGTGTTCATGTTCATCCTGTCCTTGTGCGTCACCGGTGTCTACCTCAAACGGATTGGAAACAACGCATGAACAAGCTCTTTGAAGGGCGCTCGCTGCGCTTCATCGCCGCCACCATGGTGGTGCTCAACGGCTTTTTCCCAGCCGTGTGGATTCTGCTGACCTCGCTCAAGACCGAGGGCGAACTGGTGCACAAGCCCATAACCTACCTGCCGCACGAGCTGGTGCTGAGCAACTACGTGCAGGCCTTTACCGACCAGCCGCTGCTGAAGTACCTGGGCAACAGCCTAGCGGTGGCCGGTATGTCCACCCTGGTCTCGCTGGTGGTGGCGGCCTTTGCGGCCTACGCCATCGCCCGGCTGAACATGAAGTACCGGCAACTGGTGCTGACCTGCATCGTCGCCTCCAGCATGTTCCCGCTGGTCACGCTGCTGGTACCGATCTTCGAGACCATGCGCAACCTGAATCTGCTCAACACCTACACCGCGCTGGTGCTGCCCTACACGGTGCTGAGCCTGCCGGTGTGCACCCTGGTGCTGGTGAGCTTCTTCCAGAGCATCCCCAAGGACCTGGAGAACGCCGCCATGATCGACGGCTGCACCCGCATGGGCGCGCTGTGGCGGGTGGTGGTGCCATTGGCCGCACCGGGCGTTTTCACTGCGGGCATTCTGGCCTTCGTGAACGCCTGGGACGAGTTCCTGCTGGCCCTGTCGCTGAACGCCAGTGCCTCCATGCGCACCCTGCCCGTCGGTATTTCGCTGTACCAGGGCGAGTTCACGTTTCCCTGGCCCGTCATCTCCGCAGCCCTGGTGGTCGCCATCGTACCCATTGCGGTGCTGATTGCGGCTTTCCAGGAGCGCGTAGTCGGCGGTCTGACCCAGGGCGGCCTCAAAGGCTAGCCCGCTCTCCAAGTACCCAAGCATCCCAAAAATCAAAGGAAGAGACATGCACAACACACACAAACTGGCCTTGTTGGCCACCGTGGCACTTACCCAAATGGCATTCAGCCCGGTCGCCATGGCGCAAAGTTCCATCATCTATGGCCGCGTGGATGTAGGCCTGCAGCAGGTCAACAACGGTACCAGCAGCACGCGGGTGGACAGCGGCACCTACACCTCGTCGCGCCTGGGTATCCGGGGTGATGAAGATTTGGGCGGCGGTCTGTCGGCGCTGTATTTCATGGAAATCGGCTTTAACGCCGACACCGGCGTGGCGCAGGGAGGCAACCGGCTATTCAACCGCGGATCGTATGTGGGCCTGTCCAGCAAGGATGCGGGCACCGTCACCATCGGTCGGCAATACACGCCGATCTTCTGGCCGTTTCTATTCTCTGATGACACCGGTCCGCTGCGCTTGCATGGCTACAGTCCGGTGCAGTCCGTCCAGCGCAGCAACTTCTTCCGGGTCAACAGCAGCGCCCTGACCACCCCGGTGGCCAACGGCACACTGGCCTCTGCCAGCGGGGGCATCTATTCGGTCGGCATTACCTCGGCGTTTGAAAACAACCTGGTGGTGTACAAAACGCCTTCGTTCGGCGGGCTGACGGTGACCGGGGCCTACGGCGCACCCGAAGGCTATACCGACGGCGGCAGAATCTACGGCGCCAATGCCGAATTCCGCAAGGGCGACCTGTACCTGGGCGGCGGCTGGACCCAGAAGCAAGGGCTGGTCGCCAGCACAGGCAGCTACCAAAAGATCAACGAATCCATGGTGGGAGCGATGTACTCCGTCACCTCCGCCATCAACCTGTGGGGCAATGTGCACGGCTGGGATGTTGCGGCCGGTGCGGGCAGCAAAGTCAAAGGCCATGACCTGATGGTCGGCGTGTCGTACAAGCTGCCTGCGGGTCAGCTGTGGGCCAACTACGCAGGCAAGACCGTCAAGGAATGCACCGACTGCAACTCCCAGGGCTTTGGCGTGGGCTACCACCATTACATGTCCAAGCGCACCGAGCTGTACGTCTCGTACGGCCGGGTCAACAACGATGCCAATTCGGCCAACAGCCTCAACGGTATTGCCCCCCTCACGGCAGGCACCAGCGTGCGCGGCGTGGCAGCAGGCATTGCCCACCAATTCTGAACAGGACACACACCATGGCACAGACCATTCGTTACGGCATCATCGGCTGCGGCAGCATGGGCCGCGAACACATTGAAAACCTCAAGGCCCTGGCGGGCACCCAGGTCACCGCCATCGCTGACCCGCACCCGGCCAGCCGCGCGGCGGCGCTGGAGATATTGCCCGCGGGCGTGCAGGTCTTCGAGCACCACCAGGCGCTGCTCGACAGCGGCCTGTGCGACGCGGTGGTGATCGCCACGCCCAACTTCACCCACATCAAGATGATGCGTGCGGCGCTCAAGACCGACCTGCACATCCTGGTCGAAAAGCCCTTGGTCACGCGCATCGAAGACGGCGTGGAAATGGTCAAGCAGGCCGAGGGCCGCAAGGGCATCGTCTGGGTGGCGCAAGAGTACCGCTACATGCCACCGGTGGCCGAAATGATCCGCATGGCACACGCGGGCGCGGTGGGCAAGCTGCACCAGGTAGCCATCCGCGAACACCGCGAACCCTTCTACCCCAAGGTGGACGACTGGAACCGCTTCAGCGCCAACACCGGCGGCACGCTGGTGGAAAAGTGCTGCCACTATTTCAACCTGATGGACCTGATCCTGGGCGAAAAGCCGGTGCGCGTGTTCGCCTCCGGCGGCCAGCGCGTCAACCACCTGAGCGAAGAATACGGTGGCCGCCGCCCCGATATTCTGGACAGCGCCTACGTGATCGTCGAGTACGCCAGCGGTGCCCGGGCCATGCTGGACCTGTGCATGTTTGCCGAGAACTCGGTGGACAACGAGCAGGTGGTCATCGTTGGCGATGAAGGCAAGCTGGAGTCGCTGCTGCCCTCGCTCACGCTGCGCCATGGCCGCCGCGAAGACTGGGGTCGGCGGGAAACCTGGGGCCAGCCCTCGGGCACCGGCAAGGGCGTGGCCGTGCGCCGCGTGTGGGACACCAACATCAAATATGCGGGCCAGCACTTTGGGGCCTCCTTCATAGAGCACCAGCATTTCGCCGCCGCCATCCGCAACGGCACGCCGCCCGAGATCACGCTGGAAGAAGGGCTGCGCAGCGTGGCCACCGGCCTGGCCGCGCACCGCAGCATCGAGACCGGCCGCGCCGTGCTGATGAGCGAAGTGCTGCCCGCGGGCTGGTAATGCAGAGCAACCACGGCATCACACTGCAGGCGGGGCCGCTGCGCCTGGCCGTGCGGCCCGACCTGGGCGGCAGCCTGGCCGGGCTGTGGCACCAGGGTCGGCCCGTGCTGCGCTCCACCGAGCCGGGACTGCTGGCGGGGCCGCGCCAATCGGCCTGCTTTCCGCTGCTGCCCTATTCCAACCGGCTAGGACATAGGCGCTTTGCGTGGCAGGGACAGAACTACACCACCGAGCCCAATTTCGACGACAGCCCGCACTCGCTGCACGGCGTGGGCTGGCTGCGCGCCTGGCAGGTGGTGCAACAGACCGCTGACCACTTGACTTTGCGCTACACACACGCGCCAGACGGCCACTGGCCGTTCGCCTTCGAGGCCGAGCAGGACATCACGCTCACACCGCAGGCGCTGCGGCTGGACTTGCGGCTGCGCAACACCGATACGCGCACGCAGCCCGTGGGCCTGGGCTGGCACCCCTACTTCCCGGCGCGCCACAGCAGCCATCTGCAGGTCGACGTAGCGACCCGCTGGGAACGCGATGCCTCGATGCTGCCGACGCACGCCACGGTCCAGCAAGGCATCGATGCGCCAGTGCGGTCGCTGGCCCTGGACCACTGCTTCGGCGGCTGGCCGGGCGTGGCCCACATCCGCGATGCGCAGTTCGCGCTGCGCCTGTCGTCCACCCTGCCCTACCTGGTGGTGTTCACGCCGCCCGGGCAGCCGCATTTTTGCGTGGAACCGGTCGGCCATGTGAACAACGCCATCCAACACGCGGACCCGGCCAGCCAAGGGCTGGTGGCGCTGGCACCGGGCGCAGCAACCACCGCATCGCTGACGCTGGACGTGGAGGCGCTGTGATGGACCTCCACCCCACCATCGGTGCTCTGCCCGTACCCGCCAACCTGCTGGGCGAATCGCCCCTGTGGCACCCGCAGGAACAAGTGCTGTACTGGTGCGACATTCCGGGGCGGCAGTTGCACCGCTTTGACCCGGCATCCCAGCAGCACCAGCAATGGCAATTCCACACCGAAGTCGCCTGCTGCGCAGCGCGCGCCCAGAGCGGCCTGCTGCTGGCCCTGCGCGACGGGCTGTGGCATTTCAACCCCACCGACGACAGCCGCACCCAGGTGTCCGCAGCGCCCTACCCGCAGGCCACCGAGCGCTATAACGACGGCAAGGTGGACGCGCAAGGCCGTTTCTGGTCCGGCACCATCCACGAGCCACGCGACACCCCCAGCGCCAGCCTGTACCGGTGGGCCGATGGCCAGCTGCAGCGGGCCGCAGGCGACATCACCGTCAGCAACGGCCTGGCCTGGAGCCCGTCGGGCCGCACCCTGTACTGGGCCGATACCCCGGCGCATGTGATCTATGCCTGCGACTTCGACGCGCAGCAAGGCAGCCTGTCGCACCGGCGGCCCTTTGCCCGCTTCACCCCGCGCGATCCGGCCAAAGACCTGGCGCACTACGGTGGCCGCCCGGATGGTGCCACCGTGGATGCCGAAGGCTGCTACTGGGTGGCGATGTTTGAAGGCGGCTGCCTGCAACGCTTCACACCGCAGGGCGAGCTGCTGCAAATCCTGCCCCTGCCGGTGCGCTGCCCGACCATGCCCTGCTTTGGCGGGCCGGATCTGCGCACCCTTTTCATCACCACCTCCCGCGAGAAGCGGCCCGCGCAGGAACTGGCCGATATGCCTTTATCCGGCCAGGTGCTGCACCTGCGCGTGGCGGTTCCCGGCCTTGCCACCCACTTTGTGAATTCACCATGACCCAAGCCACCACCTGCTACCCTTCCCTCAAAAACCGCGTCGTCTTCATCTCGGGCGGCAGCTCCGGCATCGGTGCCGAACTGGTGCGCGCCTTCGCGGTCCAGGGCGCACAGGTGGCCTTTTGCGGCCTGCGTGCCGACGGCGGCCAGCCGCTGGTCGAGGAAATCACCGCGGCCGGGCACCCTACCCCGTTCTTCGCCCCCTGCGACGTGCGCGACGTGGAGGCCTACCAAGCCCTGCTGGCCGATGTCATCCAGCGCCTGGGCCCCATCCGCGTGCTGGTCAACAACGCAGGGCGCGACGACCGCCACGCCATGGAAGACGTGACCTCGGCGATGTGGGACGAGCGCCTGGCGCTGAACCTCAAGCACTATTTCTTCGCCATCCAGGCCGTGGCCCCTGGCATGGCCGCCGCTGGTGGCGGCTCCATCATCAACATGGGCTCGGTGTCGTGGATGCGCGGCCGCCCCAACCTGGTGGGCTACACCACCGCCAAGGCCGGCATTCTGGGCCTGACCCGCACCCTGGCGCGTGAGCTCGGCGCGCGCAACATCCGCGTCAATGCCATCGTGCCCGGTGCCATCGTCACCGAGCGGCAAACCACACTGCACCGCGACCCGGCCGCCGACCAGCAGTTCCTGGACGCGCAGTGCCTGAAGATCCACCTCGACCCCGGCCACGTGGCCCGCCCCACGCTGTTCATGGCCGCCGATGACAGCGACGGCATGACCGGCCAGCACGTGCTGGTCGATGCCGGCATCGCCCAGCAGTCCGTTATTTCCTGAAACCGTATGACCACCATGACCTCCCCCCTGGCCCTGCTGAACGACCCCACCCTGCTCCAAACCGACGGCCTGATAGGTGCCGAATGGGCCAGCTCGGCGCAGCGCTTCACAGTCCACGACCCCGCCACCGGCCTGCCGTTGGCCGAAGTGGCCAACCTCGACGCCACCCACGCGCTGCAGGCCGTGGCCGCCGCCGAAGCCGCAGGCCCCACCTGGCGCGCCCGCCCCGCCAAGGAACGCGCCAGCCTGATGCTGCGCTGGTTCCATCTGATCCACCAGCACGCCGACGACCTGGCCCGGCTGATGACCGCCGAGCAGGGCAAGCCCCTGGCCGAATCGCGCGGCGAAGTGGCCTTTGGTGCCAGCTTCATCGAGTGGTTTGCCGAGGAGTCTCGGCGCATCTACGGCGAGACCATCCCCACCACCGACCCCGACAAGCGCTACCTGGTAATCCGCCAGCCCATCGGCGTGTGCGCGGCCATCACGCCGTGGAACTTCCCCATCGCCATGGTCACCCGCAAGCTGGCCCCGGCGCTGGCCGCGGGCTGCACCGTGGTGCTCAAGCCCGCCGAGCAAACCCCGCTGTGCGCGCTGGCGCTGGCCGAACTGGCGCAGCGCGCCGGTCTGCCGCCCGGGGTCATCAACGTGGTGCCTGGCGACGGTGCCAACTCCATCGCCATTGGCCGCGCCTGGTGCGAAAGCGATGCCGTGCGCCACCTGTCGTTCACCGGCAGCACCGAGGTCGGCCGCATTCTCATGCGCCAGTGCGCGCCCAGCATCAAAAAGCTGTCGCTGGAACTGGGCGGCAACGCGCCCTTCATCGTCTTCGACGATGCCGACCTGGATGCTGCCGTGGAAGGTGCCATGGCCAGCAAATACCGCAACGCCGGGCAAACCTGCGTCTGCGCCAACCGCTTTTACGTGCAGGACGGCGTGTACGACGCTTTTGTGGACAAACTCGCCGCCAAGGCCCGCGCCATCCAGGTCGGCAACGGCTTCGACGCCGGCGTGCAGCAAGGCCCGCTGATCGATGCCGACGCGCTGGCCAAGGTGGAAGCCCATGTGCAGGACGCACTGGCCCTGGGCGCACGCCTGGTCTGCGGAGGCGAACGCGTGGGCGAGCGCAGCTACGCCCCCACGGTGCTGGCCGATGCCACGGCCGCCATGCTGTGCGCGCGCGAGGAAACCTTTGGCCCCATGGCCCCGGTGTTCCGCTTCCACACCGAGGCCGAGGTCATCGCCCTGGCCAACGCCACCGAGGCCGGGCTGGCCAGCTACTTCTACAGCCGCGACATTGGCCGCATCTTCCGCGTGGGCGAGGCGCTGGAGTACGGCATGGTGGGGGTCAACACCGGGCTGATCTCCACCGCCGAAGTGCCGTTTGGCGGTGTCAAGCAGTCCGGCCTGGGCCGCGAAGGCTCGCGCCACGGCATGGACGACTACGTGGAATTGAAATACCTGTGCCTGGCGGGCATGGCATCCTAGGCCTATGACGCTGCCCCAGCACCTGCTGTTCCTGCTGTGTGCCGCCACCGCAGGCTATGTCCAGAACCTCACCGGCTTCGCCTTCGGGCTGGTGCTGCTGGGCCTGGTGGGCTTGCTGGGTGTGGCCTCTATTGGCGATGTGGCCAATGTGGTCAGCGTGCTGACGCTGGTCAACGCCGTCGTGCTGTTCTGCGCCACCCGGCCGAAGTTCGAGACCCGCATCCTGCTGCCTGCGCTGGCGGCCAGCCAGGTGGGTGTGGTGGCTGGCGTGCTACTGGTGAACTGGCTCAGCAGCAGCCTGGTGGTGGTGCTGAGCTTGCTGCTGGGCCTGACCATCATTGCCTGCGCCAGCATGCTGGCCCGCACGGCACAGGCACAGCTGCAGCGTTCGTCCACCACCAGTTTCATGGCAGTGGGGGCGGTATCCGGGGTGCTGGGCGGGCTGTTTTCTACCGCCGGGCCGCCGCTGGTGTACCACCTGTACCGGCAACCCCTGCCCATGCGCGCCATCCGCGACACTCTGGTGGCCATCTTTGCCGCCAACGCCGTGCTGCGCCTGTGCATGATGGTGCCCACCGGGCATGTCAGCAGCAACGCCCTGCTGTTGAGCCTGGAAACGGTGCCGCTGGTGCTGCTGCAAACCTACTGGATGGCGAACCACCCGTCACGCCTGCAGCCCGCCACGGTCAAACGCATCGTCTGCCTATTGCTGGCGCTGGTGGGTTTCAGCCTGGTGGCATCGTCTTTGCACGCCCTGCACTTTTTTAAATAAAACAGGGCTATAGCGCTTACTCCGTCTACGCTAGTAGCTATTATTTTTGTAGCAAACCTGTTTTGCGGCGCTGCAAGCCGCCCATCACACCCAAGCCCAACAGCACCAGTGCCAGACTTTCAGGCTCGGGGATTTGCTGTTGGGTGAAGGTGGCACCCAGGTCGGCATCGCTGAGGGCGAAGACGAAGATCTTGTTGTCGCCCGAGGTGCCCGGCACAAAGTCGTTGTCATTGGCCACGTACAGGGTGTGCGACAGCACACCGTTCAGCGTGATGTCCTCGCCAAACGCCAAGCCTTCTATTTTGGACGGGATCTGGTCGGCGGTGATGCCGTTGGCGGTGAGCACATTCACCAGGTCCAGCACCAGGGTTTTCTTGACCGCAGCGGTTTTCAGTGCCGTTTGGTCGGCGCTGGAGCCGGTGAGGTTGGTCACGTCGGTGGCACCGTCCAGGTCGATGCGAAAGAGTTGCTTGACCACGGCGATGCTGCCGTCGCCCAGGCCCTTGCCGTCGCGCTCGTCCACCAGGAACTGGTGGTTGTTCAGCGCCACGATCTCGCTCACACCGGAGCCAGTGGTGAGCTGGTAGGCATATTCGTGCGTCACGCCGGTGGCGATGTCGATGGTGACGATGCGCACCACCTTGTTTTTATCCTGCTCCAGCGAGGCCTGCATGATGCCCACCAGCATGGTGCCATCGGGCGAAATCGCCAGGCCTTCCATGCCCTTGTTGGTCACGCGGCCGGTGGCGTTGCCAGCGATTTCCACCGCGCCCCGGGCGCTGAGGGTGCTGATGGCCAGATTCGTGGGCAGGGCAAAGCTCTTGATGCGCTGGCCGGTGGCACGGTCGAACTGGTAGACGTAAGGGCCGTATTCGTCCGAGATGAACACGCTCTTGCCGTCCTTGGACACGCGCACCGCCTCAGGGTCGAGCCGGGCGTTGTTCGGGTTGGTCGAGGTCTTGCTGGCATCGAAATTGTCCGAACGGCCGGTGAAGTAGCTGACGCTGGCGGTGTTTTGCGCCGGCGCGCCACTGGGCAGACCTGCCGCCGTGCCGGTGCCGTAGACCAGCGGGGTAGCGCTGCTGAGCAGCGTGGTGGCGGTGAGCGTGGGGGTCAGGGTGTACGGCAGGTTGCCCGAGGCGGTAGCCACCAAGTCCAGCTTCAGGGTCTGGAAGCGCGAGATGTAGGACGTAGTGTCGTCCACCTGGCTGTTGTAAGCGGTGGCGTTGGGGCCCCGGTCGGGCGTGGCCACAAAGGTGTTGCCACCAGCCCAGGCCAGGCCGGAACCCAGGCCACCCAGCACGTTGCCGGCCAGGCCGTTTTCCAGGGTGCCGGTAAGGCCCGACAGGTCGGACGTGCCACCCAGGGTGCCGATGGCGATCAGCGTGGGCGTGGCCTGTGCGGCCGTGGCGGCAAACAACGAGGCAATAACGAGCGAGAGGATAGAGGTGCGGTGCATGGTGCGTGGGGTTGGTTTATACCCGCAAAGACGCTGCGGGCCAACCCGGTAGCGTAAGCACCTACCGTGACGGTGTGATGACGCTGTATGGACCTGTTACTGCCGCGCCGTGCGCACATTGCCCGGCAGCGTGCCGGGGTGGCTGGTACGAAACGGGTTGATGTCCAGCCCGCCGCGGCGGGTGTAGCGGGCGTACACCGTCAGCTTGATGGGCTGGCAGCGGGTCCACAGCTCCATAAAGATGCGCTCCACGCACTGCTCGTGGAATTCGTTGTGGTTGCGGAAGCTCACCAGGTATTTCAGAAGCCCGGCCTGGTCGATCTGCGGGCCGGTGTAGCTGATCTGCACGCTACCCCAGTCGGGCTGGCCGGTGACCAGGCAGTTGCTTTTCAGCAGGTTGCTAGTCAGCACCTCGGACACCGGAGCTTCGTCTTGCGTAGCGCTGAGCAGCGTGGGGTCGGGGCTGTAGGTGTCGAAGTCCATGTCGAGCCGGTCCAGGCTCAGGCCGTCCAGTTCGTGCACCGGTTCGCGGTCGAACATCTCGGGCAGCAGGATGCGCACGCCAACGCTGGCCGGTGTGTCGCTGCCGCGCCAGGCGGCTTCGCTGATGTCGGTGCGGATGCGGGCCTGTACGGCGGCGGCATCGGCAAAGCGGGTGTTGTTGAAGCTGTTCAGGTAGAGCTTGAAGGACTTGCTCTCGATGATGTTGGGGGTTTCACAGGGCACGGTGATGTGGGCCAGCGCCACCTGCGGCTTGCCGCGTAAGTTCAACCAGCTCAGCTCGAAGGCTGTCCATAGGTCAGCCCCGAAAAATGGCGTGGCTTTATCGGCCAGGCCGATTTCGGCCCGCTTGGTGGCGCGCGGAATGGGAAACAGCAGCGAGGCATCGTACTGGTCGATGTAGGCCGAGCTTTTGCCCAGCTGGGACTGGTCGGGGGTGTTGGCGTTGCTCACAGGAGTTTACTCTTTATTTGATAGCTACTAGCGTAGATGGAATATGCGCTAGAAGCCAATTTGACTAATTAAATTCGTTTTCTCTTAACCACTTGGTGGCAATCCACTTTTCGCCCGCCAGCACCGGCGCGCCGCCGTGCAGGCTTTGGGTGCTGGGGTGGGGCCGGTCGTAGCTGAAGAATACGGCGTTACCGCGCTGTGGGGCCACTTCGAGCTGCACATCGGGGAAGATGGTGGCCCCGCCCTGTTCGGGGGCCTGCAGGTAGATGATCAGCGTGGCCACGCGCTGGCCGCCGCGCTCCAGAATGCGGGGCGTACCCGGCTCGTGCGGTTCAAAGTAATCGTAGTGCGGCTTGTACTGCGCGCCTGGCTGGTACTGCAGCACCTGCAGGCCTTCGCCGTTGACCTCGGGCCAGTCCAACAGCCGCGCGATGCGGGCCTCGATGCGCTGGACCAGCGGGTTCTCGCCGCGGCGGAAAAACATGCCCTCGCTGGTGCGGTCCACATGCACTTCTTCACCGCCGCTTTGGGTTTCTACCGTGAGCGAGCGGCTCAGGCGCGGGCGGGCCAGGTCCACCAGCGCGGTGCATTCCTCGTCTCTGAGCAAACCGCCCAGCACCACCAGCCGGGGCATGCGCATGACCGACAGCACGGCCACCTGGCGGTCACCTGCATCCAGCCACAGAGGCGCGCCGTCGAGTGCGGGGCTGGGCACGGGCACGGCGGCGGGCCGTTGCGCCTGCAGGCTGCGGTCTTGCAAGTGCGCGGTCAAGGTGGCTTCCAGTGCGGCAATGGCCACGTCCTCGTCCCAGCCCGAGGCCCGCATGGATGCCAGCACCACGTCGGGCGCAAACCCGGCCTCGGCCTGCTCGATGATCCATTTGCGCAGGGCGGGTGTGGCGGCTTGCGCAGGCGCACCGGGTTTAGCCATGGGCAGCTCCGCTGCGGCGAAACACCAGCCGCTCGGGCGCGGAGACGGCAGCGGCAAAGCCATAGCCCTCCAGGTTGAAACCCTGCAATTGCTGGGGCAGGCTGAGGCGGTGCTCGGCCGCAAACCGGGCCATCAGGCCGCGGGCGCGCTTGGCCATGAAGCTGATAATCTTGTACTGGCCGTTGCTGCGCAACTCTTCAAACACGCATTCGACCACCTGGGCCTTGAGCGCCTTGCGGTCTACCACCTTGAAATATTCTTGCGAGGCCAGGTTGACCACCACCGGCGTGGCATCGGCGCGCAGGCGCTGGTTCAGGTAGTCCGATATCTGCGTGCCCCAGTATTTGTACAGCGTCGCGCCCTGCGGGTTGGCCAGCCGGGTGCCCATCTCCAGCCGGTACGGCTGCATCCAGTCCAGCGGGCGCAATACGCCGTACAGGCCACTGAGGATGCACAGGTGGTCTTGCACCCAGGCCAGTGCGTCGGCAGGCAGGGTAGCGGCATTCAGCCCGCCGTACACATCGCCATTGAAGGCCAGTACGGCTTGTTTGGCGTTCTTGGCAGTGAACTTGGGACTCCAGGCCTGGTAGCGCGCCACGTTCAGGGCCGACAAGGCATCGCTGAGGTGCATCAGTTCAGAGATTTGCTGGGGCGATTGGGCCCGCAGCAAGGCAATCAATTCGGCCGACTGGGCGGTAAACAAAGGCTGTGTGTGCGGCTGGCCCGTGGCGGGCGTTTCAAAATCCAGAGCCTTGGCGGGCGACAACAAAAACAACATGGGCAAGCATCCTTTGTCAATGATTATCCTTGGACTTGGCGCACCGGCCAGGGCCATCACTGCCTGCCAAGGCCCTGTGCCGCTCTGCGGCTGCGTTTGTTCTCGCGCATCAACGCATCGACCTGCATCAGCTGGGTGTCGATGTCCGCATGGTTCTGCACGGCCACGTCCAGAATGCCGTAGCTGCAAGTAATGGCGTAGCCGCTTTTGCTGAACTGGTTGCGCCGCTCCAGGGCGGCCAGCAAGCGCTCGACGATGCGGTGCGTAGGCCCAGAGCTGCAGTCATACAGCAAAGCCACAAACTTGTCGCCCTCCAGCCGGGCCAGGATATCGGCCCCACGGAAGGTGCGCCGCATCTGTTCGGCAAACGACAACAAGGCCTTGTCACCCTCGGCATAGCCAAAAGACCCGTTGACGGCTCTGAACCGGTCCAGGCCAAAAAACGCCAGGCTGCAGGCTTTGCTTTCGCGCTCGGCCATGTTCAGCGCATGCTATGCCAGCACCTTGAAGCCGCGCCGGTTGTACAGCTTGGTGCGGGGATAGGCAGTGTCCAGTTGGTGGGTAGAGATTTCTTGCTCGGCCATGCTGGCCAAGTCACCCAGCATGCGCAGATCTGCAGGGCTGAATTCCTTGGGCTGAGGGTCGAGGACGCAGAAGGTATCCAGCACGCTGCCATTTTGTACAACCAGGGGCCAGGGCATAAAAGCGGATCTGCGGGCCGCTGGTGACCAAGGGGTTATCGGCAAAGCGCAGGTCTTGCAGCGCATCGGGCACCACCATGCCGGAGTCGCTCAATTAGTGCCAGGCACGCCCCTGTGCAAAGCAGGCAGATTTGCCGTCGGGCCGGATTCTAGAGGCCTGTGCGGGCCTGCAAACGCAGAGCCGCCAAGCCATAGCGGTGGCCAGGGACATCCCATCGGGTCTGTCCATGCATACCGGCCATGCTGGGGGAAGTGCCAGGACCCTTGCAGGTGCACTCTTTTGCGGAACGTGCCCCCAACGGGCTGCACCGAGTAGGTTTTTACTGCTGTTTACGGCCGCGTTTGTGCTGGTACATCAGCGCATCCGCCTCGGACAACAGGGCCTCGATGGGTTTCTGGGCATCTAGCGCGATAGGCACGATGCCGTAACTGCAGGCAATGGCATAGCCGCTGCTGCTGAACTGGTTGCGCCGCTCCAGAGCTGCCAGCAAGCGGTCCACAATGCTTTGCGCCAGGCCGTGCGGGCAGTCAAACAGCAGCACCACAAACTCGTCGCCGCCCAGGCGCGACAAGATGTCGGCATCCCGAAAGCTGCGCCGCATCTGGTCGGCAAAGACCACCAGGGCTTTGTCGCCCTCGGCGTGGCCAAAGTTGTCGTTGATAGCCTTGAACTTGTCCAGATCAAAAAACACCAGCGAGCTCGGCAACGCCTTGCGCACGGCCAGGTGCAGTGCGTGCTGCGCCAACGCCAAAAACCCACGCCGGTTGTGCAGCCGTGTCAGCTCGTCCAGCGTGGCCAGCTGGTAGGTGGAGATTTCTTGTTCCACGATGGCGACCAGGTCGCCCATCAGTTGGATGTCTTCGTCGGCAAATGCGCGGGGCTGCGGGTCCAGCAGGCACAGCGTGCCCAGCTTGCTGCCATTCAAGGCCCGCAGTGGCCAGCCCGCATAAAACCGCACATAGGGTGGATTGATGACCAGCGGATTGTCAAAAAAACGTTCGTCACTTTTCGCGTCAGGTACCAGCAGCAGGCCGTCGCCCAAAATGGCATGGCCGCAAAAGGAAATGTCGCGCGGTGTCTCTTTGTCCGCCAAACCCTGGGCCGACTTGAACCACTGGCGGTTCTCGTCCACCAGGCTGACCAGCGCAATCGACACCCCAAACATGCGTTTGGCCATGCGGGTCAGCCGGTCGAAGCGCTCTTCGGGCGGGGTGTCGAGCAGGTCGAGCGAGCGCAAGGTGCCCAGGCGAAAAGGCTCGTCGGATGGGATGGCGGGCTTGATCATGGGCGGTCTTTCTGCAAAGAGCGTGTTCAGGTCGCCACGGCGTGGCCTGCGATTTATACGCCAATTTACCCGATGCGCCCTGGCCGCTCAGTCGGTAAACCAACCCAATCTTTTCAGGTGGATATTCGTCCAACCCACATCAAGCTGGCTGTTCTTGATTTCACATGAAGCCGCCTTGCTGGTGTAGCCGCCGTAGGTGTTTTTGGCGTACAGGCTCATGGACAACACGGTGCCTTCTTTTCGCACATCCTGTACATACGGGGAGCCGGGGTCTTTCAACATCGGCTTGATGAAATTCAGGCACATCTGCGCTTCGCCGTCCAGCGGACTGGCAGCGGGAGCCGTGGACGCGTTGGGCGGCACGGCAGGGGCAAAAGAGTCCGCCTGGTTGTTGGTTTTGATGGGCGATAGCCGCTCGGGGTCGGGCAGCACCACCGGGCGGCCTGGGTTGAGCACCTGGCCGCTGCCGGTCGATGGGCAGGCCGGGGTTTGGTAGGTCACTTTGCCGCCAGGAGCCGTGCACTTGTTGACGGCAAATGCCTGCCCACAAACCAGCACCAACAGGGCTGTTGCCCATACCGATGTTTTCATTTTTACTTTCATCTAAGTGTTGCGGGCGGCAGGCAGTGCGTGCAACCAACACACACACGCAACACCTGGTACGGAACCTGGTTGCCAGGGCCCCAAGCTGCCACCGGGCGATCCTACCGCGATCCTGTAAATTTAATAAAAAAAGGCCTCTAGCGCATATAGCGCCTACATAATTAGCTATAAATAAAATAGCAACTCAGAAGCCACCACCCCCGCCCGGTAAAATCGCTCCCTCCCAGAAAGAACCCCGATAGACCATGACCGACACCGCTTCCACCGCTCCCGCCCAGCCCGGCTTGCAATCCCTGTCCAAATCGTTCGAACCCGCCGCGCTGGAAGCGCACTGGGGACCGGAATGGGAGCGGCGCGGCTACGCCACGGCGGGCTACCGGGGCACGGGCCAGGCCAAAGCCGGCGTGGAGGCCTTTGCCATCCAGCTGCCGCCCCCCAATGTGACCGGCACCCTGCACATGGGCCATGCCTTCAACCAGACCATCATGGACAGCCTGGCACGCTACCACCGCATGCAGGGCCACAACACCGTGTGGGTGCCCGGCACCGACCACGCGGGCATCGCCACGCAGATCGTGGTGGAGCGCCAGTTGCAAGAGCAAAAGATCAGCCGTCACGACCTGGGCCGCAAGAATTTTGTTGAAAAGGTGTGGGAGTGGAAGGAAAAGAGCGGCAACACCATCACCACCCAAATGCGCCGCATGGGCGACAGCGTGGACTGGGAGCGCGAATACTTCACCATGGACCCCAAACTGTCCAAAACGGTGACCGAAACCTTTGTACAGCTGTATGAGCAAGGCCTGATCTACCGCGGCAAGCGCTTGGTCAACTGGGACCCGATCCTGCAAAGCGCGGTGAGCGACCTGGAAGTAGAAAGCGAAGAAGAAGACGGCTTTATGTGGCACATCAGCTACCCCCTGGCCGACGGCTCGGGGGCGCTGACGGTGGCCACCACCCGCCCGGAAACCATGCTGGGCGACGTGGCGGTGATGGTGCACCCCGAAGACGAGCGCTACATCCACCTGATCGGCAAGATGGTGAAGCTGCCTTTGTGTGACCGCGAAATCCCGGTGATTGCCGACGACTACGTAGACAAGACTTTTGGCACCGGCGTGGTCAAGGTCACGCCCGCGCACGACCAGAACGACTACGCCGTCGGCCAGCGCCACAAGCTGCCCATGATTTGCGTGCTGACGCTGGATGCCAAAATTGAGAGCAATGCGCCCGCAGCCTACATTGGCCTAGACCGCTTTGTCGCCCGCAAAAAGATCGTCGCCGACCTGACCGAACTCGGCCTGCTGGTCGAGACCAAAAAGCACAAGCTGATGGTGCCCCGCTGCACCCGCACCGGCCAGGTGATCGAGCCCATGCTGACCGACCAGTGGTTTGTCGCCATGAGCAAGGTCAGCCCCCAGGACCCGACCGGCAAATCCATCACCCAAAAAGCAATCGACGCAGTGCAGTCTGGCGAAGTCCAGTTTGTGCCCGAAAACTGGGTCAACACCTACAACCAGTGGATGAACAACATCCAGGACTGGTGCATCAGCCGCCAGCTCTGGTGGGGCCACCAGATTCCAGCCTGGTACGACGAAGACGGCAAGGTCTACGTGGCCCGCGACGAGGCCGAGGCGCAGGCCCAGGCACCCGGCAAGACGCTCAAGCGCGACGAAGACGTGCTGGACACCTGGTACTCGTCGGCGCTGGTGCCCTTCAGCACCATGGGCTGGCCCGAGAAAACGCAAGATTTTGACCTGTACCTGCCCTCCTCCGTACTGGTGACCGGCTACGACATCATCTTCTTCTGGGTCGCCCGGATGATCATGATGACCAAGCACTTCACCGGCCAGGTGCCGTTCAAGCACGTCTACATGCACGGCCTGGTGCGCGATGCGCAAGGCAAGAAGATGAGCAAGTCCGAAGGCAATGTGCTGGACCCGGTCGATCTGATCGATGGCATTGCCCTGGCCCCCTTGCTGGACAAGCGCACTGTGGGTTTACGCAAGCCCGAAACCGCCCCCGCCGTGCGCAAGAACACCGAAAAAGAGTTCCCTGAGGGCATCCCCGCCTTTGGGGCCGACGCGCTGCGCTTCACCTTTGCGTCCCTGGCCTCGCTGGGCCGCAACATCAACTTCGACAGCAAGCGCTGCGAGGGCTACCGCAACTTCTGCAACAAGCTGTGGAATGCCACCCGCTTCGTGCTGATGCAGTGCGAAGGCCAGGACTGCGGCGTGCTGGAAGACCAGGCCGATGGCTACCTGGACCTGAGCCAGGCCGACCGCTGGATCGTCTCCAAGCTGCAGCAGGCCGAGGCCGATGTAGCCAAGGGCTTTGCCGACTACCGCCTGGACCTGGTGGCCAACACGATTTACGACTTTGCCTGGAACGAGTTTTGCGACTGGTACCTGGAAATCGCCAAGGTGCAGATCAACACCGGCACGGATGCCCAAAAACGCGCCACCCGCCGCACCCTGATCCGCACGCTGGAAACCTTGCTGCGCCTGGCGCACCCGCTGATTCCGTTCATCACCGAAGAGCTGTGGCAGAAGGTGGCACCTGTGGCCGGTCGTGCGGGTGAGTCGATCAGCATCGCCGTGTACCCCGTGAGCCAGCCCGAGCGCATCGACGAGGCAGCTATTGCACACATCACCAAGCTCAAGGGTCTGGTGGATGCCTGCCGCAACCTGCGCGGCGAAATGAGCGTCTCGCCCGCCACCCGCATGCCGCTGTACTGCGTGGGCGATGCCGAGTTCATGCAGTCGGTGGCACCGGTGTTGCAGTCGCTGGCCAAGCTGAGCGAAGTCAAGCTGTTTGACGACGAAGCCGCCTGGCAAGCCGCCGCGCAGGCCGCCCCCACCGTGGTGGCCGGCGACGCACGCCTGTGCCTGCACATGGAGATCGACGTGGAAGCCGAGAAAGCCCGCCTGGGCAAGGAGGCCGCCCGTCTGGAAGGCGAAATCGCCAAGGCGCACAACAAGCTGGGCAACGAAGCCTTTGTCGCCAAAGCCCCGCCCGCCGTGATCGCCCTGGAGCGTGGCCGCATCACCGACTTTGGCGCGACGCTGGAACGCCTGAAAGAGCAGTTGGCGCGCCTGGGCTAAGCCCTTCGCGGCGACGCACCATCGTCACAATCGAGGGCTAGCATGGCGCGCTTCTTAACCCAGGAGTAGTGCATGTCCTCGATCCCGTTTCTTCCCCGTTCCAACCTTGTGGTGGTGGCCACGGCCCTGAGCTTGGGTGCCTGCAGCATGCTGCCGCCCCAGCGTCTGGCCACGCTGACCGGCCAGGCACCGCTGGTGATTGCGCACCGGGGGGCATCGGGCTACCTGCCGGAAGAAACGCGCGAAGCCTACCTGCGCGCCATTGCACTGGGTGCCGACGTGATCGAGATGGACATCATCGTCACCAAAGACCGCCAGCTCATCGCCCGCCACGACCCGAACCTGGCCATCAGCACCGATGTCGCCAAGCACCCAGAATTTGCAGCGCGCAAGAAGACCATCCAGATCGACGGCGAAACCCAGACCGGCTGGTTCAGCGACGACTTTACGCTGGCCGAAATCAAAACCCTGGGGGCGATCTCTACCGACGCAGAACGCCCACAGCAGTTCAATGGCCAGTTCAAAGTGATTACCTTCGAGGAGGTGATTGAGCTCGCCAAGGCCCAGTCCATCGCCACCGGCCGCAGCATCGCCATCTACCCAGAAACCAAAAAACCCAGCTACTTTGCAGCACTGGGAATACCGATGGAAGACCAGTTTGTGGCCACCATCGTCAAGGCTGGCTGGAATAGCAAAACCGCACCCATCTTTGTCCAGTCCTTCGAACCCAGCAGCTTACAGTACATGAAGAGCAAAGGCCTGCAGACCAAGATGGTGCAGTTGATTGATGGCGACAGCGTAGACCTGCGCACCGGCCAAGTCACGTTCAAAGCCCCCAGCGACCGCCCCTACGACTGGACCATGGTGGGTGACAAGCGCAATTTCGATGCCATGCTGACCCCTGCGGGCTTGGCAGAAATCAAAACCTATGCCGATGGCATCGGCCCGTGGAAGCGCTACATCATCAGCGTCAAAGGCACCATCGGTGCCGATGGCAAGCCCATGGACATGAATGGCGACGGCAAGGTCAACGACGCGGACGCTACGTCTATGGCGCCAACCAGTTTGGTAGCCGATGCGCACAAGGCCGGGCTGTTCGTGCACCCCTTTACCTTCCGCAACGAGTCACGCCGCCTGGCGATGGACTACCAAAAGGATGGCACGAAAGAATACACAGCCATCTTTAATACAGGGGTAGACGGCGTATTTACCGACTTCACCGACACCGCTCTGGCTGCGCGCAAGGCCTGGATGCCGTAAAACTCAGCGGCGGCGCAGCACGTGGATGTAATCAGTGCCTGCGGTTTGCTGGTCCACCAGCTCGTTGCCGGTTTGCTTGGCAAAGGCCTGGAAGTCGCGCACCGAGCCCGCGTCGGTAGACACCACCTTGAGCAACTGGCCGCTTTGCATGTCGGTCAGCGCCTTTTTGGCCTTCAGGATGGGCAGCGGGCAGTTCAGGCCGCGGGTGTCGATTTCTTTGTCTGTCTGCATGGGGCGGGTGTCCTAAGATGGATTTTGATTTTAGTGGCTGGAACTCTCAACCGGGTTGGGCAGCATCGGCTCCATGAACTGCGGCTCAAAGCCCCGCCCACGCAAGAAATCCGCCATGGCATAGCCGGTCCCGGCGGGCCAGCACTTCACGTCGGCCGGGTCGTATAGCCGGTAATCCACCAGCTCGGGCGACAAGCGTACCTCGCCATGGGCGACGGCGTGGTAGACGATCAGCACTTGGTTCATGCGCTGAAAGTCGTACACGCCCACCAGGTTCAGCGCCGAGGTCTGCAGGTTGGTTTCTTCCTGGATTTCGCGGGCAATGCCCTCTTGTGGGGTTTCGCCCGCCTCCATGAAGCCGGTGATCAGCGCGTACATGGCGTTGGTCCAGGCCACGTTGCGCGCCAGCAGGATCTGCCCACCGTATTCCACGATGGCCCCCAGCACCGGCGTGGGATTGTTCCAGTGCGTGAAGTCGCAGGCCGGGCAGCGCAGCCGCTGCTTGGGGCCGCCGTCTTCCAGCTGGCTGATCAGGGCCAGCGGCGTGGCGCACTGGGGGCAAAATTTGAAGGCTGAGGGCATGGGTTCAATTTTTAACAATACTACAAAAATAGTAGCTACTAGCGTATATAGAACATACGCTAGAGCCACTTTTTCTATAAATTTCTAAGCCGGAAAAACGCCGGTGGACAAATACCGATCGCCCCGGTCGCAGACGATGAACACCACCGTGGCATTGGTTTCGCGCTCGGCAATCTGCTGCGCCACCCAGCAGGCCCCGGCGGCAGAGATGCCCGCAAAAATGCCCTCTTCGCGCGCCATGCGGCGGCACATTTCCTCGGCATCGTCCTGGCTCACGTAGGCCAGTTCGTCCACGTGCGACGGGTCGTAAATCTTGGGCAAATAGGCCTGCGGCCATTTGCGGATGCCGGGGATGCGCGAGCCCTCGCTGGGCTGGGCACCAATGATGCGGATGGCAGGATTTTTTTCTTTCAGGAACCGGGACACGCCGGTGATGGTGCCGGTGGTGCCCATGGCGCTAACGAAATGGGTGATCTGGCTCTGGGTATCGGCCCAGATTTCCGGCCCGGTGGTCTCGTAATGGATGCGCGGGTTGTCGGCGTTGGCGAACTGGTCCAGCACCCGGCCCTTGCCCTCGCGCTGCATCTGGTCGGCCAGGTCGCGGGCGTATTCCATGCCGCCGCTCTTGGGCGTAAGGATCAGCTCGGCCCCGAACGCCTTCATGGTCTGGGCGCGCTCGATGGACAGGTCCTCCGGCATGATCAGCACCATGCGGTAGCCCTTGACCGCCGCGGCCATGGCCAGCGCAATGCCGGTGTTGCCCGAGGTGGCCTCGATCAGGGTGTCGCCCACGCTGATTTCGCCACGCTCCTGCGCCCGCTGGATCATCGACAAGGCCGGGCGGTCTTTCACCGAACCCGCCGGATTATTGCCCTCCAGCTTGCCCAGCACCACGTTGCCACGCTCGGCATTCACGGCTGCACCAATGCGCTGCAGCGCCACCATCGGGGTTTTTCCGATGACATCTTCAATTGTTGGATATTTCATACCCTGCACTGTGCCATAATACTGGTCTTGCTTCTGCATTGCCCGGGTGGTGAAATTGGTAGACGCAGGGGACTCAAAATCCCCCGCCGAAAGGCGTGCCGGTTCGATTCCGGCCCCGGGCACCACATTTAAGGCCGCACACTTCCACAAGTGTGCGGCTTTTTCTTTTTCCCCTCTGAAAACCCCTTATGTCACGTGCGTAAGCGTGCATGGAAGTATGCCTACATCCGGGGGCACTTGGGGGCACATTTGGGGGCAGAAAATTGGAAAGTGGGGGCACATGGTACTTTTGGGGGCATCTCCAAAGTGCCCCCGCAAGGCACCTTGGGCAAGGTCAGAAATTGGGCATTGGGAAATGCAAGGCCGGGGCCGCTTGCCCCTATGCATCCAACCCTCAGGGGGTAGTTTTCACTTTCTATAAAAGTTTGGGTAACCGTTCGGTTTCCGCTGGGGCCGCCTTGACTTTTGACCCGCCCCACCCCACGGGCTTGCCTCATCACTTAACCCCCTTGGGCACACAGTGAAACACTGGCTGGGCACGATTCGAATTACCCGTACTCAGAACATGCCAGGAGGACCCAAACAGGGGGGGCCTGTCAAGCCGCATGTCAAGCAATCCAATTTGCCAGCCGCTAACGCAATTTCGGGATCTTTTAGCCCCGTGTGGGGAATGCCCCTGAAAGGACCCGCTGGGGGTGGGGGGGGCCATGCACCACCCTGCCGGTAGGACGGGAATAGCCCGCAAGCCACCGCTGACAGGCCATCGCACTGCACACCTCTATTTCACCACCAAGCTGCCCCGCCACGCTATGCAAAGACGGCAGGGCCAGCAGCCCACCCATGACGGGCCAAAGCGCACACAGCCCCAGCTCCAAGATGTGCAAGTGATTGCCGCAAGGGCAGGCATTGCATCCCTACTTGTAACTAAACCGTGAAACTTCATTGGCCCGAAACATGAGCCACCAGCATTCGAAACAGGCACGACATGCCCGTTTTGAGCCCATGCAATGCGCGCACACGCGCCCGGTAGCTACCCCGTTTTATAGGGAACGTAGGGAACGGTTGCTAAAAACACACGTAAGCCAATGATTTAAAACAACAAAATCGTTCCCTACAGTACCGGGAACGGCGACGGTTTTACCGGGAACGTAGGGAACCAGAACCTCCATTTATGCCGCATTGTGAAAAATAAACCAATTTCAAGGGTTTACCCGCAAAAACACACACTCATCTATTGGTGCGGCATGCGCGTGTGGTCGTGATTTTCGGCGCGTGAATGTTCTCAGCACGCCGCCCCCCAGCGGCCCGACGTGTAGCTCATTGTTTGTAACAAAACGACTGCAACCTTTTCGGATGGAGAGCGGCAGCAGCCACCGTTGAAGCCTCAGGTCAAACCGTGGTGGTCTTTTCGATGGGAGAGCGGCAGCACCTGACGGGGAAGCCCTAGGCCAAACCGTGGTGGTCTTTTCGGACGGAGAGCGGCAGCGGCCACCAGGGAAGCCCTAGGCCAAACGGCTGCAACCTTTTCGGTGGGAGAGTGGCAACGACAACCGTTGAAGCCTCAGGTCAAACCGTGGTGATCTTTTCGGACGGAGAGTGGCAACGCCCACCGTTGAAGCACTAGGTCAAACCGTGGTGGTCTTTTCGGTGGGAGAGTGGCAGCAGCCACCGTTGAAGCGCCAGGTCAAACCGTGGTGGTCTTTTCGGTGGGAGAGTGGCAGCACCCGACGGGGAAGCCCTAGGCCAAACCGTGGTGGTCTTTTCGGACGGAGAGCGGCAGCGGCCACCAGGGAAGCCCTAGGCCAAACGGCTGCAACCTTTTTGGACAGAGAGCGATAACGCCCACCGTTGAAGCACCGGCTCAAACCGTGGTGGTCTTTCGGACGGGGAGCGGCAGCGGCCACCAGGGAAGCCCCAGGCCAAACGGCTGCAACCTTTTCAGGCGGAGAGTGATAACGCCCACCGTTGAAGCACCAGGTCAAACCGTGGTGATCTTTTCGATGGGAGAGCGGCAGCACCCGACGGGGAAGGCCCCGGTCGGGAACAGCTTACACGTCCAAGCTGTAAACCCCTGCCGTGACACGGTAGCAGCGCACACCGCTGGCCCCCATGCCGGGCAGCTTGGCTTTCATGCTGAAACGGCCCGGCTCCGACGGGGAGACGGTCAAACAACCCAGCTCCAGCAGCAGGCGACACACGGCCTCGGGGTCAAAGCCCTTGCATACCTCGGACTTGAACACCTCGGGCAGCACATAGAACTCGCTGGTTGCGTCTTCTATGAACTCTGGCGGCGTGCCCTCGCCGTACATCACCTGGTGCTGATTGTTGGTCTTGATGTTTGACCCGCCGGAGTCGATCAGCATGCGAAAGCCCGCCCGGTTCAACGTCTTGGCGCTGTGGTCATCCATGGCCCGGTGGAACCAGGTAAACCGGGCCTCACCTTGGGTCTCAAAGAACATACGGACCTGGCGCAGCATGGCTGCCCGTTCGCTGTTGCCCGCCCCGCCACGCGCTTGCAGCCAGGTGCCAAGGCACGTCTGCACTGCCCAGGTAGCGGTGCCCTCGGGCCAGCCCGTCAGCCCTTGCTGTGTGGCCAGCTCGCCCGCAGCCGCCACGAGGGCAAAGCGCTTGACGGCACGTCGCACCTGGCCCTCTGCACCAGGTGGAACTAGTTGCACCTCTATGCCGTCCATCAGGGCTTCCAGCCGGGGGCGCAGGGTAGCGATGTTGGCCACCAGCCATTCCAGCCAGGCGCGGCCCGCCGTGCCGTAGCGTTTGGCCGCATGCGTCTGCACGTGGTTAGAGAAGTCGTGGCCAGTGTCGAAATGGTGCAGCTTCTCCAACGACGTGCCCGGCTCCACCTCGGCCGGAATGGTGATAAGCCGCACCTCCTGCCCGCCCTTGATCTTTTTGCCCACACTGTCCATGTGCTCTGCTGGGCTGACCTCACCCGTGGACAGGTACAGCACCCGCCACGTGGCCACCGGGCGGTTACCGCCTTGGGCCTGGCCACGGGCCTTGCCCATGCCGTCGGCCAGCATGTAGGCGGCTTCGCCCATTTTGTTGGGATCCATTTGGGCCAGCTCGTCCAGGATCAGCACGCCGTCGCTGTGCTGCTCGGCCAGGCCTTCCAGGCTGGTTTCGGTGGTTTTCCATTTTTGGATGTAGGTATCGCCATCGCGTTCACTGGCTTTGCCCCATACGCTGGCGGCCAGCAGCAGGCCGGTGGTCTTGCCCACGCTACTGGTGCCCTTGTAGTGAAAGCCCCCGCCCGACGTACCCGGTGCCCAGGCCAGCAGCGGCCCGGCAAAGGCCACAGACACGGCCAGGGCAAGGCGGCTATTGCCGATACACAGGCTGCTTAACTGCTCTTGCCACAGGGCCAAACTACCCCGCTGCGCGTAGCGTGCGCCCCGGCCCTTGTCGTTGTAGAAAATGACTTTCTCGCCATCGGTGTTGCCCAGGGTTTCGCCGGGCAGCACGTAGCAGGTATTGGCCCCATCGCCGAACCAGCCCACGCGGGAGGTATGGCGCATCAGGGGAAGGTTTTTGCGGGTCAGCAGGTACTGGGTTAGGTAGGCCCGGTATGTGGCCACAGTGGGCGGCTTAAAGCCCATGCCCAGCAGAATGGTGCGGTAGCCCGTGCCATCGCCCGACAGCATGGCCATGGGCATCAGCCAGCGGCGGGCCTTGGCCCGTCCGGTGTCGAATTCCAGCAGCAGGGAAACATTGTTGTTGTCGATGTCGCTGACCTCACCCAGCACGCGCAGGGCATCGCATATGCGCTTGGGTGCGCCGTTGCCATCGTCGCCGGGCGGTGTGTACCACAGGCCGGATTCATCGCACAGAAAGCGGTCCAGGGGCACACGCACGCCGTCGCTGGCCATGCCGTCGGCATCGCTACCGGGGGCTACCAGGTCAGCACCAGGTGCATTGCGGCGGGCTGGCCCCTTGCCTGGTTTGGGGGGCTTGGGCGGCTTGGATGTGGCGGGAGTGGGGTCGGTCATGGCTTGCTGCTGCTGCGCCCGGTGGTGGTCGATTGCGGCCTGCACGATGCGGCGCACCGTGTCCAGGCCGCGGGCGGCGTGCAGATCGTTAAAGTCGCTGCCGCCATCGGGCAGCAGGGAGGGAAATACGGCAATGCCTTGCACGGCCTTGGCCGCAGCGGTGGCTTTGTCGCGTCCGGGGTTGTGGCCTTTGGTGGCGAAGGTCTGCACATCGTCATCGCCGCACAGCACCATCAAAGTAGCGGGGTATTGCTGGCGCAAGGCTTTGGACACTGCGGCCAGGTTGCCCGCATCGAAGGCCACGGCGCAGGGGTAGCCAGTGGCTTCAAACAGGCTGGCGGCGGTGGCGTAACCCTCGGCCACCAGCAGCACCGCAGGCGGTACAGGTAGGCCACTGGGGTCGATCTGGGGGGCTGGCTGCATGCCGGTAGCGGCATCGCCCACAGCCCCGGCCAGCACCTCGCCAGCAGCCCCCAGCCAATGCCACAGCCCAGACTTGCGGCCACCCTTCAAAAACAGCTTGTCGGGGCCACCATCGTCGGGCTTGGCCGGGGCGATACGTTGGATGTTCCAGAGCTGGCCAGCGACATCGCACACGGGCACAAGCAGCCCCCCAGACGCATCAAAACGCACGCCGTGGGGCAGTACGCCCTTGCGGTTCAGGTAAGGACTGTGGCCCGTGGGGCTGGCCTGCGCCCACCGGGCAGCGGCATCGGTGGCGGCGGCTGCATGGGCGGCATTGATGGCCGCTTGCTCGGCCTGCAGGCGTTCGGCCTGGTGCTGCTTTTGCAGGGCCACCGCCTCGGCACTGGGTGGGGTGGCTGCCTGGTTGGGCTTGGGTATCTCGAAGCCGTGCTCTTTGGCACGGTACAGCAGCGTGTTAATGCGCACCCCGCCACCGGCCTTGATGCTGCGCCACGTACCCGCTGTGGCGCGGGCATTGAAGCCTTCGGCGGTCGCGCTCCAGTCGGTGAACAGGTCGCGGCCCGTATCGTCTGGATACTCGCTCTTGATGGCCATGCCGATCTTGGCCCAGTCGTCGCGGGGAAGATTGGCAGGGATGTACAGCAGGGCGGCGCGTACCAGGTCGGGGGTGATTTGGGTTTGCATGGGTCGGTTCAATCAGTGCAGCCGCCGCGTGAAGCCCGCCCGCAAAACAGCGGGTTGCCCTGGCTCAGATTCGGCCAGCAGCGCGCCCGTGGTGGGGTCGTACACCGCCACCACACCCGGCCATGCGGCGCACACGGTGACGGCCCCGGCCCCCTTACCCATGGTCTTTTTGACAATGGGGCTTTTGATGCACGGGGCGATAAAGTTGGCAGCACGCTCCAGCAGGTTGACGCTGTAGACATTTGCCCGGCGGGCTGCATCATCTACCGCATTGGGCACGGGGGCAGCAGCACCACCGGGATGGGCTTCGTTGCCGTCGATGTGGTGGTTCACTGGGTCAAGCTGGTGGAACAGGATGGCGGTTTTCTCGGCCTCGAAGGCCGTGGCTGCATCCCGCTTTTGCTCGAAGTCTTGGAGCCGATTCAGCAGCCCCCGTGCCTCAGACGGCGACAGGCCGCACCGCTTGTTTACCCGTGCGGCCAGTTGCTGGCGTGCCGTGGTGTAGGCCGCAAGGGCGGCGGCTTTGCGGGCGGTGTGGACGGATTCCGCAGCCTCCATAACGCGGGCAATGTAGGCGCAGTAACCCGCCACCTCCCAATCAGGCACGGGGTGGCGCACTTGCTGTGCCAACTGCCGCGTGGCATCGCCGTTGCAGCGCATCGCGGACAGCTCAGCGACCCGGCTGGCCTCGTATGTGGGCAGCAGCGCATGGAGTTGCTGTACCTCAGTGGCGCTCATGCCCTCGCCTTCCAGGGCAAAGCCTAAAAGGGGTAGTGCAATTGCCCGATAGGCGGTGTCTACCGTGTCGGACACGTCGGCATGTGCACCGATGTCGATCTCTACTTCCAGCGCCAGGGCGGCAAGGGTGGCGGCGTATGTTTGGGCGGCGGCGGTCATTACACGGCCCCCGTGTTGATGCGGTCCTGCACCCACTGCAAAACAGCGGCCTCGGACCACGCGGCCATGCGCCGGGTGATATTGATGCACTTGGGAAACTTGCCCTCTTTCATCAGCTTGTAGATGGTGGATTTTTTGCAGCCGGTGGTGGCCTCTACATCGGGTAGGCGCAGCAAGCGGCCCCGTGGTGGGATGTGGCGGGGCGGTTCAGTCGGGGGCTGGGTGGTGGGTACAGATTGCAAGGTCATGGTTTGGGAGTCCTAAAGGGTCGCTGGCATCCGGGATGGTTTGCTCTGGCGATGTAGAGACTGTCCCAGCAGGCATGCCCTGAAATCAAATGTTCAGGGGTCGTGCCAGTGCGCTAAGAGCTATGAACGTGCGTGTTTATTCAGGCTTTGTTCAGGGGGTGAATAACCGCCTACGCTGCTTTTTTGCTGTTGCTGCTACCCAAACCAGAAAATAGAGTTGCCGCCTTGGGTGCTTTGACCTTCAATAGCTCTGTGATTCGTTGGGGCTTTACGTTGTAGCGCCGCGCAGCATTCGCCTTGCCGCCACGCTTATGGCTTTCGTCGTAGGCTCTGATCTCTGCCCGCAGGCTGTCTATTGCACCGGGGGCCGTCCAATCGTTGGGCTGTGCAAGCTGTACGGAATCCAGAACGCCTACCGCCGCGGCCTCAGCCGCCTGCACCACCCCATAGCCCCAGAGCGCACGCGCCTTGGCGACAGGGATGGCCAGCCGGGAAATCGCACTTCTCACATCGTCCAGCGGGTGGAATACAGCCATGCGTGCGGACGAGGATTTAAGAGACGGTGCACCCCGTATGAGGCGCAGCAAAAACGGTAGGTCCGGCTTGTCGGGTAAGGATCCGGGAAGTAAGAATTTGACCCCATGGAATCGCCCTTGATGCGGCATAGCCCAGCCAGGCGACCCACTAGGCTCAACTGAAACCGTTGCATGTAGATGCACAGATTCCGCATAGTCACCTACCCGCACACGGTAAAGCCAGTCCATCTCATCCGTCGGCAGGGCCCCGCATAACACCTCTGCCGCTGCCGCAAGGGGAATGGAACGGGTTTGCTCCAGCCAGCGCAGCAGGTCAGCCAGCCGCACCAGTTGTCCGCCGTTGCCTTCTTTGTAGGCCATGAAGCCCAGCGGGGCATGCAGTAGCCAGTCTTGGGGCGGGTCGATAGCGGCGGGGGCTGTGCCGTAGCCCCATAGGTCAAACGCACTTGCCAAGGGCACGGCAAGGGTGCGCAGCAGGCCAAGCAGAAACGCATCATCAGGACACGACTGCACAAAGTCCCCGCGTGCCTTGCCCGCAGGCGATGCGGCGGCAACCTCAGCCAGCCGCACAATCGCCCGCTCATGCCTCGATTGCGCATCCGTCTCAGGATTTGCCAGCCCCGGCCACACGCGGTCCCATGCGTCGGCCACGCCACGGGCCACCGTTTCCGGGCTGGAATCGGCCTGCACTTCGGGCAGGTATTGCCAAAACCCACTCAATGCGGCGTTGACCTGGTTGCCGATTACCAGCGGCTTTGCATGGGTGCGGGCATTGACCACGTACAGCAGATGGGCCATCCGGCCATCGTCTTGCACCAAGGCAGAAAACACCGTTTGCAATGCAGTGTCGCGGGGTTCTTTGGTAGCCAGCCAGCACAGCACATCCTCCAGCCGGGCAAGCCGCCCCGCGTCGGTTTTGTCGCTACGTAGCAAGCCGTAATCACTGGTGGCTAACCAGTCCCCCAGTGGGGGCGTGGCAGTGGCTGGATGACCCACAGGAGGTGGGGCGGCTGGTTTGGTCATGGGGTGGGCGTTGCGTGGGTTGGTGTTGGTGTAGTCCCCCGCCCGGCGGGGTTGACGGGCGGGGTGGGGCTAGGCCGTCCCGTCTGCGGGCCTCAGCGCAGATTTTTAGCTATGTTTTTCTGGCTCCATCCCTCGATGGATTCGCGGGTCCATCGCTTTGTGCGCTTACCCAAAACCAATGCAGGCCGGGGAAAATCCGCCCGTTTACTGATTCGGTCTACAACTTCGCGGTACGGCACTTGCAGGGCGGCGGCAATATCGGCGGCGGCCAGCAGCTCAATCATTTGTCAAACTCCCCAAGCTTTAGGCGAATCTCGAAATTTGCCTCTTTCGCTATTACGGCCATACCCCGCAGGCCGTCGATCTGGCTGGCCAGTGAAAACAGCTGTTCGGAGACACCTTCTTTGCTTTGGAAGCTGCCTACGGTGCCATCAACGACGACAACGCAAGCCAAGCTTTCCACCCAGCCAGCCAGGTGCATGGCTTGCGTGGCCACGTGGCTGCTTGCGCCGTCGGCAAACCATTGCAGCGTGCGTACATCCATCGACGGGCGGGCCTGGTCCCAAAGCAGGGACAAGGCAGACGCTGGGCGAAAAACCTCAAATCGTTCTAAGTCTTTGGCGGTGCTCATACTGCCTCCTCTGTACTTGGGATAGCTTCGAGTTTGCGCAAGTTGACGAGGTGGTCCAAATACTTTTGCATGCAGGCATAGGCAGTTTCTATTTCCGGCTCTTGATCTCTCATCTCTAACTTGGCTATCAGCAGGGAAGCCATGGAAAGCAGTACGCTGCCATAGACGAGAGACATATCCGGAGGGGTTGGTGCTACGGCCTTTTCTGCCCACTCGTAGGCCTTTTCTAGGTCTACATCCTGGGTGTTCAGCTCAGACGTGGCACTCAGCAGGCAGGACATGGCCAGGCGCTTGGCGTTGGCCTGGTCGAAGGCGGCGATGGTGTCGGGTGCGGTGCTCATGCTGTAGCCCCCTTTGCAGCCATAACGATGCCGTGGGCCTTTCGCTCGATTTCCAGGGATGCAGTGCGGGCATCCCAGCGGCGGCGCTGCACGTCATCCGTGTGGTTGCAGCCCACGGCCTCGGCGCTGCAATTGATGGCGTTGGCGGCATCCCCTGCACGGGCGTGGATGATGCCCAAAGCGTGGGCTATCACTTCGGCGTTGGTGCAGTACCGGGGGCTTTCCAGAGCAACCAGCACCAGGGATGCAATGGCTTGGATTTCATTGAACGCGGCGGCGGCGTAGCCGTCCATCTCGTTAACCGCAATGCGCAGGGATTCGATGGAGTCGCCCAGGTCGGGCCGTGGGCTGGATTGGGTTTTCATGGTTCACCCCTCCAGTGTCGAAGTGGTGGCGCAGGCATGCTTTAGCAGGCTCAGGGCACGGTTTGCGCGGCCCGTGGCGGCTTGCAACAGGGCCGGGGTAGCGTCGGGGTGGCGCACGAAATACAAGGCCGTGGACAGGGCGTTTTCGATGGCCTGTTGGCGTTCGATTTCGATGGGCGCAGCAGCGCGGGGGCTGTGCAGGGGTATTACTTTGGTCATGGTTCAGCCCCCTACTTTCTGCATGCGGGGCTGCACCTTGGCACGGCTGCGCAGGCTGCGAATACTGGATGCACAGCCCTTGCTGATTCCAAACTCTTTGGCAATGTCTGTGATGCGTTTGGGGCTGTGCCGAATGGCCAGCACGTCGGCCTCTGATAGCTTGGTGCGGGGCAGTCTGAAACCGCTTGCTGTGCGGCCATGTGCGGCGCGGTCGCAGGCGTTTTGGGCTGCGTCACCCAGATACAGATGGTAGGGGTTGACGCACTGGGCATTGCCGCATGCATGCAGCACCAGGGCGGGGGCTGGAATGGCCCCGCAGAACAGGCGGTAGGCCAGCCGGTGGCCCCGCGACTTGCTGCCCTTGCCATTGGCCACAAAGGGGTAACCGCTGGCATCGTGTTGCAGGTGGGGCGTGAGAAAGCAGGTATCCCGCGATAGGCCGGGGAAGGTCGATTGCATGGCTTCGTTCTCCGTGTCGAGACAAAAAACCATCCAGTGCGCTTTTCTGGCGTGCAGGATGGACGTAAGGTGGAGAAAACATGGAACACGCCATGCTGCCGCCCTTACGGGTAGGCAACACCTTACGTCCAAAACCATAAATTTTGGGCGTAACAAAACCCGGCTTTAGGTGCGGGTAAGAACCTCGTGTTCACTGACGGTGTTTTCTGCACCAGCCCCGTAAATCGGGGATGCGCGAATTATGGCAGCAGATTGGCGGGGTGGGCTGATTTTTGTGCCCCCCTTGTCGATCACGCTGCCGGACTGCATTGCACCAGGTGGCAGAAGTCAGCAGCCACCGTTGAAGCACCAGGTCAAACGGCTGCAACCTTTTCGGACGGAGAGCGGCAACGGCCATATGGGAAGCACCTGGTGGGGCAGCAGTCAGCCGCCCGGTTCGATGTACGTGCGGTGCAGCCGCTTTATGTCCAGCATGGCCCCCAGGTACGCGGGAACCCATGCAGGGATGGGCGTTTGTGCATTTGCCCAGCGGGAGGGGGTTTGCTTAGTTACCCCGGACTTGCGGCAAAAGTCGGATTGCTTCCAACCCAGGTCAGCCAAAGTGGCGGTGAATTCGTCAGGACTCATGGTGGCATCGGTGATGGGTGTTTTCATGGTGCATCAGTGTAGTGCAGCAGTTCCCTATTGAGTACGTACGATGCGATTACGTACGCTTAGTTAACATAACGCCCGTCGTATAAAGTAGACAAAATGAATAACTTTGTACTCATTAAGGAAATATTCAATCGAATCAGGCACTTACGCAATAGGTATTTCTGCCCAAAATTTAAGCATCCAACAGATACGCGTTTGCAGAAAAGTTATCCACAGGCGGGATTCTGCGCAGTCGGCACCGGCCCGGCGGATGACGGGTAATTTGGTGGGGGCTACCGGCGTTGCGGTGTAACGGCTGGTGGGCACTGGCTGCAGGGGCAACCGGCACACGCTGCACAGGGCCGGGGGCTATCTGGTGGCCACGGGAGTGCATGCCTAACTTTTCTCGCAGAGCCACAGGCCGCACCTTACGGACGGGGCTCAACAGCCGCATATCTACTGCCGTCAGCACGTGCACTTCGCCAGCGTCATCCATGAGCGGGCGGTGCGTGTTCAATCAACAGCCCCAGGGGCAGGCTGTACTGTGGTGTCTGGGGGCTGCTACCCCCTGACGCGGGCGCGGGCAACGTCACCCAGTGCCGCAGACAGACACAGGCCCATATCGGCATATCAGCCTCTCGGGTGGGAACGACTGGGGGAAGTGCACGCGTCTGCACACGCCACGCCAACCCCGACAGTGTTCGTCTAGGGTATACCTCAGACGGACTGCGCAACCTGCCCGCAAAAGCGTTCGGATAGGGTGGTAAATCGCTTTGTTGGACGGTTTCCATGTTGGGCCTTAGAACCTATCCGAACACTTTGCCCACGTCTGCACCCATGCCGCTGGTGGACGGGGCCGGTGGAGCCATCCAAGCGCCCAATTCCAGCAACGTGCGTACAGCTCCAAACAGGGGGCTACTTCGCCAATCAGCAGCGCACCGGACCAATAGCGGACTGACCACGGCGGCACGGCTTGTCCAGGGCACGGGCCAGCACGTCCAAGGCGTGGCCCACCACCGATCAGCAATACCCGAATCGACGGCCCGCGCCCACCAGGTCGAAGCCCACCAGCCCGCCCCCATCAAGTGGCAACCCACCGCCGGGTCGAACTGGTAGCCGGGCATGGGTGGCCAGCAGCCCAAAAAACAAGCCCCAGCAAAGGGCTACAGACAAGGCAAAACCCGATGGGAAAAGGGAGTCAAAAACCAATGGTTAATACTTATATAGATAGAGAATTTTTCATATCTTGAAATATATAGTGTTCCGTTCCCTATTGGTTCCCTATAAGTTCCCTACTGGTTCCCTACTGTTCCCACCGCCTTATCCTCCGCAAACCCGCATGGATGCTGGGTTCTTGGAATCTGTTCCCGGCGTTCCCTACGTTCTCTATGACTTTTGGCTCTAGCCGTGAATGCTTTTTCTGAAAACGGGCGCAAAAAAACCGCCGGGTGGGTGCTGCGGGGCGGTGTTAGGTGGGGGTCGGTACTGGTGCTGGGGCTCTCAGGCGGCACGTTGGGGCAGTTGCACCACGTTGCCAGCCTTTCGCCCGTCCAGGTAGTCAGCCCACCACTGCATCAGCCGCGTACGCTCCTGCATGTACGTGGTGCGGTGGTAGGCGGCACGTATTTCGTTCTGCTCTTTGTGAGCCAGCTGGCGCTCGATCACATCAGGGTTCCAGCTGTGTTCGTTCGCCACCGTGGAGAACAGCGCCCGGAAGCCGTGGGCCGTGGCGGTGTTCTTGTAGCCCATACGGGCAAGGGCCGAATTGAAGGTGTTTTCACTGAGCGGCTTGCTGCGGTACACGGGGCTGGGGAACACCAGCGCACTGTCGGCGCTCAGCGTCTGCATGCTGGCCAGCACCTCAAGGGCCTGTTTCGACAACGGTACACGGTGTTCGCTGCGCATCTTCATGCGTTCGGGCGGGATGGTCCAAAGGGCCGCGTCCAGGTCAAACTCTGCCCAGCGTGCGCCGCGCACCTCACCGGGCCGCGTGGCAGTCAACATCAGCAGGCGCAGGGCGTGCGTGGTGTGGGGGTCGCCCTCATAGGCTTCCAGCTTGGCCATGAAGTCGGGCAGCTCTTTATCAGGCAAGGCGGCACGGTGTTGCACCTCGCGGGGCTTGAGTATTTCGGAGGGCACCAGGTCCAACATCGGATTGCTTTCGATGCGCTCATGCGTCACAGCCCAGCGGTACACCGACTTGACCCGCTGCAACACCCGGTTGGCCTGGTCGCCCGCGCCGCGTGCCTCGATCTTCTTCACCGCCGCCATGACTTCACCCGCCTTGATGGATGCCATAGGGCGTGCCCCCAGCGTTGGGAAAATGTCGGCATGCAGTGATGCACGGATGCGGCCCATGGTTTCAGCCTCCCAGCGGGATGCCTGGTGCACCAGCCAATCGAGGGTGACGGCTTCCAGCGTGTTCACGGCTTCATGCGTGGACTTGGCTTTTTCAGCCTTGCGCACCTGGCCGGGGTCGTCGCCAGCTTCTAGGACCTTGCGTGCATCGGTGGCCAAGTCACGGGCGGCCTTGAGACCCACCGCCGGATAGACACCAAAGGCTAGGCGCTTCTCTTTGCCGCCGTGGCGGTACTTCATGCGCCAGTACCGCCCGCCTGCCTTGGTCAGCTCCAGGTACAGGCCTGCGCCGTCGAAATGCTTGCCGGGTGTCTTGAGCGTTCGGAGCAATGTGTCGCTGAGCTTCATAGCTATATATCCAATTCATTATGAAAAACAAACGTCTTACGCCTTTTCACGTCCACCACAAAGCAATTGGGGGCACATTTGGGGGCACATCCAGCACTTTTGAAAACTCTACCATTGATTCATAACGATTTTTTTGAACAGTGCGGGAGCGGCCCCGGCACCACATCCTAAAAACCCTTTGACTCCACCGAGTCAAAGGGTTTTTTTATGCCCCTACATTGCTGTAGTTTCTGAATTTTCATAAAATACTGAAAATTCAAAAGAAACACACTATGAACCTGCCTCCCCTTACCCAGCGCTTCGTTTTGCATTTTGGCGAAATGGGCAGCCGCTGGGGTATCAACCGCACCGTGGGGCAAATCTATGCCCTGCTGTTTGTGTCGGCCAAGCCGCTGAACGCCGACGAAATTGCCGAAGGACTGGCGTTTTCGCGCTCCAATGTCAGCATGGGGCTCAAGGAGCTGTCGTCATGGAACCTGGTGCGCTTGCACCATCTGCCCAATGACCGGCGCGAATACTTTGAGACCCCCGGCGACGTGTGGGCCATCTTTCGCACCCTGGCGGCCGAGCGGCGCAAGCGCGAGATCGACCCCACGCTGACCATGCTGCGCGAGGCGCTGATGGAGCGGCCCGCGCTGGCCGAAGACATCCACGCCCAGTCGCGCATGAAGGAAATGCACGATCTGATCGAGCTGGGCACGTCCTGGTTGGACGATGTGCAAAAGATGGACTCCGCCTCGCTGGCCAGCCTGCTGAAGATGGGTTCGCAGGTAAAGAAACTGCTCGAAGTCAAAGAGCGGGTCAAAAAAGTATTCAAAACCACGCCCTCGGAAGGAACCACATGATGGAAGCCCTCGACCCGGTCGTGCTGGCCCGCATCCAGTTTGCGGCCAACATGACTTTTCACATCCTGTTTCCCACCATCAGTATTTCGATGGGTTGGGTGCTGTTTTATTTCAAGACCCGGTATACGGCCACCCGCGCACCGCACTGGATGGATGCCTACCAGTTCTGGGTGAAGATTTTCGCGCTGACCTTTGCGCTGGGCGTGGTCAGCGGCATCACCATGAGCTTCCAGTTCGGCACCAACTGGCCGGGCTTCATGCTCAAGGTGGGCAATGTCGCCGGGCCGCTGCTGGCCTACGAGGTGCTGACGGCCTTCTTTTTAGAGGCCACCATGCTCGGCATCATGCTGTTTGGGCGGCACCGGGTGAGCGAACGCATGCACACCACCGCGACCTTTCTGGTGGCGGCGGGCACTACCTTGTCGGCGTTCTGGATTCTGGCGCTGAACTCGTGGATGCACACCCCGGCAGGCTTTGCGATGATCGACGGCAAGGCCCATGTGACCAGCTGGCTGGAGGTGATTTTCAACCCCTCTTTCCCCTACCGCTTCAGCCACATGCTGCTGGCCTCGGGGCTGACATCGGCCTTTTTGCTGAGTGGCATCAGCGCCTTCCGCTGGCTCAAGAACGACCGCGGGCTGGAGGTGATGGCCGGGCTGCGCACGGGTTTGACCATTGCGGCCTTCTTGATCCCGGTGCAGATCGTGGTGGGCGACATGCACGGAGTGAACACCTTGCACCACCAGCCCGCCAAGATTGCCGCCATGGAAGGCATCTGGAAGACCGAGCGCGGCACGGCTGCAGTGTTGTTTGGCATACCCGATGCGGCCACGCAGAGCAACAAGTTCGAGATCGCCATCCCCAAACTGGCATCCTTCTACCTCACCCACGACTGGAACGGCGAGGTCAAAGGTATCGATGCCTTTGGCGACAAGCATCCGCCCGTGGCCCCGGTGTTCTTCGCGTTTCGCATCATGGTGGGTGTGGGCCTGCTGATGCTGGCCGCGAGCTGGACGGGCGTGTGGCAACTGCGCCGCCAGGGGCAGCCCCGGCCCTGGCTGGCCAAGGGCCTGGTGGCCATGACCTTCATCGGCTGGGTCGGGCTGATTGCGGGCTGGTATGTGACTGAAATCGGCCGCCAGCCCTGGCTGGTGCAGGGCGTGATGACGGCGGCCGAAGCGGCCTCCACCGTGCCCTCCGCCGCGATTGCCAGCACCCTGGTGGTCTATTTGCTGCTGTACGTGGTGCTGATCACCGCCTACATCTCGGTGGTGTTCCACATGGCCCGCAAGGCCTCGCTGCACGCCCAACCCGGCTACCCCCACATTGACCGCCGTATGGAGACCCAACATGCCTGACCTGATCAACAACTTTGGCCAACCCGAGGTCTGGCTGCCGGTCGTCTTCGCCCTGGTGATGGCCCTGGCCATGCTGGCCTATGTGATTTTGGACGGCTACGACCTGGGCGTAGGCATCCTGCTGCGCAAGCCCAACAACGCCCAACAAGACGCGATGGTCGCCAGCATCGGCCCGTTCTGGGATGCCAACGAGACCTGGCTGGTGCTGGGCGTGGGCGTACTGCTGGTGGGTTTTCCGGTGGCGCACGGCATGATTTTGGGCGCGCTGTACCTGCCGGTGGCCCTGATGCTGGTGGCGCTGATGCTACGCGGCGTGGCGTTTGACTTCCGCGTCAAGGCGCGGGACGAGCACAAGCGGCTGTGGAATATGGCGTTCCATGTGGGCTCGGTGCTTGCGGGCTGGTCACAGGGTTTCATGCTGGGCTCGATGATCACCGGCTTCGTCAATGACACGGCCAGCGTGCTGTTTAGCAGCCTGATCGGTCTGTGCCTGCTGGCCGCCTACGCGCTGCTGGGTGCGGGCTGGCTGATCATCAAAACCGACGGTGCGCTGCAGCTGATGGCCGTGGGCTGGGCGCGGCGCAGCCTGTGGATGACTGGGCTTGGCGTGCTGGCCATTTCGGTGGCCACGCCCTGGGTAAGCCACAGTATCTTCCTGAAATGGTTCAGCTTTCCCAACGTGATTTTGCTGCTGCCCATCCCCGTGGCCACGCTGGTACTGTTCTACACCATCTGGCGCAGCCTGAGCCGCTTGCCGGTGCGGCTGGCGCAGGGCAATGAGTACGGCATCGGCGTGCCCTTTGGTGCCACCGTGGGCATCTTTTTGCTGGCCTTTTACGGCCTGGGCTACAGCATCTTTCCCTGGCTCATCATCGACCAGGTCACCATCTGGCAGGCCGCCAGTTCGCCCGAGGCGCTGATGGTGATTTTTTACGGCGTGGCCGTGGTGCTGCCGGTGATCATTGCCTACACCGTGTTCGCGTACCGGATTTTCTGGGGTAAGTCCACAGAACTAAAATATTGATGAAATAGGCATTAAGCGTATGTAATGCATACGCCAGTAGCTATTTATTTAATAGCAAACCTGCACCAGACCAAAGTTAACCCTGCCAGCACTGGACAAGCTTGTGGATAAGCTGGGAAAACCACTGTATGCCCGGCTTAAGTACTTGTTTTTAAAGACTAAAGCTTGTAGTGCCTAAAAAATAGGCAAGGTGCATAAATAGCCTAGGCGGCAGAATTCGCCTACCATGGGTCGGCTCTGTTGCATGCCGCGTAACCCGTTGAACTGGAAATTTTTTTATGACCATCCGCTCTGCTGTTTGGCTGGCTTTAGCCGCCCTCGCCCTTTCGGCCTGCGCCACCAAGTCCACACCCTCGGGTCCGGCGCTGGAAGGCCGCCTCACCGCCTTGCGCTGGACGCTGCAATCGGCCACCGACGGCCAGGGGCAGCCCATCGCCGCACTGTTTCCACGTGCCGACCCGCGCTTTACGGTGGAATTCAAAGACGGCCGCGTAGGTATCCGGGGCGGCTGCAACGCCATGGGCGGCAACTACCAGATCGACGCGGCCAACCAGCTGCAAGTGGGGCCGATGATGTCCACGCGCATGGCCTGCGCAGACGGGCTGATGGAGGCTGACCACGCCCTCAGCGCCCTGCTGGCCCAGCGCTTACGCGTCCAGTTAGACGAAAGCCCGGCCCCGACACTGCGGCTGGTGTCGGCCGATGGGCAGACACTGGTGTGGGCGGGTGTGCCTGCGCCTTGAATGCTACGATTTAAGCAGCATATTACGCAGATGGAATATGCGCTAGAGGCCTATTTCACCCTTAACTTCAGGCACTGACCGGTAGCGACTCCGCACGGCGGTGCTTGACGATCAAACGCTCGGGCGACAGGTACTGCGGCAGGTACACATCAAAAGGCATGGTGTCGGCGGCTTCGATGGCCTTCTGAGCGGCGACCGATGCGGTGGTCATCGCTTCAAAGCGGCTTTGCTGCTCGGCACTGAACGGCAAATCCAGCAAGTGCTGACGGGTTTGCAGCGACTGGTGCGCGATGAAGGGCACGAACGAGCCGCACTCGGTTCCCTGCATGGCGGCCAGCACGCGGGCCGACGACAGCAGGCTGGGGTCGGCCAAGGCGGCATCGGCAGCGGCCAGCGCATCGCTGTACAGCGTACCGCCGTGGGCGGCATCCAATGCAGCGGCGATGGGGCGGCACTGGGCCACCAGGTCGCTGCCCCACTCGGCCAAGGGTACTTCCTGGCCTGCGCGCTCCAGCGTCAGGCCGGGCTCGCGGCCCCGGGCGGCCACACGGTGCTGGTTGTGCGCCAGCTCGGTGATTTCCTGCGGGCTGTCGGGCGGGCTGTCGCTGAGTAAACAGTGCAGCAAAAACACGTCGATAAAGCGCATGGTCTGGGCGGTGATGCCGACCGGCACAAACGGGTCCAGGTCCAGCAGGCGCACTTCCACGTACTCCACACCGCGCTCGCGCAGGGCGTGCAGCGGGCGCTCGCCGGGGTAGATCACGCGCTTGGGGCGGATGGTGCCGTAGAACTCGTTTTCGATCTGCAACAGGCTGGTGGCCAGCTGGTTGTAGTCGCCGCCAGTGCCGCGCACACCCACCGCCTTGTAGGCCGGATACGGGCGGGTCAGCGCGTCTTGCAGCGAAGCGCCGTAGCCTTCCAGGCTGTTGTAGCTCACGGCCAGCGAAGCCTGGGCATCGCTTTGGTAGCCGAGACGGCCCATGCGCAGCGAGGTGCCGTGCGGCATGTACATGGTGCGGTCATTCAGCTCCTGCAGCTCGTGCTGGCGGCCGGCCACAAAGCTGGAGCACACCGCAGGCGACGCGCCAAACAGGTACAGCAGCAAGAACGCGTGGCGGCGAAAGTTGCGAATCAGGCCAAAGTACTCTTCGCTGCTGACACCGGGCAGCGACCAGTTGTAGTGGATGCCCGAGATGGTCTGCATGCGGCGGCCGTAGCGGTGGCCCAGGCCCATGCGGTAAACGCTCTTGGCGCGGCCCACGTTGGAGCTGCCATAGCGGCCAATCGGAATGGTTTCATCGGTGGGCAGGCCGCAGGGCATGCTGGACACCCAGAGCATTTCGTCGTCACCCTGGGCTTGCAGGGTGCGGTAGGTGAACTGGTGCACTTCGGTGAGCTCGTCCAGGCAGGCTTCCACGCCCTTGTGCACGCCGGTGATCAGTTCCACCTGGGATTCGCTGAAGTCGGTGGTGATGTGCGGGTGCGTCAGGGCCGAGCCGAGTGCTGCCGGGTGCGGCGTGAGGGCCAGGCTGCCGCTGGGCTGGGCGCGCAGGCTTTCCTTTTCCAGGCCACGGCGGATGCCCTGGAGCCGTTCGGGCGCGAGGGCCTGCAGGCGTTCTAGCAATGCGGCGGAGGGGGTGGAGCTGCTCATCTTGGGTATCCGTTAATGTGAAGTAACTTTCATGGCTCGGGGTGCTCTGCACCCGAGTCTGTGAAAGTTAGGGACAAGACACAGCGCCCAAACCCTGGGCGGCTCGCCCACGGTCTGGGCACTGCATCCAGTCGTACATAAATCTTGACCGGGCGTGGAAGGTATCACAGGCGCGCCCGGCGTGCTGGAGACGGCAAAACGCCCCCAGCCGCAGGGCGTGGGGGCGTTTCGCGCAAGCGAGAACTACGGTTTTGCTATCTGCGCCGTGACGCTGCTGGCATCCCAGCCGCCGCCCAGCGCCTTGTACAGGCTGACCACGGCATTCAACTGGCCGCGCTGGATGTCTATCAGGCCGGATTCGGCCTGCGCCAGGTCGCGCTGGGCATTCAACACTTCCAGGTAGCCGGAATAGCCGTTTTTGTAACGCAGGTCGGCCAGGCGCAGGGTGCTGCGCAGGGCATCGATACGCTTGGCAGTGGTGGCGGTGATATCGCGGCCGGCGGCCACGTTGTTCAGCGCGTCGTGTACATCGCGGAAGGCGTTTTGCACCGTCTGCGTGTAGGTGGCCAACGCCTGCTGCTGGCGCGCGTTGGACGCGGCCACCACGGCATCGATGGCCCCGGCCCGGAAGATCGGCTGCGTCAGGTTACCCACCAGGTTCCACAGCAGCGAAGCCGGGTCGAACAGGTCCGACAGGTCTTTGGACTGCACACCGTAGCCCGCCGTGAGGCTGAGCTTGGGAAAATAGGCCGCGCGGGCCTGGCCGATGTCGGCGTTGGCCGCAATCAGGCTTTGCTCGGCAGCCACCACGTCGGGGCGGCGGGTCAGCACGTCGGATGGCAGATCAGCCGGGATCGCCTGCGCGGCGTACAGCGTGCCCAGGTCGGCACCGCGGGCCAGCACCGGGTTGGCGATGTCGGTGGGCTTGCGGCCCAGCAGCACGGCTAGCGCGGATTCGGCGTTGCTGCGGTTTTGCACAGTCTGCTGCAGCGTGGCCTGGATGCCTGCGGCTTCGGATTCGGCCTGGCGCAGGTCCATCTCGCCAATCACCCCGGCGCTGAAGCGGCGGTTTTGCAAACGCAGGTTCTCGGTACGGGTGGCCAGGGTCTGCTCGCCCAGGGTTTGCTGGGCATCCAGGGCGCGCAGGGCAAAGTAGCTTTGGGCTACGTTGGCGTACAGCGTGGTCAGCACCGTGCCCCGGCTGGCGGCCTGGGCCAGCAGGCGGGCACGGGCGGCCTCGTCGGCGCGGGCGTATTTGCCCCAGAAGTCGAGCTCGTAGCTGGCGCTCATGCCCAGTTGCCGGTCGTTGGAGTACGGGTTGCCACCGGGCGTGAACGAGGCCGAATTCTCGCTCGCACGTCGGCGGGTAGCGCTGGCGTTCAAATCCACCGAGGGGTAGAAGTTGGACGCGTTCTGGTCCAGCGTGGCGCGAGCCTCGGCGATGCGGGCGGTGGCCAGGGCCAGATCTTGGCTGTTGGCGGCTGCCTCTTGCAGCAGGCCATCCAGCACCGGGTCGTTGAAGCCCTTCCACCACACCAGCCAGTCCACGCTGGTGGCGGTGCCACTGCTGGTCAGGGTGGTGGGCAGGTCCAGCGCCGGGCGCTGGTAATTAGGACCTAAAGGAGCGATACCGCAGGCAGATAGTGCGCAAGCAGCTACCAAAGTAATAGCAAATGATTGTAGAGTGCGCTTAGACATGCTGCGCTCCTTCGCCATGGGCGGGTTTGTTCAGACTCTTGAAGTCCTCCGGCGTGCTGCGGAAGTTCCAGTCGTTGACCAATTTAAAGAACAGCGGCACCAAAAACACCGCCAGGAAGGTCGCGGCCAACATGCCACCCAGCACACCGGTACCGATGGACTGGCGCGCAGCCGCACCCGCACCGCTGGAGAAGGCCAGTGGCACCACACCCAAGATGAAGGCCAGCGAGGTCATCAGAATCGGGCGGAAACGCAGGCGGGCAGCTTCCAGGGCCGCGGCCACCGGGGTCAGACCTTCGTGCACCTTCATGGTCGCAAACTCGACAATCAGAATCGCGTTCTTGGCCGACAAGCCCAGCAGCGTGACCAGACCGATCTGGAAGTACACGTCATTAGTGTAGTTGCGCAAGTACACCGCCACCAGAGCACCAAAGATGCCGAACGGCAGGGCCAGCAGCACCGAGAACGGCAGCGACCACTTTTCATACTGCGCGGCCAGGATCAAGAAGATCATCACAAAGCCCGCGCCAATCGCAAGCCCGCTGGAGCCGCTGCTGCGCTTTTCCTGGAAGGCGGTGCCGCCCCAGTCGTAGCCCATGTCGGCGGGCAGCACCTTGGCTGCGGCGCGTTCCATGGCGGCAATCGCCTGGCCCGAGCTGTAGCCGGGTTTCGGATCGCCCAGGATCTGGATCGATGGCAGCGCGTTAAAATGCTGCACTGAGTCGGGGCCGGCCACAAACTGCACGTCGGCCACGGTGCGGATCTGCACCATCTTGCCGGTGTTGGTACGCACATACAGGTTACCGATGTCGTCCGGCTTGGAGCGGTACTTGCCCTCGGCCTGCATCAGCACCTGGTAAATACGACCGCTTTTGTTGAAGTCGTTGACGTAGTAACTGCCCAGCGTGGCGGCCAGTGTGTTGTAGATGTCGGCCACGGCAATGCCCATGGAGCGGGCTTTTTCGGTGTCCACACTGACAAACAGCTGGGGCGAGTTGGCTTGCCACAGGGTTTTGACACCTTGCAGTTCGGGTTGCTTATTGGCCTCGGCCAGCAACTGGGGCAGGATTTGCGCCAAACGCCGCACGCCGCCATCACCCTTGTTTTGCAGGTTGAACTCAAAGCCACCGGTCTGGCCCAGGCCCTGGATGGCCGGGGGGCTGAAAGCCAGAGGCAGGCCTTCCTTGATACCCGCGGTCTTCATATAGAACTCGCCCACCAGCTCTTTGGCCGACTGGGTGCGTTCGTCCCAGGGCTTGAGCGGGAAGAACATGGTGGCGGTAGACGACTTCAGGCCGCCGCCGCCCAGGATGTTCAGGCCCACCAAGCTGAACACCGTGTCGATGTTCTTGTTTTGCGATTCAATGGCTTCGATCTTGCGGACCACGTCGTTGGTGCGGTCCAGCGACGCGCCTTCGGGCAGGATGGCTGCGCCGATGAAGTAGCCCTGGTCTTCGTCAGGCACCAGGCCGCCGGGCACGATCTTGAACAGCAGCCCGGTCAACCCGGCCATGCAGACGAACAGAATCACGCCCAGGAAGCCGCGCTTCAGGAAGAAGGCCACTCCACGGGTGTAGCGGTAGGTGAGCTTCTCGAAGCTGCGGTTGAACCAGTTGAAAAACGCGTTCTTGCGTTCAGCACCCGGCTTGAGCAGCACCGCGCACAGGGCGGGGGTCAGCGTCAGCGCCACAATGCCGGACAGGATCACTGCAATGGTGATGGTGACCGAGAACTGTCGGTACAGCTCACCCGCCAAGCCGCCCAGAAAGGCCACCGGGATGAAGGCGGCGCACAGCACCAGCACAATGGCAATCACCGGGCCAGTCACTTCGCGCATGGCTTCAATGGCGGCTTCGCGCGGGCTCATGCCCTCTTCGTGCATCAGCCGCTCGACGTTTTCCAGCACCACGATCGCATCGTCCACCACGATACCGATGGCCAGCACCATGCCGAACAGGGTCAGGGTATTGATGCTGTAGCCCAGCAGGTGCAGGCCCGCCATGGTGCCGATCAGCGACACCGGCACGGCCAGTGTGGGAATGATGGTGGCACGCCAGCTTTGCAGGAACAAATACACCACCACAAACACCAGCACCATGGCTTCGGCCAGGGTTTTCAGCACTTCGCGGATGGATTCGGTAACGAAAGGCGTGGTGTCGTACGGGGTGGCGTAGGTCAGGCCTTCAGGGAACTTGGCCTTCAGTGCGACCATGGTGGCTTCCACGGCTTTGCGGGTGTCCAGCGCGTTGGCACCGGTTTGCAAAAACACGCCTACGGGCACCGTGGGGTGGCCGTTCACGCGGCCATAGAAGTTGTAGTCCTTGGAGCCCAGCTCGACCCGGGCCACGTCTTTTAGGCGCACCACGGCCCCGTTGGCACCGGTACGTACGACGATGTTGGCAAACTGCTCGGGTTCCAGCAGGCGGCCCTTGGCGGTCACGGTCAGGGTCAGCTCCTCGGTGTTGCCCGGGGGCGCACCGATCTTGCCTGCGGCGTACTGGGCATTTTGCTCGGTCACGGCGCTAGAGATGTCGGCCACGGTAATGCCCATGGCTGCCATGCGATCGGGGCGCAGCCAGATACGCATGGCGTAGTCTTTGGCACCGAAAATCTGCACATTGGTGGTGCCGGGCACGCGCTTGATGGCATCCAGCACGTTTTGCGTCACGTAGTTGGAGATGAACAGCGAGTCGTAACGGTCGTCAGGCGAGTAAATGGAGGCCACGGTCATGAAGCTAGCCGAGCTTTTGGCCACCGTCACGCCCTGGCGCTGCACTTCCTGCGGCAGTTTGTTGAGCACCTGGTTGACGCGGTTGTTGACGTTCACCGCCGCGATGTCCAGGTCGGTGCCCACGTCAAACGTGATGCTGATGCTGACTGCGCCATCGCCGGACGAGGTGGAGCTCATATAGAGCATTTTTTCCACGCCGTTGATGGCCTGCTCGATGGGGGCCGCCACAGTGGTTTCCAGCACTTCGGCCGAAGCACCAGGGTAGACCGCGCTAACGCTCACCACGGGGGGCGAGATTTCCGGGTAGCGCGCAATCGGCAGCACGCGCATGGCGGCCAAACCGGCCAGCACCAGGAACAGAGACAACACCGTCGCGAAGATCGGACGGTCGATAAAAAACTTGGAGAACATGGGTGGGTTGCTCCTTATTTTGCAGCGGCTGATGCAGCACTGGCAGGCGCTGCAGGCTCAGAAGCTGCAGCAGCAGGAGCCTTGGCAGTAGACCCCAGCGAGGCATTGGTTGCCGCCACTGCCACATAGGACACGGGCTTGACCGTCATACCGGGCTCATGGGCCTTGATGAAGCCTTCGACCAGCACGCGGTCGCCGCTTTGCACGCCCTTGGTAACAATCCATTCGCCCTTGGTCCAACCATCCAGCTCCACCGGATGCGGGGCCAGCTTGTTGTCGGGGGTGACCAGAAACACAATCTTGCCCATGGGGCTGTCGATCACCGCCCGCTGCGGCACGCTGATGGAGTTGGGACGGCTGGCGCCGCCCAACAGCACGCGCACAAACTGGCCGGGACGCAAGACACCATCGGGGTTGGGGATTTCGGCCCGGGCATCAAAGCTGCCGGTGGTGGGGTTGAGCTTTTCGCCGGTGAAGTTAAGCTTGCCTGCACGCGGGTAGGTGCTGCCGTCGGCCAGTTTCACGTTGACGCTGAAGCCCAGGCTGCCATTGGCCGACTTCTTGCCGGGCACGGCCAGCTGGCCCGAGCCCACTTGCTTGGTGATGCGCAGCAGGTCGGCCTCAGACACGCTGAAGTTCACGTACATCGGGTTGGTTTGCACGATGGTGGTGAGCAGGCTGTCGGTGGCCGACACCAGATTGCCGTCGGACTTGGCGGCCGCGCCGGTGGTGCCGCTGATGGGGGCCACCACGGTGGTGTAGCCGAGGTTCAGGCGGGCTTCGTTGGCCTGGGCCTGTGCCTGCTTGAGCGAGGCGGCCGCGGATTCGGCGGCCGACTTGGCATCGTCAAATTCTTTCTGGCTGATGGCTTTTTCGGCCACCAGAGGGGCCAGGCGGGCCTGGTCGCGCTGGGCCTGGTTGACCTTGGCCTGGGCCACGGCCACGGCGGCTTCGGCAGAAGCGGCCTGGGTCTGGAAGTTGGCCGGATCGATCTGGAACATCGGCGTGCCCGCCTTGACGGTGGCGCCTTCTTCAAACAGACGCTTATTCAAGATACCCGCCACCCGTGCGCGCACCTCGGTTTCACGCGAACCAGCGGTTTGGCCCACGTACTCCAGCTCGACCGAATGGTCCTGGGCCGTGACGGTGACCACCGACACCTCGGGCGGTGGCATGGCACCACCGGGGCCACCGGCACCGGCGCTATCGGCATGCTTGCCGCAGGCCACCAGCGCCAATGGCAGGGCAGCCAACAAGAAGGGCGACATCCACCGCTGGCGCAAAGAACGCGCCGCAACTGCGGTATGGGGATGGTCGATCGAGGGAGCGCGAGACGGTGCGATGGACATAAACATAGTAAGGTTTAATTAGGTTGATGTAGTATCACATACATTCGTGTATGTTTACTTTGAGATAAGTAGTAACCCGCTAGCAACTTTCCCGCCATGGCCAGAAAAACCAAAGAAGACGCAGAGCATACCTACGCCGCCCTGCTAGAGGCTGCGGAGCAGATGTTTTTTGACAAAGGTGTTGCCCACACCACACTGGCCGACATTGCCAGCGCCGCGGGCATGACGCGCGGTGCCATCTACTGGCACTTCAAAGACAAGGGTGCCCTGCTCCAGGCCCTTTTTGAGCAGGCCACGCTACCCATGGAAAACATGCTCGCCGAGGCCACCGCCTACACCGCGACCGACCCGCTGGGTGCCCTGCGCCACATGTGCGTACAGGCTCTGACCACGCTGGCCGGGTCGCCCCGGCAGCAGCGCGTGTTCAACATTCTGTTTCACAAATGTGAAAACGTGGGCGAAGTAGCCGACGTACTGGAGCACGAACTCGCCTGCCGCGACGAATGCCTGGCCCGATTCGAAGCTATCTTGCAACAAGCTATTGCCCAGGGCCAGTTGCCCCCCGACACCGACGTGTTCCTAAGCCTGCAAACCCTGCACAACTTCACCATGGGCACCATGCGCGAATGGCTGCTGGAGCCGCAAGCCTATCCATTGGCCAGCGCCGCCCCGGCCATGGTGGACATGCTGATCGCCGGCCTGCGCACCTGCCCGCCCCGGGTCAAGGCACCGTAAGAACCCGGTACAGTGCGGGCCATGCAAGGCCTGCACCTCACCGCCGATCTCCACCACTGCGATTGCGACAGCGCTTGGCTGCTGGATGCGCGGCTGCTGGGCGTAGCCTGCCGCGATGCGGTACAGGCAGCCGGACTGCAGGCCGTGGGCGAACTATTCCATGCTTTTCCGGCCACAGCGCAGGGTCCTGGTGGGGTTACAGCTACTATTTTGCTAGCAGAGTCGCATTTGTGCGTGCACACCTGGCCCGAACTACGGGCGGTGACGCTAGATGTGTATGTGTGCAACTTTGGAGCCGACCACTCGGCCAAGGCGCACGCGCTGCTAGACGGGCTGGTCGCCCTGTTTGCGCCGACACAGGTGGACCGGCAGAGCTTGCAGCGCGGAAGACCGGGTTAATTTCCCGAGCTTCAGCGTTTCGCTTTTTTCGCCACCCCTCTATCTAGTTAGGGACCGCACCAGCAGCCTGGAAAAGCGCACTCTTCGGTGTTCCTGAAGGCAGTACATTCTGGCCGAATGCTGGGTCATGGGTAGTTATTAATTTTAAGAAAAATAAGCCTCCAGCGCATACAAAACCTACGCGAGTAGCTACTCTATCTATAGCATTCATATCCAAGCCATAAAGGGTCGGCTACCATGTTCCCTCAAGAGACACCCCCCGTTATCAACAGGAGCGCACCATGGCATTGATGGACTTCATCCGCAAACAGTTCATAGACATCATCCAGTAGACCGAGGACGGCGACGGCACGCTGGCCTGGCGCTTCCCGATGGCCGACATGGAGATCCAGAATGGGGCCTCGCTCACCGTACGGGCCTCGCAGGTGGCGATTTTTGTCAACGAAGGCCAAGTGGCCGACGTGTTTGGCCCCGGCACCCACAAGCTCACCACGCAAACCCTGCCGGTCCTCACTTACCTCAAAAATTGGGACAAGCTATTCGAGTCACCGTTCAAAAGCGATATCTACTTCTTCAGCACCCGCCAGCAGATCGACCAGAAATGGGGCACGCCCCAGCCCATCACCATCCGCGACAAGGACTTTGGGGCGGTGCGCCTGCGCGCCTTTGGCAACTACAGCTTCCGCGTAGCCGACCCCAAACTGTTCCACACCGAAATCTCCGGCACGCGTGACGTGTACAGCGTGGCCGATGTCGACGGCCAACTGCGCGGGCTGGTGCTGCAAAACATCAGCATGGCGATTGCCAGCAGCGGCATTCCATTTCTGGACCTGGCCGCCAACCAGCAGGTGTTTGCCCAGGCGCTGAGCACCCAGCTCGCCCCCGAATTTGCCAAGATCGGCCTGCAGCTGGACGGCATGACAGTGCAAAACCTGTCCCTGCCCGAAGACCTGCAAAAAATCCTGGACCAAAAAATCGGCATGGGCATGGTGGGCAACGATATGGGCAAGTTCATGCAGTACCAAACCGCGCAAGCCATTCCCAAATTCGCCGAAGGCGCGGGTGGCGGTGGCGGCATTGCGGGCGACGCGATGGGCCTGGGCGCGGGCGTGGCCCTGGGCCAGGTGCTGGCGCAAAACCTGCAGGCCGGTTTGCAGGGCAATGCAGCAGCGCCCGCCGCAGTGGGTATGAAACCGGAAGAAGTCATGGCCACGTTGGAGAAGCTGGGCGAGCTCAAAACCAAGGGCATCCTGACGCAAGAAGAGTTTGATTCCAAGAAGGCGGAACTGCTGAAAAAGCTCGTCTAAACCGCGTCCGTGGCGACCCCGTCCCCCCAACGCGCCTACCGCGCGCCCTGCCCTGGCTGCGGCGCGCCGGTCGACTTCCTGAGCGCGCAATCCACCCACGCCGTCTGCGCCTACTGCCAGAGCACGGTGGTGCGCAGCGGCGAAACCCTGGCGCGCATCGGCAAGATGGCCGAGCTGTTCGACGACCACAGCCCCCTGCAACTGCAGGCCAGCGGCACCTGGAAAGCCCAGGTCTTCACCCTGGTGGGCCGCCTGCAGTACAAATACGCCGAGGGCACCTGGACCGAGTGGCACGCGGTGCGCGCCGACGGCAGCAGTGCGTTTTTGAGTGAAGACAACGGCTCCTACGTCTTCACCACCCCGCTGCTGGCCGAGCGCGCCGTCCCAATGGCCGAGCAGTTCCGCGTGGGGGCCACCACCGCCATCAACGGAAAAACTTTCAGCGTCGCCTCCAACCAAACCGTGTCGCTGACCTCGGCCCAGGGCGAGCTGCCGCACCTGCCCGCCCTGGGCGAACCGTTTGCCATGGTGGAGTTGCGCAGTGCCGCTGGCGAGGTACTCAGCGTGGACTACGGCACACGGCCTCCCAGCCTGTCCATTGGCACCGCGGTGCTGCTGGAGGATTTGCAACTGGTCGGCCTGCGCGCCGAGTCGGTCAAAGATGAGAAGGGCCGCCAGTTCGACTGCCCCAGCTGCGGCGCACCGGTCACGGTGCAATTGGCCAGCAGCAAGAGCATCACCTGTGGCTCGTGCCACAGCCTGATCGACCTCACTAGCGGCATCGGTGGCGAGCTGCGCCACGCCACACAAGACGAGCCCGTGCAGCCGCTGATCCCCCTGGGCCAAACCGGCAAGCTGCAGGGTGTGAACTGGCAGGTGGTGGGCTTCCAGCACCGCATGGGCAGCGTACCGGGGGACGACGAACAATTCGGCTGGGAGGAGTATTTGCTCTTCAACGCCAAGCACGGCTTTTTGTTTCTGGTGGACAGCACCGAAGGCTGGAGCCTGGTGAAGCCCGCCACCGGCGCACCCGAGATGACCGGCAACGGCCAAAGCGCTACCTACCTGGGCAGCCGCTACCAACTCAAGGAAAGCTACAGCGCCGAGACCAGCTACGTGCTGGGCGAGTTTTACTGGCAGGTGCAGCGCGGGCAGAAAACCAGTAACCGCGACTTCACCAGCGGCAAAAGCCTGCTGTCCATGGAGCAGTCGGCCCAGGAAGTCACTTGGTCGGTGGGCAGCCAGATCGACAGTGCCCTGGTGGCCACGGCCTTCAAACTAGAGGGCAAAAAAGACCTGCTCCAACGCAGCGATGCCAGCCCGCTGGGCATAGGCATCGCCGGGATTGCGCCGAAAACGGTGCTGTGGATTATCGTGGTCGTGGTGCTGCTGGTGATCGTATTCAGTGCACGCAACGACTGCGACACGAATGTCGAAAACTGTAGGTCCAGTACCCGCACCTCGGGGGGCTCCTACGGCGGCTTCTCCAGCGGTGGCGGACACAAGTAACTTTTAAGGAGATCAATATGGTTATCGAATGGCTGCGGCCCGAAGTGGTTTTGGGTTCGGTGGTGTTTGCACTGGTGGGCGTGGCGGTGTTTGCGCTGTGCTTTGTGCTGATGGACAAGCTCACGCCCTACAAGCTGTGGGAAGAAATCATTGAAAAGCAGAACATGGCGCTAGCCCTGGTGGTGGCCGCCACCTCGCTGGGCATCTGCATCATCGTGGCCGCTGCCATCCATTGAAGCCGCGTGACAACGCCGGGCCGCGCCCGGTCGAGGTCGCGCTGCTGGCCTCGGTGTTCATCGTCTCGGCCTGCGGGCTGGTGTACGAACTGGCGGCGGGCGCGCTCGCGTCCTACCTGCTGGGCGACTCGGTGCTGCAGTTCTCTACCGTCATCGGCACGTATTTGTTTGCCATGGGCGTGGGCTCGTATTTGTCGCGCTTTTTCGAGCGCCAGTTACCTGCCCACTTTTTACGCATAGAACTGCTGGTAGCGCTTATTGGTGGTGCACTGCCAGCTCTTCTTTTTATAGCAAATGCGTATCTGCCCGGCGCGTTCCGCCCGTTGCTGTACAGCCTGGTGTTGCTGGTCGGCACACTGGTGGGGCTGGAGATTCCGCTGGTCATGCGCATCCTGCAGCGCAACGTAGCCCTGAAAGACCTGGTGTCGCAGGTGCTGACCTTCGACTACCTGGGCGCGCTGGCGGTGTCGCTGGCGTTCCCGCTACTGCTGGTGCCGCACCTGGGCCTAATCCGCACCGGGCTGCTGTTTGGCCTGATGAACGCCGCCGTGGCGCTGTGGGCGCTGTGGCTGTTTCGGCACGACCTGCGCCGCTTCAAAGCCCATGCGCTGGCCTGCGGGTTGACGCTGGCCGCCCTGGCCGCGGGCATGGCGGCGGCAGACCACATCACCACCTGGGCCGAAGACAAGCTCTACCAAGACCGCGTGGTCATCGCGACCACCACGCCCTACCAGCGCATCGTGGTGACGCATGGCGCGGGCGAAGGCAAGGCGGGTTACCGGCTGTTTTTGAACGGCAACCTGCAGTTTGCCCAACGCGACGAATACCGCTACCACGAGGCCCTGGTCCACCCGGTGATGTCGGCCCAAGGAGCCCCCAAAAAGGTGGCCGTGCTGGGCGGCGGCGACGGCATGGCGGTGCGCGAAATCCTCAAATACCCCGGCGTGGAAAGCATCACCCTGGTCGAGCTGGACCCGGCCATGACCACGCTGTTCCAAACCCAGCCCGCGCTGGTGCAGCTCAACGGCGGCGCGCTGCTGTCCCCCAAGCTGCACATTGTCAACACCGACGCGTTCCACTGGCTGCAAACCACCACCGAGACCTTCGACGTGATCGTGGTGGACTTCCCCGACCCGACCAACTTCGCCATCGGCAAGCTCTACACCAACTCGTTCTACAGCCTACTGGACCAGCGCCTGTCGGCCAGCGGCTACGCCGTCATCCAGACCACCTCGCCCCTGGTGGCCCGGCACAGCTTCTGGACCGTGGCCACCACCATCGAATCGGTCGGCCTGACCGCTACGCCCTACCACGCCCACGTGCCCAGCTTTGGTGAGTGGGGCTACATCATCGCCAGCCGCCGCCCCTACCGCATGCCGACTAGCCTGCCCGATGGCCTGCGCTTTTTAAGTCCGCACAGCCTGCCCGCGCTGTTCGACTTCCCGCTGGACATGGCCCGCGTGCCGACCGAGGTGAACCGGCTGTCGATCCAAGTGCTAGTGACAACCTACGAGGCGGAATGGGGCAAGGTAGTGGCGCGCTAGATAAAGCCGACGGCCACCCGCGCCGCCGCCAGATCCCAAGCCGCCTGGCCCACGGTTTTGAACACCGGAGCCTGCTTGGACGGCGGCAAAGGCGTGGCCAGCACCGATGCCAGGCTGCTTACCTGGCTCCAGTCCACCTGGGCTTGCAGCAGGTCGCCCGCTTCGTGCCGCGCGCCGCCCAGGTCGTCCACCACGATCTGGCGGCTGTGCAGCAGCGCCGGGGGGAATTCGGCCATGTCGGGCTTGAAAGCCCCCACGCCGATGGCCAGGGTGTGGTCAGCAATGTGGGCGGGAATCACCGGCGTGCGCGAGGTGGTCAGGGCCAGCACCAGGTCCGTGGTGGGCAAGGCGTGTTCCAGATCATCCACCGCGATAGCCTGCACCTGCGGGTGCCGCTTCTGTAACGCTGTGCAAAAAGCCTGTGCCGATGCTAGGCTGCGGGCCTCCACCCAGAATTGCACGATCCCCACATGTTCCACCAGCGCATCCGCATGGGCGGCGGCCTGCGCTCCGGTGCCGATTAGCAGGGCCGATGTGGGCTTTTGCACCGCCAGCGTCTGGATGCCCAGCAGCGTGACGGCCGCTGTGCGGCGGGCGGTGACGGTGGGGCCGTCGAGCAAGGCGAGGCGGCGGCCGGTGGCAGTGTCCATCACCACCACCTCGCCCTGGATCACCGGCAGGCCGTGCGCGGCGTTGCGCGGGTGCACGGTGACCAGCTTGGTGACGCTCAGGTCATGCGCCACGGCGGGCATGGCCAACAACACACCGCCCTCGGCCATGGGCACCACCAGGCGCTCGGGGGCGTTGATCTGCTGCTGCGCCAGTTCCCGCGCGGCCTGGGCCACAGCGGGCACGAGTTGCGCGTAGGGCAAAGCCAGTGCGGTCTGTTCGGCATTCAAAATTTGCATGGCGGCCTTCAGCGTAAAAAGAAACCGGTGGGGAACGGGTCCAATTCCTCCAGCACCCACTGGTGGTGGCCCATGATGTGGGCGCTGCCGGTGACCTCGGTGAGCGCGCCGTCAAAGTCGCCCACCTTCACCCCCTGCGTGACCTTGACCTCGAATTTGCTGCCCACGATGCTGCCGTTCACATAGGTTTGCCCCAAGGGCAGTTGCCCGCGCAAAAACAGTTGCGCCGCCCGGCCCGAGGTGCCGGTGCCGGTGGGCGAACGGTCCACCTCGCGGTCGGCAAACACGCAGACGTTGGACTGGTCCACCCCCGCACAGTTGGGGGCGCTGTCGATGATGCTGCCATAGAGCTGGTCCAACCCCGGCTCCAGCGGGTGCTGGATCTTCACCTGGGCGATAACCGCGGCCTTGGTTTCCGCACCCAACTGGATCAGTGAACGGACCAGTTCTGGTTTCACCGTCAAACCCGCCTGCTCGGCATTCAGGTAGTAGTAGAACGCCCCGCCAAACACAATGTCGCCGCGCACCCGGCCAAAGCTGGGTGTGTCCACCTCCAGGTCGCGCAGGTAGATAAAGGCCGGCACATTCTTGAAGGTCACCTTGCCGGCGCGCTGGCCATCCCACTCCACAAAGGCTTCGATGAAGCCGGCGGGTGCGTCAAAACCGATGCGCGTTAACGGGCTGGTGCGCTCCACATAGCCCAGCTCTACCAGCACCTTGCCCAGCGCAATGATGCCGTGGCCGCACATGTCGCTGTAGCCCTCGTTGTGGATGAAGATCACGCCAAAGTCGGCACCTGGCGTAGTGGGCGGCAGCAGGTAGGCACCGTACATGTCGGCATGGCCGCGCGGCTCGTTCATCAGGAACTGGCGCAGGTCGTCACGGTGGGCTTTGAGCCAGGTGCGCTTTTCCAGAATGCCGGTGCCGGGCACGGCGGGCAGGCCGGAAGTCAGGATGCGCAGCGGCTCACCGCCGGTATGCGCGTCCACGGTCTGGACGGTACGGACAAGGTTCAACATGGCGGGTTCCAGGGTAGAGGGAAAGTGGTTTTATTTTAACCAAACTGGTTTTAAAATAGTGCCAATTTATGAAATACCCCCTGTCTACCGAGCCCACCCACCCACCGCTGCACGTGCCGCAGCTGTACGAACTGGTGGCCGACCGATTGAAAAAGTCCATCCAGGACGGCAGCTACCCGCCCGGCGCGCGCCTGCCCGCCGAGCGCGACCTGGCCGCTACCCTGGGCGTGGGCCGCGCCACGGTGCGTGAAGCCATGGGCGAGCTGGTCAACCAGGGCGTGGTACAGACCCGGCCCAACGCGGGATCCTTCGTGCGCGACACCGCGCTAGAGGTGATGCGCAGCGCCGCCAGCGCCCCGGCCCACCCCGACACCAGCCCGCTGTCCACCCTGGCCGCACGCCTGGCGATTGAGCCGCTGGTGGCCCAGTTTGCCGCCGCTGTGGGGGGCCGCGACCCGGAAATCGAGCGCCTGCTGGACCACATGGAACACACCAGCGACCTCAGCGACCCCGCCCAGCGCCGCGCCTGGAACGAGGCCGATCGCCAGTTCCACCAGCGCATCGCCCAAATGAGCGGCAACCCGGTGATGGTGGCCATCGCCCAGGTGGTCGCCGCAGCGGTGGACGAACCGCTATGGCGCCAGTTGCGCGACCACGGCATCCACGACCCGGCCCGCGCCCGGCTGTATGTGTACGAGCACCGCCTGATTTACGAAGCCATAGCAACTGGTAACGAGGAGGCCGCAGGGTTCTCCGTGCGGCAGCATCTAGAGCGGGTGCAGAAGGACATGCTGGCTGCGGGCTAGCCCGCCAGAAAAATACCAAGGTTGGCAGGGTCATGCATAGCGTGGAAAATACCAAGGCATGTCCTGGCGAGGGGCAGATTCCTCGCACTCTTTTGACCCCACTGGAGACCCTCTATGCGATCCTGGATCTACCCCCTGGCAACCGCCTGCCTGCTCGCTTGCAGCGCCGCGCAAGCCAAAGACACCACTCCCACGCCCAGCGTCAACGAGCGCCTGCAAAGCGCCCAAAAAGCCATCCAGGCTAAGGACTGGCGCCGCGCGCAAACCGAGCTCAACGCCGCGCTACGCGACGAACCCCGCAACGCCGACATCCACAACCTGCTGGGCTACACCGCCCGCAAAAGCAGCCCACCCCATTTGCCCGAAGCCTTTGCGCACTACAAAACCGCGCTAGAGATCAACCCCCAACACCGGGGCGCACACGAGTACCTGGGCGAAGCCTATCTGATGGACAAACAGCCCGCCGAAGCCCAAAAGCAGCTGGCGGCATTGGAAAAAATTTGCGGCAACCAAAGCTGCGAAGAGTACGCAGACCTGGCCAAGGCGATTGCCGACTACAAAGCCAGCAACCCCTGACCGGCTATTGCGTGGCCCGGCTTGTAACCCACCACGCCAAGCCTACCCAAACCGCACCGAGCGCATCGACAGCGTAGCTTCTTCAAAGCCCTGGAACGGAAAGCTGATTTTGTCGGCTTCGGTGCTGGCACCCAAGGCATACAGCAGGGGCACGTAGTGCTCGACGCTGGGATGGGCCATACGCCACAGGGGGTGTTTGGCCTTGTCTTGCGCCAGCAGGATCGGCATATCGCGCTGCAGCAAGGCCGCGGCGGCCATGCCGTCGAACTCTTGCGCCCAGTCGTAGACCTTGGTGTCAGGATCTTCGGTCGCTAGGCGCAGGTTGTGCACGATATTGCCGCTGGCCAAAATCAGCACGCCCTCGGACCGCAACGCCCGTAGTCCGGCGGCCAGGGCGACATGCTCGTCCAAGCGGATGCGGGCCGGCATGGCCAGTTGGATGACCGGAATATCGGCCTTGGGGTACAGGTGGTGCAGCACCGTCCAGGCACCGTGGTCCAGACCGCGCTGGGTGTCGACCATGGCATTCGGCAGGCTGCGGGCGAGCTGCTGGGCCAGCGCAGGCTGGCCGGGGCTGGGGTAACGCACCTGGTACAGCGCTTTGGGGAAGCCGCCAAAGTCGTACATCGTCTCCGGCTGCGCGGTGGCGCTGAGCATCGGCTGCTCGGCCGCCCAGTGCGCCGACACCACCAGAATCGCCCGGGGCCGCGGCAGGTCGCGCCCCAACTGGGCCAGGTGCCGGGTGAACGGCGTGTCGCGCAGCGCATTCATCGGCGAGCCGTGGCCGATAAACACCACCGGCATCTTGCCGCGCGCGGGCGGCTGGGCGGAGGCAGCCGCCGCCTGGGCTAGCGGGTGGGCGGCGATCAAGGCTATGGCGGTTTGGAAGAATTGGCGGCGGGTCATCGTGGCGTGGGAGTGCGGCAGGCGGAGATAGTTCCGGGCAGGGGCTGCCTATACTGACAAGCACCCCATTCCAACACTTGCGCCCATCCGCCACATGCCAACCGTCTGAATTCACCCGCATGTTGTTTGTATTCCACTGTGACCTGGGTGTGTCGGGCACGTACCTGTTTGCCCCCAGCCCCTCCATGCACCGCCACTATTTCCTCACCAGCACCGCCCCTGAACGCAGCCACCGGCTGCGGGATGCACGCGCCTGGCCTGCGCCCGCATGGCGCACGGTGGCGGCGCGGTGATGGCACCACGCAGTCTGCGCAACCCCTGGGTCGATGCCTTGCGTGCGCTGGCACTGCTGGGTGTGTTTGTGGTTAACGCGGTGGGCTATGCCCAGGCTCCCGACTATCCCCAACCCGTGGGCGGACCACTGCCCACCGGTGCGCCCCTGGCGCTGGTGCTGCACGGCCTGCTGCTGGCCCTGGTGCAGGGCAAAGCCTGGTCGGTGCTGTGCTTTTTGTTTGGCTTTAGTCTGGGCGACATGGCGCTGCGGCTGCGCGCCACAGGCCTGAACGTGCGGCTAGGGTTGCGTGCGCGCTACCGCACATTGCTGCTGGTCGGCGTGGTCCACGGCGCGCTGCTGTACTTTGGCGACATCCTGACCATGTATGCCCTGTGCGGCTGGCTGGCAGCACGCTGGGCCACGGCCCGACCTGCCCGATTGCTGCAGATTTGGCTGCGCATCACCGTACTTGTCACGGCGACGATGCTGGTCTTGGGCGGTAGCCTGTGGCTGGCACCGTACGCCCCCAACGACGCGCAACCTATGGCGGACGCGTTGATCCATGCACCCACACTGTCGGCCTTCATGGCGGTCAATGCCGCTGCTTATCTGTGGGCGCAGGTGGGCTCGGTGCTGTTTTTCCTGCCCATGCTGCTATGGCTAACCGTGGCGGGCATGCTGGCGCGGCGGTTCGGGCTGCTGGGCCAACGGCGATATGCCCGTCAATTTTGGCGCCGCCACCTGGGCACCCAGCACCTGGTGCTGGGCTTGGCGCTGAACCTGGACCTTGCCCTGGCCACCGTACGGCTACATGCGCTGGGGCAAGCCGACACCACGCGGCTGGGTTTGTACACGGTGCTGATGGGCCTGCCCGGCATATGGCTTGCCGCTGCGGCCATCGGCTACTGCATGCGCTACCAACACCGCTACCCAACGCCACCGGGCTGGGTAGCGTGGCTGGCCCCGGCGGGGCAGCACACGCTGGCGATGTACCTGCTGCTGTCGCTGGCACTGGTGCTGGGCCGCACGGCTTTGCAAGGCCTGGACGGCGCCACCGCCCCCAGCTTGGCCTTGGCGATGGCGGCCTGGTGGCTGGCGGTGTGCGCCGCCCGCTGGGCCACCCGGCACCGGTTGCGCGACCCGGTCAGCCGGTGGTTGTCACAACGAACGAACCCTGCGTCTCTGAACCGGTACTAACGCAATGCACCGCCGCCACTTTCTCGCCACCACAGCCCTCCCCCTGCTGGGCTGCGCGCCCGCCCACGAGATCACCGGCGGCTTCACCGGCATCGCGTTTGAACGGGGCCATCTGCTGCGGGAGGCGCGCACCTGGCCTGCGCCCAGCGTGACCCGCCGCACCGACGTGCTGATCGCCGGGGGCGGCGTGGCGGGCTTGGCGGCGGCGCGGGCCTTGCGTTTAAAAGGTGTCGAGGACTTCGCCCTGCTGGAACTGGAAGACAGTACAGGCGGCAACAGCCGGGGTGGCGTGGTGGGCGGCATGGCCTGCCCGCTGGGCGCGCACTACCTGCCGGTGCCTGGCGACGACGCGCCGGATGTGCAGAATCTATTGGAGGAACTGGGCCTGCGCCAGCGCGTGGCGGGGCGCTGGCAATACGATGAACGCCATCTGTGCCACAGCCCGCAAGAGCGCTTGTTTTTGCACGGCGCGTGGCAAGACGGCCTATTGCCGGTGCAAGGTGTAGGCGCGGGCACACTGGCGCAGTACCAAAAGTTTGCAGCCTTGGTGGAGCAACTGCGCCAACAGGCCCCATGGCATATTCCAGCATCAAATCAGCCTCTAGCGCAGGTACAACTTACGCTAGCAGCTATCACTTTCGCAGCATACCTGGACCAGCACGGCCTGCGCGACCCGTATCTGCGCTGGTACCTGGACTACTGCTGCCGCGACGACTTTGGTGCGGGTACGGCCATCGTGTCGGCCTGGGCGGGTATCCACTACTTCGCCAGCCGCCACGGCTTCCACGCGCCGGGAGCCGACAACGGTGAGCGCGACAGCGTGCTGACCTGGCCCGAGGGCAACGCCTGGCTGACCCGCCGCCTGGCCGCACCACTGGGTGAGCGGCTGCACACCGGGCAGATGGTGGTGCGGATCGCCGAGACCCGGCACGGCGTGGAGGTGGATGCCTTCAACACCGCCACCCAGACACTGGAGCGCTGGCAAGCCCGCCGCGCCATCATCGCCCTGCCGGTGTTCATCGCCGCGCGGGTGGTGCAAAACCCGCCCGACTTTCTGACCCAGGCAGCGGCACGCACGACCTACGCGCCCTGGCTGGTAGCCAATATCCACATCGCCCAAGCTTTGCACGACCGGCCCGGCCCGGCACCCAGCTGGGACAACGTGCTGTACAACGCGCCGGGCCTGGGCTACGTGGATGCCATGCACCAAAGCCTGCTGCCCGTGCCCGCCGCCACGGTGCTCACCTACTACCGCGCGCTGGGCGACACACCGAACGGCCGCCGCCTGCTGCTGGAAAAACCATGGACTGCGTGGCGCGACGAGATCCTGGCCGAGCTGGCCACGGCCCACCCCGACATCGCGCAAAAGGCCACCCGCATCGACATCACCCGCTACGGCCACGCCATGGCCATCCCCACCCCCGAGCTTTCAAGCCAAATTGGCCTCCAGCCCATATACCCTCGACACAAGCAGCTACAAAAACCGCAGCGCCTGGCGTTTGCGCACAGCGACTGGGCGGGGTACTCGGTGTTTGAAGAAGCTTTTACGCTGGGGCACCGTGCGGGCAGCTCTTGAAATCTGCGACGGCGGACATTAATTGGTGGATGCGGTGGTTTACAGAGTGGGCCACCGGCTTTTCAACCATTTATTCAGGAGAACGACATGAATGCCATGACGAGCCGCAGCAACAGCCTGTTTGACGACTTTTTCAGCGACTTAGCCCCCGGCTTTTTCATCCGCCCGCTGCACGGCGACCCGCTGCCATCCCCCGCGCAGATCAAGGTGGATGTGCAAGAAGACGCGCAGGCCTACAACGTGGTGGCCGAGTTGCCTGGGGTAAAAAAGGAGGACATCCAGGTGTCGGTAGAAGGTAGCACCGTCACCCTGCGTGCCGAAATCAAGCAAGAGGACGCACGCAAAGATGCCCGCACCCTGCGCAGCGAGCGCTACTTTGGCGCGGTGGTCCGCAGTTTCCAGCTGCCGCAGGAGGTGGATGCCAGCCAGGCCCAGTGCCAGTACCTGAACGGTGTGCTGAGCGTGGCCTTGCCCAAGAAGGCCAATAACAGCGTCCAGCGCCTGACCATCAACTGAGCCCTGCACGCCCAGACCCGCCCCCGCGGGCCTGGGCGTGCAGGGCCGCACTACGGTGCGGTGCCAATTTTAAGAAAAATAGGCCTCTAGCGCATATTCCACCTACACGAGTAGCTACAAAAAGCAGAGCATTTACGATTCCACGGGTGTATCCCAGGTCTGCACCGCACCGCCGCTACCGGCCACCGAATACAGCGCGTTCGGGGCGTTGCGGGTTTGCTGGAACACCTCTAGCGTCTCGCCGCGCATGGCGGCGTAGATGTGCAGGTTGGACACGCCCAGCACCGCGCCCAGCTTTTCCAGCCCGAAGAAGATGGCCCCGTAGTGGATCAGGCCACGCCAGTCGCGGCGCAGCAGCAGGTCGCATTCGTCCTCGTTCAGACCGGCATCGCGCATGTGGGCGAGGCCATCGGCCAGGAAGCGCTGGCGGTGCGCGGGCACGGCCATGTCGCGCAAAAATCGGTTCAGCCGCAGCGCCTTCACGCTGCGCGCAAAGTTGAACGGGTAGCTGCCTTGCAGGCGCTCGGCCCCGGCCATTTGCAGGGCCATGGCAGCGCGGTGGCGCTCCACCTCGCCCGCAATCACCGGACCGGCCAGGTTCTCGTAGACCACCGCCGCAATCCCGGTCATGGACGGCAAATAGTAGGCCTGGTGCAGCTTGCGCACCTGGGACGACAAGGCCCCGCGCATGGTCAACCACATCATCACTTCCGCGCCCTCCATGCCACCCAGCGTGGCCAGCTCAGCGTGGGTCAAGGAGGCCAGGCGCTCGGGGTCGTTTTCAAACAGCTCCAGAAACTGCATGTCCCAGGGCGTGTTGTTGAAGCCTGCGCGCTCGCCGTGCACCTGGTGCGACAGGCCGCCGGTGGCCACGATCACTACGCGCAGGTCTTCGGGGTAGCTCTCGATGGCGCGGCGCAGGCCCTGGCCCAGCTTGTAAAAACGCCGCGCACTGGGCAGCGGAAACTGCAGCACGCCCATTTGCAGCGGCACGATGCTGACCGGCCAACCTTTGTCGTGCTCCCACAGCACCGACAGCGGCGAAAAGCAGCCGTGGTCCAGCGGTTTGTCCTGGAAGAAAGACATGTCGAATTCATCCGCCATCAGCGACTGGCCGATGTGCGCAGCCAGCGCCGGGTGGCCGTTGATGCCCGGCAGATCACGCGCACCACCGCCCTCGTCGGCCACTTCATAGCGCTCGCCAATACCCAAGGCAAAGGCCGAGTAGTGGTCAAAGAAGAACGAGGTGACGTGGTCGTTGTAGGTGACGATGACCACATCGGGTTGCACATCGGCCAGCCATTGCTTCACCGGCTCCATGGCCGCAAAGATAGGCACCCACACCGGGTCGGCCTGCTTGTCGTGGTCGAAGGCAAAGCCGATGGTGGGAGTGTGCGAGACGGCAACGCCGCCAATGATTCGTGCCATGTGGCTGCTCCAAAATTACGATTTCAAAATTGCAGCCCTCGGCACCGTGCCGAACGCACGTCCACCATCAGTACCGCTGCGCTGGTTTGGCCCACCGCCCTTAATTGCCGGCGGCCAGCTTCTGGTCGATCCATTTGAAGGCGTCCAGCACGTCGTAGTTGCCGGCGTGGCCCTGGTCCCAGAACAGGGCGTAATCGACATCCTTGACCTTGGCATCGGCCTTCAGGGCGCGGCTGAGGTTGTAGGCCACAGTGAACGACGTGTCGCGATCACGCGCGCCCACACGGACACGCCAGTGCGTCGTGATGCCATCGGTCTTGCCGACATAGGGCAGCGCGTTGATCATCTTGTACTGGTTCAACAGATACGCCTGCTGCGGGTTGGCAGCCCAGGTGTAGCCGGTATTCGCCAAGCCCACATCGCTTTGCGCGGCGTTGATGGCATCCCCCCCGTTGTTGTTGTTCCAGGCGTACTCGGTGAAGTTGGAATACACCTGGGCAGCGGTGCCGAACAGATTGGACTCACCGCCGCTGTAGTTGCCGTAGACAGTGGCGCCAGCCAAGGTGGTGTCTGCCGTAGCGGTCGTTGCGAGGGCGGCGGTTTGACCAAGTTGGTCAAACGCCGGCACGGCCTTGAGCCGGGACTGCTTGGCAACGAACTTCATGTAGTTCGACATATTGAAGCTCGTGACCGTGCCGCTCGCATCCACATTGATGAAGTCGTTCTTGTAGTACAGGGTTCCGCTTCCGCCGGCCACACCATTGGCCGCAGCGCTGCCGTAAGCGTTGTAGGCGACGAAAGTCTTGCCCGCCTTGACATACGCGCTGGCCGCCTTCTTGATCTCGGCCTGCAGGGCGGCCAGCATGTTGTCAGTGGTCAGCGCCGTGCCATCGTCATTCTTCAAGCCCAGACCGGCTTGGTAAGTCATGAACTTGTTCATCAGAGCGGTGCTGCCAGCAGGGTCTGGATTCGAGGCGCGAACGAGCGCATTGCCGTTTGCGTCGACGATCAGCCCGGCCTTCTGGTCCGCAGAGACCAGCGTGCGCGTATTCACCACATTGAACATCCATTCGTAAGCCAGGTCGGCACTGCCCAGATCCTGGATGGGGCAGTAGGCCACGATGGCGTAAACGCTGTCGCTGATGGCACTTTTGCCATTCGTGTCAATGCCGGCGGCTCCGGCGGCTTTCAGGTAGGGCAAATAGTCCGCGCTGTCACCGGTGGCGCCAAGTTGCGTACTCTGCGCGCCACCGCCGCTGGTACCGTTCACCACGATGCGGCTGGCGCTGCCCGGCATGAGGCCGTCGTTCAGGCGCAAGTAGCGCACAGCGGCCTTGGCATCGACAATGGCGGCCGGTGCCTTGCCCTGGTAGATGCCATCGTCGTAAACGCCGACGGGGGCGGTAGCGCCACGGCTACGCGAGGCCATATTGATGTAGACAAAACCGCGGGCGAGCGCAGCACCCTTCTTGTCGGTATCGCTGTTGCTGACATAAGTGCCGCCGTTGACGATGTCGGCCCCGGCGTAGTTGCTGTTGGTGATGGGGTCCGTGCCATTCCAGCCACCCTTGCCCCCTTGGTAGCTGGCCAGCCAGCCGGCGTTGTTGACGTTGAGCAAAATAGCGTTGTCTTGCTTGGCCGCATCTACCTCGCGCACAAAGATGTTCATGTTCTGGTAGCCGCAGGCTTGGTTGTCCACCGCGCCCGCGGACTGTGTAGCCGCAAGCGTCATCGGCTTACCGACGTAACACACTTCCCGGTACCAGCGTACCGGCGTGCTCACGCCGTCCAGAGTGACCGTGATCGTCGTGTACTTGGTCTTATCGAAAGCCAGATGGCTGTCATACACACCTGGGCCGGCAGCGACGGGCGTGCTGCTGGTGTCACTGCTGCCACCGCCGCCGCAGGCCGTCATGAGGCCGGTGGCCGAGATTGCGGCGATGGAGGCCACGAGTGCGCGATGTTTGAATTGTTTGTGCATGCTTGTCTCTTTAGGTTTTAGGAGTTGGATGTGGGTTCTTCAGGGTGCGAGATTTCTGACTCAGACCGCTCTTACGCTCGGGTTTTAGGCTGCAGGTCAGCAGTTGGCTGTCCTTTCTGGTGATGAAAGACCGCGCATGGGTGTTGCGCGTCTTTTGAAACGGTGGCGGCGGAGGTGGTGCTGCCCACGCCGCCGATGGCGGTCAGGCTGGCGCAGGCGGCCATGGGCTTCACATGGCCAAGGGGATGGTTTGGGCCGCCACAGTGTCGCGGTCGCCGCAGGCCACGATGGCCAGGCTCAGGACGGCCGCGATGGCAGCGCCCCATAGTTTTTTGACTTTCACGTTGTCTCCTCCAGGTTGTGGGTGCAGGCTGCGGTGGGGCAACCTGCGGGCGGATTGTGCGAACCGCCCGGCCACTTGGGGAGACGTTGATTTCCGGCGCGTGATAGCGCTCGGTTATCGCGGGTGGCTACGCCCGGTCAATCTGGTGCGCGGCCCGGTGCAGGTGGGTCAGCAGATGGCGCAGCACCGGCGACACTGCAGAGTCGCTGCGCAAAATGGCCCCCACCTGTAGCGGATAGCCTTTTTCAGCGATGTCGATGATGGAGATGAACTGCGCCACCACCGGGTGCACCGCAATCTGGCGCGGCATCAGCGCCACATAGTCGCCCGAGGTCACCAGGGCCAGCAAGGCCAGGGTGGAATTCACCACGGCACCCACGCGCGGCGGCGTGAGCTGGTGGCTCTCGAAAAACAGCTTGGCGTAGCCCGAATCGCTACTCGTACCGGTGTAGACCCAGCGCGCGGTTTGCAGGTCTGACAGCCTGCGCGCCTTCAGCCAGGGGCTGCCCTTGCACACCGTGGCCACCATGCTGGTGTGCATCAGCGGCTCGACATAAAACTCGCCGGTGGACAGGTCGTCGGGGATGCCGCCCACGGTCACATCCACCTCGCCCGAGCGCAGTTTTTGCAACTGCGCCACGTACAGCTCTTCGCTCACCCGCAGCCGCACCTCGGGGAACTCCTGGCCGAAGGTGCGCAGGGTTTCGGGGATCAGCAGCATCACCGCCAGGGGCACCGCGCCCACGTGCAACTGGCCGACCATGCGGCCACCGATCTGGTTGATCTCGTCCACCGCGGCGGTCAGTTCGCGCTCCACCTTCACGGCGCGCTCGTACAGCACCTTGCCCTGGGGCGTGGGCACTACGCCGCGCGAGGTGCGCAGCAGCAGGGGTGCGGCCAGCTCCAGCTCCAGCTCGCGGATCATTTTGGTGATGGCCGGCTGGGAGGCCGCCACCCGCCGGGCCGCGCCGCGCAGGCTGCCCTCTTCGATGGCGGCCACCAGCACGTTCAGGGTTGTCAATTTCATGGGGTGATTCCGGTCTATGTCTGCGGGCCAATATACCGATACCTGTGGGTTATCGCGAGTCGAATCCTGGCATCTTTTAGGTATCGCATGCCGTCCCGATAATTCGCGGCTCTGGGGGGCATGGTCCTGAAGATTCCCCTCGAAAACCACAACAAAACGGAGACTTTATGGCAACGGCTTCTACCCTGGACATCCGGGATTTCATCAACACGCGCGCACTCTCCACCCGGCAGTGGATGCTGGTGCTGCTGTGCTTTTTCATCGTGGCGGTGGACGGCATGGATGTCGCCATCATGGGCTTCATCGCCCCGTCCATCATCGCCGAGTGGAACATCTCGCGGCCCGCGTTTGGCCTGGTGATGGGGGCCGCGCCCATCGGGCTGGCCGTGGGAGCGCTGGTGGCCGGATCGTCCTCCGACTGGTGGGGCCGCCGCAAGGTGCTGCTGGGGTCGGTACTGGGTTTTGGCGTGTGCACCCTGCTCACGGCCTATGCCCACAACACCACCGAAATGGCCTTGCTGCGCTTCCTGACCGGGCTAGGCCTGGGTGCGGCCATGCCCAACACCACCACCCTGCTGTCCGAATACGTGCCCGAGCGGCGCCGCGCCTTTTTGGTGGCTACCATGTTCACCGGCTTCAACCTGGGCTCGGCCATGGTCGGGTTTATGGCCGCGGCCTTGATTCCGGTGCATGGCTGGCAATCTGTGCTGATCGTGGGCGGGCTGCTGCCTTTGGTGCTGCTACCGGTGCTGTTTTTCTTTTTGCCTGAGTCGGCCCGCTTCATGGTGGCCCGCAACTACCCCGCCGACCCCATCCGCAAGGTGCTGGCGCGGGTCTGTCAGACGCAGCTGGACTACGTGAAGGCCTTTGTCTCGGGCGAAGCCGAGGTGAAGACGCGCCAGCCGATTGCCGTACTGTTCCAGCCAGGCTATGCGCTGAAAACCATCACCCTGTGGACCACCTACTTCATGGGCTTGCTGGTCATTTACCTGACCACCAGCTGGCTGCCCACCATGATGAAGGACGCAGGCATGTCGATCGACCGGGCCGCCAACGTCACCGCCATGTTCCAGTTGGGCGGCACGGTGGGCGCGCTGTGCGTGGGTTGGCTGATGGACAAAACCTCGCCCAACCGGGTGATCGCCGCCGCCTACCTGCTGGGTGCCGTAGCCCTGGTGGCTATGGGCCTGAACGGCCTGATGTCGGCCTCCATCGTACTGATGGTGGTGATGGTCGGCTTCTTCCTGAGCGGTGCGCAGACCGGCCTGAACGGCTTTGCCCCTGGCTGCTACCCCACGGTCGCGCGGGCCACAGGTGTGAGCTGGATGCTGGGCATCGGCCGCTTGGGCAGCATCCTGGGTTCGTCGATTGGCGGCTTGCTGCTGAGCCAGGGCTGGGGGTTTGAAGGCATCTTCTCGGCCCTCGCCGTACCAGCGGTGCTAGCAGGCATCGCCATCCTGGTGAACCGCTCCAGCCGAAAGTAATTCGGGGTTTAATGTGGCTTCCGTGCATATTCCACCAGCACGACAAGCTATGAAAACAGGAGTAAATGCCATGCCCCAGCCCTTTCCACCTCTCGAACCCTACCGCACCGGTACCTTGCCGGTGGATGCCATCCACACCTTGTACTGGGAAGAATGCGGCAACCCCGACGGCGTGCCGGTGCTGTTTTTGCACGGCGGGCCGGGCTCGGGCATATCGCCCCGGCACCGGCAGTTTTTTGACCCCGCCCACTACCGCATCGTGCTGTTCGACCAGCGCGGCGCGGGCCAATCGACGCCGCTGGGCGACATCCGCAACAACACCACCCCGCTGCTGGTGCAGGACATCGAGCAACTGCGCCAGATGCTGGGCATTGCGCAGTGGCTGGTGTTTGGCGGCTCCTGGGGTTCGACCCTGGCGCTGGCCTATGGGCAAGCCCACCCCGAGCGTTGCACCGGCTTTGTGCTGCGCGGCATCTTCCTGTGCTCCCCGTCGGAAATCGACTGGTTTTTGAACGGCATCTGGCACTTTTTCCCGAAAGAACACGCAGCCTTTGCCGGCCACATCCCTGAGGCCGAGCGCGGCGACCTGCTCAGTGCCTACGTACAGCGCCTGTTCAGCGACGACCCGGCGCAGAGCCTGGCCGCCGCCCGCACCTGGAGCCGCTACGAGGGCAGTTGCCTGCACCTGTTGCCGCGCCCCGAGGTGGCCGACCAGTTCGGTGCCGACGCGGTGGCCCTGGGCGTGGGCCGGCTGGAAGCGCACTACATGCGCAACGGCGCGTTTTTTACCGACAACCAGCTCATTCGCAATGTGGACCGCATCCGCCACCTGCCCGCCGTGATCATCCAGGGTCGCTACGACGTGGTCTGCCCGCCCTGCTCGGCCTGGGCCCTGCACCAGGCTTGGCCGGAAGCGTCTTTCCAGGTGGTGGATGACGCAGGCCATGCGGCGTTCGAGCCCGGTATCGCCAATGCGCTGGTGGCGGCGACGGAGCGGTTCAAACACGACGGTACGTTGTAACAATTTTTAAGAAAAATAGGTCGATAGCGCTTACTCCACCTGCACAAGTAGCTACAAAAAATAGAGCACCCTACCCCCGCCAGCGGTTTCATCCCCAAATTGGTGGACACGGTTTCCGGCACGGCTCCTATATTGAAACCAACCCATAAAGGGCCCAATACAGGAGACCACCATGCCCGCTGACCATGCTGCTTTGCGCGATGCCGATCCCAACGACCCCAGCCCCGACAACCCCGAGTTCCAGCAGGTGCTGGAGGCCTTGGTCGGGATCTACCGGCCCATCTTGCAAGAAGACCTGCAACGCGCCGACGACCTGCAGGCCCTGGCCAAAGAGGCAGGCCAGCAAGAGCCCGATTGCGAGGCCGAGATCGCCATGGCGCAGCGCCTGTTCAGCCGCTTTGCCGACGAAAAAACCACCCTGGCCCTGCTGCCCGCCCAGGCGCGCGAGCTGCTCGGCCCCACCGACAACTGGCGCTGGTGCCTGCTGCACATCCGCTGCTGCATCATCTTTGGCTGGCTGCTGTGCCGCCGCCCGCGCAGCTTCCGGCTATCGGCCTACTACCTGTACCGCTACTGGCTGTGCGTACGCGAGGTGCTGGGCACACCGGTCACCCCCGGCAAGCTCAGCGACACCGAACGCAAGGACCTGGCCACGCTGATCGCCGCCCTGGCCAAGGCCTACCGGCCCTACCTGTCGGACCAGCTGGCCACGGTGGACTTCACCATGGGACTGCCCGAAGCGATTGACGGCGGCCAGGTCGATTGCCAGGAGGGCGAGGAAGAAGCCGCCGCCGTGTTCGAGCGGCTGCTGACCGTGGACACCGCCCAGGCCCTGCTGGGGGCCGCCGCCTTCAAGCAGCACAGCGCCCAGCCCTGGTTCTGGTTCTGCCGCTGCTGGTGCCTGTGTGCCATCCGCTTCGGCTGCTGCCTGGCCCGCGCCCGCAGCCTGGTGGACGTGGCCCGCTGCGCGCGCAGCTACTGGCGCTGCCTGCGCGACTGCTTCCGCCCGCTGCAGTGCGCCCTGACCGGCCCGGACGGCTGCGTGGCCGAAGAAGTCAACGCCTTGGTTCCGGCCATGGTGGTGCCCATTACCGGTACTGCGGCGGGCATGGGCTTTAGCCACTACGTGCTGGAATGGTCGCTCAACGGGGCCATCTGGCACGCCAGCAACTTTGTCTACCCGCCGGTGCCGCCGCTCAACACCACGCAAGGCAATACCGCCGTGGTGGCGGGCCTGCTGGGCTACCTGGACACCACCTTGCTCAACGCGGGCACCTACTTTGTGCGCATGGCGGTGTTTGGCAACAACCAATCCACCGTGCCTTGCCAGATCACTTTCTCGGTGTTCAAGAAGGACGTGCGCATCCTGGGTATTGGCGGCAGCACCGCGCTGGACGCACCCTGGACCGACCCCAATGCGCGGCTGATCGACTTTGTACCCGCGCTGTGCAGCCGCCCGTCGGGCACCTACGAGGCATCGTTTGGCACCTGCCTGAACGTGCTGGGCTCGGCCATGGTCGGCGGCTGCGACGACAACCAGCGCATCAAGCGCTACACGCTGGACTACAAGGCCGGTTTCGAGCCCGACTGCGCTACCCCGGGCTGGAGCAACTTCTGGTCGGTGGAATTCACCACGGCAGCGCAGTACCGGGCCATCAACATGCGCACCGATACCTCGGTGCTCACCGCCTACTGGACGGCCGACTGCCTGGTGCCCGTCATCTTTCCGCCCTGGTGCCTGTTGAACGACCCGCAGGCACTGCTGTCGCCCAGCAGCTGGAACAGCAACACCGGCAGTTGCCAGCTCAGCGGCCTGTACACGGTGCGCCTGCTGGTGGAGGACACCAATGGCAACACCTACTGCGACACCCAGCGTGTCTGGCTGGACAACAAGCCCATCAGCGCCCTGGTACGGGTAGGCAAGGTGGCACCCTGCGCAGACCTGAACATCAGTCAATTTGCGCTGCCACCCGACTGCAGCGTGCCCTGGAGCGTGCCGCTGGAAGGCTATGCCTACGACGAATACATCGACGAGCTGCAACCCCTGTCCCGGCCCAACGACAACTTTGACCACTACGAGATCTGGGTCAACAAGCAAGGCGGCGGCGCGTTCAAGATCCCGCTGCCCGGCCCCACCGGTGGCTGCTTTGACGGCATGGCCCGTGTGGGCGACCCCGGCACCCGCTGCGGCATTCCCACCTTGCCTGAAATGATCGGCCAGCTGGCGCTGTTCGACCTGCGCATGGTGGACCCGGAGTGCAGCCAGTCGGTGAAATCGCTCAACGTGCCGGCGGGTTTCACCACCCCGCGCGGGGAATGCTGTATCTACAACTTCACCCTGCGGGTGTTTGACCGCACCGTGCGCCCGTGCGGCAGCAGCTACGCGGAATCGCAATGGCCGGTGAAGATCTGCAACGACCTGCCCATCGTGGACTAAAACCTTTGGACACGCCCTGGTTTCACGCCGTGCTGGGCGCGCTGGCCACCTGGCGGCTGGCGCACCTGCTGGCACGGGAAGATGGACCGTGGGATGCCGTACTGCGCCTGCGCCAAGCGGCGGGCAGCAGCATCTGGGGTCAGATACTGGACTGCTTTTACTGCCTGAGCCTGTGGGTGGCCGCGCCGGTGGCCCTGGCCGTGGCCCGCAACCCGCTGGAATGGCTGCTGGCTTGGCTGGGCCTGTCGGGCGCGGCCTGTTTGTTGGAGCGGCTGGGGCCTGCCGCCCCACCGCCCGTTCTCGAACTTCAAGACTTCAAACTTGCTGACCTCAAAGGAGAACACGATGAGCTGCTGCGGACAGAAACGCGAGACGCTGGCGACCCACCGCCCGCCGAGCCTCCCCACACCGGCACCGACACCGGCCCGGTTCACCTCGTTCGCTAAGCCACCGGCCCCGGCAACCGTGGCACAGCCGGTGGCTGCGCTGGTGGGCCTGGGCAACCTCGGGCTGCGCTACCTGGCCCGCTCGGCGGTGCAGGTGCGCGGGCCCAGTACCGGCCGCATGTACCAGTTCTCGGCGGCCCAGCCGGTGCAGCGCGTCGCCCGTGCCGACAGCGAGGCGCTGCTGCGCAGCGGGCACTTTCGGCTGGAAGCCTGAGAGTCAGCGTACCGGCAAATCCACCACGGCCTCCAACCCCGGCTGCGCGGGCCGCAGCGTCAGCCGCCCGCCGTGGGCCTGCGCCACCAATCGGCACAGGTACAGGCCCAGGCCGACGCCGCCAGTGCCACGCTGGCGGGCGGCATCGGCGCGGTAAAACGGCTCGGCCAGCTGCGCCCATTGGCCATCGGCCACGCCCGGGCCGTGGTCGCGCACGCGCAGTTGCAGGCCGCCATCAACCCGCGCCAGATACACGTCGATCGCGCCCTGGCCGTGCTGACGGGCGTTGTCCAACAGGTTGCGCAGCAGCAGGCGGATGCGCACACGGTCCAGTGGCCAGGCGGGCAGGTTCGGCGCGATGTGCAGTTGGGTGCCGGGGGCCGTGGCCATCTCGGCCACCAGCGCGGCCAGATCGGTGGGCTCCAGGTGCAGGGCGGCGTGCGGGCTGGCCAGGCGCTCACTCTCCAGCAGGTCGCTGATCAGGTCGCGCATGAGTTGCAGATCGCGCAGCAGCGGGTCGCGCAGGAGTTGCAGGTCGGCGGTTTCGGGCAGCAGCTCGGTGTTGAGCCGGGCGCGGGTCAGCGGCGAGCGCAGTTCGTGGCTGATGGCCAGCAGCAGGCCGCGCTTGGCCTCCAACATGGCGTGGATGTCGTGCGCCATGGTGTTGATGTGCAGGGCCAAATCGCCCAGCTCGTCGCGACTTTGCTGCGGGATGGGCTGGCTGAAGTCGCCCGCGCCAAAGCGCTGCGTGCCCCGGCGGATGTCTTCCAGCGGGCGCAGCAGGCGGCGCACCACCGCAAAGGCCACGCCGGTCAGCAGCAACAGCCCACCCAGGGTGGTCCAGACAATGCGGCTGCGCGGCTCCTCCCAATCGATATCGCCCAGACCCAGCACCACGCGGGTGCCGTCGGCCGTGGTGCGGGACAGCAAATGCGGCGCATCCCGCAGCTCCCCCCGCTGCCGCCATGGGCGGGCGCTTTTGCCGGGGTGGGACTCCCAGTGCCCCTGCGGGCCGTCCATCCGTACCGACAGCGGCAGGCGCTGCACCAGGGCCTGGGCACGTTCGATACTGGGCGGGCTGCCCAGGTCGGCCACCAGGTAATCCACATAGTCGCTGACCAAGGGCAGCGCTGCGTCGCGCCAACCCACGGTAAAGGCCTTTTGCATGCCAACGACAAACACCACCGACATGGTGAGCGCCAGCACCATGAACAGCATTACCAGCCGCCACCGCAGCGAATGGCGTATGGCGTGGCGCACGCGGCGGTGCCAGCGGGCTTTTCCTTTGTTTTTAAACAGGGCCATCGCTAGACACGGCCGACAGCCAATGAGTACCCGGCATTGCGCCAGGTTTTGATGCAGTCCAGCGGCTCCAGCTTTTTGCGCAGACGGCTGACCAGCAGGTCCACTGCGCGGGTTTGCAGGTCCACCTCGTGGCCGCGCAGGCGGTTCAGGATGTCGTCGCGGCTGAACACCTTGCCGGGCTCACGGGCCAGCAGGCTGAGCAGTTCGAACTCGGTGCTGGTGAGGTCCAATGCCTGGCCCTGGCGCAGCACGCTGCGTTTGTCCAGGTCCATCTCCAGGCCGTCAAATACCAGCCGGTGCGACTCGTCTGGCACGCGCTGGCGGCGCAGCACGGTCAACAGCCGGGCCACCAGCTCGCGCGGCTCGAAGGGTTTGGGCAAATAATCGTCGGCCCCCAGCTCCAGGCCAACCACCCGGTCCATCACCTCGCCGCGGGCGGTGAGCATGACGAGCGGGATATCGCTGTCTTTGCGGATGGCGCGGCACAGGGCAAAGCCATCCATCTCGGGCAGCATCACGTCCAGAATGGCCGCGTCAAAACCGCCCTGGCGCAGCTTGGCCAGCCCGACGCTGGGGGTCAGCGCGCAGTCCAGCGCCAGACCAAAGCGTGCAAAGTACACACCTAGCGGCCCACCGAGTTCGGCATCGTCGTCAATCAGCAGGATTTTGGGCATGCGGGCATTGTCATCGCAGGTAACGCACTTTCAGGCAAAACGCACCGCCCGCCAGGGATAGCTGGCCCTGGCTTTGCCAGGCCACTGGTATCGCCCCACGCTTATCGCATCGGTTTTTGCAAACCGATCCGAGGGGGGGGTGGAAAAAGATGCGAAGCACTGCAGCCTGGGGGTGTGCCAATATTTCAGCCGTGGCGAAACCAGCCCCCACGGTGTTGCATGAAATCGCGCACTTGCTGCTGCTGCCCCGGGTTCAGCGCATCAAAGAAGTTGGCGGCGGCGGTAATCACCTGGGGGCTCTGGCTGCGCAAAACGGCAGTTTTTTCTTCTACCAGGGCCTGTGCCTTGGTGCGGTCAAACTGGGTGCCCGCCACCAGGGCCTGCATGTCGGCGCGCGGGTCGGTGCTGCTGCCCATCAAAGCTTTGCGCTGGGCTTGCAGCGTGTCGCTCAGGGTGCCCAGCAGTTGTTTCTGCGCATCATTCAGGTCGAGCTTTTTGCCGACTTTTTCGACCATCTTGACGCGGAACTCGGCCGCGCGCTGCTCGTTCATCGGGCCGCCCCAGGCGTGCTCGCCGCGGCCTGCGTAAGCGCTGAGGGCACCAACTACCAGGCTGGCACCGAAGAGGCCGAGCAAGGTTCTTTTGAGGGTTCTTTTAAAAGTAGATGGCATGGTGTGAATCCAGTGAAATAGAGGGTTAAACAGGGTTCCCATGGTGCCGGGGCGGGTACGGCGCGTCCTCTCGGCGCGGTATCGGTTTGTGTCGTTTTATGTCTGGGGTGCGAAAAGACCCCTTCAACACTATGCTTTACATAGCGGTACATGCATGGCCGATAATCGTTAGCCTCGGATTCCATGGTTTAGCTGGCGTAACGGCAGCCAACAACCCGCCTGAGGTGTGCCCCAGGCACACGACTCTGTGCGAGATTGTTAGAAATGTTACATAAAGTTACACGTAGTGTGATAAAACCAAACTCAAACCATTCTGAGTGCCTCCCTGATTCCATGCCCAAGACCCGAGATGTAGCCCCTGCGTGGCTGACGTTGAGCACCACCACGTGCCTGTTTTTGCCCATGCTGCTGCTGATCGTGGTAGCGGGCAGCTTGCGTTACCGGTTACTGGTCCAATTTGAAACCCGCGCGGCCAATGCCCACTTTGCACAGCAAATACTGCTGGTCCAAAAATACCTGCTGCCCCCACTGGCGCAGACCCTGCAGTCCCCCCAGGCTGTGCCAATGGCCGCCTGGCTGCGCACCGAACTGCAGTCTTACCCCGACATCACCTTGCTGCAATGGCGCGCGGGCGGGCAAATCACCGAAGCGCGCAACCCTGCCCCCGCCCAGCCGCAATACCCCCCGTGGTTCGGGTCCTGGCTGAACATCCTCCCCCACACCGCCCAGCTAGAAGCGGCCAACAGCGCAGGCGCGCTGACCGTGCAGATCAGCCCGGTGTTTGCGTTCAACAGCGCCTGGAGCCGGGTGCAGTCGCAACTGTGGATTGCGGGCGGCAGCATTCTGACAATTCTGAGCCTGCTGTTCTGGCTGTTGCGCACCAACCGCCGCATGCTGCAACGGCTGGCCGTGGCCACCCAGCAGTTCCAGCGCGGCGACCTGTCCACCCGCATGCAAGTGACGGGGCCGCTGGAGGCCCGCACCCTAGCGCACACCTTCAACAACATGGCGGGCGAGGTGCAGAGCCTGGTGGCATCGCTCACCCACGCCCAGGTGGCCCTGCAAATCGAAAAAGAGCGTGCCGAAGTCACCCTGTCGTCGATTGGCGATGCCGTCATCACCACCGACCTGGCCGGGTGCATCCTCAGCCTGAACGCCGTGGCCCAGCAGCTCACCGGCTGGACCCACCAGCAGGCCCTGGGGCACCCGTTGGGCGAGGTGTTTGAGCTGCTGGAAGAACCCGGCTGGGCTGCAGGCCATGCCAAGCAGGCACCGCTGTACCAAACCACCACCGTGGTGCATGGCACCCACCAGACGCTGTTGCACCCCTCAGGCGAGCGCATCGCGATCGAGACCACCGCCGCCCCGATCCGCCAGGCCGACGGCACGGCCATGGGCTGCGTGCTGGTGTTCCGCGATGTGAGCGAAAAGCGCCAGCTGATCCAGGAAATCTCGTGGCAGATCGGCCACGATGTGCTGACCGGCCTGCACAACCGCGCTGCCATGGAAGAACCCTTCAACCTGGCCATCCTGCAGGCCCGCCACCACCACAAGCTGCTGGCCGTGTGCCTGCTGGACCTGGACCACTTCCAGCCCATCAACACCCGCTACGGCAGCAGCTGCGGCGACCGCTTGCTGCAGCAGGTGGCCCAGCGGCTGGCCGAATTTGCCGGGGACGACCACGGCCTGGCGCGCCTGGGCGGCGATGAATTTGTGCTGCTGCTCAAAGACCAAAGCCACCTGGCCGAGGTGCAGCAGCAGGTCGACCAGGTGCAGGCCCTGTTGACTGCGCCCTACCAGATCGACGACCAAACCATCCACCTCACCACCAGCATCGGCATCGCCGTCACACCGCGCGGTGACATGCACAGCGAAACCAACCTGGACACCTTGCTACGCCACGCCGACCAGGCCATGGTCCAGGCCAAGCAGACCGGGCGCAACCGCAGCTACCTGTTTGATGCCCAGCGCGACCAGGAAGTGCAAACCCACCACCACCAGCGCACCCGCATCCACCAGGCCCTGCTGGACGGCGAACTGCGCCTGTACTACCAGCCCAAGCTGAACATGCGCACCGGCACCGTGTTTGGCATGGAAGCCCTGCTGCGCTGGCAGCACCCCGACAAAGGCGTGGTCGGCCCCTACCAGTTTCTGCCGCTGGTGGAGCACACCGACCTGATCATCGACATCGGCGAATGGGTGCTGCAGCAGGCGCTACAGCAAATGCAGCAGTGGGCCGCACAAGGCCTGCACTGGGTGGTCAGCGTCAACATCGCCGCGCGGCACTTCCAGCGGCCCGACTTTGTGGCCCGGCTGGGCAGCATCCTGGCGGACTTCCCGCAGGTCTCCCCCAGCAAGTTGGAGCTGGAGATTCTGGAGTCTGCCGCGCTGGAAGACGTGCAGCACATGCGTAGCGTGATGGCCGCCTGCCAGCAGCTGGGCGTGCAGTTTGCGCTGGACGACTTCGGCACCGGATATTCGTCCCTGGCCTACCTCAAACACCTGCCCGCCAACACCTTGAAGATCGACCAGGCCTTTGTGCGCGACATGCTGGAAGACCCGGACGACCTGACCCTGGTGGAAGCCGTGGTCGGCCTAGCCAAGGCCTTCAACCGGCAGGTGATTGCCGAAGGCGTGGAAACCGTGGAACACGGCCTGCTACTGCTGCAACTGGGCTGCGACCTGGCCCAGGGCTACGGCATCGCCCGCCCCATGCCCGCCGACACGGTAGCCGCCTGGGCCGCCAACTTCATCCCTGGCAAAGCCTGGCGCGCCTGGGGGGCCATGCAGTGGGACACCGCCGACTTCCCCCTGCTGCTGGCCGAGCACGACCACCAAGCCTGGGTGACCAGCATCGCCGCCCAGCCCGCCGATGCCGATGCCAGCTACCCGGCCCGCTTTGGCAACTGGTATGCCCAGCGCGGCAGCACGCTGTACGGCCAGTTGCCCGCCTTCACCGCGGTGGGTGCCGCCATCTTGCGCCTGCGCGACCACAGCCAGACGTTGGCCAAAGGACGCGTGAACGGGCAGGCCGTGGACATGCCCAAGCTGCACGATCTGCAAGCCGAACTGGCCACCCAACTCGCCGCCCTGCTGCTCGAAGCCACGCAAAAGCAAGCCCGCAGACGCGCCGCGCAGAACTTCATGGTGTACAGCTAATGCTATAAAATAAATAGCATACTACGCATACAGAATATACGCTAGAAGCTCATTCAATGCTGATTTTTAGCCAGCCAGGCCGTCACCTTGGCCTGGTCGGTCTCGGCCCGCAGGGCCAAGAAAGCCACCTCCGCCTCGGGGTACTGGCGGCGCAAGAAGTTCAGCCATTGCTTGAGCCGCCCGGCGCGTGAGCGCGGCTCCAGCTGGCTGCACACCAGTTGCCAAAAGGCATTAATCATGGGTTGCAAATCTGCCCACGGCAGGTGCGTTGTGTCGGAATCGGCGCGGATTGCCAGCGCCAAGCCGGGATCGGTCACCATGCCGCGCCCCAGCATCAGCGTGTCGCAGCCGGATACAGCGCGGCAGCGGCGGGCATCGTCTACGATCCAGATTTCGCCATTCGCCACTACCGGGATGTGCACGGCTTGGCGGATGTCGTTCACACGCGCCCAGTAGGCGGGCGGCCGGTAGCCGTCGGCCTTGGTGCGGGCGTGCACCACGATCTCGGTGGCCCCGGCCTCGGCGATGGCCAGCGCGCATTCCACCGCCCGGCTGTCGTCGTTGAAACCCAGCCGCATCTTGGCCGACACGGTCTGCTCCAAAGGCACGGCACGCCTTACCGCCGCCACAATTTTCACCAACAGCTCCGGCTCGTCCAGCAGGGCCGCGCCGCCGCCGTGGCGGTTCACCACCTTGGCTGGGCAGCCAAAATTCAAGTCCACGCCCATCGGCCCCAGGCTGGCCAAGCGCCCAGCGTTTTCGGCCAGGCACACCGGGTCCGAACCCAGCAGCTGCGGCCGCACCGGCACACCGGCCAGCGTGCGGCTGCCGTTAAGCAGTTCTGGCACCACGCGGATGAAAGCCCGCTCGGGCAGCAAGCTATTGGTAACACGGATGAACTCAGACACGCAGCGGTCAATACCGCCCACGCGCGTCAAGATGTCGCGCAGCACGAAGTCGAGCAGCCCCTCCATCGGGGCCAGCAACAACTGCACGTTAGAAGCTGCCGACGAAATCCTTCTTGCCGACTTCCACGCCGTTGTGGCGCAGGATGTCGTAGGCCGTGGTGGTGTGGAAGAAGAAATGCGGCAGGGTGTAGTTCAGCAGGTAGCTGCTGCCCACCAAGGTCTGCTCTTTCGGCGTGCCAGGGCGCAACACGATGCTGCGGTCGGCACCGGCTTCGATGTCGGCGGCGGGCAGGCTTTGGATGAAGGCCAGGGTCTTGGCGATCCGGGCTTGCAGGTCACCGAAGCTGGCTTCATTGTCTTCATACGCAGGCACGTCCACACCGGCCAGGCGGGCAGCACCGCCCTTGGCGAAGTCGGCGGCGATCTGCACCTGGCGGGTCAACTCAAACATGTCGGGGTACAGGCGCGACTGCAGCAAAACGCTGGGGTCGATCTTCTTGTCGGCCGCGTGGGCTTCGGCTTTTTGCAGCACAGCGCTCAGGCCGCCCAGAATTTGGGTAAACAGGGACACAGAGGCTTGGTGGAGGGACAGGGACATAGTTTTTAACTTGGATACATTGGCTAAGGAGGCAGGAGTCTACGGCGTTCGGCCCGACCCAGCAGGGGCCGCCGCCAAATCCGGGAAAATAGCGGTGATTCCTCTTATTTTAAAAATACACATGACCGACACCACCGCCACCACAACCACTGCCTCCACCCGCCCCGCCCTGCCCGACCATCTGTCGGTAGACCCGCGCAGCCCCCACCACGTGGCCGCCGTGTTCGAACACGACATCGGCATCCGCCTGAACGACAAGGAGCGCGTGGACGTGGAGGAATACTGCATCAGCGAAGGCTGGGTCAAAGTACCCGCAGGCAAAACCCGCGACCGCAAAGGCCAGCCGCTGCTGATGAAGGTCAAGGGCAAAGTCGAGGCGTTTTATAAATAAAGCCCGGCAAGACCCCATAAAGCCCTGCCTATACGGGGCGGAAGATGCGGTGCTAGACTGGTTTTTGCCCTGGAAGCGCGGCCTGCAACCATGGCAATCCGAGCAAATCATTCCATTTGGAGACACACATGATGGTCACCCACCGCAGCTTCACGAAATCGCTTTTTGCCACCGCCATCCTGGCCATGGGCATCGCAGGTTGCAGCTCCATGCTGCCGTCCAACAAAGTGACTTTGTCCGCGCAACTGACCGCCGCCCAAGAGGTGCCGCCCACGGCCTCTACCGGCTCTGGAACGGCCGAAGCCTGGCTGAACAAAGACACCAATGTGCTGACCTGGAAAGTCAGCTTTTCGGGCCTGACCGGTCCCGCCACCGCAGGCCATTTCCACGGCCCAGCGGCTGCGGGGTCGAATGCCGGTGTGGTCGTACCCTTTAGCGGCACCACCAGCCCGCTGGAAGGCCAGGCCACCCTGACCCCCGCCCAAGCCGCAGACCTGCTGGCAGGCAAGTGGTACGCCAACGTGCACACCGCGGCCAACAAGGGCGGCGAAATCCGTGGGCAGATGACTCCCAAGATGTGATGCTGGGCTGCGATGGCCCCACCAGGCCATCGCAGCCATTGCACACAGCGGCGTAACTCAAAAACTCCTGAATTGATAGCTATCAGTGCAGATGGAATATGCGCCAGAGGCACTTTGGAGGCTTAATATGTCGTACCGATCATTTTTTCGACCCTTAGCCGCTTTGGCACTGGCCGCGGTGCTCTGGCCGGTGCCCGCGGCTCTGGCGGCCGATACGCCCGCAGCGGTGGCCGACAGCGAAGTACACGTAGCGCGCGCCGACGGCAGCTTCACGGTGGACATGACAATCCACGTGCCGGTGGACCCCGCACGGGCCTGGGCGGTGCTGACCGACTTTGAGCACATGGCCGATTTCGTGCCCAACCTCGCCAGCAGCCAGGTCACCGAACGCAGTGACGGCCTGGTCAAGGTCGTCCAAAAAGGGGTAGCGAAGTACGGTGTTTTCTCGACCCACTTTGAGTCCACCCGCGAAATCCATCTGGTTCCCACGCACGAGATCCGCGCCCATGGCGTGGGTGGCAACGTCCAGCGCATGGAAAGCCTGATGCAGTTGGAGCCAGACGGCACCGGCACCAAGCTGACTTACCACGCCGAGGTGCAGCCAGGATTCTGGTTTCCGCCGCTGGTCGGGCCCTCTTTGGTGCAGCACCAAACGGCTGAGCAATTCACCGCCATGCTGCACGAGATGCTCAAGCGGCCATGAACTTGGCTGCGGCGCTGGCTAACCCCTAGTCAGGCCTAAAACAAATCTATAACTTAACGACGCCAGTCGTTGCCACGGCCTTCGCCATGGCCGCGGCCTTCATCCCAGCCGCGGTGGTGCCAGCGGTGGCCCCATTGCGGGTAGACCACTTGCGGCTGCACGTACACCGGCTGGGGCTGGTAGTACACCGGCGCAGGCCGCACGTACACGGGCGCAGGCTGGTAATAGACCGGTGCGGGCGGCTGGTAGTACACCGGGGCGGGTTGCACATACACCGGCTGGGGCGCGCCGCCGTACACCTGCACGCCGGGCACACCAATACCAATCGACCAAGACACATCGCCGCGCGCTTGTGCAACGTTGGCTGCGCCGAGTGCACTGATGGCCAACACTGCAGCAAATAATGAACGTTGGAACTTCATACTGATCTCCTTATTTCAATTTGGGAGCGAATAGCCCCTTAGTTCTGTTAACGCTGTACAACCAATCCGGTGGACAAGCCTGTAAACAGAAGCGTTGCCAAACGTAACGGGACCTTGCGCAACCTAAAATCAAGGTATGAGCGCACACCCCACCTCCCCATCGTCATCCGCCCCTGCCGAACCCACCAAACCCAGCAACTTCCTGCGCCAGATCATCGAATCCGATCTGGCCGCAGGCACCTATGCCCAGCGCCAGTGGGCTGGCAGCCCCGGCGATGCCGCGCACCAGGCCACCGGCCAGCCCGACCCGGCCAAAATCCGCACCCGCTTCCCGCCCGAGCCCAATGGCTACCTGCACATCGGCCACGCCAAAAGCATATGCCTGAACTTCGGCCTGGCACGCGATTTTGGCGGCGTGTGCCACCTGCGCTTTGACGACACCAACCCCGAAAAAGAAGACGAGGAATACGTCAAGGCCATCATCGACACGGTGAAGTGGCTGGGCTTTGACTGGAATGGCGCACCCGATGCCCCCGCGTACGAGGCCAGCAGCTACTTCGACTTCATGTACCGCGCCGCCGAATATTTGGTCACCGCAGGCCACGCCTACGTGGACGAGCAAACCGTGGAGCAAATGCGCCTGAACCGCGGCGACTTCGGCAAGCCCGGCACCGACAGCCCCTTCCGCGCCCGCACCCCCGACGAAAACCTGGCCCGCTTCCGCGAAATGCGCGACGGCCAGCACGAAGATGGCTCCATGGTGCTGCGCGCCAAGATCGACATGGCCAGCCCCAACATCAACCTGCGCGACCCCGCCATCTACCGCATCCGCCGCGCCACCCACCACCGCACGGGCGACAAATGGTGCATCTACCCGATGTACACCTTTGCCCACCCCATCGAAGACGCGCTGGAGCAAATTACCCACAGCATCTGCACCCTGGAATTTGAAGACCAGCGCCCCTTCTACGACTGGCTGCTGGCCCGTTTATGCGAAGGCGGCCTGCTGGCCAGCCCGCCCCCCCGCCAGTACGAATTTGCCCGCCTCAACCTCACCTACGTGGTTACCAGCAAACGCAAGCTGGCCCAGCTGGTGTACGACCACAAGGTCAGCGGCTGGGACGACCCCCGCATGCCCACCATCGTGGGTCTGCGCCGCCGCGGCTACACCCCCGAAGCCATCCACCTGTTTGCCGAACGCATTGGCGTGACCAAGAGCGACAGCTGGATCGACTACAGCACCCTGGAAGGCTGCTTGCGCGAAACGCTAGACCACAGCGCCCCCCGCGCCATGGCCGTGCTCGACCCCGTCAAGTTGGTGCTTACCAACTGGGATGCGGTGATGGGTGCTAATGTGCTCGATGCCTGCAGCGCCCCAGTGCATCCGCATTTGCCCGAGCTGGGCAAGCGCAGATTCCAAATCGGCAAAGAAGTGTGGATCGAACGCGGCGACTACGAAGAAACCCCGCCCAAGGGCTTCTTCCGCCTCTTCCCAGGCAACAAGGTCCGCCTCAAATACGGCCATGTCATCACCTGCACCGGTGCAGTCAAAGATGCCAACGACCGGGTCACCGAAGTGCACGCCGAACTCATCCCCGACACCAAGAGCGGCACCCCCGGCGCCGACAGCGTCAAGGTCAAGGGCGTGATCACCTGGGTCAGCGTGGCCGACGGCCTGCAAGCCGAAGTCCGCATGTACGACCGCCTGTTCATCGATGCCCAGCCCGACGCAGGCGGCAAAGACTTTATCGAAAGCCTGAACCCCAACAGCCTGAAAGTAGTGCAAGCCATCGTGGAGCCGTCACTGGCAGCGGCGAAGGCGGACGACAAGTTCCAGTTTGAGCGCCACGGGTACTTTGTGGCGGACCGGGTGGACCACCAGGCGAGGAAGATGGTGTTTAACTTGGCTGTGGGGTTGAAGGATAGTTGGGGGAAGTGAGGCATCTACTATCTTCCATGCATCTAATAATCACATGAAACCTGAAAAGCCGACATTCGTGGACCTCTTCTGTGGGGGGGGGGATTCGGCGCGCGTGGCGCAGTTCGAGGTGGAGGCATCCCTCTCCTTGGTCTCGATGCTTGGGACCTAGCGACCCAAACCTACAAATCAAATTTTCCCGAAGCCGACATCATTACCAACTTCATTGAGAAAGTTGATATCAGCGCATTGGGGGAAAAATACCAACCGGATGTACTTCTTACATCACCGGAATGTACGTCTCACTCTATTGCTCGCGGCTCGAAAGCAGGCAAAGAAAGCAGCCGAGAAACGGCTATGGGCATAGTCCCATGGGTCGAATCTATGAACCCGCGTTGGGTAATTGTTGAAAACGTAAATCGAATGAAGAAATGGGATCGCCACAATGAGTTGGTTGAGACCATTGAGGGATTGGGGTACACGGTCAGCGATTTGTTCTTGAATTCTGCTGACTTTGGATCAGCACAAGCGCGCAAAAGAATGTTCTTGGTTTGTGATCGTGAAAGCTCCACCATTACCCGAGAAGAGTTGCTCGCCCAGGGAAATATAGTGCGCCAATCCGCGAGCGATATCATTGATTGGGATGCCAACTATCCTACAAACTTGCTCGAAAAACCAGGGCGAGCAAAACCAACACTGGCGCGCGCCGAGCGAGCAATTGCGGCTCTCGGTCGAGGCATTCCATTCATCATTGTTTATTACGGCTCCGACTATGCTGGCGGATGGCAAAGAATTGATGCCCCATTGCGAACCGTAACAACAGTTGATCGCTTTGCACTAATCACGTGGGCTGGTGACACCCCATACATACGCATGCTTCAACCGAATGAGCTAACGAAGGCCATGTGCGGGGGCGCTGACCACGTACTACCTCATGGCAGCCGCAGAGAGAAAGTGAAACTTTGTGGCAATGGCGTCTGTTCTGACATGATGACTGCAATCTTTCGTTGGATTGCAGTTGCCCAAGCCACTTCCAAACTCAAGCGCGCATGATTACCAGTGCCCTTAGTTCTGCGGATTTGATAGTCGATGAAAGCTACGGGGGCTCAAGAAATGGCAATGCTTCCGATGACCCGCTGCCACAGTTACTGGGGGTTGATAACGGAGCAGGTTTTCGTCACCTCGGGAAAAGGCCGGCAGTCAAGACACTAAAGTTGCTTGCGTTGAAGTCAAGCCTAACTGACATCAATTGGCCAGATTCGATAGATCGCGAAAACGGCCTGTTTACCTATTACGGCGATAAGCGTGAGCCAGGCGACTTGCATGACACGCCTCGGCAGGGCAACTTGATGCTTCGCAATCTTTTCGACGAAGCACATTCACAGCAAACGAGTGATCACTTTCCGCCAATTTTCTTATTTGGCAACACCGGCACTTATCGCGACCTCCGTTTTCTTGGACTAGCAGTACCTAGCGCTGCTGGTAAAGAATGCGTTTGACGCAGATTCACCTGCAGTTGGGATAACTATCATCCCTCGAAGCGAGAATCGTCCACTCGGGAAAATCATTGTCCAAGACCATGGACACGGCATGACCTATGACGACGTTGTGAATCGCTGGTTCGAACCAGCAACAGATGAAAAGCTAAAGCGACAGACAAGTCCGGGTGGGCGCAGACTACTAGGAGCAAAAGGTATTGGTCGCTTTGCCGCATCCCGACTAGGAAGCAACCCTCCTAGATGATGAAATGCCCTGTGGATCGATCGATCTTGGAATCAACGTGTATGACCGCGAATCGGAGTCCGTTGCCGCTTTGTTCGAGAGGATGGGCCTTGATTTTGAAAAAATCGGAATTCGCGCCGCCAGAAACATACTTACGGACAATGCGGGCATATCGATATTTCGCAATCGATTCCGGATTCGGCCATATGGTGAACCTGAAAACGATTGGCTTGAACTTGAACGCCAGAGAGTACAAAACCCATCTAAAAAACTTGGCCTGACCCAAGTTTCTGGCCGAGTGACGATTGAAGACGAGGCGACTTCAAATCTAATTGAAAGAAGTAGTCGTGAAGGGCTGGAGCACAACGGCGCTTTCGAGAGACTGAAAAGGCTCCTTCATGGCGTACTTGTTCATGTTGAAGAGCGGCGCCTATGGAAAACAACCTGGACTTCGAGCTGCGCCACAAAGCCATCGTCGACCGCTTTGGCCGCTACCCCCACCGCAACGCCGTGCTTGGCCGCAGCTCTAAGGCGGAAGAACTGGCTTTCTTGAGCGAGCACGGGTCTTCGTTCTAGGCTCGCGCCAGGGTTTGCTACGCTTTTAGTAGCTGCATCCGCATATATCGCCTGCGCAAGCGGCATTTTTTACTAAAATCAAGTATGCCCCGCAAACACCACCACGTCTACGTGGTCGAGCTCTCCAAAGACGTGCTGCTGGAGCCGCGCTTTCGCAAGGGCAATCCGGGCTATGTGGAAGGCAAGCTGTGCGTGTATGTGGGCATGACGGGGCTGGACCCGGATGTGCGCTTTGACAAGCACAAGGCGGGCATCCAGGCCAACCGCTATGTGCAGCGCTATGGTTTGCGCCTGCTGCCAGACCTGTACGAGGCCTTCAACCCCCTGACCTACCAAGACGCGGTGGACAAGGAGATCGAGATCGGCATCGACCTGCGTTCGGCGGGCTTTGGGGTGTGGCAGGCCTGAGCAAAAGCCCGCCGTATAGAGCCTAGAGACGCTCAGTCAGTGCCCCGCCTTACGGGGCGGCTTCAAAGTCAATAAAGCCGCGCTCGACATTGGTGGCCAAGAGTTTGACCCGCACTTTGTCTCCAACCTTGAGCGCACTTAAACCTCGGAGCAGCTTGCCCTCGGCAGGCGGGTTCAGCAGGCGTACCCACATGCCATCGGCAGCGTTGCCGGTGACGATGGCGTCAAAGCGCTGGCCAATGCGTGACTCCAGCAGCAACGCTGCCTCGGACTTGCGCATCTGGCGCTCCACCTTTTGCGCTGCATCTTCCTGGCGGGTGCAGTGGGTGGCCAGCGCGTCCAGCTCGGCGCTGGAATACGGTGCTGGCTGGTGGGCCAGCGCGGCCTTGAGCAGCCGCGCGGTGATGAGGTCGGGGAAGCGCCGGTTGGGCGCGGTGGAGTGGGTGTAGTCCGTCACCGCCAGCCCAAAGTGCCCCACGGCCAGGCTACCCGGGGTTTCGAGCACGTATTCGCCCCGCCCCATGAGCTTGACGATGACCAGCGACAGGTCGGCAAAACGCAGCGGGTCGGCCCGGCGGCGCTTGGCCAGAAAGTCCTCCAGCGCCTTGGAGTCGGGGTCGGGCGGCAACACCTCGCCATATTCCTTGGCCACGGCCACGATGCGCAACCAGCGCTCGGGCGAGCGCACTACGCGGCGCAGCGAGGCGATGCCCTGCCCCGCCAGGTAGCGCGCAGTGCAGGTGTTGGTGGCAATCATGACTTCTTCGATCAGCTGGCGGGCACGGTTGTGCTCTTGCAGGTGGATGTCGGACACCCGCTCGCCATCAAACACCACGCGCGGCTGAAAGGATTCAAACTCCAGCGCACCGGCCGTGTGGCGGCGGGCCCGCAGTTGCTGGGCCAAAGCATCTTGCGTGCGCAGTTGCGCGTCCATGCCCGGCACGGCGGCAGCCGCAGCAGGCAATGCGCCCTGGCCGGCCAGTGAGGCGTCGGCGTTGAACACCATCTCGGTCACCATGGCCAGGCGGTCTTGCTGGGCATTGAGGGAGGTCAGGTCGGTCGACAGGCGCTCGGGCAGCATGGGGAAGATGCGCGCCGAGGTGTAGACCGAGGTGGTGTTGGCGCTGGCGTGCTGGTCAATCGGGCTGTCGCGCGGCACCAGGGCATCCACATCGGCAATGGCCACCCACAGGCGCACGCTGCCATGGGCCAAGACTTCCGACACGGTGAGCTGGTCCAGGTCCAGCGAGTCGTCGTTGTCGATGGAGCACCACAGCAAGGCGGTGAGGTCATGCACGGCAGGATCTGCGCTGTCGCCGGTGGCCGTAATGCCGGCCAATTGGCGATCTACAGCGGGCGAGAATTCGGGCAGCAGGCCGCGCTCAGACATGGCCTGGATGGCGATACGAACCAAATCGCTGCGGTGGTGGGCAATGGCGGGCTTGTAAACTCGCAGCCTTTGCCTGCTGGATACGGAGACCCCATGAACAAAGCCCCGCACAAACCTTTCGTGATCGGTGTCGCAGGCGGCAGTGGCAGCGGTAAATCGACGGTGACGCGCCAGGTGCTGGCATCCATCGGGCCGGAGATGACGGCGGTGCTGATCCAGGACGATTACTACTGCGACCAGACGCATCTGTCGCCCGAAGAACGGCGCGCCACCAATTACGACCACCCCGACGCGTTTGACTGGCCCTTGATGGTGCAGCATGTACAGGCGCTGCGCCGCGGCGAGGCGATCGAAATGCCCACCTACGATTTCACGCTGGACAACCGCGCCACCAAAACCATCACCGTGCAGCCCGCGCCGGTGATCGTGATCGAAGGCCTGTTTGCGCTGTTTGATGCCGATTTGCGCAAGATGATGTCGCTGAAGATTTTTGTGGATACCGCCGCCGACGTGCGCTTCATCCGCCGCCTGCAGCGCGACATGGCCGAGCGCGGGCGCAGTGCCGAAAGCGTAATCAACCAGTACCTGGAAACCGTGCGCCCCATGCACAAGCAGTTCATCGAGCCCACCAAGCGCCGCGCCGACGTGATCCTGCCGCACGGCGCCAACGGGCCCGCCATCGACATCATCACCACCAAGGTAATGAGCTTGATCCGCGATCTGGAGCGGGCCTGACGCCGCCCCACCGCAACCACCTGTCTGCTATTTTTTTAATAGCTACTAGCGCATATTCCAACTACGCTAGAAGCCTATTTAGTTTAAAAAATTCACGCCTGCACACACCGCCGCCACCTGTGCGGCAATGCACTGCTCAGGCGTGGCGCGGGGGCTGTCCGGATAGACCTCGGTCGTCGTGGTGTAGCGCGCACCGGTAATGCCTGCGCACAGGCCCAGCTCTTTCATCGCGTAGTGGATCACGCCGTGCGCCACCAGCGGTGAGCCGATGATGCCGCCGTGCGCGTCGGCGGGGGCGATGTGGGTCACGCGTTCTACGGCCAGGATGATGGCCTGCTGGAACGCGGGCTGGGGGTTGACGGTGTCGTCCACCAGGTAGAAGCCGTCGGGGATGGTGGCGGGCTCGAACGGCTGGCCGTCGCGGGCGGCCACGGCGGGGCGGTATTCGGACTCGTCGGTGTCGGTGGTTTCGTGCAGGTCGATGTGGGCGGTGAACTGGCCGCGCATCGGGCCGATGAGGCGCAGCAAGGCGGCAGACTCTTGCGCGGGGCTGGCGGGGCGGAACGAGCGGTTCGGGTCCAGAGCATCGAAGTTCCAGCGCTGGATGCGCTCGTACGCCCAGGGGCTGACGCAGGGCACCACCAGCAGGTTCACCCGGCCCGCGTAGGCTTCGGCGTGCGCCTCCACAAAGCGCAGCGCGCCCAGCACGCCGCTGGTCTCGTAGCCGTGCACGCCGCCGGTCACCAGCACGCTGGGCAAGGCGCTGTTCCAGCCCCGGCTGCGGATGGCGAACAGGGGGAAGCGTTCGTCCGCATAGGCCACTTCACCGTAATGCTCTACGTCAAAGCGCTCGCGCAGCCGCTCGATGCGCGGCAGCACGTCGTCCGCATAGCTGCGCTGGCGCACCTGGCGCGCGCGCCACTGGGCACGCTCTGTGTCGCCCCAAGCTTGGCCGGGGGTGCCGATGGGATAGAAATGGGGGTTGCTCATGGGGTGTTTGGCAGATGGAGTTACTAGAAAAAGCCAGGGGCATTATGGGGTTGGGCGTTGCAGGCATCACGCCACCCTTGCAATCCAGCCCCCCACCACGACCTGCGGTAAATGACCGAATCCCTGCACATCGTCTGCCCCCATTGCCACACCACTAACCGCGTGCATACCGACCAGCTGGGCAGCGCGCCCGATTGCGGTAGCTGCAAAAAGCCCCTGTTCACCGGCCAGCCCGCCGATCTGGATGGGGCGGCGTTTGACAAGCACCTGCTGCGCAACCAGATTCCGCTGTTGGTGGACTTTTGGGCACCGTGGTACGGGCCGTGTCGGCAGATGGCACCCGCTTACGTGCAGGCCGCGGCCCAGCTGGAGCCACGCATCCGCGTGGCAAAGGTGGATACCGAGGCGCACCAGACCTTGGGCGCGCGCTACCAGATCCGTAGCATCCCCACGCTGGCGCTGTTTGTGGGGGGCCGCGAGGTAGCCCGCCAGGCCGGTGCCATGGGGACGGCCGACATCGTGCGCTGGGTGCAGCAGCATGCGCCGCGCTAAGTTTCACGCTTAAACGCCTACCTCAATTTGCAATAACCCGGCCGGAGAAGCTTTATGCACCGGCTGTTACCGTTCGCCACTTTCCTCCACCAACCTGTTTGAACACCATGCTATTGACCCCTTTGCACGTCGGCGCCCTCACCCTGCCTAACCGCGTCCTGCTGGCCCCGTTGACCCGCACCCGCGCCGACGCGGGCCACCTGCCCAACGACCTGATGACCGAGTACTACAGCCAGCGCGCCACCGGCGGCCTGCTGATCACCGAATGCACCATGGTGGCCCCCGGCACCTCGGCCTTCATCAACGAACCCGGCATCTACAACGAAGCGCAAATTGCGGCCTGGAAGAAGGTGACCACCGCCGTGCACGCCAAGGGTGGCCGCATCTTCATGCAGATCTGGCACGCAGGCCGCGCTGCGCACCCGGACATCAACAGCGGCGTATCCACGGTATCCAGCAGCGCCACGGCGATCGAGGGCGAGATCCACACCCCCGGCGGCAACGTGCCCCACGTGGTGCCCCACGCGCTGACCGCCGACGAAATTCCGGCCATCGTGGAGACGTTTGCCCAGGGCGCCAAGAACGCCATTGCCGCCGGTTTTGACGGCGTGGAAGTGCACGGTGCCAATGGCTACCTGATCGACCAGTTCCTGCGCGATACGCCCAACCAGCGCACCGACGGCTACGGCGGCACGCTGGAAAACCGCGCCCGCTTCCTGTTCGAAGTGCTGACCGCCGTGACCGCCGCCATTGGCGCAGACAAAGTGGGCTTGCGCCTGTCGCCGTTGAACAGCTTCAACAGCATGCAAGACAGCGACCCGCTGGCCTTCATCGGCTTTTTGGCCGACAAGCTCAACGCCTATAAGCTGGCCTATTTACACGTGATGCGGGCCGATTTCTTCGGCGTGCAAAAGGGCGACGCGCTGGCCGTGGCCCGCGCCAAATACAAGGGTGTGCTGGTCGGCAACATGGGCTACACCGCCGAAGAGGCCGATGAAGCCATCACCGCAGGCCAACTGGATGCCGTGGCCTTTGGTACGTCCTTCCTGGCCAACCCCGACCTGCCCGCCCGCATCCAGCTCAAGGCCCCGCTGAACGTGCCCGACCAAAGCACCTTCTACACCCAGGGCGCCAAGGGCTACACCGACTACCCCACGCTGCAAAACTAAGCCAACAGCCCTTCAATCACCTGCCAATGCGCCGGGTCCACCGGCGTGATCGACAGGCGGTTGCCCCGGCGCAGCACCTGCAGATCGGCCAGGGCCGGGTGGGCGCGTAGCTCGGGCAGAGCCAGCAGCCGCGTCTTGCGTATCGCCTGCACGTCCAGCAGCAGCCAGCGCGGCGCTTCTGGCTTGCTGGCGGCATCAAAGTAAGGTGAAGCCGGGTCGAACTGCGTAGGGTCAGGCCGGGTACCCGAGGCCACGCGGGCCAGGCCGGCAATGCCCGGCTCGACGCAACTCGAGTGGTAGAACAGCACGCCATCGCCCGGCTGCATCTGGTCGCGCATGAAGTTGCGGGCCTGGTAGTTGCGCACGCCGACCCAGGGCACCGTGCGATCGGGCGCGGCCAGGGCATCGTCGACGGAGCATTCGTTGGGTTCGGATTTCATCAACCAGTAGTGGGGCATGGCAGGCTTGCGTGAAGAAGGAGCAGCTAGCTTACCGCGCTGGCGCGGGCCCTGCCAGATACTCCTTTTTTCATAGCTACTAGCGTAGGTACTGCATGCGCTAGAGGCTTATTTTTCTTAAATTTAATCGATGGCCATGGGCTTCGGTTACCCTCCTGCATTTCCTACTCCACAGAGCTCCAAGCCATGAAAAAACTCAACATCACCATCCAGCTCGAAATGTCCGTGCCCGACGACTGGGAACTGGCCACCACCTCCGAAGGCGGCCAGGTGCTAAAGCTGCCGAACGGCCAGTTCATGGACATGGCCATCGAGCCGATGTTTGCCACCGACCCCGAAGACACCTGGACCAGCACCGGCGACGACGATGTGCTCAACGACGTGCTGGACATGATCGAAGCCGAAGACGTGACCTACCAGTTCGTCACGCACTAAAAACGTTCCAAGAACGCGGCGGTGTGGAACGCGCCTGCGGGTGTTTATCTGACACGCTGCAGCCAGGCCTGGGCTTGTAATGGCAGCTTGCCGCAATCTTTTGCGGCCCCATCACAGGAGACCCCCATGCAAGCCACCAAGACCGTTCAAGCCACCATCACCGACCACGTCACCTTCACCCCCGGTGACGGCGCGCCCATCGTGATCCCCAAGGGGCCGGTCGAGATCGAGGTGGCCACAGAGAGTGCCACGCTGAGCTGGACGGCCGATAACGGCGCAGCCTGTGTGGCCGCCCTCACCCTCACGCAATACAAAGAGTACGTGCGTGACAAGAAAATCACTTTAGCCAGTTAAGGCAACGCTGAATAAGTCCCGACCTGGCGCGTGACTTGCATTGGTATTGTCATCCCTCACAAGGCGACAAAGATGAAGCAACACACCCTGGCCCTGGCCGCCGACCAAGAAGCGGGATTCGCCCAGCACCGCAAA
>NZ_JANXMU010000028.1 GCF_025354435.1 Rhodoferax sp.
GCGCCACGGTGGTGGACGCCGGTGGCCAATATGTCATGCCCGGCGGCATAGACCCGCACACCCATCTGCAGCTGCCGTTCATGGGCACCACGACGATGGACGACTTCTACACCGGCACGGCGGCCGGCCTGGCGGGTGGCAACACCACCATCATCGACTTCGTCATCCCCGACCCGCAGGAAAACATCCTCGACGCGTACAAGAAGTGGCGCGGCTGGGCCGAGAAGTCGGCGAGTGACTATTCCTTCCACGTCGCCATCACCTGGTGGGACGATTCCGTCCACCGCGACATGGGCACCCTGGTGCGCGAGGAGGGCGTGAACAGCTTCAAGCACTTCATGGCCTACAAAAACGCCATCATGTGCAACGACGAAACCCTGGTCAACAGCTTCAAGCGTTCGCTGGAGTTGGGGGCCATGCCCACCGTCCATGCTGAAAACGGTGAACTGGTGTTCCTGCTGCAAGCCGAAATGAAGGCCAAGGGCATCCTCGGCCCCGAAGGCCACCCGCTGTCACGCCCGCCTGCCGTGGAGGCCGAAGCCGCACAACGCGCCATCGCCATTGCCGACGTGCTCAACGTGCCGATCTACGTCGTCCACGTCTCTTGCGCCGAATCCGCCGCTGCCATCGCCCGTGCCCGCGCCAACGGCCAGCGTGTTTATGGCGAGGTGCTGGCCGGGCATTTGACGCTGGACGACAGCGTCTACCGCAACGCCGATTTCGCCTACGCTGCAGGCCATGTGATGAGCCCGCCGTTCCGCAACAAAGAGAACCAAAACGCCCTCTGGCGCGGTCTACAAGCCGGGCACCTGCATACCACCGCTACTGACCACTGCACTTTCTGCGCCGCGCAAAAAGCCGCAGGCAAAGACGACTTCACCAAAATCCCCAATGGCTGCGGCGGCGTGGAAGAGCGCTTGGCAGTCATTTGGGATGCGGGGGTCAACACCGGCAAGCTCACCCCCAGCGAGTTTGTTGCCGTCACCTCGGCCAACGCGGCCAAGCTGTTCAACATCTACCCGCGCAAAGGCTGCATCACGGCAGGGGCCGATGCCGATGTGGTGGTGTGGGATCCCGAAGGCAGCAAGACGTTGTCCGTCAAAACCCAAAAATCATTGGGCGACTTCAACATCTTTGAAGGCCGCACCGTCAAAGGCGTGCCCACCCATACCCTGAGCCGGGGCAAAGTGGTTTACACCCAGGGGGACTTGCGGGCAGAGCGCGGTGCCGGTCAGTACGTCAAACGCCCCCCCTTTGGCCCGCAGTTCGACGCGCTGGCGAAAAAAACGGCGTTGCATGAACCCGTCGCCGTCGCCCGTTGACACCCGCTGACCCTTGCTGATCCACGCCAATTTAGGAACCCCCATGACCGTCAACATTGAATCTTTGCGTATCAACGGCCCCCGTCTCTGGGACTCCCTCATGGCGTTGGCTCAAATCGGTGCCACAGCCAAAGGTGGTGTCTGCCGCCTCACTCTCACCGACCTGGACAAACAAGGCCGGGACTTGGTCAGCCGCTGGGCCACCGAAGCGGGCATGACCATCACCATCGACAAAATCGGCAACGGCTTCATGCGCCGCGCTGGCCGCAACAACAGCCTGCCGCCCATCATGACCGGCAGCCACATCGACACCCAGCCCACCGGCGGCAAGTTCGACGGCAACTACGGCGTGCTGGCGGGCATTGAAGTGGTGCGCACCTTGAACGACCACAACATCACCACCGAAGCCCCTATCGAGGTCGCCTGGTGGACGAACGAAGAAGGCTCGCGCTTTGTGCCGGTGATGATGGGCTCCGGCGTGTTTGCCAAAGCCTTCACCTTGGAGCACGCCTACGCCGCCACCGATACCGAGGGCAAAAGCGTCAAAGACGAACTGGCCCGCATCGGCTACATCGGCGAGCAAGAACCCGGAGATCACCCCATCGGCGCGTACTTCGAGACCCATATCGAACAAGGCCCGGTGTTGGAAGACCATGACGTGACCATCGGCGTGGTGCAAGGCGTGCTCGGCATCCGCTGGTTCGACTGCACCGTCACCGGCATGGAAGCCCACGCCGGCCCCACGCCCATGGCACTGCGCAAAGACGCGATGCTGGCCGCCACCCGCATCATGCAAGACGTGGTGGCCGCAGCCCACCGCCACCCGCCGCACGGCCGTGGCACCGTGGGCATGGTGCAGGTCTTCCCCAACAGCCGCAACGTGATTCCGGGCCGGGTGAAGTTCAGCATCGACCTGCGCAACAGCACCGATGCCCTGGTGGACCAGATGGCCGCCGAAGTCAAAGCCTTCGCCGCCACCGTGGCGCAAGAATACGGCGTGGACGTGAAGATCGAGATGGTGTCGAGCTACAACGCCATCGGCTTCCACCCCGACTGCGTAGACGCCGTAGCCCGCGCCGCCGCCAAGCTGGGCTACTCCAACATGCCCGTCGTGTCAGGCGCGGGGCACGATGCGGTGTACATGGCGAAGCTGACATCCAGCGGCATGATCTTCATCCCCTGCAAAGACGGGATCAGCCACAACGAGATTGAAGATGCGAAGCCGGAGCACATTACGGCGGGGTGCAATGTGCTGCTGCATGCGATGCTGGAGCGGGCGGGAACGTAACCGGCAGTTGAACGCGGCCACGGCTTAAGAATAAACGGCCTTTAGCGCAGGCGGCATCTACGCTAGTAGCTCCTGATTTAATAGCAAATCAGGAGCTTTCCATTTTTGGAACAAATAGCCGCCACAAAAGAAACACCACGCTAACCGAGCAAGGGCGGAAACACCAAGGCGCTGCACTCGCACGCCGTAGAGGTAGAAGGGGAAAAGTACAGCCTCCTTGCTCTGGGTTCGTAGCAGTGGGTCTTCAACTCGGACAGTTGTCACATTTGAATACAAGCTAAATGACGGGTTCAAGAGCATCATCAAAGAGTCCATGGTTACCGTAGATGGAAGTGGACGAACCGTCATTCGTGACAACAGGGACTTCAAAGCTCAACTCCGAATAGCTGCCGCAAGAGCGCCCGGTAAAAGCATCGAGCGTTGCCGGGGTTCACAAATCGGTCTTCGGCTCCGGTGACATGCCCGCGAGCATCTTTGAAAACGCCTATCCGATACATAAATTTTATTGAGTTCTGAGTTTCATAGTAATGAATTACCATTTTGGCTCGTGTCGGACATTCGCAAAGAGGTTGATAGGCGCATATTTCCGCCTGACCACTGCGGCACGATGCAAGAACGTTCTCAGCGATCCAACAGACAACACAAAGGAGCTCCCCATGTCCACCGAAGCCAAATGCCCTTTCCACCACGCTGCCGGTAGCGGTACGACCAACAAGGATTGGTGGCCTAACCAACTGCGGGTGGATTTGCTGAACCAGCACTCGAACAAATCCCACCCGCTGGGCGAGAAGTTCAACTACGCCGAAGCATTCAAAAAGCTGGATTACAAAGCGCTCAAGGCAGACCTGGTCAAGCTGATGACCGACAGCCAGGACTGGTGGCCGGCCGACTTTGGCCACTACGGCCCACAGTTCATCCGCATGGCCTGGCACAGCTCGGGCACCTACCGCACACTGGACGGCCGGGGCGGTGGTGGCCGTGGCCAACAGCGCTTTGCGCCGCTGAACTCTTGGCCCGACAACGTCAACATCGACAAGTCGCGCCGCCTGCTCTGGCCCATCAAGCAAAAGTACGGCCAAAGCATTTCCTGGGCCGATCTGTTCATCCTCACCGGCAATGTGGCGCTGGAATCCATGGGTTTCCGCACCTTTGGTTTTGCCGGTGGCCGCGAAGACGTGTGGGAACCCGATATGGATGTGAGCTGGGGTGCAGAGACCACCTGGCTGGCGACCGACAAACGTTTCCATGGCGACCGCGAGCTGGACAACAATCTGGCCGCGACCCACATGGGCCTGATCTACGTGAACCCCGAAGGCCCGAACGCCAGCGGCGACTACCTGGCCGCAGCCCATGACATCCGCGCCACCTTCTACCGCATGGCGATGGACGACGAAGAAATCGTCGCCCTGATCGCCGGTGGCCACACTTTCGGTAAATCGCACGGCGCGGCACCTGAATCGCACAAGGGCCCGGAGCCCGAAGGCGCGGGCATCGAAGCCCAGGGCCTGGGCTGGAACAGCAATTTTGGCAGTGGCCACGGCAAAGACACCGTGTCCAGCGGCCTGGAAGTGACCTGGACCACCACCCCGGCGCAGTGGGGCAACAACTACTTCGAGAACCTGTTCAATTTCGAGTGGGAGCTGACCCATTCGCCCGCCGGTGCCAAGCAGTGGGTGGCCACCAATGCGCCAGAGATCATTCCCGACGCGCACATCCCCGGCAAGTTCCACAAGCCGACCATGATGACCACCGACCTGACGATGCGCTTCGACCCGGAGTTCGGCAAGATCTCCAAGCGCTTCCATGAAGACCCCCAGGCCTTCGCCGAAGCCTTTGCCCGCGCCTGGTACAAGCTGACCCACCGCGACATGGGCCCGAAGGCGCGTTACCTCGGCCCCGAAGTACCCAAGGAAGACCTGATCTGGCAAGACCCGCTGCCCGCCGCGACCCACCAGCCTACGGCGGCAGACATTGCCGATATCAAGTCGAAAATCGCGGCCTCGGGCCTGTCGGTCAGCCAGCTGGTGTCGGTGGCCTGGGCTTCGGCCTCCACTTTCCGTGGCGGCGACAAGCGTGGCGGTGCCAATGGCGCGCGCCTGGCCCTGGCCCCGCAGAAGGACTGGAAAGTCAACCAGATCGCCATCCAGGCCCTGCCCACGCTGGTCGCAATCCAGCAGGCATCGGGCAAGGCCTCGCTGGCCGACGTGATCGTACTGGCGGGCAGCGTGGGTGTCGAGCAGGCAGCCAAGGCCGCAGGTGTGGCGGTAGAAGTACCGTTTGCGCCGGGCCGCGTGGATGCTACGCAAGAGCAAACCGATGTCGAATCCTTCGCCGTGATGGAGCCGCTGGCCGATGGTTTCCGCAATTACAAGAACGGCAAGATCGGTGCCGCGACCGAAGCCCTGCTGATCGACCGGGCCCAGTTGCTGACCCTGACCGCGCCCGAGCTGACCGCGCTGGTCGGCGGCCTGCGGGTGCTGGGTGCCAATGCCGATGGCGGCAAGCACGGCGTGTTCACCGACCAGGTGGGCGTGCTCAGCAACGTGTTCTTTGTGAACCTGCTGGACATGGGTGCCACATGGACGGCGGTGGACGGTGAAGGCGAGGTGTTCGAAGGCCGGGACCGCAAGAGTGGCGCGGTGAAGTACACCGCCACCCGGGCCGACCTGGTCTTCGGCTCCAACTCGGTGCTGCGTGCGTACGCCGAGGTCTATGCCAGCGCGGACGGCCAGCAGAAGTTTGTGGCGGACTTTGTGGCGGCCTGGACCAAGGTGATGCAGCTGGACCGTTTCGACCTGGCCTAAGCGGCAGGGACTCGGGCACTGGTGGCCTGGGTCCTAGGGGCCAGCATGCTCCCCGGGCGTTGGTACGCCCGGGGATTTGGCTTTGGGGGTATCGGCCTTTATGGGGCCGGTGGCTGCGCTTTCTGGCTTGTGGCCAGAGTGGCGGGGGTCTGTGGTTTGCAGAGACTTCAGTGTAGACCCGGGCCACGGGCAGAATATTGCGTTATCGCCTGTAAATTCTTATTTATTGGCATAATCTGCCAATATTCTTAAAAATCAGGGCATCCACATGGTTCCAGACCGGTATGACAAGCAAATTCTGGAAATTCTGCAGGTCGACGGCCGCGTCAACAACCAGGACCTGGCCGACCGCATAGGTTTATCGCCGTCGCCCTGCCTGCGCCGGGTGCGGGCGCTCGAGGAATCCGGCCTGATCCGCGGCTATCGGGCCTTGCTGGACGCAAAGAAACTCGGGCTGTCGCTGATGGCCCTGGTGCATATCTCGATGGACCGCCACACCCCAGAACGCTTCGCCAACTTCGAGGCCTCGGTCGATGTGTTGCCCGAGGTGCTGGAGTGCCTGCTGATCACCGGGCAGGATGCCGACTACCAAATCAAGGTGGTGGTGCGCGATATGGACCACTACCAGGATTTATTGCTCAACAAGCTGACGCGGATCGAAGGTGTGACCGGCGTGCACTCCAGCTTTGTGCTGCGCCGGGTGGTGGACAGGACCGCGCTGGCCCTGTACTGAAAATAGCGCTTTATCCGTGCGGATGGCGTAGCGCGGCGTTCTCTGCCTCCAGCTGCACCAGCCGCTGCTCCGCCGCCGCCAGCGCCAACGTCAAGCGCTGCACTTCGGCCGCCAGCCCGTCCGCCACTTCCGTCACGCGCTCCCGCGTGCCGTCGCGGGTGTGCGCCAACTGCGCGCTGAGCGCGTCGAGCCAGCGAATGACACCCACCCGCGTCGTGTCTTTGTGCAGCGGGTTTTGCAACGTGGCTTTTTTGACATCAGCCCGGCGGCACAGCTCCGACTGGGTAACGCGGCCATGGTTGAACGGATAGACACCCTGGTACGCCGCAATCTCGGCTTCGATGTCGCGCATGGCCTTGTGCAAGCGGGCCAGCGCTGCCTCGGTGCGGGCATTGGATTTTTCGGCGGGTAGCGTGGGGAATGCAGGATCAGTGGTCATGGCGAAAATTTATAAAAAATAGGCCTCTAGCGCATATTGCACCTACGCTAATAGCTATTTATTCAATAGCAATTACCCCTTGCGCATGCATTTGAAGATCAGCACCCAGAAGCTCAAAATCAGTGAGGCCACGGGGAACTGCAGCGCGGTGGGCATGAAGTAAATGGCCAACACGCCGGGAATCCACACGCACCACAGGGCCACCAGCAGGGGCAGGTAGCGGCTGGTTAAAAAGTCGGCCGACACCACGCGCTTCCAGGTGCGGGCACAGTAGCCGTCATCGCGCCAGGCGAACAGGGCGATGACCGCAAAGTTGGTCATGGGCGAGTAAACAAACTGGTCGACCAGCATTTTTTTCGCAATAGTGGCTGCGTCATTGCCCTCGCCAAACAGGCTGACCTGCAATGCATAAAACAGGTCTACGGTGATGCCGATAGAGCCAAACACCAGGATGGCGTAGGCCATGTCGGCCCACTGGGTCTTGCGCCAGGGTTCTTTCAGCACCAGTTGGCCCAGGGCCTCGGGCACCAGCACGGCGAACGCGGCGTACGTGGCGAAGGCAAAAGGGTAGCCCCCAGCCTGCTTGGCGCTGCCCCAGGTAGCCAGGCCCGCCTGCACGGCCGGGCTCAGCACATAGGCCAGGACCAACAGCGCCAGGCCACACCAGAGCACCAGTCCCGGCAGCAGGTTGGCCCGGACCGCCGCGCGGACCTGCTGCAGCGGTGTGGCGGGGAGCACGCCTTCCATTCGACCTACTCGGCCAATGCCAACTCGGCCAGCTTCAGCGCGCCTTCAAAACTCCGCGCGCCGCCAATGAACAGGTTCAGGTGGCAGAACACGCTGTCTTCCACGCCGGTCACTGCAGCCAACTCTTGGTCGCGCAGACCGGCCCAGCTGGCGGGCAGGTCCTTGCGGGTGTCGAAGGAGCCGGGCTCTACCGGCACGGTCTTGATCTGGTACTGGTTGCCATCAGAGTCGGGGTAGATGACGAACAGCACCTCGGGCATTTCATCGACCACTACGCGGGTCCAGGGCATGCCGCCTTCCTTCAGATGCAGCAGTTGGCCGCCGAGCAGGCGCGGGGCCTGGCGCACGGTGTCCATGGCACGGATCTGCGCCACCTTCTTGCCGATGGCGTGGTCCAGAAATTTGCGCGTGATGGCGATGGCCTCGCGAAAGCGGGTTTCCAGCAGCTGGGCCTTGGCGGCCAGGTCCAGGCCCTGCTCTTCCAGCCAATGGGTGTTGAGCTGGGCAATCAGGGCCGACAGACCGAAGATGCCCGCAGCCACGTCGCCCTGGCCGGTGTCCACGATGTCGAGGTACTGCACCAGCGAATGGTCGATGGTGCCCACCACGCTGGCCACTGCGGCATCGTCCAGCGTCTGGCCATGGCTGGCAGCCCAGGCGCTGACGTAGGCGGCACTAAAGGCCGACCACACCAAACCAGCGCTGGCGTAGCCCACACCGGGCACGGTTTGGCCATCGACCAGCCGGGCCGGGCGGGCACCCTCGAAGCCGCGCTGGTGGTGGTCAAACCGGCCCGTGGCCGCGTCCCAGGTGCCGCCCACGTCCACCACGTAGTCGGCGGTGGCTATGAGGTCTTTATTGCGGGTGCGCAGCAGAGTGTGCGATGGGAAAACCCCCATCAGAACGCCAACGCCAAAAACGTCGTCGGCGTGGAAGGTGCCACTGTGCGTGGCTATCGTGGTGGTGGTGTGGGTGGCGGTATCGGTCATGGGGCGATTTTAGGGGCTATCCCATGACAAACAAGTAGCCAAAACCACTCCTAGCGCACATAACAACTGCGCGGACAGCTATTTAATAAATAGCAAATTAGAAGTTGATCTTGGCGGTGTAGATAAAGCCGTCCTGGTAGGTAGCCGAGCCCAGCTTGTTCTTGGCATAGCGGTAGGTGATGCCGGTGGTGAATAGGGGGGTGGCGTTCCACCATAGCGACACGGCACCGTTTTGGGCGGTTTTGTTGGCGGTGACCACGCCACCGTCACGGGCCATGACCAGATAGTCGGACTTGCGGCCCATTTCGGTTTCATGCCAGTTGGTGACCATGAAGGATTGGTCCATGGCCTTGAAGCTATAGCCCAACACCCAGCCGCCCATCATGCCGTTGTACTGCGTGCCCAGGTCGGTCTTGGTCTCGTAGTGCGCGCCCAGAAACGGCTTGATCCAGAAGCCGCCGCTGCTGATGGCCGTGCTCAGGCCGAACACATTGTTCTGGTCGCGAAAGCCGTCGTCCATGAAGTTGTAGATATGGCCGTAGAGCTGCACCGGCAGGCCCCCGGCTTCGGTCAGGTTGTAGTGGCCCACGACCTTCATGGCGTAGCGGCGGTCCATGGCGGAGTCGGCGGCGTTGTGGGCATCCTTGGTGGGGTTTTCCACGTCAAAGAAGCCGTACACATCGCCCCACTTGCCGCCCGCGCCGCCTTCCAGCTCCAGATAGGTGAAGTCTTTTTTCACACCAAACGGGCCTTTGCCGGTTTGGTTCAGCGTGCGGTCGCTCCAGGCCAGGTGGTTGACGCTGACGTTCTTGAACGACCAGTTGTCGTCGGCGTGCGCAGCAGGGGCCAGGGCGACAGTCGCAGCTACAGCAGCCAGGATTTTGGTGAATTGCATAGTAGTTTCAAAATAAGAATATGGGACCGCTCAGTATGCAAAGGCCATGCCAAATACTTGACGAAGTAGTCAGCTTTTTTGCAACAAACTGTGCCTCGCACACCGGCTACGCCCCTTAACGGCGCACGCCGTACCCACGTTCCTTGACGCAGGTTATAGCTGCAGCCCGCAGCCGCGCAACAGCAGGGCCACCACATGCTCGGTGGCGCGGGCCTGGTCGGCGCGGGTCAGCTTGGCACGGCCCAGCACGGCGCTGACCTGCACGTCAAAGTCGGCATAGGTTTGCGTGGCCGCCCACAGGGTAAAAAACAGATGGGTACTGTCTACCGGGGCCATTTTCCCTTCGGCAATCCACTGGTCGATGACGGCGGCCTTGGCCCGCACCGTGGCGCGCAGCTCGGTGGCCAGCAGTTGCTTGACCACAGCCGCGCCGTGCAGCAGCTCGTTGGCCCAGACCTTGGAGGCATGCGGCCGGGCGGCCGACATGGCCATCTTGCTGCGGATGTAGCCGCCGATGGCCTGGGCCGGGTCGGCATCGGGGGTGATGCCGTGGGTGGGGGCCAGCCAGTCCTCCAGGATACGGGCCAGCACTGCACGGTACAGTCCGTCCTTGTTGCCAAAGTAGTAGTGCAGATTGGCTTTGGGCAGGCCGGATTCATCGGCGATCTGGGCCATGGTGGCACCGCTGAACCCGGCCCCGGCAAAGACGCGCTCTGCCGCGGCCAGGATCCGCTCTTCGTTGGCCTGGCGGATCTGGCCTTTGCTATCCGCCGGGGCTTGCGTTTTAGCAATCACTTTTTAGTAGCCGCTTCCCAAACAATGTGGCTCATGGCGGCGGCACCGGGGTCTTTCTTGATCACCGGGGCACTGCCGCCCGACAGCAGCACCTTGACCGTGCGCTCGTAGGCGGCGGGCTCCAGGTAGCCCATCTTGGGGGTGTTGGCGGTGGTGATCAGCTTGGCCACGTTTTCCATCTGGCGCTTTTGCACGGCCAGGGTGGCGCTGCCCGACATATCGTTGGACACCACAATCTTGGCGGCCTCTTCGGGGTTCTTCACTGCGTCGTTCCAGCCCTTGAACGTGGCCCGGAGGAATTTGCCCATGCGGGCCACAAAGGCCGGGTCCTTGAGCTTAGATTCCAGTACGTACAGGCCGTCTTCCAGCGAGGCCGCGCCCTGGTCTTCGTAGAAGAAGGTGACCAGATCGCTTTCTTTCACGCCCGCGTCGATGATCTGCCAGTACTCGTTGTAGACCATGGTGGACACGCAGGCGGCCTGGTTTTGCAGCAGCGGATCAACGTTAAAGCCTTGCTTGAGCACCTTGATGTCTACGTCAGGCTTCAGGCCCAGCTTGGCCATCCAGTTGAGGAACGGGTATTCGTTACCGCCAAACCACACGCCCAGGGTTTTGCCCTTCAGGTCTTTGGGGCTGGTGACACCGCTGGCTTTTTTGCAGGTCAGCATCAGGCCGGAGCGGTTGAACACCTGGGCAATGTTGACCAGCGGCACACCGGCTTCGCGGGCGGCCAGCGCGTCGGGCATCCAGTTGACGATTACGTCGGCGTTGTTGCCCGCAATCACCTGCACCGGCGAGATGTCGGGGCCGCCGGGTTTGATGGTCACGTCCAGGCCCTCGGCCTTGTAGTAGCCCTTGGCGGCGGCCACGTAGTAGCCCGCAAACTGGGCTTGCGGCACCCATTTGAGCTGCACGGTAACCTTATCTTGCGCCTGGACGGCGAAGCCGCCAACCGCCAACACGGCAGCCAGCAGGCATTGGCTCAACTTGGATAATTTCTGCATCGAATACTCCTAGGGTGGGGAACTTAGCGGGAACGAACGGAAGGGTGCCAGAACGCAAAACGCCGCTCCAGCTGCACCAGCAAGGCGTAGGCCAGCGAGCCGGTCAGGGCCGCTACCACAATCGCGCCCCACACCAGCGGCATGTGCATCTTGGCCGCCTCGGTGGAAATGCGAAAGCCCAGCCCGGCAGTGGGCGAACCAAAAAACTCGGCCACGATGGCCCCGATCAGCGCCAGCGTGGCATTGACCTTGAGCGCACCAAAGATGAACGGCAAGGCACTGGGCAGGCGCAGCCCCAGCAAGGTTTGCCAGTAACCCGCCGCGTAGCTGTGCATCAGCTCCCGCTCCAGCTTGCCTGCGGCTTTCAATCCGGCCAGGGTGGACACCAGCATGGGGAAGAAGGTCATCAGCACCACCACCGCCGCCTTGGACGGCCAGTCAAAGCCAAACCACATCACCGCAATGGGTGCCACCCCCACCAGCGGCACGGTGCTGGTCAGCGAGGCAATCGGCAACAGACCGCGTTGCAGGAATGGCATGCGGTCGATCGCCACCGCCACGGCAAAACCCAGGCCGCAGCCTAGCACCCAGCCGGTGACGACCGACTTGAGCACGGTCTGCACAAAGTCGCCCCACAGCACAGTCCAGCCCTCGGCCATGGCCTGCACGATCAGCAGCGGCGATGGCAGCAGCACCCGGGGCACGCCATACGCCGTGACCAGCAGCTGCCAGAAGTACAGCAGCCACAGGCCGAACAAAGCCGCCGTCAGCAGGCCGTAAACAGGCCGCCCGTCCAGCGCAGCGCAGGCGCGTACCGTCCACACCGCCAAGGCCAGCAGCAGCAAAAGTTTAGGCAAAAATAGGCCTCTAGCGCATGATTCATCTACGCACATAGCTATAAAAATAATAGCAATTAGCACACTGATCAATACCAGGCCCAGCACGGCCCCCGGGCTGCGCGCCTTCATGCCCGCCCCCCAAACCGGCGCAGCACCAGCCGCTCCACGCCCAGTACGGCGGCGGTCAGGGCCAAGCCCAGCAAGGCCGACATCAGCAGCGCCGACCAGATGGCCACGGTGTTGCCGTAGTACGAGCCCAGCAACAGTTTGGCCCCCAGACCTGCCTGCGCGCCGGTGGGCAATTCGGCCACCATGGCCCCCACCAGGCTGGCCGCAATGCCCACCCGCAAGGCGGGGAACAAGAACGGCAGTGCCGCTGGCAGGCGCAGCAGCCAAAACGCCTGCCAGCGCGAGGCCGCGTAGGTGTAGAGCAGCTCGGTGTCGATCTGCTGCGGCGAGCGCAGGCCTTGCACCATGGCCACGGTGACCGGGAAGAAGCACAGGTACATGGCGATCACCGCCTTGGGCCACACGCCCGAGAAACCCAAGCTGCCCAGAATCACCAGCACGATGGGCGCAATCGCCAGCACAGGGATGGTTTGCGAGGCCACGATCCAGGGCATCAGCGCCCGGTCCAGGGTGCGCGAATGCACGATGCCCGCCGACAGCAGCAAGCCGAACAGCGTGCCCATGGCAAAGCCCAGCAGGCTGGACTGGGCGGTGACGGCGACGTGGAACAGCAGGTTGCGCGGCGAATCTACCGGCCAATCGACCAGGCTGGACCAAAAATCCACCGCTACCTGCTGCGGCGAGGGCAGCACCGGGCGCTGCATGGACAGCGTGGTCTGGACCAGATCGGCCCAGCCCCAGGCCGTGCCCCGGGGGCTGAGCACGCGCTCAATAGCCCCTGGTGCGTTCAGCCACACAGCCCCCACGTACCATAGCAATAACACGCCCAGCAGCACAGTGGCCATGGGCAAGGCGCTATCGAAAGCAGAGCTGCGTTTAATGGTGGCCATCCGCCAGGGACTCGCGTACGGCGTGGGCCAGCGCCATGAATTCAGGGGTGTCGCGCAGGCCCAGGTGGCGCTCGTCCGGCAGGGTGGAAGCTATCACCTTGACGATGCGGCCCGGCCGGGGCGACATGACCACGATGCGGGTGGACAGGTACACCGCCTCGGCAATCGAGTGGGTCACAAACACCACGGTGCGGCGCTCGCGCTGCCAGAGCTGCTGCAGTTGCTCGTTAAGCCGGTCGCGGGTGATCTCGTCCAGCGCGCCAAAGGGTTCGTCCATCATCAGGATGCGCGGCTCAAAGGCCAGCGCCCGGGCAATCGACACCCGCTGCTGCATGCCGCCGGAAAGTTGCCAGGGGTATTTCTTCTCGAAGCCCTGCAGCCCTACCCGCGCCAGCTGGTCCATGGCGATGCGCTGGCTCTCGGCCTTGTCGCGGCCCTGGATGTGCAGCGGCAGCAGCACATTGCCCAGCACCGTGCGCCATGGAAACAGCGCCGGGGCCTGGAACACATAGCCATAGGAGCGGGCCAGGCGCGCAGCGTGCGGGCTGACACCGTTCACCAGCATGGTGCCCGAACTGATGGGCTCCAGGTCGGCAATGGCGCGCAGCAGCGTGGTCTTGCCGCAGCCTGAGGGCCCGATCAGAGAGACGAATTCGCCTGGCTGCACCGTGAGGTCGATGTCTTGCAGAGCATGCACCGGCGCGTCGGCAGCGGGGTAAATAACGTTGGCCTGGCGGACCTCGACAGCCACGGTAGCGGCCAGGGGAGTGGCCAACGGCTCAGGCGCTGGCATGGACACAATGGCGAAGGATTTGAATCATAGAAACCCACTATAAAGCTAACCAAACGGTCAGCTTCTTCGGGTTTAAGCTAGTTTTGTGCCAATATTTTTCGGCTTATTGCACCGATGGTGTGCGGCGACTTCAAGACGGGCGCTCGGGCTCCTGCATCTGCGCTTCCTCGACTTTCGCCCACTCTTTGCGGATGTCTAGCAGCTCGGGCAGGATGCCCAGAAAAGCGTGGACCACCATCGGGTCAAAGTGCACTTCCACCCCGGCATGGATGTAACTCAGTATTTTTTCCATCGGCCACGGCTCTTTGTAAGGGCGGCGCATGCTAAGGGCATCAAACACGTCGGCCAGCGCCACAATGCGGGCCGACTTGGGAATCTCTTGCCCGCGCAAGCCGTCGGGGTAGCCACTGCCGTCCCATTTCTCGTGGTGCCGCAGCGCAACTTCGGCCGCCAGCTGGAAGACGGGGGCTTCGCTCTTGCTCAGAATATCGTGGCCAATTTTCGGGTGGGTGCGCATCACCACCCATTCGGATTCGTCCAGCGGACCCGGTTTTCGCAGAATCGCCTGCGGAACACCCAGCTTGCCGGTGTCGTGCATGGGGGCCGCCAATTCCAGGCGGGTACTGCTGGCGGCATCCCAGCCGCAGGCCTGGGCCAGCACACGGGCGTAGGCGGCCACGCGCCAGATGTGGGCACCGGTGTCGGTGTCGTTGTAGTGCCCGGCATGGCCCAGCATCAGGATCGCATCGCGGTAGCTTTGCTCCAGTGCCGTTGCCCGCACCAGCGACAAATGGGCAGCCACACGTGCCAGCACGATGGGCGGGGACACCGGCTTGGTGATGTAGTCCACCGCACCTGCCGCGAAGCCCGCGGCCTCGTGCGCCATGTCGGCATAGCCGGTAACAAAAATCACCTGCACACTCTGGGTGGCATCGCGCTGCTTAATCTGTCGGCACAGGTCGTAGCCATTGGTGTCGGGCAAGCCGATGTCGAGCAGCACCAGGGCCGGGCGGTGCTTGATAACTGCCGCCAGGGCCTCGCTACCGTTGCGGGCAAAGGCCAGCACATAGGTTTTCTGCAAGATCTCGCGCATGATGGCCAGGTTGGCGGGCTCGTCATCGACGACCAGAATAGTCGGGACGTACATGGTTTACTCCTTCAGCGTGATGCCGTATTGCCGGGCCAGCTGGCGGCTGCAGGCCTCAGCCCCCCGAAAATCAAACCCATTCAGACAGGCCCGCACGGCGACCAGATCGTGCTCGGGCACATGCTGCGCCATCAGGGCCAGCAGCGCCTCTACCGGCGCGGGGTTGTCGGTATCCAAGGCTTCCAGCAAGGCCTGCAGGTGTGCCGCTATGGCCGTACGGGTCACAGGAGAATCCAGCTGCGCACTGCGGGCCAGAGGGTCTGCGCCCTCGGGCAGCGCTGTGGTGGGGGCAAAGCGCGCGATCACCCCCATGGCCTGCTGTATCGCGTCGTCCAGGCGGTCCAGCACCGGTATCGGGTCGTAGCCCATGGACAGCACCCTCTCTGCCTCGCTAGCCAGGCGCTGGGTGGCCGGCAGTGCCATATTGGCGGCCACCCCCGCCAGCTTGTGGGCCAACGCGGCGGCAGCTGGGCGATCATCTACGGCGAGGCTGGCATGCATGTCGGCCACCGCATGGCCATAGCCAGCGGAGAAGCGCCGCAGGTATTCACGGTAAACCTGCAAGTTCGACCAGATCTGCAGGCCCTGCGCGACATCCACCACCGAGGTGTCCTGGAGCGGCACGGTCTCTAGCGGCGCTGCAGGTGCCACCTCGGTTGCAATGGGCTCGACCCGTGGTGCCGCGCCCGGCCTGCGCCATCGTAGCCGCTGGATCAACGCCACCGTAGAGGGCACGTCAAAAGGCTTGCTGATGAAGTCGGTCATGCCCACGGCCTGTGCCGCTTCCTGCTGCGATTTGAAGGCCCCGGCGGTCAGCGCCACGATGGGCAGATCATTGAACTGCGGCATGCGCCGCAACTGGCGCGTGGCCTCGATACCGTCCATAACCGGCATCTGCACGTCCATCAGCACCATGTCCACATCGCCGGGGTGGGCCCGCAGCCAGTCCAGGGCTTCCTGGCCGTCCTCGGCCAGCACCACATCGGCCCCCTGCTGGTGCAGGATGCGTTGGGCCACTTCGCGGTTAATTTTGCTGTCGTCCACCACCAGCACCCGCACGCCCGCCAAGTCCTGCCCGACGGCCTGCTGCAAGGCCTGTGGCATGCCCACGGTGTGGGCCCGCCTGCGCTGCGCGTTCATGACCGCGTTGTACAGGGTGGAGGTGGTGACGGGTTTGCTCAGAATCGCATCCACCAGGTCGGCACCCGGCTGGCTGGCCAGGCTGGTGAGCGAGTAGGCAGTGGCCATGATCACGATCGGGCATTCATCAGGCGGCACGCTGTCGCGGATGGCCTGGGCCGTGGCCAAGCCATCGATGCCCAGCATTTTCCAGTCCAGCACCACCACGTTGGGCAGCTTGCCATTTTTGCGGCTCCGCACCTGCGCCAGCACCGCCTCGCCCGAATCCACGCCGCTCACCTTCCAGCCCAGGCCCTGGGCAATCTCCACCACGGCACGCAGGGCGATCTGGCTGTCGTCGGCAAACAGGGCATCGATGCGGACCATGTCGGGCGACGAAAAATCGGTACTGGGAATCTGCTGCACGGGCACGGTGAACCAGAATTCGCTGCCCTCACCCAGGGCACTGGTCAGGCCAATTTCACCCCCCATCAAGCCCACCAACTGGCGGCTGATGGTCAGGCCCAGTCCGGTGCCACCAAAGCGGCGGGTGGTGGAGCCGTCCGCCTGGGTAAAGGCCGAGAACACATCGTTTTGCAGCGCCGGGGCAATGCCGATGCCGGTGTCGACCACGCTGAATCGCAAGATGATGGTGTCTTCGTGCACGGTGAGCAGCTCGGTGCGCAATTCCACCCGGCCCGCGTGGGTGAACTTGATGGCGTTGCTGGTCAGATTGGTGAGCACCTGCTCCAGGCGCAAGGCATCACCTTTCACCATGCTGATACCCACGGGCAAGGGCTGGATGATGAGCTCGATATTTTTGTTGCCCGCAGCGATGCCCATGGCGCTGGCCATGTTGTCCATCACGTCGCCCATGCGAAACGGCGTGCACTCTATCTCCATGTGGCCGGCTTCGATTTTGGACACATCCAGGATGTCATTGATGATGCCCAGCAACGAGCGGCCAGAAGTCCGTATCTTGCGCACCAGGTCATGGGCATCCATGTCCAGCCGTGCCTGCTCCAGCAAATAGGCCAGACCCAGAATGGCATTCAGGGGTGAGCGGATCTCGTGGCTCATATTGGCCAGAAATTCAGCCTTGCTGCGGTTGGCGGCCTCGGCCACATCGCGGGCCTGCAGCAAGGCCGCCTCGGCCTGTTTTTGGGCCGAAATATCCTGCGCAAACACCAGGGTGGCGGGCCCATCGGCTAGCACCACACGGGCGGTGGTTTTGAACACCGGAACCAAGCGACCGTCCTTGCACATCCCCACGGCTTCAAACATCTGCTCCAGCGGGGAGTCATCAACTATCAATGCCTCCTGGCTATGCAGGAGCGTACGGGACTCCTCCGACAGCATGGCACTCCAGGGCAGGCCGACCAGGTCAGCGATGGCCAAATACCCATGCAGTGCGCGGTAACGGGGGTTGGAATACACAAAATGCCCGGTCCGCAATATGGCTATCGGCAAAGGCGCGTCTTCGATCAGTGTTCGAAACCGGGCCTCGCTTTGACGCAGGGTGTGGGCCATACGGCGCTCGGTCACGTCCCGGAAGGTCAGGATCACTTGGTCGACCTGCCCCATAGCATCCAGAATGGGCGCAGTGCTGTATTCCAGAACTACCGACTGGCCGGTATCTTTGCGACGCACCGTGACCTCAAAGTCGCGGACAAAATCCCCCCCGCCCCCGCGTAAGCTCACCCACTGCCCTGGAGACAACTCTTCTCCCGTAGGCAGCGTGACTTCAATGTTGGCGCGCACTTCTTCCATCGGCGTTGCCGCATCAAAGAGGCCATGGATACTGCGCGCAGCCAGGTTGACACGGACGATGTCCTGGTGGCTGTCAAAAACAAAAACACCTTCGGTCATGTTGTCAAAAACGGCTTGCAGGCCATTGCGCGCGCGCACCACTTCCTGCTCGGCCACTTTGGCCGCAGTGATCTCCATGTGGGTGCCCATCAGGGTAATGCCGAGGCCCTGCGCGTCACGCTCTATCGCCTGGGCCCGCCCCAGAATCCATACCCAATGGCCCAGCCGGTGCTGGATGCGGTAACTCACTTCGTACAAGGGCACGCTGCCATCTACACAGGTCTCACGGGCCAGGGCGTAGGCAGGCAAGTCCTCGGGGTGGACCCGGCTGCGCCAAAACTCCAGTTCGCCCTGGAAATCCTGCTGTGTATAACCAATCATGGCCAGCGAGTTGTCATCGAAAGTGCGCTTCTCGGTGGGCACATGAAAACTCCATAGGCCCAAATTTCCTCCGCGTAATGCGAGCTTCAGCCGGTCGGCGGCCTCCAGGCGCTCGCTGTCGCGTTCAAACGCCAAGTCTTCCATGCGCGATCGACGCGTCTGCGCCCACCACAGGCCGCCACAGCAGAGCAAGACCAGCGCGGCATACAGGGCCCCGTTGGTGATCATCTGGCGCCGCAAGGGCTGCATGATGGCAGCCAAGTCCCGGCTGAGGCCAATCACCAGCCCTTTGTCCATCTGCAACTCGGCTGGATGGATAGTGCGCATGGCCATCAGGCGTTGCTCGCCGGTTCTGGATATCGTGCCCGTCAACATGTTGCTGGTCTTGCCGCTCTCCACATGCCGGTTGAAGAAAGTCCCAGGTTTGTTGAAATTGGTGCCGTCAATATTTGCTCTGAGCGGGAAATTCAAAAACTGCAGTCCATCGCCGTGGACCACAAAACCCCACACGTCCGGGGCATACATCACCGGTCGAAAAATGCTGGTGAAATACTCTGGGTCGAGCGTGGCGATCACCACCCCGGCAAACTCCCCGGCGGTCCCAGACACCATCCGGGCGGTGTTGACGACCAAATCGTTGCGCAAAGACTTGTAAGGAGCCGACACATACAAGGTTGTTCGGCTCGGGTGGGCCTGTACGGTCTTGAAATAGTCCCGCTGGCTGAAACTAATGCCGACCAAATCGGGGCTGTGCGCGGCAATCGCCACGCCCCGTGCATCCATCACCACCATGGCCCGGATACCCGGCATGGCATTGGCTAGCGCGCGCAAGCGCCGGGATACATCTTTGGGATTGGCGGCACCCGGAACCAGCAGGTAGTCCTTGATGACCTCTTCCATCGCCAGGCTGATTACGGCCAAATTGCCCTGGATGTCGCTGGAAATCACATTCGACTGGACCTGCAAGCGGTCTTGCTCAGTGGCCAGGGTGCGATCCACTTCGACGGAGTGCACGTAGGCGATGAAGCCCCCTACCAGGGCGAGTACCACCACCAGCAGCAGCCATTCAAGCAGTTTACGTCGCAAAACCAAACGTCTGGTGTGGGTAAGCATCCACTCCATGCTAGCCCACTTTACCGAATAGACAGCGAAATTCGCGCATTTTTAGAGCACAAAATGGGCCTTCATATCCTGTATTTGCATGAAGTTTTGAACATATCGCGACCATAAAAAAAGCCCGCAGGCACGGGGCCTGCGGGCTTTTAGGTGCGATAAATCCAAACCGTCTTAAAACGGTTATGCATACAAAAAAGTGTTGGTATATGCATTGATGAGAGAGAGTGACAGTCAAAATCCAACTCTATTTGTTGGTTGACGCGCATCTGACCGAAAGTTTGCCCTCATATGCTTTATTTTGAGCAATTTGTGGGTAGACGTTCCTTGCATGTTGCAAAGGTCCACTAAGGACGTCTGCTTTGGCGTCAGGTATGACCTTGCCCTCGAAAAACGTATCCCTTGCTGAGTGTTTAAATTCACGCAAGGAGAACGGAAATGACGAAGACGGCGAGAGCGCGATACACGCTCGAATTCAAGCAAGAAGCAGTGCGACTGGTCGAGGGAGGTCAGAGCATCGCGGCAGCGGCACGCACGTTGGGAGTGGTCAACCAGACACTATTCAATTGGGTTAAGGCAC
>NZ_JANXMU010000022.1 GCF_025354435.1 Rhodoferax sp.
CTGACCTCCCTCGACCAGTCGCACTGCTTCTTGCTTGAATTCGAGCGTGTATCGCGCTCTCGCCGTCTTCGTCATTTCCGTTCTCCTTGCGTGAATTTAAACACTCAGCAAGGGATACGTTTTTCGAGGGCAAGGTCACACTGAAAGAATCAGTAAGTATTCGTTAATAACTATACAGCGACCCCAGCCCGTATCAAGCAAGTTGCATCACACAGTGATGATCCAGCCTTCCAGGGGGTCGAAATGGCCAGGCAGCCCGTAGCGCGGCTGACACGCTGCATGTTGCTGAGCGGCCCAAGCGGCCTGCAGCATGCATAGCACTGCATCCAACGCATCACCACTGGCATCGGCCACCAGTTCGGTACGCTGCCGTGTTGTAAGTTGCAAACGCATGCCCAACCGCAGGGGCCCATGTGCGCCTTGCCCCGCCTCCAGTGCGTGGACCAGGTCGGACCGTGCAGCCAGCCGCTGTGGGGTTTGCTTAGCCTTATCGTCGCTTTTGTAACTGCGCCGTCCGGTTCCTTGGGCCTTGGGAGTCCAGCCGTCCAGCACCTCGCGCGCCAACAAGCCAGGGTAGGCTTCCAGGGCCACGCGCTGTGGATCGCCTGGATGCAAGCCCGGGAAATCCACCCCGGCATCCAGTAGCAAAGGCACGCCCGCATGCAGCATGTAGGCCACGGGCGGATTGACCCATTTCATGGATGGGCTGGAGCCCGCCAACGCGTCGCAGGCGCGGTGGGCAAATTTCCCACCCACTGGCCGGGCATCGCAAAACGCGGCGAATAGGCTGCGAATCTGCGCCCGCTCCAGGCCCGCAAAGTGGCGGATGCAAGCCGCCCACTCCAGCGGCCAGCCCAAGCTTTCCACCAGTTCGCGCGGCAAGCCAAACGGCAGGTCGAAGCCGCCCACCCAAGGCCGTGACTCGACCAACACAGCGGCAAATGCAGCCAGTGAGGACAGGCGTTCCAGGCGCTGCAAAACCACGCGCCCCTCGGCCACCCGGCCCCAGGCCAGCACGATGTTTTTGCGGGCGTTGGGGCTGCTGGAGAAATCGCAGCCCAGAAATTCGGTCACAGCCATTTCTAACCCAGGGCCAGTGCCACCACGCCCAGCGCAATGCAGCCCGCACCCAGCAGCCGGGTGCCCCGCTGACCCTCGCCCAGCAAATGTCCGCCCAGCAATGCCGCAAACAGCATCGACACTTCGCGCGCCGGGGCCACGTGGGACAAGGGTGCAGTTTGCACGGCATACAGCACTAGCACATAAGAGACGGGGCTCAGGATGCCCACCACCAGCGCGTAGCGCCATTGCTGCCGCCACAGCACCCGGGCCGCAGGCAGGTCGCGCAACACGGTGGAACCCATCAGGCCCATGCGCAGCACGTTGCTGGCGTAGTCAAACATGAAGGGGGAGATCAGCAGCACCTTGACCGAATAGCCATCGGCCACGGTGTAGCAGGCTATGCACAGCCCCGTGAGTGCGCCGTAGCGCAGACCTGCGTGCAAACGGGCTGCGTTGACCGGATCCCGCGGAGCCCGCCACAGGCTAGGGCCCCCGGCGATCAGGAACACGCCCAGCACCACGCCGACCAGGCCCAGAGCACCCCAGATGGTGAGGCGTTCACCCAGTAGAAGCACCGCCGCCAGCGACGAAACCAACGGCCCCAGTCCACGCGCCAGCGGGTAGACCACGGTCAGATCGGCCTTGCGGTAGCCGCGCAGCAGCACCACAAAATACAGGGCATGCACGCAGGCGCTGAGGGCCAGCATGCCCCACTGGGTGGCATTCCAGCGCGGCACTTCGTCCAGCCCCAGCCAGATGCCAAGCGGGGCCCACACGACCATACCGACCATCCCCGAGAAGACGGCAAAGTGCGCGTCACCGCCGGCTTTTTTGGCGGCAATATTCCAACTGGCGTGGATCAGGCCCGCCAGCAACACCAGACACAAGGCAAAAGGGGACATGCGAAAAAACAAAAACCCGCAAGTCGGTTAAGGCTTGCGGGTTGGATGGGTCGGTGGGGACAGTTAGACGCGCCCGACGATAGAGGCGGTGGCCATCAGCTCTTCTAGCAAGGCCAGCGACACCTTGCCCGAGACCGCGTACGGGTCCAGCTCGGGCTTTTCGGCGTATTTCAGCAAAATCGACTGGTTCAACTTGAGGATGTTGACCTGGCCCATGGTCCAGCCACCAAAGCGGCGCTCGGAAATTTCTTCAAAGTGCAGCAAAGCCACGTCTTTGTGCCGCGCATCGCGCTGGATGTGGCCATACAGCTCATTGACCGGCATGCGCCCGCCTTCGATGGCCTGCAAGAATATGCCGCCGCCGTAGCACAAGATGCCGGTGATGCCACAGGCGGGGTTGTATTGACGCGACTGGGCCAGGATGGCTTCGATAGCGCCAGGGCTGGTGTCCAGCGCGCGACTGGCGTAGAGCAAACGTACAAGCATGGCGTTAGCCTTTTCTAGGAATGAGGGCCAAAAATTCGCGGCGCAAGTTCGGGTCTTTCAAGAAAGCACCGCGCATCACCGAGTTGATCATCTTGCTGTCCATGTCTTTTACGCCACGCCAGCCCATGCAGTAGTGGCTGGCTTCCATGACGATGGCCAGACCGTCGGGCTGGGTTTTCTCCTGGATCAGATCGGCCAGTTGCACCACGGCTTCTTCCTGGATTTGCGGGCGGCCCATGATCCATTCGGCCAAACGCGCGTACTTCGACAGGCCAATCACGTTGGTGTGCTCGTTGGGCAACACACCGATCCATATCTTGCCAATCACAGGGCACAGGTGGTGCGAGCAGGCGCTACGCACGGTGATGGGGCCGACGATCATCAGCTCGTTCAAGTGCTCGGCGTTGGGGAATTCAGTGATGTTAGGTGTCACCACGTAGCGGCCCTGGAATACCTCTTTGAGGTACATCTTGGCCACGCGGCGAGCGGTGTTGTTGGTGTTGTGGTCGCGGTCGGTGTCGATCACCATGCTGCTGAGCACGCCCTGCATTTTGTCGGTCACTTCGTCGAGCAGCAGCTCCAGTTCACCGGGCTGGATGAACTCGGCAATGTTGTCGTTGGCGTTAAACCGTTTGCGTGCGGCCAGCAGCCGCTCACGGATCTTGACAGACACGGGCGTGCCCTCACCGTCGCGGGCATCGGCCAGCGCAACAGAATTAATAGCGTCGGGTGTTTTCATTAACATCCAAGAATGGTAGCAGGGCGGGCACACTGGCTGCACGCACAGAGTGCAAAGCCCCCAGAAAGACGATCAGCACACAGAACTCGGCTGCCAATCCAAAGCGCTTACAGAGCACGGGATAATCACCCCATCGCGGCCTTGGTGCCGTTTCGCATTCCGCCAGTACGGCCTGCCCTTTGTGGGGTCCGCCGGTGTGTGGCAAACACTAAAAAGAAACTATGGACAACCTCAATTTACTGAACACCCGCGAAGACTGGTATGCCGCATTTTTCGCCGGTGACACCGACTTCATGGCCACCGTACAGGCCGACTCGTTTTGCGTAGTGCATGCCAGCGGTGTGCAATCTAAATGGGAGCAATTGCACGGCATCTCGCGCGCGGTGCAGGCCGATATGTGGTTTCCCGACACGGCCTACAAGCAGGATGCCAGCTTGTCATTGCAATACCACGGTGAATTTGCCGTGGTCTCGGGCCAAAGCCAGACCTTGATCGATGAAACGCCGCACAGCAGCGTCTTCTTCAGCGAGCTATGGCGCAAAACGCCGCAAGACTGGCAGCTTATGCATCTGCACTTCACACCTGTGCCGGACGCGGTTTAGTCCACCGCCGCGCCGCCCTCGAACCACTGCCCGATCAGCGCCCGCTCGGCATCGGTGATGCCGGTGGCGTTGTTCATCGGCATGATTTTGGTGACCACTGCCTGCTGGTAGACCATCTGCGCATGCAGTTTCAGGTTGGCGGGCGAATCCAGCCGCACGTTCTTCATTTGCACTTGCGGGCCGTGGCACATGTAGCAGCGCTGGGCAATGACCGCCTGCACTTTTTCATATGAAATAACCGGCTTTGCCTTGGCCCCACCTTCACTAGCAGCTACAGAAGTAGGAGCAGGCAGGGGTTTCATCCAGACAATCACGCCCGCAATCACCGCCAGACCCACAAGTGCGTAGCCGATGGGGTGCCGGTTACGGCCCAGCAGGTAGCCGTGGCGCAGCACAAAAAACTGCCGGATCGCCGCGCCCGCGAGCATCATCAACACCAGCACCAGCCAGTTCTGCGGGTGGGTGTAGGTAAAACTGTAGTGGTTGCTCAGCATGGCAAACAACACTGGCAACGTGAAATAGGTGTTGTGCACGCTGCGCTGTTTGCCACGCTGGCCATAGATGGGATCGACCGGCTGGCCCGCCTTGATGGCCGCCACCACCGTGCGCTGGCCGGGGATGATCCAGAAGAACACGTTGGCGCTCATGGTGGTGGCGATCATCGCGCCTACCAGCAAAAAGGCCGCGCGCCCGGCAAACCAGTGGCAGGCCAGCCATGCCGCGGCGCACACCAGCACCGCTACCAGTGCACCCACGATGGCATCGCCGCCCTTGCGCTTGCCAAATATCTGGCAGATGCAGTCGTAGGCCATCCAGCACACAACCAAAAACGCCAGCGCCACGCTCACCGCTGCGCCGCTGGACCAGTTCATCAGCGACTTGTCGACCAGGTAGGTGCTGGCGTTCCACAGGTAGGTGACGGTGAACAGCGAAAAACCGGTCAGCCAGGTCGAATAGCTTTCCCAGTAAAACCAGTGCAGGTGCTTGGGCAGCTGCGGCGGCGCACCAGCGAACTTCACCGGGTGGTAAAAACCGCCGCCGTGTACGGCCCACAGCTCGCCACTCACGCCTTGTTTTTTAAGATCTTCATCGACCGGCGGGGTCAGGCTGCTGTCCAAAAAGACGAAGTAAAACGATGAGCCAATCCAGGCGATGGCGGTAATGACGTGGACCCAGCGCAGCAGCAGGTTGGCCCAGTCGAGGTAATAACTTTCCATGTGTCACTCACCCTTGACAGTATTGCGATGCCCACCACTGCGGGCGCTGTAGGCACTAAAAGGTCACGCACAAAAGCCCCGGGGAGTTGGCTCTGCACCGCTGCGACCGGTTGATTCTATGTAGTAAGCCTTTGCAACAACTGTGCCGCTACCGCAACGGCAATCACCTCGGGCTCTTTGCCGGAGATGCCGGGCACGCCAATCGGGCAGGTGACCTGGGCCAGCTCGGCCTCACTGAAGCCGCGCGCAACCAACCGGTGGCTGAAACTGGCCCATTTGGTCTGGCTGCCGATCAGGCCGATAAAAGGCAGATCGCCCCGGCTACGCTGGCGCTGCAGGCAGGCTGCCACGATGTTCAGGTCTTCGACGTGGCTGAAGCTCATGATGAGCACCGGGCTGCCGGGCGCGATGTCCTGCACCGCCTGCTGCACCGGGTCGGAATGTTCGCAGCGCACAGAAGCGGGCAGATCGGCGGGGAAGATGCCGTCGCGGCTGTCGATCCAGGTCAGCGCAAATGGCAGGCGCGCCAGCACCTGCACCAGCGCATGGCCCACATGGCCACCACCAAACAAGGCCACGGGCGGATGTACGGCAGCCAGGTCGGCGCGCAGGCGATGTACATCGGCCTTGGTGAGCACCTCGAACCGCAAATGCACCACGCCCCCACAGCATTGCCCCAAACTGGGGCCTAGCGGGTAGCGCACCACCTCGGCCCCCGGGGCTCCGGTCAAACGGGCACGTGCCTCGGCCATCGCCTGGAATTCGAGGTTACCGCCGCCGATGGTGCCCACCAACTGGTCGGCCAGCACGGCCATCCAGGTGCCCGGCCCGCGCGGCACCGAGCCTTGGGTAGACTGCACCATAACCAATACGGCGGGCGCATGCTGTAAATGCTGGATTAAAGCGTCTGTAGAAGTCACCTGCGAAGTATGCATGGCACACAACATGGCAAGTCAACCTAATCGATTGAAATGATGAAACAAACGCGTTCTGCACGCCACTCTTTGCGCTGGGCGTTGGCAGGGTTCTCCACCGCCATCGCCACCCTGCTGGCCGGATGCGGTACTGCGCCCACGCCCCCTGCTGGGCAGTCGGCTACCCCCACAGCGCCCCAAGCCAGCTCCAAGCCGGGAGCACCCGCCCCCACGCCTGCGGCACCGCCCAAAATCTCCACCGCCACCACGCCACGCGACTACCGCCGTGATGCCGCCCGCCACCTGTACGAACGCAACGCCAGTCGCATCTACCAAGGCAAGCTGCAGCCGAATTTATACGCCGTGGGGGTGCTGGAAGTGCACGTGGACCGCCAGGGTTTGGTCACCGGTTTGCACTGGATGCGCGCGCCCAAACACGCCCCTGAGGTGATCGCAGAAATCGAGCGCACCGTGTACGCCGCCTCCCCCTTTCCGCCACCGTCGCGCCTGGGCCACGTCACCTACACCGACACCTGGCTGTGGGACAAAAGCGGGCAGTTCCAGCTTGATACGTTGACCGAAGGCCAACTTTAGGCAAGCCAGCAAAATACTATAAAAAATAGAGCTACTCGCATAGATTACATATACGCTAGAGGCCTATTTTTTATAAATTAACGTAACTACTCAGCTTCCTCGTGCAGGCAGAACACACGCCGTCCAGAAACACCGCAGAACTGCAGCCTGGGGCTGCGCCAAATTCACTTAGCTACCGCGGTAGGTGGAGTAACTCCAGGGGCTGACCAAGAGCGGCACGTGGTAGTGCTGCTGGGTGTTGGCAATACCAAAGTCCAGACTCACCCGGTTCAAAAAATTCGGCTCGGGCAACACCACGCCACGAGCCTTAAAGTACCCCACCACGTCGAACGTGAGCCTGTAAGTGCCAACCTGCAAGCTGGCGGTATCCAGTAAAAGGCCATCACTGCGGCCATCAGAATTAGTAATGAAACGCTTCAGCAAAGTGCTGCTTTCACCCTGCGTTGAGTAAAGCTCCACTGCCATACCAGCTGCAGGGCTGCCGTGCATAGTATCCAAAACGTGTGTGCTTAATCCCATACGTGTCCTCACATAATCAAATACGTTGTAACCAAACAAATTTGTATACAGTACAAAATTTGCGTTATTATGGTGGTATGGAATCCACCACGACCAATACCAATACGATCGTCGAAGCACTGACCAAGGCGATTGTCGAGCACCGGCTCCACCCCGGCACCAAACTGGCTGAACAAAAGCTAGCCGACCATTTTGGTGTATCCCGCACCCTGGTTCGGCAAGCCCTGTTCCAGCTCTCACAAAACCGCCTGATCCGGCTGGAGCCTGCGCGCGGGGCCTTTGTGGCCGCGCCGTCGGTGGCCGAAGCCCGCCAGGTGTTTTCTGTGCGCCGCATGCTAGAGGCTGAAATGGTGCGCTCCCTGGTGCGTGACATCACGCCAAGCAAAATCAAGGCCTTAAAAGAACAGGCCGTGATTGAAAAAGCCGCGCTCAAAGACAAAGACCTGACCAACCGCACTGAAGTGTTGGGCAATTTCCACATCCGCATGGCCGAGTTGCTGGATAACGATGTGCTGGTACAGATGATGGTGGAGCTGCTGTCGCGCTGCTCGCTCATCACCCTCATGTACCAGACCGACAACCCCACCGACCACGCCAGCGACGACCACGACGAGCTCATCAAGGCGCTGGCCGCCAAAGACGAAGCGCTGGCCGTGCGCCTGATGGACCAGCATCTGCACAACGTCGAAGCCAACCTCACTTTCGACCGCAAAATCCCCAGCAACGATATTGCGATGGCGCTGGCCTGACGCACTGGCCCAAGTTGTGCTTTGAAGCTGCCATGACCGAGACATCCGCCCCCTCCCCCCAACCGTACCCCCGCGACCTGGTCGGCTATGGCCGCAACGTCCCCCACGCCCAGTGGCCCAACCGGGCCAAAATCGCGGTGCAGTTCGTACTCAACTACGAAGAAGGCGGCGAAAACAATGTGCTGCACGGCGATGCAGCCTCGGAAACATTTTTGTCCGAGCTGATCACCGCCCAGCCCTTCCCCGACCGGCACATGACCATCGAGTCGATGTACGAATACGGTTCGCGGGCGGGCTCCTGGCGCATCCTGCGCGAGTTCGAAAAGCGCGGCCTGCCGCTGACTATCTTTGGCGTGTCCATGGCCCTGGAGCGCCATCCCGAACTCACGCAAGCCTTCGTCGATCTGGGCCATGAAATCGCCTGCCACGGCTGGCGCTGGATCCACTACCAAAACCTGCCAGAAGCCACCGAGCGCGAGCACATGGCTGTGGGTGCCGAAATCATCCGCAAGATGACCGGAGGCCTTTGGCCCCAAGGCTGGTACACCGGCCGCGACAGCCCCAACACGCGCCGTCTGCTGGCCGACCAAGGCGGCTTCAGTTACGACAGCGACTACTACGGTGACGATCTGCCGTTCTGGATGCCCACCACCAAAACCGACGGCACGGTAGAGCCGCGCTTGGTCATCCCCTACTCGTTGGACACCAACGACATGCGCTGCGTGCAGATACAGGGCTTCAACACCGGCGATCACTTTCTGCAGTACCTCAAGGACAGCTTTGACGTGCTCTACGCCGAGGGTGAGGACGCCCCCAAGATGATGAGCATCGGCATGCACTGCCGGGTGCTGGGCCGACCGGGCCGGTTTGGTGCGCTACAAAAATTTCTGGACTACGTGCAAAGCCATGAACGGGTCTGGATTTGCCGCCGCATCGACATCGCCGAACACTGGCAAAAAGTCCACCCTTACAGCCCTGTAGCAGCCCTGTAGCCCCCCTTGTAAACACCCATGCCCTTGACGCTCGCCTTCCTCAACACCGCTCCCCAGCACGAGGTACTGCAGCAGCTACCCGGCCTGTACGAGCACTCCCCCTGGATCGCAGAAAAGGCCCTGTGCGCGCGGCCCTTTGCCTCGCTGGCCGCGTTTAAGTACGCCATGGTGCAGGTGCTGGGCGAAGCGGGCACACAAGCCCAGTTGGACCTGATCCGCGCCCACCCCGAGCTGGCGGGCAAAGCCGTCGAGCCGCTCACCGCTGAATCCAGCCATGAACAAAACCAGGCCGGCCTGACGCGCTGCACGCCGCAAGAGCTGGCCCAGTTGCAGCAGCTCAATGCCGACTACGGCCAGAAGTTCGGCTTCCCGTTCATCCTGGCCGTGCGCGGGCCGCGCGGCGCGGGGCTGCGCAAGCAGGAGATCATCGACACCTTTGTGCGCCGCCTGCGCAACCCGGCCGACTTTGAGCACGCCGAAGCGCTGCGCAACATCCACCGCATCGTTGAAATCCGCCTCAATGATGCGTTTGACACCCACCCCGCGCAGGGCAACACGGTGTGGGACTGGCAAGAAGACTTAAGCGTCCACACCGACCCCGGCTACGCCGAACATGGCCAGCTCACCGTCACCTACCTGACCGACGCGCACCGCGCCTGCGCCACCCAGATCGCCCAGCGCATGCGCGACTGCGGTTTTGACACCGTGCAGATCGATGCCGTGGGCAATGTGGTGGGCCGTTACCTGGCCGCCACGCCCGATGCCAAAACCCTGCTCACCGGCAGCCACTATGACACCGTGCGCAACGGCGGCAAGTACGATGGCCGCCTGGGCATTTTTGTGCCCATGGCCTGTGTGCAAGCCCTGTCAAGCCAAGGCAAACGCCTGCCGTTCCACTTTGAAGTTGTGGGCTTTGCCGAAGAAGAAGGCCAGCGCTACAAGGCCACCTTCCTCGGCTCCGGCGCGTTGATCGGCCACTTCAACCCCAGCTGGCTGGACCAGACCGATGTGGACGGCATCAGCATGCGCACCGCCATGGCCCACGCCGGTTTGCAAGTTAACGACATCCCTGCCCTGCAGCGCAACCCGGCCGACTACCTGGGCTTTGTCGAAGTCCACATCGAACAGGGCCCGGTACTCAATGAGCTGGACATTCCGCTGGGTATCGTCACCTCCATCAACGGCAGCGTGCGCTACACCGGCGAAGTGCTGGGCGTGGCCTGCCACGCGGGCACCACGCCCATGAACCGCCGCCGCGATGCCGCCACCGCCGTGGCCGAACTGGCGCTGTACGTCGAGCAACGCGCCGGGCAAGACGGCGACTCGGTCGGCACCGTGGGCATGCTGCAGGTGCCCAACGGCTCCATCAACGTGGTGCCCGGCCAGTGCAACTTCAGCCTGGACCTGCGCGCCCCGAACAACGCCCAGCGCGATGCCCTGGCCAACGATGTACTCGCCCAGCTGCAGTCCATCTGCGACCGCCGGGGCCTGCGCTACACGCTGGAAGAAACCATGCGCGCGGCCGCCGCACCCAGCGCACCCCTGTGGCAGCAGCGCTGGGAAGCCGCCGTCGAGTCCCTGGGGGTGCCCCTGCACCGCATGCCCAGCGGCGCGGGCCACGATGCCATGAAGCTGCACGAAGTGATGCCCCAGGCCATGCTGTTTGTGCGCGGCCAAAACGCCGGTATCAGCCACAACCCTCTGGAAAGCAGCACTGCAGACGATATGCAACTGGCCGTGGATGCCTTCTCCCACCTGCTGAACCATCTTTTGAACAACCTCTCTCCCGACTAAGCACTCCATGACAGATTACGCCCCGCTCGATACCTGGATTGACCAGCATTTCGACGAAGAAGTCGCCTTTTTGCAAGAACTCATCCGCGTCCCCACCGACACGCCGCCCGGCAACAACGCCCCCCACGCCGACCGCGCCGCCACACTGCTGGAAGCCATGGGCCTGGCGGTGGAAAAGCACCCCGTACCCGCCGCCGAAGTGGCCGCCGCAGGCATGGAATCCATCACCAACCTAGTGGTACGCCGCCAATACGGTCCCGGCACAACCATCGCCCTGAACGCCCACGGCGACGTAGTGCCGCCCGGCGACGGCTGGACCCGCGCGCCCTACGGCGGTGAAATTGCCGACGGCCACATCTTTGGCCGCGCCACCGCGGTCAGCAAGGGCGACTTCGCCAGCTTTACCTTCGCCGTGCGGGCGCTCGAATCCCTGGGCCTGCCGCTCAAAGGTGCGGTCGAACTGCACTTCACCTATGACGAAGAATTCGGCGGCGAACTCGGCCCCGGCTGGCTGCTCAAAAACAACATCGTCAAGCCCGATCTGATGATCGCCGCAGGCTTCTCCTACCAGGTCGTCACCGCCCACAACGGCTGCCTGCAGATGGAAGTCACCGTGCACGGCAAGATGGCGCATGCCGCCATTCCCACCAGCGGCGTAGACGCGCTGCACGGCGCGGTACAGATTTTGAACGCCCTGTACGCGCAAAACACGCTGTACCAGCAGGTCACGTCCAACGTGGAAGGCATCACCCACCCCTACCTGAACGTGGGCACTATCCAAGGCGGCACCAACACCAACGTGGTTCCCGGCAAGGTCACGTTCAAGCTCGACCGCCGCATGATCCCCGAGGAGAACCCGGTTGAAGTCGAAGCCAACATCCGCCAAGTGATTGCCGATGCCGCCGCCAGCCAGCCCGGCATCATGGTAGATGTCAAGCGCCTGCTGCTGGCCCACTCCATGCAGCCCCTGCCCGGCAATCAGCCGCTGGTCGATGCCATCCAGAAGCACGGCTTGGCGGTGTTTGGCGAACCCATCCCGGCCATGGGTACCCCCCTGTACACCGACGTGCGCCTGTACGCCGCCGCGGGCATCCCCGGCGTGATCTACGGCGCGGGCCCCCGCACCGTGCTGGAGTCCCACGCCAAGCGCGCCGACGAACGCCTGAGCCTGGAAGACCTGCGCCGCGCCACCAAGGTGATCGCGCGCACGCTGGTGGATTTGTTGAAGTAACGAACCAGCAACCACCCCATCAGCGGTATGGCATCCCTTCGCGAAACACCGCAGAACTGGCTCTGCCAAGCTGCTGGTGTTGCCCCCTAGCCAAGGGCGTTGGCGAAAACACGCAGTGTGTAGCCTGGGGTAAGCAACATACTCAGATACATTTTTTGCATCGGAATAGGTAGTCTCCACCGGGACTATCCGTGATTGCTTGCGTTAGGCTTACACATCTAATTCGGATTTACGCAGCAACAACACCAAAGAGGACACACAGCAAAATGGCACAAGACATTTCCCCCGCAGAAATGGCGCTGCGCGACGCAGCCCGCGAATACCACTGCACCCCCACTAAGGGAAAAATCTCGGTCAACGCGACCAAGCCGCTGTCTAACCAGCGCGACCTGTCGCTGGCCTACTCCCCTGGCGTGGCCTACCCCTGCCTGGACATCCAGCGCGACCCATCCCTGGCGGCCGAATACACCTCGCGCGGCAACCTGGTCGGCGTAATCACCAACGGCACAGCGGTGCTGGGTCTGGGCAATATCGGCCCGCTGGCTTCCAAGCCAGTGATGGAGGGCAAAGGCTGTTTGTTCAAGAAATTCGCCGGTATCGACGTGTTCGACATCGAACTGGCCGAGAACGACCCCGACAAGCTGGTGGACATCATTGCCGCCATGGAACCCACGCTGGGTGGCGTGAACCTGGAAGACATCAAAGCCCCCGAATGCTTCTACATTGAGCAAAAGCTGCGCGAGCGCATGAACATCCCGGTGTTCCACGACGACCAGCACGGCACGGCCATCATCTCGTCGGCCGCCCTGCTCAACGGCCTGGAGCTGGTGGGCAAGAAGATCGAAGACGTGAAAGTAGCGGTGTCCGGTGCCGGTGCCGCCGCCATTGCCTGCCTGGACGTGATGGTCGGCCTGGGCGTGCAGCGCAAGAACATCTTCGCGTGCGACTCCAAAGGCATCATCTACCAGGGCCGCCCCGGTGGTTTTGACGCGTCCAAAGAGCGCTATGCCCAAGACACCTCGGCCCGCACGCTGGCCGACGCGGTCAACAACGCCGACGTGTTCCTGGGTTGCTCCGCCGCCGGTGTGCTGACGGCCGAAATGGTCAAAACCATGGCCGCCAAGCCCATCATCCTGGCGCTGGCCAACCCCGAGCCCGAAATCCGCCCCGAGCTGGCCAAGGCCGTGCGCCCCGATTGCATCATTGCCACCGGCCGCTCGGACTACCCGAACCAGGTCAACAACGTGCTGTGCTTCCCGTACATCTTCCGGGGCGCACTCGACTGCGGCGCAACCAAGATCACCGAAGCCATGAAGCTGGCCTGCGTGCGCCAGATTGCCGACCTGGCCAAGGCCGACATCAGCGAAGAAGTGGCCGCCGCCTACTCGGGCAAAGAGCTGGTGTTTGGCAGCGAATACCTGATCCCCACGCCGTTTGACTCGCGCCTGATTCTGCGCATCGCCCCTGCCGTGGCCAAGGCCGCCGAGGAGTCCGGCGTAGCCACCCGCCCGATCAAGGACTACGAGGCCTACCGCCAAAGCCTGATGCGCTTTGTCTACCAAACCGGCATGTTCATGCGCCCGGTGTTCAGCGCTGCCAAGGCCGTGCCTGCCAACGCCAAGCGCGTAGCCTATGCCGAAGGAGAAGACGAACGCGTACTGCGCGCCGCCCAGCTCGCCGTGGACGAAAACCTGGCCCACCCCATTTTGATCGGCCGCCCCGCCGTCATCGAGGCGCGCATTCTCAAAGCCGGTCTGCGCATCCGCGTGGGTACCGATGTAGAAGTGGTGAACCCCGAGGACGACGCCCGCTTCCGCCAGTACTGGGAAACCTACCACCGCCTGATGGGCCGCCGCGGCGTGTCGCAAGACGTGGCCAAGGCCGCCGTGCGCCGCTCCAACACCACCATCGCCGCGCTGATGGTGCGCCTGGGCGATGCCGATGCCATGCTGTGTGGCCTGCTGGGCCGCTACGAAGGGCATTTGCAGCACATCAACGACATCATCGGCTTGAAGAAAGGTGCGTCTGGCTTTGCGGCACTGAACGCGCTGATGCTGGAGAAGCACACCCTGTTCATCACCGACGCGTTTGTCAACGAAGACCCCACCGCCGAGCAGCTCGCCAGCATCGCCGTGATGGCCGCCGACGAAGTGGCCCGCTTCGGCCTGCCGCCCAAGGTGGCGTTTTTGTCGCACTCCAACTACGGCTCATCCGACCGCCCCTCGGCCCGCAAAATGCGCACCGCCCACGAACTGTTCAGGGCCATGGCCCCGGACATCGAGTCCGATGGCGAGCTGCAAGGCGACACCGCCCTGCTGCAGCCCATGCGCGAAGCCGCGCTGCTGGATGCCGAAACCAACCTGCACGGTGAAGCCAACCTGCTGGTCTGCCCCAACTTGGACGCGGCCAACATCTTGTTCAACGTGCTCAAGGTTACCGGCGGCAACGGCGTGACGGTCGGCCCCATCCTGTTGGGTGCAGCCGCCTCGGCACACATCCTGACCCCATCGGCCACCGTGCGCCGCGTGGTCAACATGACAGCGCTCGCAGTAGCCAACGCGGTGACCTTCCGCAAGTAGGTACACCCCTAGGCTTGCGCACTTCGTGTCGCAGCGCCACCCCCTCGCATCGGTTTGCCAAAACCGATGCGACACGCAGGGGGCAACACCTACGGCTTGGCAAAGCCAGTTCCATGGTGTTCTGGAGGCGCTGGTTTCCCCTGCGGGGATTGCACCAGCTTTGATTCCTTTGCAATTGGGGTGATCGCAGGCAAAAAATGCGCACTTTTATAGTGCGCTTTTTTGTTTTAGTGGCACCCTTATTGCTGTAACGTTTGGATACCCCTTTGGAGTCCCGATGAAAAAACGCGTCTTTCTGCACACCGTCCTTGCCAGCGCCGCCCTGCTGCTCACCGCCCCCGCCTTCGCCCAGACAACGCCCATCAAGTTCCAGCTCGACTGGCGCTTCGAAGGCCCGGCAGCGCTGTTCCTCACCCCGGCGGCCCGTGGCTATTTCAAGGATGCCAAGCTGGACGTGACGATCGACGTGGGCAACGGCTCGGGCGGCACTGTGACGCGGGTAGCCTCGGGGGCCTACGACATGGGCTTTTCCGACATGGCCGCGCTGATGTAGTTCCACGCCAACAACCCCGACGCGCCCAACAAGCCGGTGGCGGTGATGATGGTCTACGCCGACACCCCGGCCTCGGTGATGGTGCTGAAGAAATCCGGCATCAAAACCCCCGCCGACCTGAGCGGCAAAAAGTTCGGTGCCCCGGTGTTTGACGCAGGCCGCCGCGCCTTCCCCATCTTTGCCAAGGCCAACGGCATTACCGGCGTGCAGTGGACCAGCATGGACCCACCACTGCGCGAAACCATGCTGGTGCGCGGCGACGTGGATGCCATCACCGGCTTCACCTTCACCTCGCTGCTGAACCTGGAAGCGCGCGGCACCCAAGCCGCCGACGTACTGGTGCTGCCCTACCCGCAGTTTGGCGTGAAGCTGTACGGCAACGCCATCATCGCCTCGCCCAAGCTCATCAAGGAGAACCCGGCCGCCGTCAAAGCCTTCTTGCAGGCCTTTGCCAAGGGCATGAAAGAAGTCATCGTCCGGCCTGCCGCCGCCATCGAAGACGTAAAGGCCCGCGACGGCATCATCAACGCACCCCTGGAACTGCGCCGCCTGAACATGGCCATCGACACCGCCATCAACACCCCCAATGCCCGCGTCGAGGGCTTTGGCCAAACCACGCCACCGCGCCTGTCGCTGATGGCCTCACAGGTGTCGGACGCATTTGCCACCAAAACGCGGGTCAACCCCGACGCGGTGTGGAACGGCAGCTTTTTGCCCAGTGCGGCCGAGTTAAACGTTTTATCCGCCAAAAAGTAATTACTATTTTTTTAATAGCTACTAGCGTAAGCAGAATCTACGCTAGAGGCCTATTTCTTATAAATTTGTGAACACACCTCCTTTTGTGGACTTCCGCGATGTCTGGCTGGCCTACAACGACACATTGCTGGCACAGAACCAGTTTGCGGTAGAGGCGATCGACCTGCAGGTGCAGCAGGGCGAATTCATCGCCATCGTCGGCCCGTCGGGCTGCGGCAAGTCCACCTTCATGAAGCTGGCCACCAGGCTGAAGATGCCGTCCAGGGGCAGTATCCGCATCGACGGCCAGCCGGTCACCGGGCCGCTGAAGATATCGGGCATGGCTTTCCAGGCACCATCGCTGCTGCCCTGGCGCACCACGGTAGACAACGTGCTGCTGCCGCTGGAAATCGTGGAGCCCTACCGCTCCAATTTCAAAGCCAAGCGCAAGGAATACGTGGAGCGCGCCCGCCAGTTGCTGCAAAAGGTAGGGCTGGGCGGCTATGAAGACAAGTTTCCCTGGCAGCTCTCGGGCGGCATGCAGCAGCGCGCCAGCATCTGCCGCGCACTCATCCACGAACCCAAAATGCTGCTGCTCGACGAGCCCTTTGGCGCACTCGATGCCTTTACCCGCGAAGAGCTGTGGTGCATCCTGCGCGACCTGTGGACCGAGCAGCGCTTCAACGTGATCTTGGTGACCCACGACCTGCGCGAGTCGGTGTTTCTGGCCGACACGGTGTACGTGATGGGCAAAAGCCCGGGCCGCTTTATGCACAAACAGCACATAGACCTGCCCCGCCCGCGCGACCTGGAGCTGACCTACACGCCCGCGTTCACCGACATCGTGCACGCCCTGCGCGGCCACATCGGCAGAAACAAGTGAACACCCCCAGGCTACTCACTTCCCCGGGATCGGCCCGAAGGGTCGATAACGCATGTAGCGCCCACCCCCTTGCAGGGGGCAACACCTGTGGCCCGGCAAAGCCGGTTCCACGGTGTTTCACGAGGGGTCGCCCGTCGCCCCCTGACTTACAAAGAATCTCCTATTTATGCACAAGAAAACATTAGAAACTTGGTCGCCCTGGGTACTGCTGCTGGCCATCCTGCTGCTGTGGCAGGGCATTTGCAGCACCTTCAACGTGTCCGAATTCATCTTCCCCAGCCCCTGGCGCATCTGGACCCAGCTGGTCGAATTCAAAGGCACCATCGCCGCCCACGCCTGGCGCACCTACTGGGTGACGATGGCGGGCTTCTGCCTGGCGATTGTGGTCGGCGTGCTGCTGGGCTTTGTGGTGGGCAGCTCGCGCCTGGCGTTCGCCGCCATCTACCCGCTGATGACGGCCTTCAACGCCCTGCCCAAGGTCGCGTTTGTGCCGATTTTGGTGGTGTGGTTTGGCATTGGCACCGGCCCGGCCATCCTCACCGCGTTTTTGATCAGCTTCTTCCCCATCATGGTCAACATCGCCACCGGCCTGGCGACGCTGGAGCCCGAGCTGGAAGACGTGCTGCGGGTACTGGGTGCCAAGCGCTGGGACGTACTCACCAAGGTGGGCCTGCCGCGCTCTATGCCCTACTTTTTTGGTTCACTCAAGGTGGCCATCACCCTGGCGTTTGTGGGCACCACGGTGTCGGAGATGACCGCCGCCAACGAAGGTATTGGCTACTTATTGATCTCGGCCGGCTCCAGCATGCAGATGGGCCTGGCCTTTGCCGGGCTGATGGTGGTGGGCGCGATGGCCATGGTGATGTACGAGCTGTTCAGCTTCATTGAGAAGCACACCACCGGCTGGGCGCACCGCGGATCACAGGGTGATTGAAAAAGTGACTGAGTAGTATCAGACTAAACTGCTGCGTATTGATTTTGATCAAAGCGGCGCGCGCTGGTCTTGCGTATGCTCCGGCCACCGTTGCTTTTGACGGAGGCAGTCCGCCGATCTTCCCCTGGGGAACATCGGCAGGAGATACCCAAAATGACCCACCCACGACGCGTTTTCCTGATGTCCCTTGCGGCCACCAGTGCAGCCCTTTCCACCCTCAGCACCAGCGTGCACGCCCAGGCCAAGGTCGATGAAAAAGACCCCCAGGCCGCCGCCCTGGGCTATGCTGCCGACACCACCAAGGTGGATGCCAAAAAGTATCCCAACCACGCCGCGGCCCAGATGTGCGGTAGCTGTGCGCTGTACCAGGGCAAACCGGCCGATGCCGCCGGTGCCTGCCCGCTGTTTGCAGGCAAAGTGGTCAGCGCCAAAGGCTGGTGCAGCGCCTGGGCCAAGAAGGCCTGATGCCCGCTGCTACGTTCAAGGGCAACAAGCAGTCCCTGCCCAGCAAGCCCTGTGTGGCTTGCGGCAGGGCCATGGCCTGGCGCAAGTGCTGGGCCAAAAACTGGGCCGAGGTGAAGTACTGCTCCGATGCCTGCCGACAAGCCCCCAAGGCCAAACATGCTTAGAAACCTGGTCATCGTGCTGGGCGACCAGCTTGACCTAGCCTCTAGCGCCTTCGACGACTTCGACCCCGCACAAGATGCCGTGTGGATGGCCGAAGTGGCCGAGGAGTCCACCCACATCTGGTCCAGCAAGCAGCGCATCGCCCTGTTTCTGGCGGCCATGCGCCACTTTGCCAAAGGCCTGCGGGATGCAGGTCTGCCATTGCACTACACCCGCCTAGACCAGGCCGACAACCAGGGCAATCTGGCCGCCGAATTGCAATTTGCTATAGAAAAACTAGCGCCTCGCGCATGCATCATCAGCGGTGCAGGTGATTTCCGTGTGTACCAAGCGATCCAGGCCGTGGCCAAGCAAACAGGTGTGCCGCTGGACGTGCGCGAAGACCGCCACTTCTACGCCACCGTGCGCCAGTTCGCCGCCCACGCCCAAGACCGCAAAACCATCCGCCTCGAATATTTTTACCGCGCCCTGCGCAAACAGCACGGCGTGTTGATGGAAGGCGAGCAGCCCGCTGGCGGCCAGTGGAACTTCGATGCCGAGAACCGCGAAGCCTTTGGCAAAACCGGCCCCGGCACCGTGCCGCCCCGCACCACGTTCGCACCCGATGCCACCACGCAGGAGGTCATCGCACTGGTCAACACCCGTTTCGCCAGCCACCCCGGCACGCTGGACAGCTTTGCCTGGCCCGTCACCCGCGCGCAGGCGCTGCAGTCGCTGGATGCCTTCATCGTCGAGCGCCTGCCGCTGTTTGGCCGCTACCAGGATGCCCTGTGGCCGGGCGAGGCCTGGCTGTACCACTCGCACCTGTCGGCGGCGCTGAACCTCAAGCTGCTGAACCCGCGCGAGGTGGTGTCCGCCGCCGAAGCCGCCTACCAAGTGGGCGCGGCACCGCTGGCCTGTGTAGAGGGCTTTATCCGCCAGATTCTGGGCTGGCGCGAGTACGTGCGCGGCATTTACTGGACGCAAATGCCCGGCTACGCCGAGCGCAATGCCCTGGATGCACATGAGCAGCTTCCCGCCTGGTACTGGACCGGCCAGACCGACATGGCCTGCCTGCACGACGCGATCGAACAAACCCTGGCCCACGGCTACAGCCACCACATCCAGCGGCTGATGGTGACCGGCCTGTTCGCCCTGCTGCTGGGCGTAGAGCCACAGCAGGTGCACGCCTGGTACTTATCGGTCTACGTGGATGCCGTGGAATGGGTGGAGCTGCCCAACACCTTGGGCATGGCGATGTACGCCGACGGCGGCCTGATGGCCAGCAAACCCTACATCGCCACCGGCAAATACATCGAACGCATGGGCAGCAAACAGCATTGCGCCAGCTGCCGCTACGACCCGGCCCTGCGCGAAGGCGCGCTTGCCTGCCCGTACACCACGCTGTACTGGGACTTTCTGGCGCGGCACGAAAAGCTGCTGGCCAAGAACCCGCGCATGGCGCTGCAGGTGCGCAATTTGGCCCGCCTGAGCGAAACGCAAAAGCAGGCCGTGGCCGAACGCGCCGCCGCCATTCGCAGCGGTGCAGTGGGAGGTATTACATGAGCTTCGAACCCACCCTGGCCGCCGCCCAGGCCCGCCTCAAAGCCGTGCGCCCCGCCGAATACGCCCGTAGCCGCAACGCCATCGAAGGTGCCGTCACCGGCCTGTCGCCCTACATCACCCACGGCTTGGTCACCCTGCCCGAGGTGCTGGCGGACGTGGCGGCGCAGCACAGGCTGGACATAGGGCACAAGCTCGTCTTCGAGCTGGGCTGGCGCGAATACTTCCGCCACGTGTGGCAGCACCAGGGCAACGGCATCTTGCAGTCGCTGCACGAAGGGCTGCTGCCCAAGAGCGCCTACGCCCCCGAGATGCCCGCCGACATCCTCCAGGCCCGCACCGGCATCCCGGCCATCGACACCGCCGTGCGCACCCTCTATGCCACCGGCTACTTGCACAACCACGCCCGCATGTGGCTGGCCAGCTACATCGTGCACATCCGCAAAGTGCATTGGTGCGCCGGGGCCGACTGGATGATTGCCCACCTGCTCGACGGCGACCTAGCCAGCAACCACCTGAGCTGGCAATGGGTGGCGGGCACGGGCAGCACCAAGCCCTACCTGTTCAACGCCGAAAACGTGGCTAAGTACTCGCCACCCGACTGGCACAGCCCCGGCAGCGCGATCGATACGTCCTACGCCGCGCTGGATGCCATCGCCCACAGCCCACGCGCCATAGCCGGGTTGCCCGGAACCGAAGGCCTGGTGGAGCCCGCGGTGTCCCCCACCCCGCCCGATGTCACCGCCCCCGATGCCGCGCTGGTAGCCGGCCGCGACGTCTGGCTGGTCCACCCCTGGGCGCTGCGCCTCCCGCCGGACCTGCCCGCCCAGACACTGTGCATTGGCATCTATCTTGAAGGATTCCATAGCACCTGGCCCTGGAGCCGCCTGCGCTGGAGCTTTGTGGGGGCCCGCATGGCCGAGCTGACCACGGCCCGCTGGCACGCCGACACCGCCACGCTGCATCAAGCCCTGCGCGGTGCACGATCGGTACGCACGGTGGCCGACGCACACGTGGATCTGAGCGCCTTTGCCCAGGTCGAACCCGCCCCGCTGTTGTTTGCCGAAGTCGCCCGCCCCTGCACCTCGTTCTCGCAGTGGTGGACGCGCACCGCGCGTGGCATCACCCAGTTGCACGACCTCCCCGGACTGGCAGGCCTGTCGGCAGGCCCCTTGTTTGACCACCCTTTAGAAAGCACTCCCCATGACAACGACAATCCCCCAGATCGCCCTGGTGACCGGCGCACGCGGTGGCATAGGCCGTGAAGTCGTGGCCCAGTTGCGCCAAGCAGGGCACCGCGTCGCCGCAGTAGGCCGCGATGCCGCCACGCTGGCCGAATTGGCAGCCGATGCCCACATCGCCGTCGACACCACCACGCCAGAAGGTGCCGCCGAGGCGATTGCCGCCTGCGTGGCCCAGCTCGGTGGCCCGCCCACGCTGCTGGCCCACTGCGTCGGCAGCACCCTGATTGCGCCCCTGCACCGCAGCACGGCGGCCCAGTACCGCGAGGTGCTGCGCATCAACCTGGACAGCGCCTTCTTCATGCTGCAAGCCTGGGTGGAAGCCCTGCGCGTGGCCAAGCTGCAAGGCGCGGCAGTACTCGCCTCCAGCGTGGTCTCGCGCATAGGCGTAGCTAACCACGAAGCCATCGCCGCCGCCAAAGGCGGCATCGAAGCCCTGGCCCGCAGCGCCGCCGCCACCTACGCCCCGCTGGGCATGCGCGTCAATGTAGTCGCCCCCGGCATGACCGACACCCCCATGACCGCCGGCATGCTGCGCATGGACGCGATGCGCGAAGGCGCGGGCAAGCAATACCCGCTAGGCGGCGTGCAAACCGCGGTGCAGGTGGCCGATGCCATGGCCTGGCTGCTGAGTGACGGCGCGGCGCGCATTACGGGGCAGGTAATTGCGGTGGATGGTGGCTTCACCACCGTGCGGCCGCTGGTGAAGTAGCCCTACTTACGCGCCACAAAATGGTCCCCCGCCCCCTGGGGCAGGCGCAGGGTGTCCAGCAAGCCCACCAGCGCGACCGTAGCGGCGACCACGAACGCCAGCTTGTACTCAAAGGCAGTCGTGGCCACGCCCAGCGAGCCCGACAGCCCCTGGCCCAGGCGGACCGCCATCGCACCCAGGGTGATGCCCGCGGCCATGCTGACCTGTGAGACCACGTTGAACAGCCCGTTGGCATCGGCCATCTGCCGCTCGGGTACGTCGGCGAAGGCGATGGTGCCAAGGCAGGTGAACTGCATCGAACGCGTCATGCCGCTGATGAACAACATGGGCACCAGCACGGCAGCAGGCGTGGCAGGCCCCACCAGCGCCCAGGAAGCCAGGCACAGCGCGACCAGCAGCCCGTTCCAGAGCATCACCGGGCGGTAGCCGAAGCGCCGCAGGATGGGCGTGGTCACGCTCTTCATGGACAAGTTGCCCGCAAACATCACCAGCAGCCACAGGCCCGAATGCAAGGCATCCATGCCCAGACCGAGCTGGAACATCAGCGGCAACAAAAACGGCAGGCTGCTGATCCCCATGCGCGCGAGGGAACCGCCGACCATGGCCGCCCGAAAGGTAGGGAAGCGCATCGGCGCCAGGTCCAACATCGGGCTGGCTGCACGGCGGAAATGCCGCACGGCCGCGGCCAGCAACATACCGCCGCCCACGCACACCAACAGGTTGACCGCATCGACCGCGTTGCTCAGCTGCTCCAGCCCACCCAGCAGGGCAAACATGCCACCGCCGCACAGCACAAAACCGGTCCAATCGAAGGGCTTGCGCGTCGCAGGCTCCAGCTTCGGGATGAGCCACAGCGCCAAGCCAAAGGCCACCATGCCCAGCGGCACGTTGAGAAAAAAGATCCAGTGCCAGCTGGCGTGGTTCACGATGAAGCCGCCCAGCGGCGGCGCGAGCACCGGGGCCACCAGCGCGGGCCAGACCAGGTTGGACATCGCCGCCATGCGCCCGGCTTGCGGTGTGTGGCGCAGCACCAGCAAGCGCCCCACCGGCACCATCAGCGCACCGCTGGCACCCTGCAGCACCCGCAGTGCGATGAAGGTATGCAGGTCCGTGACCAACCCGCAGACCACCGAGGTCAGCGTGAAACCGGCAATGGCGCAGGCGAATACTTGGCGCGGGCCGACGCGGTCGGCAATCCACCCACTGACCGGGATGAACACGCCCAGCGCCAGCAGGTAGGCGCTCATCGCCACGTTGAGCTGCACCGCATGCACCCCGAACGAGCGCGCCATGTCTGGCAAGGCGGTGGCGATGATGTTGCCGTCCAGTACCTCCATGAACATCGCGCCAGTCACCAAAAATGTCACCCACCGCAGACGTACCCCTTCCAGCTTGTTCATGCAACGCGCCCTGCATCTCCCGGCAGGGGCAAGACCCGCTTACGGCACGGTTTGACGATACAAGCCATATCCGCTATCTCCTTTAATTTTTATTAGCCATTTTGGCCTCTAGCACAGGTGGAATATACGGTATACGCTACATATTAAATAGCAAAACCACTATCCTCAGTCTACAAACAGATCCAGCTGCGGTGAGGCCTGCGGCACGCGTGGAGACTTGCTGCGGGCCATTCCTGTGCGCGGCAAACCCGCTTTGCGCGAGCCATGCCGGTTCTGGATCGCATCCGCTTCGGCCCGTGATTCTGCCGTACCGCGCAGGCCATACAGCCGCTCTTTGGCCATCTTTACCGCGGCCGCATCGTCCACGATAGGCGCAGGGTAATCCTGGCCCAGCACACAGCCCACGCTACGCTGCTGCGCCGCACCCATGCGCCACGGCGTGGCCAGCAATATCAAGGGCACCTGTGCCAGCTCGGGCACCCAGCGGCGGATGAACACGCCGGCCGGGTCGTGGTCTTGCGCCTGTTTGGTGGGCGAGTAAATGCGCAAGGTGTTGATACCGGTGGTGCCGCTTTGCATCTGCATCTGGCTCCAGTGGATGCCGGGCTCAAAGTCCAAAAACTGCCGCGCCAAAAACACGCCCGTAGCCCGCCAGTGCAGCCACAGGTGGTAGGACGCAAACGACACCAGCATGGCGCGCATGCGAAAGTTCAGCCAGCCGGTAGCGCGCAGGCTGCGCATGCAGGCATCGACCATGGGATAGCCGGTCTGGCCCGCGCACCAGGCCTCGAAGCGGGCTGCATCGAAGTCGTTTTCGCGCAGACCGTCGCACACGCGGGCGAAGTTCTGGAATTCGATGCGCGGTGCGTCCTCCAGCTTTTGCATGAAATGGCAGTGCCAGTGCAGCCGCCCCGAAAATCCGCGCAAAGCCGCGACCCAGTGCCGCCCGTCCGGGTCGCCCTCGGCCTTGATCTGCGCAATCCGTGCCTCGGTCGCCTGGTACACCTGCCGCACCGACAGCGAGCCAAAAGCCAGATGCGGGCCGAGGCGGCTGCAGCCCTCTTCGGCCGTCAAAGGGCTGGACAGCGACTGCCGATAGTCGCCACCGCGCAGATGCAAAAAGCTGTGCAAGGTGGCGCGCGCGGCCGCCTCGCCTGCGGCCTGCAACTGGCGGCCATGGGGCGTGCAGCCCAGTTGGGCCAGCGTGGGCAAATCCGACATGGCGACCCGCGCACCAGCCCAGCCCGCAGGCATCGCCACCTGTGGTGCCGCCATGCGCTGCTGCCAACGCGCCGCCCAGCCGTTGCGCGAACGCAGGCGGCGGATGACCCCGGTGTGGGCAAACTCCTGCCACTGCACGCCCTGCGCACGGCACCAGTCCCCCACCGCCAGATCGCGTGCATAAGTCCAGCCGGAGCCGGTTTCCTCGTGGCTCAGCAGGTGCTGAAAGCCATGGCTGCGCTGCAACTCGGCAAACACCTGCAACACCGGCCCCACCTGCACCAGCAGCGGCAGGCCGCGCTCTGCCAGCACACTGCGCAGCTCGGCTAGGCAGGCCAGAGTGAACGCTACATGCTGGGCATCGCATTCTGGGCTGGCCAACCATTCGGGCTCCATGACAAACACCGCCAAGGCCGCGCCCGGCAGGGCCGCTGCAGCCGCCAGCGGCGCGTGGTGAGCCGATCGCAGATCTTTTTTTAACCAGACAACAATGCTCATGAACTAACTGTCGTCGATTTGCGAATTTGAGTCTGGCGCTGGGGTATTGCTAAAAAATAACACCAACAAAAAAGCCCTGCAACTTTGCAGTTGCAGCGCTTTCGTGTTTTTGGAGGAGACGGAGGGATTCGAACCCTCGATGGAATTTTAAGTCCCATACTCCCTTAGCAGGGGAGCACCTTCGGCCACTCGGTCACGTCTCCAAGACTAAGATTATCGCACGACTTTCGGTGGTTTTTTACGCCACGGGCTGGTCGAGTTCAAAAGCTTTGTGCAGGGCACGCACGGCCAGCTCCATGTACTTCTCGTCGATCACCACCGAGGTCTTGATTTCGCTGGTGGAAATCATCTGGATGTTAATGCCTTCTTCGCTCAGGCAGCGGAACATTTTGCAGGCCACGCCCACATGGCTACGCATGCCAATTCCGACGATGCTGACCTTGCAAATCTTGGCATCGCCAATGATTTCGGTGGCACCCAGCTTGGGCAGCACTTTTTCTTTCAGCAGATCGACCGTCTTGGCGAAGTCGTTGCGGTGCACGGTGAAGCTGAAGTCGGTTTTGCCGTCTTTGCTAACGTTTTGGATGATCACATCGACTTCGATGTTGGCATCGGCCACGGCACCCAGAATTTGGTAAGCAATACCAGGGGTGTCGGGCACGCCCAGCACGGAGACTTTGGCTTCGTCGCGGTTGAACGCGATGCCCGAGACAATGGCTTGTTCCATATTTTCGTCTTCTTCAAAAGTAATCAGGGTGCCAGATTTGGCTTCAATGGCGATGTCGATGTCCCACGGGGTGAAGCTGGACAGCACCCGCAGCGGCACTTTGTATTTGCCTGCAAATTCGACCGAGCGAATCTGCAGCACTTTGGAGCCCATGGAGGCCATCTCCAGCATTTCTTCAAAGCCTACGGTCTGCAGGCGGCGCGCCTCGGGCACGACGCGGGGGTCGGTGGTGTAGATGCCGTCCACGTCGGTGTAGATCAGGCATTCAGCGGCTTTCATGGCGGCGGCAACGGCCACGGCCGAGGTGTCGCTGCCACCACGACCCAGCGTGGTGATGTTGCCCGCTTCGTCCACGCCCTGGAAGCCGGTGACGATGACGACCTTGCCGGCCACCAGATCGACACGTACCTTCTGGTCGTCGATGGATTCGATACGCGCCTTGGTATGGGCGCTGTTGGTCAGAATCGGCACTTGCCAACCGGCATAGCTGACCGACTCCATGCCCTCGCCTTGCAGCGCAATGGCCAGCAAGGCCACCGAGACCTGCTCGCCGGTAGAGGCTAGCATGTCGAGTTCGCGCTGGTAGGCATCGGTGATTTTGGCGGGTGCCAGCTCTTTGGCCAGGCCCAGCAGGCGGTTGGTTTCGCCGCTCATGGCGCTGGGGACCACCACCATCTGGTGGCCCGCGCGCGCCCATTTGGCGACGCGCTTGGCGACAAGGCGGATGCGCTCGGTGGAGCCCATCGACGTGCCGCCGTATTTGTGAACGATCAATGCCATGGAATGTAGAAGACGCTAGAAGTTGAATGCCTGACGGCACGAATTACCCGGGCTTTGCAGCGGTCGCGGATGCGATAGGCAAAGCCTTCGGATTGTACCAATCCAGTAACAAGCCCCGGCGCACGGCAAAGCCTGCGCCCACTTTAATGTGGATTTTTTGCCCGCGGGTGGTACAGGCGGCGATTTGGTGCTGCAACTCGTGCAATTGCGCGGTGCTGGGCGTGGTGTGGTGGCTGCCCGTGAGCCAGTGGCGCAACACGTTGGCTTGGCGGGCAAATGACAGGCTTTGCAGGGTGGCAATGGCAGGCGGATTACCCACGGTGGCCAAATCTTGCACCGCCACTTCCGCCAGCACAGTTTGCGCCTGCGCTGCGTGGGCCGCACTGCGGGCAAAGGTTTCGCGGAACTGCGGAAACGCGGCCTCCAGCACCGGCAGCAACTGGGCGCGGATGCGGTTGCGGGTGAAGCGCTGGTCTGCGTTGGTCGGGTCCGTCACGTACGCCACGCCGCGCTGCGCCAGCCAGTCGCGGATGTGGTCGGCCCGCACACCCAGCAGCGGGCGGTGGTACTGGATGCCGTCGCGCGCCCAGCTGGCGGGCATGCAGGCCAGCCCCGGCAGGCCTGCGCCCCGGCTCAGGGCCAGCAGCAGGGTCTCCACCTGGTCATCGGCATGTTGGGCCAACACTATAGTTTTGATAGCAAACTGTGTAGATTCCACCTGCGCTATCGCCCCAAAAGCCTTGTGACGTGCCTTGCGGGCTGCATCCTCCGGGCTTTCGCCGGGCGCAGGCTGGGCCTGGACACGTACCACCTGCAGCGGCACCTGCAGCCCGGTACAAAAAGCTTCGCAGTGGCGCACAAAATCATCGGCGGCGGCCTGCAGCCCGTGGTGGATGTGCACAGCCTGCACCTGGCCCGGCCAGCGCTCGGCACAGGCCAGCAGCAAGGCGGTGGAATCGGCTCCACCACTGAACGCCACGGTCAGGGGCAGGGTCGGCGCAAACGCCTGTACGGCATCAACCAGGGTATAGCCCATTGCCGTCTAACCGATGTGCCCGCGCCGCTCGATGTTCTGCTCTTGGTAGTAGCGGGTTTTTTCGACGTACATGGCACGGTCGGCCCGGATCAGTGTGGCCTCCAACTGGTCGCTGGACGTACAGGTGGCCATACCGATGGCGATACTGAGCTTGTGGCCGGAATAAAACTGGTTGTTGAGTTCCAGGATCGAATGCAGGCGGTCGATGGTGGCCTGCGCCCCGCGCTCGTCCGAGCCGGGCAGCAGCATGGCAAATTCATCGCCACCGGTACGCGCCGCACAAGCCTGCGGACTCGCCACCTTGCTGAACACCTCGCCCGCCCGCCGAAGCAGCGCATCGCCCGCCACATGGCCGTGCTCGTCGTTGATTTGCTTCAGGCCGTTCAGGTCCATCACCAGCACGCTCAGCGGCCATGGGCCCTTGCGCGACAGGCGGTTGAGCTCGTCCATGTAGAAGGCGCGGTTGCGCAGCTGCGTCAGCGAGTCGTGCTTGCCCAGGTATTCGAGGTAGGCCTCGGCCTTTTTGCGCGCGGTGATGTCCACCAGCGAGACCAGCACCAGGTCCCAATCGGCCAAGTGCCCGGGCAGCACGGCAAACTGCATGTGGATGTTGACCAGGTCGCCGCTGAGCCGGTAGTTGACCACTTCGCGCATCAAGGTGGTTTTGCCTTGCCACAGCTCGCAGAGCTGCTCGGCAAATGAATCGCGCATTTCGCCCTGGAACACATCGCCCAGTCGGACCAGCAGCTCGGCTTTGTTTTGGGCTCCAAACATGGTGAGGGTTTGCTGGTTCACGTCGATGACGCGGATTTCCTGCATGCAGCGGGTCACAAATTCAGGGTGCACATTGATGAAGGTGCGAAAGTCTTCGATGCCGCGCATGCGTACGTCTTCAATCAGCCGCTTCACCGCGCTGAAGTCCTCTACCCACAGGGACACCGGGGAGTAGTCGAACAGGTTGCGCGCATGCTGTTCACTGGCAGCCAGCAGGTTCGAGGTTTGCAGCTCTTGGGTGATGTCTTGCAGGGACACCATCACGCGGTCCCAAAGTTCCTCGTGGCCTTGCAGTACGCGGGCCTGTACTTTGACATCCAGCCGGCGACCGTCCAGCGTGTAGTTCACGGTCTGCACGGCAAAACCCATCTGCCCGTCCCACATAGGAATCATCTGATGCGCCAGGTGGTCCAACATGTCGCCGCGAAACACCTGCTGCAAATTGGCCAACAAGTGCTCTTGGCTGCTGGCACCAAACAGCTCCAACGTGCGCTGGTTGACCTCCAGAACTTGCAAGGACGCCGCGCATTCGGCCAGGCATTCGGGATACACCGCCACATGGGTGCGCAAATCAGTAATGCCCTCGGCACGCCAGCCGTCAAACAGGCGTTTGAGCGCGCTGAAATCCTCCAGCCACAGGGACACAGGGGCCAGCGCGAACAATTGGGTGTAGTCGGCCGGGGATGACAGTTGGGACACGTTGATAACCTCCAGACGGGTATTGTGGCGGCTCGCCGCAGCGCAAATAGAAGGCCCTTCAGCTTTGGGCGAAAAAAAACCAGGCCGCAGGGGCCTGGTTTTTTAGAAGGTCAAAACCTTAGGAATTAACGTGCGGGCTTGGGAGCCAGACGCTTCTTGGTGTCGCGGGGCACAAACACTTTGCCGCCGTTGCCAGCACCGACACCGGGCTTGCTGAAAGCAGGCTTGGAGAAGGCGGGACGGGGTGCATTGAAGTCACCACGCTCGGCACGGTCGCCACGGGGGGCGAAGTCGGTGCGCTCACCACGGGGAGCAAAGTCGGGACGGGGCGCGAAATCACTACGGGGAGCGAAGTCAGCACGGTCGCCACGGGGGGCAAAATCGCCACGAGGAGCACCACGGTCGCCACCAAAGCCACCGCCGTTGCCCTGGAAGCCACCGGTGCGGGCTGGAGGACGGCTGTTGCGGTCGTTGAAACCGCTGGCACCGCCGTAGCTGCCACCATCGCGCTGACCACCACGATCGCCGCCGAAGCCACCACCATTGCCGCCGCCACCGAAGCCGCCGCGGTCATTGCCACGGGGCGAAGGACCAAAGCTGCGACCACGGGGAGCTCCATCACGGCTGCCACCACCAAAACCACCGCCACCGGCACGTGGAGGACGCGAATCGGGCTGGCGCTGTTGTGGCTCCATACCAGGAATCACTTCCGCCTTGAACTGTTGGTGGCTGTAGCTTTCGATGTCGAAAATCTTGCGGCGGTCGCGCATTTCAGCGAAGGTCACGGCGATACCGTCGCGACCCGCACGGCCGGTACGGCCAATACGGTGGGTGTAGTCTTCGGCCTTCATTGGCAAGCCAAAGTTGAACACGTGGCTGATGCTGGGCACGTCAATACCACGGGCAGCCACATCGGTTGCCACCAGGATTTGCACTTGGCCTTGGCGCAGAGCCATCAGGCGGCGGTTGCGCAGACCCTGGCTCAGGGCACCGTGCAATGCGACGGCGCTGAAGCCCTCTTGTTGCAGGTCGGCGGCCAGGCCGTCGCACTCGATCTGGGTGCTGGCAAACACGATCGCCTGGGCAATCGAGGTGTCACGCAGCCAGTGGTCAAGCAGCTTGCGCTTGTGCTGGGCGTTATCGGCCCAGAACAAGATTTGCTTGATGTTCTGGTGTTTTTCTTGTGGGCTGTCGATGGTGACGCGCTGGGGTTCGCGCATCACGCGCTGGGCCAGTTGCTGGATGCGCGGCGCGAAGGTGGCGCTGAACATCATGGTTTGCTTGCGGCCAATGGTCATTTGGTTGACATCGGCGAGGTCGTCCGAGAAGCCCAGATCGAGCATACGGTCGGCTTCGTCCACCACCAGGAACTGCACCTGGTCGAGCTTAATTTGCTGCGAACGCTGTAAATCCAACAGACGGCCAGGAGTAGCCACCACCAAGTTAGCATTTTGCAGCTTGGCGATTTGCAACTGGTAAGGCATGCCGCCGACCACGTTGGCCACGCGCAGGCCACGGCAATGGGCCACCAGGCCAATCGCGTCATGGGCCACTTGCTGGGCCAGTTCGCGGGTGGGGCACAGGATCAGGGCACCGGGGGTTGCGGCCTTGAAGTTGCGTGCATTGGTGGGGTCTTTGCGCTTGGCGCGCTTGGGAGCAGCTTCGCCGTTGGCAGCAGCTTCGGCCACAGCGGCTTCGTATTCGGCTTTTTCAGCGGCTTCGGCTTCGGCTTGCTGGCGCAGCAGAGTGTGCAGCACGGGCAGTAGGAAAGCAGCGGTTTTGCCGCTACCGGTTTGGCTGGACACCATCAGGTCGACAAAACGAGCGGACTCGCCTTGCATAGCCATGGGGATGGTTTGCATTTGCACAGCGGTAGGCTGGGTGTAGCCCAGGTCGGCCACGGCTTGCACCAACTCAGGGGCCAGGCCCAGAGTCACAAAGCCGTTAGGCAGTGCGGGAGCGGCGTCCGCTTCAGCGGCAACAGCCACGTCAGCGCCTTCGACGGACAGCAAAGTCTCGGTCACGAAGGTGTCGTTGGCGGAAGAAAAGTTAGCGGCAGGCGAAAAATCACCCGCGACGTCAAAAGAGTCGTTCATTTAATTACTCACACGGAGACACCGCAAAGGCTGCAGTGCGCCCCATTAATGGTTAAAAAACATCAACCATCAAACGGGGCCGGTACTTGAGACGGTATTGAAACCTGGTACCAGTTGGCGCAACTTTGTGCGCCAGATGTGTGAAGGGAGATGTGCAAAGTGCCCTGGATTGCTTCTATCGTTTCCAGTGCAGCCTCGAATTATAGCCCGGATTCGGGTTTCCACCTAATTTAATCGGCAGTCATCTTCAAAAAGTGTGTGCGGTAGTGCACAAGTTCCTCAATCGATTCATGCACATCGGCCAGCGCGGTGTGGGCTTGCTGCTTTTTAAACGAAGCCGCCACCTCGGGCCGCCAGCGCTTGGCCAGCTCTTTCAGCGTGCTCACGTCCAGGTTGCGGTAATGGCAAAAAGCCTCCAGCTTGGGCATGTACTTGGCCAGAAAACGCCGGTCCTGGCCGATGCTGTTGCCGCACATCGGCGAAGTGCCTTTGGGGATGTACTGCGCCAGAAAGGCGATGATCTGCGCCTCGGCCTCGGGCTCTGTGAGCGTGGCGGCCTTGACCTTGTCGATCAGGCCGCTGCGGCCATGCGTGCCCTTGTTCCAGGCATCCATTTTGTCCAGCAGCGCATCGGACTGGTGGATGACCAGCACCGGACCTTCGATGCGCGGCTCCAAGCTAGGGCCGGTGACGACCACGGCGATTTCGATGAGGCGTTCGACTTCCGGGTCCAGCCCGGTCATTTCACAGTCCAGCCAGATCAGGTTTTGGTCCGATTTGGCCAGTAATACAGGGGATGGGGTGTTGATTTCAGCCATAAGGCGCATTGTCACCGATGGCCTAAACTCCCGGACATGCAAGATACCGCTCCTTTTTCTCCGTTTTCACCTTCACTCGCCCTGAGCCTGGGCTTTGCCACCGTGTTGTTGATTGGCATCATCGTCAAGATGTGGCTGGCCTCGCGCCAGATCCGCCACGTGGCCCAGCACCGCCACACAGTGCCCGCCGCCTTCGCCAGCAGCATCACCCTGGAAGCCCACCAAAAAGCCGCCGACTACACCATCACCAAGGCCCGTTTCGGTCTGCTGGAGCTGTCGCTGGGCACGGCGGTGTTGATGGGCTGGACGCTGCTGGGCGGACTGAATCTGCTGAACCAAAGCCTGCTGGCCTGGCTGGGCGGTGGCATGCAGCAGCAGCTGGCAGTGCTGGTCGGCTTTGTGCTGATCAGCGGACTCATCGACATGCCCTTATCGCTGTACCAAACCTTTGTGATCGAAGAGCGCTTTGGCTTCAACAAGACCACCTTCAAACTGTGGCTGGGCGACTTGCTCAAGTCCAGCCTGGTAGGTGCCGTGATCGGCCTGCCGATTGCCGCGTTGATCCTGTGGCTGATGGGCACCGCCGGGCCACGTTGGTGGCTGTGGGCCTGGAGCGCCTGGATGGGCATTAACCTGCTGCTGCTGATGGTCTACCCCACCTTCATCGCCCCGCTGTTCAATAAATTCAAACCACTGGAAGACGTTGCCTTGAAGGCCCGCGTCACCGCCCTGATGCTGCGCTGCGGCTTCGCGGCCAAGGGCCTGTTTGTGATGGACGGCAGCAAGCGCAGCGCGCACGCCAATGCCTACTTCACCGGCTTCGGTGCCGCCAAGCGCGTAGTGTTTTACGACACCTTGCTGAGCAAACTGGCCCCCGCCGAAGTGGATGCGGTGCTGGCCCATGAACTCGGCCACTTCAAGCACAAGCACATTCTGCAGCGCATCGTGACGATGTTTGCCTTCAGCCTGCTGGGCTTTGCGCTGCTGGGCTGGCTGTCGACCCAGGTGTGGTTCTATACCGGCCTGAGCGTGATTCCCAATATGTCGGGCGCGCCCAACGACGCGCTGGCGCTCCTGCTGTTCATGCTGGTGACACCGGTGGTGACCTTCTTCATCGCCCCGCTATCGGCCCAGGTGTCGCGCAAGCACGAGTTCCAGGCCGACGCCTACGCAGTGCAGCAGACCAGCGGCCAGGATCTGTCGTCCGCCTTGCTGAAGATGTACGAAGACAACGCCTCCACCCTCACGCCCGACCCGGTGTTCGTGAAGTTCTACTATTCGCACCCACCCGCCACCGAGCGGCTGGCGCGCATGGCCCACGGTGCGGCACAAGGAGTAATGGCATGACATCTGATTTCATGAAAAAAGACTGGTCCACGCAGAAACGCTCTGCACTGACAGCTACACAAATCGTAGCAAAACTGGCCCACGTGGACGGCTGGCAGCTGGACGGCGATGGGGCCGCGGTGGCCATCACCAAAACCTTCCGCTTTGCCAACTACTTCGAAACCATCGCCTTTGTGAACGCCGTGGCGTTTGTGGCCCACACGCAAGACCACCACCCGGACTTGCAGGTCAGCTACAACCGCTGCGTGGTGCGCTTCAACACGCACGACGCGGGCGGCTTGTCGGTCAGCGACTTCGACTGCGCGGCGCTTCTGAATGGCTTGCTGGTGACGAAAGCCCCGGTTTGAGCGGCCGCCCCGCCCTCCTCCCTGGTTTGGTGGTCGCCACCTATGGCCGCCACTGCATGGTGGAACGCCCCGACGGCACCCGCCTGATCTGCCACCCGCGGGGCAAAAAAAGCACGGCGGTGGTGGGCGACACAGTGCAATGGCTGCCCGGTGCCGAAGGCCAGGGAGAAGACGGCACGATCGAAAAACTGCAGCCGCGCCGCAACCTGTTCTACCGCCAGGACGAGATTCGCACCAAGTCGTTTGCCGCCAACCTGGACCAGGTACTGATCCTGATCGCCGCTGAGCCCGAGTTCTCGGAAACCCAGTTGTCGCGCGCCCTGATTGCCGCCGAGGCCGAGCGCATCAGCCCGCTGATCGTGCTGAACAAACAGGATTTGACCGTGCCCTTCGAGCGCGCCTGGGGCTGGCTGGCCGCCTACCGCGACATGGGCTACCGCATGCTGCCGCTGTCGCTCAAGGGCTCCAGCGACAGCCTGGATGCATTGAAGGCCGAACTGGCGGGCAAGACCACGCTGGTACTGGGCCCGTCGGGCGCAGGCAAGAGCACGCTGACCAACCACCTGGTGCCCGGCGCACTGGCCGCCACGCGTGAAATCTCGCAGGCGCTGAACACCGGCAAGCACACCACCACCAGCACCACTTGGTACTGGGTGGACAAGGCGGCCAACACCGCGCTGATCGACTCGCCCGGCTTCCAGGAGTTTGGCCTGCACCACATCGATGCCCGGCATTTGTCGGGTCTGATGCCGGACATCAAACCTTTTGTGGAGCGCTGCAAGTTCTACAACTGCACCCACCTGCACGAGCCGGGCTGCGGGGTAATTGCAGCGGTCAAAACCGATTCCAGCGCAGGCTCCATCAGCGATAGGCGCTACAAAATCTATAAAGACCTGTTTGCGGAACTGGACGCGCCGAAGTTCTAACCGAGGATGGCCGCCAGCGCTTCCAGCAGCGTGTCGCACTGCGCCGGCGTGCCCACGCTGATGCGCAGGTACTGGGCGATGCGGGCCTGCTTGAAATGCCGCACCAGCACCGCCCGTGCCCGCAGTTGCGCCGCCAGCTCTGCCGCATCAAATTGTGGCTGCCGGGCAAACACAAAGTTGGCCTGTGACGGCAGCACCTCGAAACCCATGTCCTCCAGTTGCAGCACCAGGCCTTCGCGGCTGTGGACCACGGCGGCGCAGGTCTGGGCAAAGTAGGCCTGGTCTTCAAATGCCGCCAAGGCACCGGCTTGCGCCAGACGGCCCAGCGGGTAGGAATTGAAGCTATTCTTCACCCGCTCCAGCGCCTCGATCAACGGCCGCTGGCCACAGGCCAGACCCACGCGCAAACCGGCCAATGAGCGTGATTTGGACAGAGTTTGCGTAACCAGCAGATTCGGGTAGCGGGCAATCAAACCCACGGCAGATTCGCCGCCAAAATCGACATAGGCCTCGTCCACCAGCACCGCGTGCTGCGGGTGTATTTGCAGCAGGCGTTCGATCTGTGCCAGCGGCAGGCCGATGCCGGTGGGTGCGTTCGGGTTGGCGATGACCACGCCCGCCAGTTCCGGGGCCGTCAGCATTTCCACATCCACCCGCAAGCCCTCGGCCAGGGGAACGATGTGCATGGGGATGCCGTACAGCCCGCAATACACCTGGTAAAAGCTATAGGTTACGTCTGGCATTACCAGCGGCGCGCCCTGCTGGAACAGGGCGAAGAAGGCATGTGCCAGCACCTCGTCCGAGCTATTACCTATAAACACCTGGTCCATTTGCAGGCCGTACTGCCGGGCAATCTCGGTGCGCAGGGCGACGGATTCCGGGTCGGGGTAGAGCTGCAAGCCCTGCTCGGCTGCGGTCTGGATGGCGGCCACCACCTGGGGAGACGGTGGATACGGGTTTTCGTTGGTGTTGAGCTTGGTCAGCTTGACAAGCTTGGGCTGCTCGCCGGGGACGTAGGGCACGAGGCCAGCGACCACCGGGCTCCAAAAAGGGGAAGAAGTCAAAATGCTACTACTTTCATAGCTACTAGCATAGGCACCACCTACGCTAGAGCCCTATTTTCTTTAAAAATCAGCCCAACAGATTGGCCAGGGTCAACAGGGCCAGCATGCCCATCCACAAGACGACAGCCCGCCACACCAGGCCCACCACGCTGCGCAGATGCGCCAGTTCGGGATCCCGGCCCGGAGTGGACTCGGTGTCCACACCCAGCTCCAAAGGGGTTGCCTGGCTGTAGCCGATGGCGTCCATGGTCTTTAAAGCCTCACCGCCCAAGCGCACGTTCAGCGCGCCCGAGGTGGCGGCCAGCACCACGCCGTCGTTGTCGTTGGGAAAGCGCTGGGCATAGTTGCGCCAGCTGTCGATAGCATCTTCAAAACTACCCACCACGGCAAAACCCAGCGCCGTGGCACGGGCGGGCAGCCAGTCGATGGCCGTCCAGGCACTGGCTGCGGCTTTTTGCAGCGAGGCACTGGCGGGCTGGCGCCGGTCGCGGGCCTTGTGCATCCAGTAGCGCGACACAAACTCGCTCAGCCGGTAGAACACCGCGCCCGCAGGTCCCAGACCCAGCGCGGCCAACACCGAGTACCAGGCCAGCACACCAAACACATGGCGGTGCGCGGCAACCACTGAATACTCGATCACATGGCGCACGATTTCGCTGCGCGGCAGTTCGCTGGCATCCACCTGCTGCCACTGTGCCAGGCGCTCACGCGCCAGGGGTTCGTCGCCACTTTCCAGCGCATCGCGGATCTCGGTGAAATGGTGGCTGAACTGCCGAAAACCCAGGGTGATGTAGAGCACCGCCACGTTCCACAGCACCGCCACCGGCCAGCCTATGGCCCATACCAGCAACCAGTGCAGGCCCAGCGCGGCCAGGCTGGGCAACACGACGGCCAAGGCCCACGCGACCCAACCGTGCTGCGGTTTGCCAGCATCAAAATTACGGCTGGATGCCCGCACCCAGGCGCGCAACAGGCCGTGTATGGGGTTGTCTCGGGCTACGGGGCGCACCTGCTCTACCAAGAGCGCAAACATGATCGCAAAAAAGCTCATGACACGATGATAACGGCCTGCTGTGGCGCGCCTTCAGGCGGACAAAAATCGGTAGAAATTTCGCAGCATGCCCGCGGTGGCACCCCAGATGAAACGCTCGCCCTGCGCATCGGTGTAGGGCATGGAAAACCACTCGCGTTGCACCCCGTCCCATTCAAACGCATGGCGGCGGTGGTGCGCCGGGTCCATCAGGAAAGCCAGTGGCACCTCGAAGGCATCGGCCACTTCTTCGGGCTGGTGTACCAGCGTGAAACCCGGCTGCACCAGCGCCACCACGGGCGTGATGATGAAGGCGGTACCGGTCACGTAAGCGGGCAACTGGCCGATCACCTGAACGTAGTCACTTGGCAGTCCCACCTCTTCCCAGGCCTCACGCAGCGCGGCGGCGCTGGCATCTGCGTCGGCGGCATCCACCTTGCCGCCGGGAAAGGCGATCTGGCCGGCGTGGGACGACATATGGGCGGTGCGCTGGGTCAGCAAAATAGTGGGGCCACCTTGCGCCAGGCTGTGCAGCACGATGGGGATCAGCACCGCGGCCTGGCGGGGCGTGCGGTCGGTAAAGCGCGGCTCGGACCGGACCTCGGGCTGCCACACCGGTGGGCTCTGGAAGCGCTGGCGCAGGGCTTCGGGCAACAGCTGCGCCGCGGCTACCGCAGGCAGGTGCGCGTCATGGCCCAGCACCGGCACTTGGCGTGGGTCGAAATTAGGCAGCTTCGATAAAGGGGTGAGGGGTAATTGGGACATCTTATGATTTCAAAGACCCACAAAAAAGCCGCCACAGCTTGACGCATGTGGCGGCTTTTTCAAGGAACAGTGCAGATTACGCTGCAGCAGCGGCTGCCTTGGCAGCTGCGACCTTGACGCGGTTAGGCAACTTTTCCTTGATACGCGCCGACTTGCCGCTGCGGTCACGCAGGTAGTACAGCTTGGCGCGGCGCACGTCACCGCGGCGCTTGACTTCGATGCCAGCGATCAACGGGCTGTAGGTTTGGAACGTACGCTCCACGCCTTCGCCGCTGGATATCTTACGCACGGTGAAGCCGCTGTTGAGGCCACGGTTGCGCTTGGCAATCACGACACCTTCATAGGCCTGCACACGCTTGCGCGCGCCTTCAACCACGTTGACGCTGACGATCACCGTGTCGCCAGGGGCGAACGAAGGGATCACTTTGGCCAAGCGGGCAATTTCTTCTTGCTCAAGAATTTCGATTAAGTTCATGGTTTTCCTCTAGTGATCATGCCCGCGCCAAAATTAGCTAGTGCTTTACCAAAATGGAAAGCGGCCGGGTATAGGATCGAAAAGCCTTCAAGTATAGCATTTGACGCTATACAGCTTGTTCAGGCGGGCGGCAGGCTCTTCAGAAAGCGCTCGTCGTCTCGGCCCAGGCGTCCTGCAGTGCGGGCAGCCTGCAGCAAATCGGGGCGGCGTTCTGCGGTGAGCTGCAGCCGCTGGTCACGCCGCCAACGCTCGATCTGCACGTGGTGGCCCGACAACAGGGCCGCAGGCACGGCGTGGCCCTCCCAGGTTTCGGGACGGGTGTAGTGCGGGCAGTCCAGCAGGCCGTCGAGTGCGGGGTTGAAGCTGTCAAACTGGTGGCTGCCTGCGTCGTTTAACACGCCGGGCTGCAAACGCGCCACGGCATCCAGCAAAGCCAAAGCTGCAATTTCGCCACCCGACAGCACAAAGTCGCCCAGGCTGATCTGGTGGGTCACAAAACGGTCGATAAAGCGCTGGTCGATACCTTCGTAGCGTCCACACACCAGCACTGCGCCTGCACTGGCCGACCACACTTCGACCGTGGCGTGCGTGAGTGCAGGACCCAAAGGGGAAAATAAGACGACGGGTGCGGCATCCGTACGGGCAGCCTGGATGGCCGCCAAACAGCGTGCCAGTGGTTCGGCCAGCATGACCATGCCGGGGCCGCCGCCAAAAGGCCGGTCGTCTACCCTGCGGTAGTTGCCATCAGCAAAATCACGGGGGTTCCACAGGTGCAGCTCGACCAGGCCCGATTCGAAAGCACGGCGTGTCACGCCGCTGGTCAAAAACGGCGCAAATAACTCGGGGAAAAGGCTGATGATGTCGAACCGCATGCGCAGCGCCTAGCGGTTCAGTAGTCTGGTTGCCAGTCTACGGTGATCAGGCGCGCAGGCAAATCGACTTTGTCGACGTACACGGCGACAAACGGCACCATGCGCTCCAGGGCTTGCACGGCACCGGCCTCGTCCACTTCTTGGTAGGCGATGACCAGTACGGTTTGCGCGCCGGTAGACAGCAGTTCTTTAACCTGCCCAAGCGCAACGCCTTCGCGGTTGACCACGTCCAGACCGATCAAATCGACCCAGTAATATTCATCGGTGGAGACGCTAGGGAAACTGGTGCGGGCCACGAAAATACGTGAACCACGCAGCGCCTCGGCAGCATCACGCCCCACCACCTCATGGGATTGGGCCACGACACCGCCAGAATGTTCTTTGGCTTCCAGCACGCGCAGCAGCCGGGTTCCGTCGAAGGGTTTAGCACCCCGCTCGGTGGGCTGCAAATACCAGCGTTTGGAAGAAAAAAGCGCCTCGGGTGCGGCGCTGTGGGAGACGACCTTGAACCAGCCTTTGACTCCCCACGCATCACCAATACGCCCTACTTCAATGGCATCCGCCGGTAAATCTGCGGTATCGAGTAAGGGCATCATGGTGTGCGAAGCGGACAAAAATACGGTGTGTACTGTCGTCCGCTATTTTCATTTAGGCAGTAGGAGCGGCTGCTTTGGCTGCTTGGGCGATCAGACGTTCCACCGTAGGGGAAGCCTGGGCACCAACGCTACGCCAGTAGGTCAGACGGTCTTGCACGATACGGATGCTTTCTTCATTGGCAGTAGCGCTAGGGTTGTAAAAACCGACGCGCTCAATGAAACGACCGTCACGGCGGTTGCGTTTATCGGCCACAACGATATTGAAAAACGGGCGTGCTTTTGCACCGCCACGGGCGAGTCGAATAACGACCATGATTTATCCTTCGGGGTAGCTGGAAATGATTCCAACCGATTGCCACAAGTACCAAGCGTGCGCCTGGCGCTTACATGGCGTTTAATCCCAGCGTTGAGACACGCAACTGACCACCTAGCCAGTGACACGCTGAAAAGCCTTCTATTATACCGCGACCCAACTCTTCTTTACCCATGCCCACCATCCGTCCTGCACGCGACGAAGATATCGCCGCCATTACCGCCATTTACACCCACCACGTACTGCACGGCACCGGCACTTTCGAGACCACCCCGCCCAGCGCCGATGACATGGCCACCCGCCGCGCCGACGTGTTGGCCAAAGGCCTGCCCTACCTGGTGCTGGCAGAGGCAGACCGGGTGGTGGGTTTTGCCTACTGCAACTGGTTCAAGCCGCGCCCAGCCTACCGGTTTTCTGCCGAAGACTCGGTGTATTTGGCTCCCGACAGCGGCGGCAAAGGCTGGGGACGGCTGTTGCTGGCCGAATTGGCGGCCCAGGCCGAGCGGTTAGGCGTGCGCAAACTGATCGCCGTGATTGGCGATTCGGCCAATGCGGGCTCGATCGGCGTACACCAATCCCTGGGCTTTACCCACGTGGGCGTGTTGCGCGCTTGCGGCTGGAAATTTGGCCGTTGGCTGGACGTAGTGATGATGGAAATGACATTGGGCGCGGCCGACAGCAATTCGCCTGAATAATCAGGCCCTATGAAAAACAAAACTATGGCCGCCTGGCTGGCATTCTTAGGTGGCCCGCTCGGCCTGCACCGTTTCTATCTGCGCGGCCTGGGCGACCTGTGGGGCTGGCTTTATTGGATTCCTACCGCTTTGGGGCTGTACGGTGTGCAGCGGGTGCAAGTCGCTGGGCTGGACGACCACTGGAGCTGGATTTTGATTCCACTGTTGGGTTTCAGCATGGCCGCCAGCGCGCTGACCGCCATCATCTACGGCCTGATGGCTCCCGAAAAATGGAACACCAAATTCAACCCCTATAACGCAGCCGATGCCTTACCCGGCCAAACCAACTGGATCACCGTAGGTGCACTGGTCTGCGCCCTGCTGGTAGGCACCGGCACCTTGATGGCCAGCCTGGCCTTCAGCTTCCAGCGCTACTTCGAATACCAGATCGAGCTAGGCCAAAAACTGAGCCAGTGATTTAAAAAATCTGCAAGCTGAGCCAGTAGGCAATAGCAGCCACAAACGCGCTGGCGGGGATGGTGAAAATCCAGGCCCACACAATCGTGCCCGCCACGCCCCAGCGCACCGCACTGGCCCGCTGGGTAGAACCTACGCCCACAATTGCACCGGTGATAGTGTGGGTGGTAGACACTGGCACGCCCATAGCGGTAGCCAGGAACAAGGTCAAAGCCCCACCCGTTTCAGCACAAAACCCGCCTACTGGTTTCAGCTTGGTGATCTTTTGCCCCATGGTCTTCACAATCCGCCAACCCCCAAACATAGTGCCTGCCGCAATCGCGGTGTAGCAACACACAATCGCCCAAGTCGGTGGCGCGGTGTCGGTGGAGGCCGAATAACCCGTGGCAATCAGCAGCATCCAGATGATGCTGATGGTTTTTTGCGCGTCGTTACCGCCGTGGCCCAGACTGTAGGCCCCCGCGGACACCAACTGCAGGCGACGGAACCAGCGGTCCACCTTGGACGGCGTGGCGCGTCGCCAAATCCAGGCTACCGCCACCATCATCAGCGAACCCAGCAAGAAGCCCAGCACAGGGGAGATAAAGATAAATGCGACGGTTTTGAGGATGCCGCTAGACACCAGCGCACTGGAACCCGCCTTGCCCATCACCGCACCCACAATGCCGCCAATCAGCGCATGCGACGAACTGCTGGGGATACCGTAGTACCAAGTCACGAAATTCCAGAAAATCGCCCCGATCAAGGCACCAAACACCACGTGGACATCGATCACACCCGGGTCGGCAATTCCTTTGCCCACGGTGGCGGCCACGCTCAGGTGAAAGATAAAAATCGCCACAAAATTGAAAAACGCGGCAAATACCACGGCCTGTCCCGGCTTGAGCACGCCCGTAGACACTACCGTGGCGATAGAGTTCGCCGCATCGTGGAACCCGTTCATGAAATCGAACAGCAGCGCCAACGCCACCAGAACCACCACCACCCACAAACTTACCTGCACCGTTGCCATGGAACGCCCCGGCTCAGGAGTTCTCGAGGACGATGCCCTCGATCACATTGGCCACGTCTTCGCATTTGTCGGTAATGGTTTCCAACAGTTCGTAGATCGCCTTCAGCTTGATGACCTCGCGCACATCTGGCTCTTCGCGGAACAGCTTGCTCATGGCCGAGCGCATCACCCGGTCGGCATCCGACTCCAGGCGGTCGATTTCTTCGCAGGTCTTCAGGGCCGCCTCGGCCGTGGCAGGCTCGGCAATCTTGCCCAGCATATACACCGCATCTTTCAAACGCTCGCAACACTTTACACTCAAATCGGTCAGACGGGTAATTTCTTCTGTCATGTGGCGCACGTCGTAGAGCGCCATGGTTTCGGCCGAATCCTGGATCAGATCAGCAACGTCGTCCATGGTGTTGATCAGCTTGTGGATCTGCTCACGGTCGATGGGCGTGATGAAAGTCTTGTGCAGCAGCTTGTTGACATCGTGCGTCACGCGGTCGGCCGCACTCTCGGCGTTATCCACATCACGGTTGTACTGCTCGCGCAGGTACGGGTCGTTGTAGTTCGCCACCAACTGCGAAAAAGCCCGCGCAGCTTCTACGATGCGATCCGCATGCTGGTTGAACATTTCAAAAAAATTGCCTTCACGCGGCAACAGCTTGCCAAACAGCATGGCGGACTCCTAATGGGGGGATTGCGTTAGAAATGTGACGGAAAGATGACTGCGCGAAGTTTAACCGCGACGAGCTGGGCAAAAGCCATGCGCCAAATGCCAGGCAAACGCTCTGACCGCTTTCGCCGCACCCCACGCAGTCACCTAAAAGCAGCACCTAAGCATCATTCCATGTAAATTACGTCAGCAGAAACCCTACTAGCAACCGATTAGAGCGGGTATATTAGAGATAGTGGTGTCGACCGAGTAAAAGTGAAAATGTGGTGCCATATTTCGTACCCAAAAGTTGCGGTAAGCACCCTGACTTGAAGAAGTTCATGCTCTCAAAAAAAGAGCACTGAGCCCTAAAAATAATTCCCCAAAAATCTTAAGTATTTTCTTTTCTAGATTAATTAAGCATAATTATAAATTAATTTACCTCCTCTGATTTAATTTAAAAAATATATCATATTTATATATACAAAAATTTTTACAAAATCTCATTAAATACCTCCCCTCCAATGCTTATGCCTCATAAAATTTCGACGCACGATGGGTGAAATAAAAATTTCGACATGGCATGATTATTGTATGCAATATTTTTATTATAAAAATAGAATTCACCATACAATCAAAATCAGCTCCAGAATCAAGGACAATAATTTCAATGGATAGCCAAACACTACTTAGTGAAGACTTAACCGCAGTAACCCAAAATGGTGCTGGGGCGTTGGGAAAGGATAATCTGCTAAGCCTCATAGAATCCATAATAGATCCTGGAATGCTGGTATTATCGCTATGGGGAGTGGCATTTTTCTTTGAAAGAACAGTGCCTCCAACCTACCTTATCCTTTCGGTCATAGTTTTTGCTATGACCTTTCCAGGAACGACACAACTACAGTCTTCTTTCCGGAAACTTGTCGCCCAAACACTGGTCAACTGGACCGCTATTGCAGCGCTTCTATTGGCTACCGGTATCGTTACGCGTTACATAAGCGGTTTCTCACAAAATGCCCTAATTGCGTGGCTTTGGGTTGCGCCACTAACCCAAATTGTTGCACACCAGTTATTGCGATTCGTAGCACCTCTTATCGTTAATTTGCAAGGCCCTCTGACCTTGCCCTCGAAAAACGTATCCCTTGCTGAGTGTTTAAATTCACGCAAGGAGAACGGAAATGACGAAGACGGCGAGAGCGCGATACACGCTCGAATTCAAGCAAGAAGCAGTGCGACTGGTCGAGGGAGGTCAG
>NZ_JANXMU010000064.1 GCF_025354435.1 Rhodoferax sp.
GACATTGCCGACTACATCGTCGGCTTCTACAACAGTGTGCGGCTGCACTCCACACTGGGCAACTTGCCACCCAATGCCTTCGAGCAGAAATCGGCAATCAATCAACCTATCGATGTGTCCGAAATAACTTGACCAGGACACGCGCTTTAACCCCAGCAGGATGTTAAAAGGCAGTTGTTTAAGTGCCCTCAAAAACTGGAGCAACCCAACGTCCCGTTTTGCCATGTGCATCCCAATCGATCCGATGACGAGCACCATGCTCGCCCTTTGATTAGGGTTATACCTTACGGCAAAGGGGGTGGAAATTTACCGAGGGGACCGAAAGACCGCTTGTGGCCCGCAGCGGCGTATGGAGAGGCTGCGTCATTCTGCTAAATGGTCGAGCTACAAATTCGCTCACCATCTGCTTTGAATGTTCTGCAAATTATCTTGTTTACTGAGTCTTGGTAACCGTCGCATTCGGTGACGCTGGCTTTATCGGGGCCGCGGTAATCGGAATGAGTGCGCCATTTTTTCAATACGTCCTTTGCTGCAGTCTGGAAAGACAGAGGTTGGTAACGTGCTGGGGGGGGGGCTCGCCCGGCGGCATCACGGAAACCATGGGTTGCTTATCCGTCACGGTAGGCACTGTGGATTGCGCAAGGGTGAAAGCGGGCACAAGTGCCATCAAGGAAAAGAGCAATCTGCGTCGGGTGCCAGGCCCGCGGAGTCTGTTTCTACGCCCGGCACGGTAGAGAACACATGCTCCGCCGTGGGGCTGCGCAATCGGTTGCGGCTGCAGATGAAGAGTACGCGTGGCATGGCGGAAATTACTTCCAAAATTTAAACAAAAAGAGCTGGTAGCGTAGATGCTATCTACGCTACCAGCTCTTATTACGATAGCGCCTTGCTTTGCGGTGCCGGGGGCAGCTGCGCGGGTGCTGGGGCCGGTTTCCCCCGCAGCTTCGCGCCCATGCGCCTGAACCAGTGCTCCAGATCGTCGATGTAGGTAAACACCGCGGGCACCACCAGCAAACTCAGCACCGTAGAGGTGATGAGCCCGCCGATCACCGCCACCGACATCGGGCTGCGGAAACTGGAATCCGCCGCGCCCCAGCCCAGCGCAATCGGCAGCATGCCTGCGCCCATGGCCATGGTGGTCATGATGATGGGGCGGGCGCGTTTGTGGCAGGCGTCCAGCAGGGCTTCGACACGGGTCATCCCATGGTCTCTGCGGGCCACGATGGCGTACTCCACCAGCAAAATGGAGTTCTTGGTGGCAATGCCCATGAGCATGATCAGGCCGATCAGCGAGGGCATGGAGAAGCTCTTTTGCGCGATCAGCAGGCCCACAAAGGCTCCGCCCAGCGCCAGCGGCAGCGCGCACAGGATGGTGACAGGGTGCAAGAAGTCTTTGAACAGCAGCACCAGCACGATGTAGATGCACAGCACGCCGGTGAGCATGGCCAGGCCAAAGCTGGCAAACAGCTCGCCCATCACCTCGGCATCGCCAATTTCCACCACCTTCACGCCGGGCGGCAGCTGGGCCATGGCGGGCAGTTTGTCCACCGCTGCTTTCACATCGCCCAGCGGCAGGCCCGAGAGCTCGATCTCGAAGTTGACGTTGCGGGTGCGGTCGTAGCGGCTGATGACGGCGGGGCCGCCGTTGGTCTCCAGCGTGGCCACCTGGCCCAGCATCACCGGGCCCTTGCTTCCCGGCACGGCCAGGCGTTCCAGTACGCTGAGGTCTTTGCGGGCTGCGTCGTCGAGCTTGACGACGATGGGCACCTGGCGCTGCGACAGGTTCAGCTTGGGCAGCGCAATATCGTAGTCGCCCAGCGTGGCGATGCGCAGCGTCTCGCCGATGGCGCTGCTGGTCACGCCCAGGTCGGCGGCGCGGGCAAAGTCGGGCCGCACCGCGATCTCGGGCCGGATCAGGCTGGCGCTGGACGCCACGCTGCCCAGCCCGGGGATGGTGCGCAGGTCTTTTTCTACCGCCTGCGCGGCGGCCTGCAGGGCGACCGGGTCTTCACCGGTGAGCACCAGCACGTATTTTTCGCCCGAGCCGCCCAGGCCGACCTTGCTGCGCACGCCGGGCAGGGATTCCAGCGCGGTGCGGATGTTGTTCTCGATGCCCTGTTTGCGGGGGCGCTGGCCGCGGTCGCTGAGCAGAATCGTCAGCGTGGCCTTGCGCGCCTCAGCGGCACCGGCCGGGGCAAACGGGTCGCTGCCTGCGCTGCCGCCGCCGATGGTGGTGTAGATGCTTTTGACGTGCTCTACTTTTGCAATCAGCGTGCGCGCCTGCTCGGCAGACACTTTGGTTTGCGCCAGGGTGGAGCCGGGCGGCAGCTCGATGTACACCTGGGTTTGCGAGTTGTCGTCGGGCGGGATGAAGCCGGTGGGCAGCAGCGGAATCAGCGCGATGGAGCCAAAGAAAAACACCGTGGCCCCCACCATGGTCAGCACCCGGTGCTTCAGGCACCAGGTGGCCCAGCGCATGTACACGCGCATCCAGCCCGCGTCTTTCTCGGCCCCGACGATGGGCTTCAAGATGTAGGCCGCCATCATGGGCGTGAGTACCCGCGCCACGATCAGCGATGCCACCACCGCCAGCGAGGCGGTCCAGCCAAACTGCTTGAAGAACTTGCCCGGGATGCCGCTCATGAAGGCGGTGGGCAAAAACACCGACACCAGGGTGAAGGTGGTGGCCACCACGGCCAGGCCGATCTCGTCCGCCGCCTCCATGGCCGCCTGGTACGGGGTTTTGCCCATGCGCAGATGCCGCACGATGTTTTCCACCTCCACAATCGCGTCGTCCACCAGGATGCCCACCACCAGCGACAGCGCCAGCAGCGTGATCACGTTGATCGAAAAGCCCAGGAACTGCATGCCGATGAAGGCCGGAATCACCGACAGCGGCAGCGCCACCGCCGACACAAAAGTCGCCCGCCAGTCGCGCAAAAACAGCCACACCACGGCCACCGCCAGGATCGCGCCCTCGTACAGCAGGTGCATGGAGCCGGTGTATTCCTCTTCCACCGGGGTCACAAAGTTGAAGGACTCGGTGAGCTCCATGTCGGGGTGCTGCAGCTTCATCTCGGCCAGCGCCTTTTGCACCGCCGCGCCCACCGCCACCTCGCTCTCGCCGCGGCTGCGCGACACCTCAAAGCCCACCACCGGCTGGCCGTTGAGCAGGGCCGCAGAGCGTTGCTCGGCCACCGTGTCCGTCACGGTAGCCACCTGGTCGAGCCGGATGCGGCGGCCATCGCTGAGTGCCAGTTGCAGCTGGCCCAACTCCTGGGCGGTTTGCACCGTGGCCAGGGTGCGCACGGGTTGCTCGCCCACGCCCAGGTCGGCGCGGCCCCCGGCGCTGTCGAGCTGGACCAGGCGCAGCTGGCGCGAGATGTCGGCGGCGGTGGCCCCCAGCGCCTGCAGTTTGAGCGGGTCCAGCGCCACCTGTACCTCGCGGGTCACGCCGCCTACGCGGCTCACCGCCCCTACGCCGCGCACCGCCAGCAGCTTGCGGGTGATGTCGTTGTCTACAAACCAGGACAGCGCCTCGGCATCCAGCTTGGTCGAGCGGATGGTGAAGGCCAGCACCGGCTGGGCCGCCATGTCTACCTTGTTGACGATGGGGTCGCGCACGTCGCCCGGCAGGTCGCTGCGCACGCGGGCCACGGCGGACCGCACATCGTCCACCGCCTCCTGCACCGGCTTTTCCAGCCGGAATTCTGCGGTGACCGAGACGCTGCCGTCTTGCACCGAGGTGTAGATGTGCTTGAGGCCCTGCACGGTGGCGATGGAGTTTTCCAGCTTGCGCGCCACCTCGGTTTCGAGCTGGGCCGGGGCTGCGCCGGGCAGGCTGGCGGTAACGATGACGGTGGGCAGGTCGATGTCGGGGAAGTTCTGCACCTTCATGGCGTTGAAGGACAGCAGCCCGGCAAACGTCAGCAGCACAAACAGCATCACCGCCGGAATGGGGTTCTTGATGGACCAGGAGGAAACGTTCATGGTCTGCTCTTTATTTGCTAGCTGCTGGTGTAGGTGCTATCTGCGCTGAAGGTACATTTGGCTTTGAATTCTCGACCACGCGCACCCGATCACCGTCGTTCAGGAAACCCGCGCCGCTGGCCACCAGCACGGCATCCGGCTCCAGCGGGCTGGTGATCTCCAGCCGGTCGCCCAGCTGCCGCCCGGTTTGCACCTTGACCTGGGCCACGCGCTGGTCTTTGCCCACGCGGTAGACAAAGCTGAAGGCATCGCGCACCACCACGGCGGTTTGCGGCACGGTCAGCGCGGTGGTCTGGCCCAGCGCGAAGGCACCGCTGGCAAACATACCGGGCTTGAGGCTGGAGGCGGGCAAATCCACATACACCAGCCCCATGCGGGTTTGCGGGTCTACTGTGGGGGCCACCATGCGCACCTTGCCTTGCACCGGCGTGCCCTGGGCGGTGCGTACCTGGGCGGTGGTGCCCACCTTGATGCGCTCCAGCTCGGCGGCGGTGACCTCGGCGCGCCACTCCAGCCGCCCCCCGCGCACCATGCGGAACAGCTCGGTGCCGCTGCCCAGCACCGCGCCCACGGTGGCGCTGCGGGCGCTGATGACCCCAAAGTCGGGGGCGCGCACCTGGGTGTGCTGCAGGCGCTGCTGCTGCACCACCAGCGTGGCCTTGGCGGCGGCCACGCGGGCCTTGGCGACCTGCTCTGTCGTCTGGTACTGGGTGATTTGCTGCTCGCTCAGGGCCCCGGTGGTTTGCAGGGTGCGGGCGCGGGCGGCGTTGCCGCTGGCATCCTGGGCGTTGGCCTGGGCTTCCAGCAGGTTGGCCTGGGCCTGGGCCACGTCGGCCTGCACGCTCTCGGCGGCAAAGGTGGCCAGCACCTGCCCGGCACGCACCACATCGCCCACGTTGGCGCGCACCTCCAGCAGGCGCAGGCCGCTGGCCTCGCTGCCGATACTGGCTTCTTGCCAGGCCGCCACGTTGCCGTTGGCGCTGAGCTGCAGCGGCCAAGCCAGGGCCTGTGGCTGCACCGTGGTGACGCTGAGCGCGGGTTTGGGCTGGGCCTGGGGTTTTTCATCCGCCGCTTGGGAATTTAAGGAAAAAAGGCCTGCAGCGCAGATAGACAGTGCGCAAGCAGCTGCGAAAACGATAGCGTTGGGTTTGAAAATCATGCGGTGTGTCCAGGGTCGTGTCAGGGCTATTGCGCGGTGGTTGCGGTGCTGGCGGTGGTGTTGGCATCGGGGCCGGACCAGCCGCCGCCGACGGCGCGGTACAGGGCCACCCAGGCCAGCAGGCGCTCACGCTGCAGGGCGATGACATTGGTGTCGGCGGCCAGGGCGGTGCGGCGCGCGTCTTCGAGTTCGGGCAGGCTGGCCACGCCGGCCTTGTAGCGCGCCTGGGTGGCGTCATACGACGCTTGGTAGCCGGCGGCAGCGGTCTGGGTGTCGGCCATGCGGTCGTCGCTGCTGCGCAGATTCACCAGGGCTTCCTCCACCTCGCGCACGGCCTGGCGCACCTTGGCCTGGTACAGGGCCACGGCCTCGGTGTAGCGGGCCTGGGCGGCGTCGATGTTTGCATTTTGTTGTCCGCCGTCGAACACGGGCAGAGATACCGTCAGTGGTCCGATGGACCAGCTTGCAAAATCGTCATTGCCTGCGGTGGAGCGGTAGCGCATGGCTCCGATGGAGCCATTCAAGCTGAGGCTTGGGTAGCGCTGGCCCTGGGCGTTGCCTACGTCGAAGCTGGTGGCGGCCACGTCGCGCTCGGCGCTGAACACATCGGGCCGCTGGGCCAGTGCCTGGGCTGGGATGGATGCTATTGAAAAAATAGCTATTTGCGCAGAAGGTGCGGGCGCTGTAGCCAGTTTTTGTGCCAACTCCGCCTCAGGCAGCGCGGTCAGCGCCACCATGGCTTTCAGGTACAGATCGCACTGCGTGAGCTGCTGATTCAGCCGGTTATTGGCCTCAGCGGCACTGGCGCGGGCCAGTGCGTCCACCGCTGGTGCGGTGAAGCCGGCACGGGTGCTCAAGCCCGACAGGCGGGCCGTCTCTTGGCGCGAGCGGGCGTCTTCGCCGGCCAGGCCGCGCAGCAGGGCGCAGGCACGCACGTTGACGTACTGGTTGGCCACCTCGGCGGCGACGGATACGCGGGCGTCATGCCACAGCGCCTGGGCGCCCTGTTGGCGCGCCTGGGCGGCGTTCAGCGCGGCACGCTGGGTGCCGAATAGGTCGATCTCCCAAGCCGCCTGCAGGTCGCCCTGTACCAGCGTGGCGGCGGGCGAAAGGGGCTTGGTGGCGCTGCGGCTGGCGTTGACTGTGGTATTCACGCTGGGACCAAGCGCGGCATCGGCGCCTACCGTGCTGGCGCGGGCCTGGGCAATTCGCGATGCGGCGGAGGCCACTGACGGGCTGACATTCTGAGCTGCCTCGATTAATTGCACCAGCAGCGGGTCGTTCAGCCGCGTCCACCAGCTGGACAAGTCGCCCAATTGCCCGCGGTGCGGCAGCGGGGCCTGCCATTGCGCAGGGGCCTGGGCCGCTACATGGGTCGGTGGCGGCGCTATGGCACAGCCCATCAGCCATAGCGGCAGCGTGCACAGAATAGACCAACGGGGAAGATGCATGCGGGAGGCTCCTTGCGGTTTGGGGCGGACGTATCGTGTTGCGCTGACTCGGGCCTGCGCATGGGGAGGGATGCTTGTCCCCTATTGGGGCGAAGCCGCTTACCAGGTGTGGCAGGTCGTTTATGGGTGAAAATCAAGAGCGCAATGGTGCCCGCCGCTGGAACTACGCCAAAGCGTAGGGCCATCCACACCCCACGGGGCTAGATCACGCCGCTTTCAGCACCAGGACTGCGTTGCTGCCACCAAACGCAAAGGAATTGGACAGCGCAACCTGGAGTTTGACGCCTGCACGGCCCGTGCCGCACACATGGTCCAATCCGGCGCAGGCGGGATCGATCTGGTCCAGATGCGCCGTGGGCGGTACGTTTTGGGTCTGCAGTGCCAATGCAGTAGCCATGATTTCGATGGCGCCGGCCGCCCCCAGCAGGTGGCCATGCATGGACTTGGTCGCGCTTACGAGGGTGTTCGGCGCGTGTGCGCCGAGCAATGTCCGCAAAGCCGCGATTTCCACCGGGTCGCCGTCTAGCGTGGCGGTGCCATGCGCATTGACGTACTGTACGTCTTCGGGGTTCACGCTGGCATCCCGCAAGGCTTGGCGCAAAGCGCGCAATTGGCCTTGGGCGTCGGGTGTCGTCAGGTGCATGTGGTCGCAACTACTGCCGTATCCAGCTATCTCGGCATAAATGCGGGCACTGCGACGGTGTGCATGTTCCCAGTCTTCCAGGATCAAGGCCGCCGATCCTTCCCCTAGAACCAAACCCTGCCGGCCGGCGTGGAAGGGACGGCAACTGGCCTCGGGCCGCGTACCCGCGGGTGCCATGATCTTCATGGACTCCCAGGCCTTCACTATGCCAAACGGCATGGCCGCTTCGGCACCACCGGCCACGGCAATATCTGCTTGTCCCGATTGCACGCGCCGAAACGCCTCGCCCACTGCGACGGCCGAGGAGGCACAGGCGACGGAGTACGTCAGGCAATCGCCACCCAAGCCCAATTGCAGGGCAATATGCGAAGCCGCCGCGTTGTGCATGCCGAGGACAACGGACAGCGGTGAAATGCGCGGACGTTGTTTGACAAAGAGATCGTGGTAGCTACGCTCGGTGGTGTTGGTGCCGCCGCCGCCCGTGCCCCAAAGCACGCAGGCACTATCACGCTGCGCAGTGTCCAATCCCTCCAGTTGCGCATCATGCCAAGCCGATATGGCTGCTACAGCACTCAGCTGGCTGACGCGCTCCATAGTGGCCAAGCGGCTGCGCCCCAGCACCGCGGTAGGATCGAAATCCACGCATAAGGCAAACGGCACCGCAGTGGCGTAAGGCGCTTCGCCAATATCGTGCAAGGCGATGTCGGAAACGCCATTGCACCAGGCTTCAAATGCTGCCGCAGGGGATTGGCCCCGGCTTGAAACCAGACCCAGGCCGGTAATGGCAACTCGGCGCTTCATAGGGTTTTTTTGCTGCCGTCCTCGTTGAGGTACGGCTCTAACATGCTTACCAGATCTGACACGCTCTGTGGCAGGCTAGGCGTTTCGGGAATGGTGGTTTCCAGCCAGTCTTCTAGCTCGAAAAGCAACTCGGCCGTGGTCAATGAATCCACCTGGATATCTGCCAACAGCGTCTCCATTCCAATTGCTTCTGCGGGTGAATCGGTGTAGCGCTCCAAGGAACTGCGAACAATGTTCAGCGCGTGCATTTCTTTTTCCGTCATCTAGCAATTCCTCTGCGGCCGTCCAACGCTGGTCGAACACCGGGCGTTTTTGGCGTGTTATCGATTTGATCGATTTTCCTGGTGTCCGAAACGAACTGCAATATCTCTGAGAGTACGCGCTCTTTTTCCCTATCTATGCTGATCATATGATAGCTATCGTTGAGTAACACGCAGCGTATGACGGACGATTGGACGCGCGAGGCCACTTCGTAGCTACTGCGCGGTGTTGCACACTCGTCTTCCTTGGCGTGGATCAGCAAAACTGGGCAGGTGATATCGGGCAGGACTTTGCGGGTCAGCGCAATCAGCTCTCGGGCCTTTAGGAGTTCACTTACATGCAGAACCGAGGCGCCCGCATCCGACTTGCCAGCCTCTTCCATTTGGCGCGCTATCCAGGCGCGCATGCGCTCGTCCTTCAATCCAAAAGGCTCGCCTTCCTTGATCTTGATCCTGGGTGCAAAAGGGACATAGCGGGCTAAGGGCAACAGCGCCGTGTACCAAGGATTTGCCCAGCCGTCATAGTGAAGTGCGGTTGACAGTGCCAGCACGGAAGACAACTGGTTCGAACGTAATGCTGCAACCTTCAATGCCATGACCGACCCTAAACACAGGCCACCCAGAGACACGGTTTCGCATTCGGCTAGCAGTACGTCCAGATTTTGGAGCGCGGTGTCCAGCCACTGTGCTACGGATTGTGGGTGCTCACCCAGCAGGCCATACGTATAGCCGTGTATCACGGGGACTCGTACCGTGTAGCCTGCGCGTTGCAGGCCTCGGGCAATAAACTGCAGCTCTAGTGGACTGCTGCTGAGGCCGTGCAAGAGGAGCACTCCATGCGATCCTCCCTTGAAGTGCAACGTTTTGGGCTGCGCCGGTTTGGACGCGATGGCTGCAGGCGGTAGATTATTTTGCAAAAGGGTCAAATTCAAGTGGACTGGGCGGCGCATAGCCCGGGACTAACAGTTTGCACACCGTAATTTCTGCCCTGATGACCGCTCTAAATGCTTAGATTTTAAGCGATCGTAGGTTTTGCTGGAGTGACTAGTGCCCAGATCGAGTACCCCAAGATCCGGCACCGTGAGGCCAATGCTGGTGCGCGTATAGGACATATCTAGCAATTTGTTGGCATAGCGTGCGTGGATATGTCGCGCGACTTTCGCACGCTGCGGTCTTCATACGGCACTAGCCTTAGCCAAACACCGCATGCCACAGCGCTAGCACCGCGTCGCACTCGGCCTGCAGCGGTTCGGGGGCTACCTGGGTGGGGGTTTCGTTCAGCCGCGCGTGGTGCTGCACCTTGCGCAGCACGCGGTAGGCATTGGCGGCGGCCGTGCCCACGCCTGGGGGCAGCAGGCCGCAGGCTTCAGCGCGTTGCAGCAGAGCGATATTGCCCACGTTGTCCTGCAGCGCGGGGTGTTGGGTCGCATGGGCCAGCACCAGGTACTGCACGGCGAATTCCGCGTCCACCATGGCGCCGGTGCTGTGCTTCACGTCAAAAGCTTCGCCGCGCACCGGGTGGGCGGCGCGCACCTTGTTGCGCATGGCGACGATCTCGGCCTGCAGGGCGGGCAGGTCGCGCGGGGCGGTGATGACGTTTTGCCGCACGCCGTCAAAGCGTTGGCCCATGTCGTCCGGGCCCAGCACGTAGCGGGCGCGGGTCATGGCCTGGTGCTCCCAGGTCCAGGCGGTGTTGCTGCCCCGGCCTTCCTGGTAGCTGGCGTAGGCGTTCAGGGTGGTTACCAGCATGCCGGAGTTGCCGTTGGGGCGCAGGGCGGTGTCGATCTCGAACAGGTCGCCCTCGGCGGTTTTCACGCTCAGCCAGTTGATGAGCTTGCGCACCAGCTGGGCGTAGACCTCGGGGGCGCGTTCGTCTTCGTCCTCGTACACAAACACGATGTCCAGGTCGCTGCCGTAGCCCAGCTCCTTGCCGCCCAGCTTGCCGTAGCCGATGACGGCAAAGCGCGGTTCGTCCAGGTGGTGGGTGGGCAGGCGCTGCCAGCACCAGCGGGCGGTGACGCGCAGCACCACGTCGGCCAGCGCGCTCAGGTCGTCGGCCACCTGCTCCACGCTGATGCGGCCTTCCACATCGCGCGCCAGGGTGCGGAACAGCTCGGCGTGGTGGGCGCGGCGCAGCAGGTTGAGCAGGGTTTCTTCGTCGTCTTCCTGGGTGATGCGCAGCGAGTTGCGGCGGGCTTCCAGCTCGGCCTCCAGCGCGGCGGGGTCGAAGCGCTCGGCCAGCATGGTCTCGGCGGCCAGCTCGTCGATCACGCCAGGGTGCTGTTGCAGGTAGCGGGCCGGCCATTTGGCGGTGGCCAGCAGGCGCAGCAGGCGCTGGTGCACCGAGGGGCGCTCCAGCAGCAGGGCCAGGTAGTGGTCGCGGCGCAGCAGGGGTTCGATCCAGTCCATCCAGCGCAGTACGCCGTCCAGGCTGGTGCTGCCCTCACCGAGCCAGCCGAGGGTGCGCTGCACCAGCCGCGACAGCCGGGCGCTGGACACGTCGCTCAGCGCTTGCACGCGGGCGTGGGTGGACCAGCGCAGCAGGCGGGCTTTCAGGGGTTCGTCCAGGCGCTCGGCCAGGGTGGCCAGGTCGGGTACACCCGACAGGTCGCCCGGCCCGGCATAGCCCGCCTTGGCGGTTTTGCCGTTGCAGCCCTTGCATTCTTTTTTGCCGCCCAGCAGGGTGTCGAACTCTTGCGCCACCAGTTCGCGGTGGGTGTCCAGCTCGGTCAGAAAGGCGCAGCAGTCGGGGTAGCCCATGCTGTGGGCGATCCAGGCCAGGTCGGCATCGATGGTGGGCAGCACATGGGTTTGCTGGTCGTCCAGGTACTGGATGCGGTGCTCGACCCGGCGCAGAAAGGTGTAGGCCCGGGCCAGTGCATCGGCGGTGACCTGGGGCATCAGCCCGGCGCGGGCCAGGCGCTGCAGTGCGTCCAGCGTGGGGCGGGTGCGCAGCTCGGGAAACTGGCCGCCGCGCACCACTTGCAGCAGCTGCACGGTGAATTCGATCTCGCGGATGCCGCCGCGCGACAGCTTGACATCGTTGGCCCGCTCGGGGCGGCCCGCACTGCGCTTGGCCGAATGGTCGCGGATCTGCTGGTGCAGATTACGCAGCGCGTCGAACACGCCGTAATCCAGG
>NZ_JANXMU010000033.1 GCF_025354435.1 Rhodoferax sp.
GGGGCGCAAAGTGGGCCCAAAGGCCCGCGAACCTAGCCCCAAGGGGTTAGAAAACGACTCGTTTTGGCCGGATTCGGCGCATTCTTGTTATCAGTACCCCGGAAGAGCCATTTTGAATGGCCTTGTTCAGCATTGCCTTAAGCTACAGCGCGCCCGAAGGCGCAACCACCGCCACCGATGCACCACGCCTGCTCACCGGCCATGTGGAATACGCCTCAGGCCCGCTGCGCATAGGCTATGCGCGCCAGCTAGAGCATTACACCACCGGCAAGAACACGTTCCACCTGGTCGCCGGCCACTACAACTTCGGCCCGGCACGCCTGGTCGGCGCCATGCAGCGCCAAAGAGATGAACGCGTCACCGGCACGCAAAAGTCCCGGGAATGGCAGCTGGGCCTGGACGCGCCCTTTGGCGATGCCACCGTGGCCGTGGGCTACGCCAGTGCGATGACCGAAAACAGCGCGGGCCGCAAAGTGGTGGATGCGCACGGGCTGAGCCTGATGGCCACCTACGACATCTCCAAACGCACCCGCTTCTACACCGCTGCCCGCCAGCTCAAGGCTACGCGTGCCGACGGCAGCACCACGCTGGATGCCACCCGTTTCGGCATGGGCGTGACGCACAAGTTCTGAAGGCCGTAGGGCCGTTGCCTTACTTCGGCCACAGCACCCATAGCTTCAGGGGTTGCTTGAGCCGCCCGGCCAGCTCGCCGGCTTCGGGTCCCCAACCGGCGAAATAATCGGCCCGCACGGCCCCCGTGATGGCGCTGCCGGTGTCCTGGGCAAAGACCAGTTTTTGCAGGGGCGCCCAAGGGCCGGGGGACACCAACCAGACCGGTGTGCCATAGGGAATGCTGGCCGGATCAACGGCAATCGACCGGCCGGGGGTCAGGGCCACGCCTTGCGCACCCCGGGGGCCAAAGGCCGCATCAAACTCCGACAACACTTCTTCGCGAAAAAACACCGTGCGCGGGTTGCTCCACAGCAGCTCGTTCACGCGCTGCGGATTTTGCAGAATCCAGGCCTTGATACCGGGCCAGGTGGCATCCCGGATCAGCCCCTGGTCCAGCAACCAGCGGCCCACGCTTTTGTACGGCTGGTCGTTGGTGCCCGCGTAGGCCAGGCGCACCAGGCGCAGGCTGCCGTCAGGCTCGGTAATACGCAAGCGGCCCGAGCCCTGGATTTGCAGCACCAGTGCGTCCACCGGGTCGGACAGCCAGGCAATCGCGCGCCCGGCCAGTTGGGCCTTGGCCTCGGGCAGGGTTTCCATTTCTTGCCGGGTGTACCAGGGCTTGCGCTGGCCCAGAGTGGCCGGTGGGCGGTACAGCGGTACAGCGGAGGCGCTGGTGGGGTTGCGGGTGCCGTCCAGCAGCGGTTCGTAATAGCTGGTAAGCAGGCCGTCCGAGCTGCCCTGCAGCGGCTCCACTTTGTAGGGCTGCAGGCGGGCGACCATCCAGGCGCGCTGCTCATCGCCGCTGCCGATGCTGAGGCCGCGCACCTCTTTGCACAACGGGGCCTGGACCGGGCCAGGGCGTTCGCAGCTTTTGATCCAGGCGTTCCAGGCCTCGTGCAACGCGTCCTGGCCAAAACCGGGCAATTCAGCCCAGCGCACCGCCGTCCAGCGGCTTTTGCCCTGGGTGATGGGTGCTGGCAAGGGGCCGGTATCGCCGGGCACCACATACGGCGGGGCCTCGGGCAGGACGGGTGCGGTGGGCAGCGCAGGGGTGGCCGGACTAGGGGCTTCGGGCAGGCGGGTGGCGCAGGCGGCCAGGGTTCCTACAATCGCGGCCACGATACATTGCTGAAGGATTCGATTCATGGTCTTGCTGTTATTGGAAGCGCTATTGGCCGGTTTGGCGCTGGTGCTGATTGTCTGGTGGACCATGTTCTCGGGCCGCAAAAATGGCGAAATCGTGGAGAAATCTAAAGAAAATAAGCCTCCAGCGCAGGAATAGCCTACGCTAGCAGCTACATTTTTTGTAGCAAATTGGCCAATTCTACGGCCGACTTCACTTCCATCTTGTCGAACACCCGGCCCCGGTGCACCTCCACCGTGCGCACGCTGATGTCGAGCTGGTCGGCAATCAGCTTGTTGGGCAGGCCCAGCACCACCAGCCGCATCACATCGCGTTCGCGCTCGGTCAGTTCGGTCAGGCGGGTTTGCAGGCGCTGGCGACCATCGCGGGCGCGCAAGTTCAGGGCCGACTGGGCCAGGGCCTGCTCGATGCGGTCCACCAACGCGTTGTCGGAAAACGGTTTTTCGCAAAAGTCGAAAGCCCCACGCTTGACCGCATCCACAGCCGTCGGCACATCGGCGTGGCCGGTCAAAAAAATCACCGGCATGGGCTGGTGCAGCCCCCGCGCAATCAGCTTGTCGAACAGCGCCAGCCCGCTGATGCCGGGCATGCGCACGTCCAGCAGCAGGCAGCAGGCCTGGCGCGGCACAAAGCCGGTAGCCAGCATGGTCTCGAAGGCCTCGGCGCTGGGGAATCCTTCGCTGAACAGCCCGCGTGAACGCAGCAGCCACGACAGCGCATCGCGCACGCTGGCATCGTCATCGACGATGAAAACGGTGGCATCTTGTACGGGTTGCATCAGGGCCTCACATTCATTCAGAGATCGGCAGGGTAAATCGAAACACGGTGCCCTGGGGCTGGTTGGCCGCGTAGCTTAACGCGCCACCGTGCTGCTCGACGACGGTGCGGCACAGGCTCAGGCCCAGGCCCATGCCTTCGTCTTTGGTGGTGAAAAACGGGGTGAACAGGCGCTCGGCCACCTCCCTTGGGATGCCGGGACCCCGGTCAGACACCGAAAACTCCACCCACTCCTGCGCCTGCGCCACCCGCAGCACCAGCACCCGCTCGGTCACCGCAGGGTGCTCCATGGCCTGCATGGCGTTGCGGGTCAGGTTGAGCAGCACCTGTTCGACCATGGAGCGGTCGCACAGCACGGGCGGCAGCGCGTCGGCCACGTCCAGCTGCACCTGCACGCCCAGCTTGCGGGCCTGCAACTGCACCAGCGGCAAGATGGCATCCAGCAGCACCTGCGGAGCTACCGGCTCGCGCACTTTGGCGCGGCGGCGCACAAAGTCGTGCACGCTGCGGATCAGCTTTCCCGCACGTTCCACCTGCTCGGCAATGCGGCGCATGGCCACGGCCAGATCGGCGGTATCCAGCGCCGCGCCCCCGGCCTGTAGCCGGTTCAGCGAGCCGGTGGCGTAGCTGGAGATGGCCGCCAGCGGCTGGTTCAGCTCGTGGCTCAGCAGCGAGGCCATCTCGCCCACCGTGGCCAGCCGGGCGGTGGCCTGCAGCCGGTCCTGGCTGGTGCGCGACAGCTCTTCCACGCGGCGCTGCTCGGTGATGTCCACCACGGCACTCATCCAGCCGGTGTGCGCACCGTGGGCGTTGATCAGCGGGGCTTCCATCACCAGCACCGGGAAGAAGCTGCCATCCTTGCGCATGAACACCGAACTAAAACCTTCCCGCGGCGGCGCGTTACCGGCCATGCGGACTTCCTGGCGCTGCTGGTATTCACTGGCCAGGTCGGGCGGCCAATAGGGCGCGGGCATGCTGTGGCCCCGCAGTTCATCGGCCGAAAACCCCACCATCTGGCAAAACGCCGGGTTGACGTAGGTGATGCGGCCCTGCAGGTCGCGGGCGCGCAGGCCGGTGAGCAGCGAGTCTTCCATGGCTTTGCGAAACGCTAGCGCGTCGGCCAGGCCAAGCTCGGCGCGCTGGCGCAAACGGGTGTCGCGGGCCAGCAGCACGGTCACCACCAGCAGCGCCAGCGACATCAGGACCACCAGCACCATCATCAGGTTGGGGAACACGCCCGGCGCACCACGCCAACTGTCCAGCCGCACCACCATGGTGTTGCCGGGCAGGTCCAGCAGTTGCCGGGCGGTAAACACCGGCGTACCCCGGCGGGCCACGCCCCGCAGGGCCAGACGCGCGCCATCGGCCTCGGCAAACGACACCTCCTGGCTGCGGGTGAGCTGGCGGGCCACCAGGCTGCTCAGCACCTCGGCCAGCGAGTAGGTGGCCACCACATAGCCCCGCGCCTGCCCGCTGACCACCAGCGGAATGCACAGCTCAATCACTTCCATCCCCAGGCTGTCGCGCTGCGGCAAGAAATAATTGGCCGAATAGGCCGCACTGTTGAAGCGCTGTGCGGTGGCGCACGCCAGGGACACATCGGCCTGGGTGGCGATACGCCCCAGTATTTCAAACACCGGCGGACGGTAGGGCGAATCCACCGCCGCCACCTCGGCAACCGCGGTGTTGCGCCACTCCAGCCGCAGCAGTTCGCGGTGGTCGCGCAGCAGATCGGCCGCATCGGCAGACCAGGCTGCGGGCGAAGGGTCGCGGGCGTGCAGAGCCTGCAGGCTTTGCACATTGCGGGTCAGGCCGCTGCGGATATCGTTGACCACATTGGCGGCATCGCGTTCCAGCTGGCTTTGCACCTGGCTGGACTCAAACCGTTCGGCCAGCCAGACCAGGGTGCCCAGCACCACCACCAGTAGCGTCAGCATCAGCAGCCACAGCAGGGCCAGCTTGCGCCGCGAAATGGCCTGTGCCAGCTTCATAGGGTGCGGTGTTCCAGGGCGGGCAACTGGCTGCGGCACTGCGCCAGGCGGGCGGCATCCAGCGTGCCCAGCACCACCGCTTCACCTTCAGCGCGCTCGGCCAGCACCGTACCCCAGGGGTCTACCAGCAGGCTGTGGCCCCAGGTGCGGCGGCCGTTGGCGTGCAAGCCGCCCTGGGCCGGGGCCAGCACATAGGCCAGGTTTTCAACTGCGCGGGCGCGCAGCAGCAATTCCCAATGGGCCTGCCCCGTCGTATGGGTAAAGGCGCTGGGCACCAGCAGCAGATCGACCCCCTGCGCAGCGTAGCTGCGGTACAGCTCAGGGAAGCGCAGGTCGTAGCAGATGCTCAAACCTATGCGCCAGCGCTGGCCGTCGCGTGCAAGCAGCTCAAACAACACCGGCTCGGCCCCCGGCTCCAGCACCCGCGACTCATCAAAGCGTTCCTGCCCGTTGTCGAAGCGGAACAAATGGATCTTGTCGTAGCGGGCCACGCAGGCCCCACTGGGGTCGAACACCAGGCTGCTGTTGCGCACCCGGCTACCGTCGCCCACAGTGAGGGGCAAGGTGCCACCCACAATCCACAGGCCCAATTGGCGCGCCGTGCGGGCCAAAAAGTCCTGGATCGGGCCCGCCCCCAAGGCCTCCTGGATCTGCAGCTTGTCGGTATCGCGCTGGCCCAGCAGGCAAAAATACTCAGGCAACACGGCCAACTCGGCACCGCTGGCCGCCGCTTCGGCCAGCAAGGCGGCGGCGCGCTCCAGGTTGGTCGGCAAATGGGTATCCGAGACCATCTGGATGGCGGCGACTTTCATGGCGTAGGTTCCGGTTTGGTGGGGGCCTGGGCCTCGACTTTGGCACCGAACATCTTGTGCGGCACCTTGGTGATTTTGGGGTCGGCCCAGGTGCCGTCGATGTGGAATTGCTGGGTGGCCGCTTCGCTCAGCGGGCGCTGCAAGAACCACTGTGCCAGAAACGTGCCCAGGCCAATGGCGGGGTTGATCACCGCGGCCACCAGCGAGGCGGTACCGGCGTTGATCTCGGGCACCACCAGCACTTTCAGGTCCTGGGTTTCGCGGGCAATGTCGGCGCTGCCCTCCATCATCACGGCGGCGTTCACGCCCTTCATTTGCAGGTTGTTGGTGGTGGCACGGCCCTGGTCCACCTGCACGTCGCCACGTACCGAGTCGAACGCAAAACCTTCGCTGAACACATCGCGGAAGTCCAGCGCCAGGCGGCGCGGCAGGGCCTGCAGGTTCAGCACGCCCAGCAGCTTGGCCAGGCCGGGGTCGGCCTTCAGGAACTGGCCGCTGTCGACCGCCAGGTTGAAATCCCCGCCCAAAGTGGCGGTGTCCAGCGCCAGCGGCGAGCCCACCCAGTTGACCTGCCCGGCCATCTGGCCCTTGCCGCGGCGTACGACCCCCGGCATGCCAAAGCGGGCCAGCAGCTGTCCCGCGTCCGCAATGTCGAGGTGGAAGTTCAGCGAGGTGCGCCGAGGCGCGGCACGGGTCGCGCGCCCGGCACCGTTGGGTGCGCCCTGGTTGCCCAAGGCCACCCAGTTGCCGGTGGCGCTGAGCTGCGCATCGGGATTGGTGATGCTGAGCTTGTTCAGCCGCCATTCGCGCACCCCGGTATCGACCAGCCCAACCCCGCCCGCGCGGCCGCCCCGGTTGACGGCCTCTACCTCGACACGGCCCAGCTTTTTGCCCTTCAGGTCCAGCGCGTCCACCACGATGTCTAGCGCGGGCACGGTGTCCGAGGGCTCGTCCAGCAGGGTTTCCACTTCGGTGGCGGTGCTGGGGGCCAGGGTCAGCCGGGTCAGCCGGGCATAGACGCGGCCGGGGCTGGTATCGGCCGGCAGGCGGTATTCCACGTAACCATTGAGTTCCTGGGCATCGATGTTGGCACGCCAGGTGGTGGCAAAGTGCGAGCCACTCAGCACCAGCTGGTGCAGGGTGCGGCCGCCCAAAGTCAAGGCCTTGGCCTGCACGGCCAGGGTGGTGGGGATATAGCCGCTGGTGCCGCTGCTGGCTGGGGCGGAACTGCCAGTACCGGGCATGTCGGCCACTTTGGCGGCCAGCGTCTGCCAGGCATCGGCGCTCACGGTATCGACATGGATGTTGGCCGACACGCCCTCGGCGGGCATCAGCACCGCCTCGCCGGGCGGCAGGCCCACTGAGACGGTGCCGCGCAGCACCTGGGGCACCGCGCCGGAAACATCGCGCACATAGACCACCGAAGCCACCGACCCGCCCGCCCCCAGCTCCAGCGCCAGGCTGTCGCGCAGCGGCCCACCAGTGCCGGGCAGCAGCAGGTTGTCAAACCGCAAAGGCAGCACGGTGTCGGCGGCTTTGGCCAGCGGCGCGGGCAGGTTCAGCGCCACGCCCTGCAGATTGCTGGTGACATTGACTTCGGGTACCCCCTGGCGCACGCCCACCGCCGCGGTATAGGCCGCACTGCCGCTGGCGAAATGGGCAATTTGTGCCACCGCTCCCAGCCCGGTGGCCTGGCGCAAGCCCTCTGCCGTGGCCACGCCCTGCACCTTCATCTGCACCCCCCGCGCGGCATCGGCCATGCCGCCTTCGATCTTCGCGTCGCCGCCCAGCATCCGGGCCTGGCCGCCGACCACTGCAAAGCCGGTATCCGAGAAGTTGACCACCCCACGCGCCCGGCCCAGCGGCGGGCTGCTGGAACTGATTTGCACATCGTTGCCGCCTAGCGTGATGCTGCCCTGGACCTTGCTCTTGTCCATGTTGGCAATCGGCAGTTGCAGGCGCAGTTGCAGGTCGGCCGGGCCGCTGGCGGTGGCCTGGTCCAGCGCATTGCCGGTCATCTCGGCCAGCGGCGAGCGGTTGACCACGCCCAGCATGTCGGCCAGCGGGCCGCGCCCCTGGGCCTTGAAGACCACCACGCTGTGGTTCAGGTCGGCAATCTGGGCCTCGGCCCGGGTCATCTGGAACCCGGTGGCCCCGGCCAAGGTGCCGCTGGCGCGGTTGATCTGCAGGGTGTTGCCGTCAAACACCAGCTCGCCCGACAACTGTTCCAGCGCGGGCCAAGGCAAAGCGCTGGCCGGGTGCAGGCTGGCGGGCGCGTAGGCGTAGGTGGCATCGCGCACCTCGGCGGCAATGCGAAACTCGCCCTGGCGGGGTTTGGTGAACGGGAAGTCGTACAGGTCGCCCTTGACGCGAAACTTCACCTGGTTGGCACGGCCCGCCAGCACCGCGTCGCGCACGTAGTGGCGCACGTCGGCGTGCAGCTCCATGGGCAGGTAGCGGTGCACCCGCGCGGCCGCACCCCGGCTGAGCTGGCCCTGCAGGTCCAGCACACCCGGAAAGCGCGCGTGGCTGCCCGACTGCGCGGGGTCGCTGGTGTGCCACTTAAGCTGCAACACGCCTTCGGCATCGGCATTGGCAAAACGTACGTCGCTGGCCTGCACCGCCAGGGCATCGCCCTGCTGTTGCCACGCCACCGTGGCCGAGAGTTGGTCCATGGGTACCACCGGCTCTTCGAACAGGCCCGGCAGGTCAAGCGCGCCCTGGGCCACGCGCAGGTCCGCCTTGCCCCCAGCCTGGGTGATGTCGAAGTCCAGCGCCGCACCACGCACACCCGGGCGGCCCAGTGGCACCAGGTCTTTCGGACTGGGCGCGGCAGGTAGGCCTGCGGCCACATCCAGCCCGGAGATACGGCCTTTGGCGCTGTAACTGGTGGGGGCGGCCATGGGGCCATTCCAGCGGGATTCGATGTGCTCTACCAGCCCCTGGGGTTCGTAGGTGGCCAGCATGCGGTGGGTGACCGGACCCAGCGGCAGGCTATTGGCCATGTGCGCCAGCAAGGCCAGGTCCAGCCGGTCGGCGCGCAATTCGCCTTGCACGGGCAGGCGCGGGGTCGCGTCTTGCAGATGCAACGCCACATTGCCTCCCGGCCAGACCTGCCCGTCGTCGGTACTGAACTGCAGGCCCTCGGTGGCCAGTGCCACACTGCCCGGCTGCTGCTGCAGGGTGATACGCCCTTGCAGCGACTGCAGCGCCAGTGGCTGCAGCCCGGCGGCCAAAGTGGCGCGGGCACCGGCCAGCGCCACATCGGCGGTGCCGCTGGTCACCTGGCCGTGCCGGATATCCACCCACACCCGCAAAGCCCCCACGCCCTCCACCACGTCCACCCCTACATCGGCATAGCGGCGCAGTTGCGACACATCGACCCGCGGCAGGCTGGCGTAGGCCGGGCCATCCCAGTCTTGCCAACGGCCCCGGTGGGTACTGAGCAAGGGCTGGCGGAACTGGGCGCTGAGGCTGAAACGGTCGCCCCAATCGGCGGGGGGCGAGGCATCGAGGCGCAGGCTGTGGCCCAAGCCCTTGTTGCGCATCACAAAGTCCACGCCGCTCAGGGCCAGCGGGGGGGCGGCGCGCTGCTCGTCGGTCCAGCGCACCGTGCCGCCGCGGACCACCAGCTCGGTTTGGGCAAACAGCCAGTCCAGGGCGCGGCCATCACCGCTGCCGGTGTGCGAGACATCCAGCCCGGCAATGAAAATGGTGCCGTCTGCGCTGCGGCGCACATCCAGCTCGGGCTGCTCGATACCCAGGGTCTCGAAACCGCGCTTGAGCAGCGACGCGGGCGACAGCGTGGCCGTGACCCGCGACAGCTTCAGCGCCTCGCGCCCCTGGCCGTCCAGCAAGGCCACATCGCGCAGCTCAAACGAGGGGAACAGGTGCTCCGACTCGGCCGATATGGCACCGATGCGCACCGGCATCCCTAGCGCCTGCGTGGCATAGGTTTCCAGCCATGGGCGAAATTCGCCAATTCGCGGCACAATCCAGCCGTGTAAGGCCCCCCAGGCCAAGGCCAGCACCAGCCAAGCCGCCACCACCAAGCCCAGGCACCAGGATGCGGCAGTGGCTGCCAGTCGGAGCAGGCGTGTGGGATAAGTGCTGGAGATAGGCTTGGACTCAGTCATTGGACACATGGATGCAATCAGAATTATCACTCCCACGGCAGCCGCACCCGCAGCAGGCCAATCCCTTTACGGTGTTACTTTGTTAAGCATCCCCGCACCTACCGAGGCCCTGTCCGGCCACTCGCGTTTTGTGCAGCGCCTGCGCCGCCGTTACGCCAGCCAGCTTGATTTGCTGCCCCCCGGCCCGCCGGAACGCGCCAGCATGGAAGCCACGCTGGTCACCCTGCGCGCCACCGGGCTGGACACCGGGGCCGCCCTGCGCAGCCTGCGCCAACTGGTGATGGAACGCCTGGTGGTGCTCGACTGCGATGACCAGGCCCCCCTGCAAGTGGTGACCCGTGCCGTCACCGACCTGGCCGAAATCGCCCTGGATGCCGCCTGCACCCACGCCTTTGCACAGCTCGACAGCCAGCACGGAGCCCCCCTGGCCCCGGACGGCAGCCGGGCCCAGATGTGGGTAGTGGGCATGGGCAAGCTGGGCGCGCGCGAGCTGAATGTGTCCAGCGACATCGACCTGATCTACGTCTACAACCATGACGGTGACACCGCAGGCCAGACCGACATGCCCGAGGGCCGGGGCCGCACCAGCAACCACGAATACTTCTGCAAAGCCGTCAAGATCATCTACGCACTGGTGGGCGACACCACCGAACACGGCTTTGTGTTCCGTGTCGACCTGGCGCTACGTCCGCACGGCAATTCCGGCCCGGTGGCAGTGTCCATGGACGCGCTGGAAAACTACCTGCAAGAACAGGGCCGCGAATGGGAACGCTTTGCCTGGCTGAAAAGCCGGGTGGTGGCCCCGCGCAGCTGCATCACCGACGCCAGCGCGCTGCGCACCGTGGTGCTGCCGTTTGTGTTCCGCCGCTACCTGGATTACGGCGTGTTCGACGCGCTGCGTAATCTGCACCAGCAGATCCGCGACCATTCGGCCAAGCGCAGTGCGGGCCGCCCCGAGCGGGCCAACGATGTCAAGCTGTCGCGCGGCGGCATCCGCGAGATCGAATTCAC
>NZ_JANXMU010000052.1 GCF_025354435.1 Rhodoferax sp.
TTTTACAGGCCCCGGTAATCGCTGGTTTTTGGCCGCTACGACCAGCGGCTACAATCGCTCACGTTGCGGCTGTAGCTCAGTGGATAGAGTATTGGCCTCCGAAGCCAAGGGTCGTGGGTTCGATCCCCGCCAGCCGCACCATCTTCTCTAGAATAAGCATTTACCCTAGAGAACACCCATCGCATTGACCACACACACTCTCACCTCGCTACTTGATACGCTAGATGCCGACGCGCCCCTGGCGCAGCGCCATTTGTGGCTGATTGGCCTGCTGGACTGGATCCGTGGCGACAACCGCGCGCCGGACGACGCGGTCAGCCGGGTGCAGCGGTTTCTGGGTGCAGTGGAGGCCCGGCTCGAACTGCAGGTGCGTCTGCGCACCTGGTGGAAGGTGCTGGCCGACACGGTGGACAGCACCATGGTCTTGTCCGACTACGGTTTTTCACCCCGCACGGCGTTTTTCAGCGAACTGGGTTATCGGCTGCGCTGCAAGATACTGCCCAGCACACCCGAAACCACCGACGCGGCCGAACTTTTCAGCTTGGTGCTGCCCAATACGCTGGATGCGGCCTGGCTGGCGGCGCTGGATGCGGCCACCCTGGCGCGCATCGGCGATTTGCTGTCGTCCCCTTCGCGCACCCCCGGCATCACGCTGTGGCAAGACGAGCTGCTGCAGGCCATCACCTTTTGCAGCAACCAGATCATGGCCACCGGGGTGGCATCGGAGTTGCGCCTGCGCATGAGCGCCGCCGCCCGGCACGACGAACCGTTCAACAGCCTGTCGGCCGAGGTGGATGCCCTGCGCCGGGCTTTCATTGCCACGCCGCGCGAGCTGCCCGAACTGGAGGCCGCCGCCCAGCGCCTGCGCGAGCGGCTGGAGCTGTGCCGCCAGGCGGCGGCCAGTGTGTACCCGCACCTGAACGACCACGGCATCTCGGTCAATCTGGTCTTTATGCTGCGCCAGTTGCGCGAACGCTTGCTGCGGGTGCGCGATCTGATGGACTGCTTGCTGTCGCCCACGCCCGATGCCAGCGCCAGCCGACTGGTGGTGCGCCTAGCCTATGCCGGGCAGGAGCGCCGCAGCCTGCGCGCGCTGGTGCGTGGCAACGCCTCGATGCTGGCCGCCAAGGTGACCGAGCGCAGCGCCGAAACTGGCGAGCACTACATCACCCGCGACCGCAGCGAGTACCGCGGCATGCTGGTCAAGGCCGCCGGTGGCGGTGCGGCCACGTCGCTGACCACCTTGCTGAAGTTTTTGATCGGCGCGGTGGGCCTGACGGCCTTTTGGGCGGGCATGTGGTCGGGCGTGATGTACGCCGCCAGCTTCGTGATGATCCAGCTGCTGCACTGGACGCTGGCCACCAAGCAACCGGCCATGACCGCCCCCGCCATGGCGGCCAAACTCAAAGACCTGGGCAATAGCCGGGCGATTGAAGAGTTTGTCGATGAAGTCACCCACCTGGTGCGCTCGCAGGTGGCGGCGGTGCTGGGCAATGTAGGCATGGTGACCCCCTGCGTGCTGCTGATCAGCTTTGCCATGTTCTGGGTCGGCGGCAAACACATGGTCAGCCGGGTCGAGGCCGACCATGTGTTCCAGACCCTGAGCCTGCTCAGCCCCAGCACCTTGTTGTTTGCGGCCTTTACCGGGGTGCTGCTGTTTGTAGCCAGCCTGATTGCGGGAGCGGTGGAAAACTGGTTTGTGCTGCACCAGCTGGATTCGGCCCTGCGTTACAACCCGCGTATCACCCGCGTGCTGGGTGTACCGCGCGCCGACCGCTGGGCGCGCTTCATGCGCGAGCATATTTCGGGCTTTGCGTCGAACATTTCCCTGGGTTTCATGCTTGGGTTGCTACCACCGGTGCTGGCCTTTGTGGGCCTGGGGCTGGAGGCCCGCCACGTCACCCTGTCCACTGGCCAGTTGGCGGCGGCGGCGGCGGCGTATGGCAACCTGGTGTGGAAGATGCCGGTGTTTTGGTGGTGTGTGGCGGCGATTCCGCTGATCGGCGTGCTGAACCTGACGGTCAGCTTCTTCTTGGCGCTGCAACTGGCCCTGGGGGCGCACAGCGTGACCGGGCTGGACCGCCAGCGTCTGCGTTACGCCGTGCTGCGCCGCCTGCGCCAGCACCCGTTGAGCTTTGTTTGGCCTCGCGCGCGAAAATCTGAATGAAACAGGCCGCTAGCGCAGATTCTGCCTACGCTAGTAGCTATGAATTCAGGAGTCTTCGTCGGATTCGGGCTTCAAAGCCAGTGCGGCGCTGTACAGGCCTCTGCGCGGCTGGCCGGTGATGTCGGCACAGAGTTGCACCGCGGTTTTCAGTGGCAGCTCGGCCAGCAGCAGCTTTAGCACCCGCAGGTCTTGCGTCGGGGCCTCGGTGGGCGGGGCAGGGTGCACCACCAGTACAAATTCTCCCCGCGTGCGCGACGACTGGGCGGCCAGCCAGGCTGCCAGATCCTGCGCGGCCACGGTGGCGATTTCTTCAAACTGCTTGCTGATCTCGCGCGCCACCGTCACTGGGCGTGGACCCAGGCAGGCCAGGCTGCGGGCCAGTGCCTCGATGCGGTGCGGGGCTTCCAGCAGCACCACGGCGCGCGGTTCGGCCAGCAGCGCCAGGGCAGCGTTGTCGCGCTCGGTAGCCTTGCTGGGCAAAAAGCCGATGAATACAAAACCCGTGTCTTGCACGATGCCGGCCGCACTTAGCGCCGCGGTGATGCTGCTGGCGCCGGGCAGCGGCACTACCGCAATGCCCACGGCGCGCGCGGCGGCCACCACCCGCGCGCCGGGGTCGCTGATGGCCGGGGTGCCCGCGTCGCTGGCGTAGGCGATGCGCTCGCCCTGTTGCAGCCGCCGCACCACGTTTTGTGCGGCTTCGGTTTCGTTGTGTTGGTGCACCGCCAGTAGTTGTGCGCTGGACTTGTCGATGCCGTAGGCGCGCAGTAGAGCCTGGGTGTGGCGCGTGTCCTCGCAGGCGATGGCATCTACCAAACCCAGCACGTGCAGGGCCCGCAGGCTGATGTCGCACAGATTGCCGATGGGCGTGGCTACGATGTACAGCGTGCCCGCTGGATAATGCTGCGAAGCGGCTGCCTCCTGGGCGGCTTTCAAGGCGGAAGCAAAAGAAGCGCTCAATGGATTTCCTCAAAAAAATCGGGTTGGCCGCGCCGGGCACCACCAAACAGACGGGTGATGCGGCCGAAGACCGGGCGCTGGCGCATTTGCAGGCCCAGGGCCTGCGTCTGCTGGAGCGCAATTATCGGACCCCTGGGCGCGGTGGCGGCGAAATTGACCTGGTGATGCGCGCGCCCGACGGCACGGTGGTGTTTGTGGAGGTGCGCCAGCGGGCTACGGCGGCCTTTGGCGGCGCGGCGGCCAGCATCAGTGTCACCAAGCAAAAGCGTATCGTATTTGCTGCCCGCAACTACCTGATGCGCCTGCGTACCCCGCCGCCGTGCCGGTTTGACGTGGTGCTGATCGAGTACGCAGGCATCCAGTGGCTGCAAGCCGCCTTTGATGCCAGTTAACTCAGCACACCCCCAGGCTTCAGTGCTATGCATCTTTCTCCAACCCCCTTGCAGGGGGCAACACCAGTAGCCTGGCAAAGCCAGTTCTGCGGTGTTTCTGGAGGAGGCGAAGTCACCCGTTTTCATTTACATACTGCGTTACATGGCGCGGGTATCATTCCGCACCATGATTGAACAACGCATTCAGCAACATTTCATTGACAGCGCCGACCTGAAGTACCAGTCGGCGCAGCCACTCAGCAAACCCATCGCAGCGGGCATCCAGGCCATGCTGGCGGCTGTGACCAGCGGCGGCAAAGTGCTGGCCTGCGGTAACGGCGGCTCGGCGGCCGATGCGCAGCACTTTGCGGCCGAGTTTGTGGGCCGTTTCGAGCGCGAGCGGCCTGAGCTGGGTGCAATTGCGCTTACCACCGACAGCTCCATCATCACCGCCATCGGCAACGACTACAACTTTGACGTGATCTTCGCGAAGCAGGTGCGTGCCCTGGGCCAGCCCGGCGACGTGCTGCTGGCCATCACCACCAGCGGCAATTCGGCCAACATATTGCTGGCCATCGAAGCCGCCCACGAACGTGAGATGACCGTGGTGGCCATGACCGGCAAGGGCGGCGGCAAGATGGGGGCGGCGCTGCGCGAGACCGACGTGCATATCTGTGTGCCGCATGACCGCACCGCGCGTATCCAGGAGGTCCATTTGCTGGTACTGCACTGCTTGTGCGACGGCGTAGATTCTCAGTTGCTGGGCGACATCGAGCCCTCGCTTTAATTTTTTGAAAGACTCCATGCACCGTTTTCTCCTGACCGCTGCGGCGGCTGTTGTTCTGGGCTCCAGCTTGTCTGCCTGCGTACCTTTGGTGATTGGCGGCGCGGCCATGGGGGGTGCCTTTGTGGCCACCGACCGGCGTACCTCCGGAGCCCAGTTGGAAGACGAAGGCATTGAGTTGCGCGCCAACAACCGCATCGGCCAAAGCCTGAGCGAAAACGCCCATGTCAACGTCACCAGCTACAACCGCCAGGTGTTGTTGACCGGCGAAGTGCCCACCGCTGCCGACCAGCAAAAGCTGCAAGAGCTGGTGCTGAAGGTGGAGAACGTGCGCTCTGTGGTCAACGAAGTGGGCGTGCTGGGCGCATCCTCGCTGACGCAGCGCTCGTCGGACACGCTGATTACCGGCAAGGTCAAAGCCACGCTGGTGGACGCGAAGGACGTGCAGTCCAACACCTTCAAGGTCATCACCGAACGCGGTGTGGTCTACCTGATGGGCCGCGTTTCGCTGCGCGAAGCCAATCGCGCTACCGATCTGGCCCGCAGCATCAGCGGCGTGCAAAAAGTGGTGCGGGTGTTTGACATCTTGACCGAAGAAGAGCTGCAAGGCCTGAGCCCCAAGGCGGCACCCGTCAGCACGGCGGCCCCGGTCAATTAAAAACACCAGTCTACTAAACAACAACGCCCGCCAAGGCATCCGAGATGCCTTGGCGGGCGTTGTTGTTTGGATGGTGCTTACTTGAGTCTTTTGATCAAGCTGGAGGTGTCCCAGCGCTGGCCGCCCATCTTCTGCACGTCGGCATAAAACTGGTCCACCAGGGCGGTAACGGGCAGGCGTGCACCGTTGCGCTTGGCCTCGTCCAGCACCAGGCCCAGGTCTTTGCGCATCCAGTCCACTGCGAAGCCGAATTCAAACTGGTCGGCCACCATGGTTTTGCCGCGGTTGTCCATTTGCCAGCTTTGGGCTGCGCCCTTGCCAATGACTTCCAGCACCTGCACCATGTCCAGGCCCGCATGCTGGCCAAAGGCCACGGCCTCGCTCAGACCCTGCACCAGGCCAGCGATACAAATCTGGTTCACCATCTTGGCCAACTGGCCCGCGCCACTATCGCCCACCCGGGTGCAGGCACGCGAAAACGCCATAGCCGTAGGGGCGATGGCATCAAAAGCTGCGGGGTCGCCGCCGCACATCACCGTCAACAAGCCGTTCTGGGCACCTGCCTGGCCGCCAGACACCGGCGCGTCGATGAAGCGCAGGCCCAGGGTGCGGGCAGCACCGTCGAGTTCGCGCGCCACTTCGGCCGAGGCGGTGGTGTGGTCCACAAAAATCGCGCCCGGCTCCATGCCCGCAAAAGCCCCGTCGGCCCCCAGCGTGACGGATCGCAGATCCGCATCGTTGCCCACGCAGCAAAAAACGATGTCCGCCCCCTGCGCAGCCAGGCGCGGAGTTTCAGCATGTTTTGGGGCTCTAGCGCTGGCGTACTCTTCACAGAATGCTATTGATTTAGTAGTGGTTCGGTTATAGACAATCACCGAGTGCCCTGCCAGCGCCAAGTGCGCCGCCATCGGATACCCCATGACCCCCAAGCCCAGAAAGGCGACTTTTTTGGAAGGAACTGAAGCGTAGGTTTTAGGATTGGTACTAGGCATATAAATCAATGGATGGAACTAAAAGGACAGAACTTACCCCTTCCAGAAACACCGCAGAACTGGCTTTGCCAGGCTGCGGTGTTGCCCCCCGCAAGGAGGTTGGCCAAAGACGCGAAGCGCTGCAGCCTGGGGGGAGCCTAAACGATCGCGAAATGCTCGGTGCCAGCAGCTAAATCTTGTGTTTTAGCGCGCTTGCTGTTGAGCTTGATCTGCAATCGCAGGTCGTTGAGCGAATCGGCGTGGCGCAGGGCATCTTCGTAACTGATGAGCTGGCTCTCGTAGGCATCAAACAGGGCCTGGTCAAAGGTCTGCATGCCCAGGTTGCGGCTCTTCTTCATGATCTCTTTGATCTCGGTGACCTCGCCCTTGAAAATCAGGTCGGAGATCAGCGGGGTATTGAGCAAAATCTCGACCGCAGCTGTGCGGCCCTTGCCGTCCTGCCGGGGAATCAGCCGCTGCGACACCACGGCACGCAGGTTCAGCGATAAATCCATCAGCAACTGGGCCCGGCGCTCTTCGGGGAAGAAGTTCAGGATGCGGTCCAGCGCCTGGTTGGCGTTGTTGGCGTGCAGCGTGGCCAGGCACAGGTGGCCGGTTTCGGCGAAGGCCACGGCGTGTTCCATGGTGGTGCGGTCGCGGATTTCGCCCATCAGGATGACATCGGGGGCTTGGCGCAGCGAATTCTTCAGGGCGACGTCCCAGCTGTCGGTGTCCAGGCCCACTTCGCGCTGGGTGACGACGCAGTTTTTATGCGCGTGCACAAACTCCACCGGGTCTTCGATGGTGATGATGTGGCCATACGAGTTTTCGTTGCGCCAATCGACCATAGATGCCAGGGTGGTGGATTTGCCGCAACCGGTGCCGCCCACCATGATGCACAGGCCGCGCTTGGTCATGGCCACGTCTTTCAGGATCTGCGGCATGCCCAGGCTGTCCACCGTGGGGATGCTGATCGGGATCACCCGCAGCACCATGCCCACTTTGCCCTGCTGCACGAAGGCGTTGACACGGAAACGACCAATGCCTGCTGGCGAGATCGCAAAATTGCATTCCTTGGTGCGCTCAAACTCGGCGGCCTGCTTGTCGTTCATCACCGAGCGGGCTAGGGCCAGCGTGTGGGCGGCGGTGAGCGGCTGGGGCGAGACTTTGGTGACCTTGCCATCGACCTTGATGCCGGGCGGAAATTCAGAAGTGATAAAAAGGTCACTGCCATTGCGGCTGACCATGAGCTTCAAGAGGTCGTTGATGAACTTGCTGGCTTGGTCGCGTTCCATCGTGTGTGCCCTCAGTTTGGACGGTCGCTGAACCGCGCGCTGATGGCGCGCAGCCGCAGCGAGAGTTTGCGCGCCAGCAGAGCAATCAGACAGGCGGCCAACCGGGGGTCGGAATTCATCATGTCGTCCATCGACTCAGCGCTGAGCGCGGCGATTTCGCAGTCGTCCAGCGTAGTGCAGGCCGAAAAGCGGATGCCGCTGTCGAGTAAGGACATTTCACCCAAGATGTCGCCTGGCTTGGTTTCGGCCAGCCGCAGGTGCTCGCCCCAGGGCTGCAGCCGGTCTACCGCGATCGTGCCTTTGAGCAGAACCACCATGAAGTTGCCGTACTCGCCTTGGCGGATGATGTCGCGCCCGCCGGGCACCAGGGCAAACTGGAAGAAGCGTTCCATGCGCTCGATGGAGGCTGGGTCGAGCTGCTCCATGTTCTTGTCTTTGCCCCACAGGGCCTGCAGAGTGCGCATGCTGCTGGCAGTGGGCAGGCGCTTGGCACCCACTTCGATGGCCCGCGCTTCCCATGGCACCAGCATCGAGGGGTCGATGTTTTGGCCATTGAACGCAGTGGTGAACAGCACAGAGTCTGGCGGAGCCGCCTCGGGTTTGGGCTCCGACTTGTGGAGTAAAAACTCCAGAATACCCTTCATGGGGTGCTCCAATCGTGGTGGGTCAGGTGCATCTGGAGAGTCATCCCGGAAAGTTTTCCGGAATTTTGGCTTTGCCACGGGCTTCGGCCGGGCTGATGATGTTGCGGCGTACCAAATCGGTCAGGTTTTGGTCGAGTGTTTGCATGCCCACGCTGTTGCCGGTCTGGATGGTGGAGTACATCTGCGCCACCTTGGCTTCGCGGATCAAGTTACGGATCGCACTGGTGCCCAGCATGATCTCGTGTGCTGCCACGCGGCCCTGGCCGTCCTTGGTTTTGCACAGGGTTTGCGATATGACGGCTTGCAACGATTCCGACAGCATGGCGCGGACCATTTCTTTTTCTTCGGCCGGGAAAACATCAATGATCCGGTCTATGGTTTTGGCCGCACTGGAGGTGTGCAGGGTGCCAAACACCAGATGCCCGGTTTCGGCCGCCGTCATGGCCAGGCGGATGGTTTCCAGGTCGCGCATTTCGCCGACCAGAATGGCGTCCGGATCTTCGCGCAGGGCCGAGCGCAGGGCTGCGGCAAAGCTCAGCGTGTGCGGGCCGACTTCGCGCTGGTTGATCAGGCATTTTTTGGATTCGTGGACAAACTCAATCGGATCTTCCACCGTCAGCACGTGGCCGTATTCGGTCTCATTGAGGTGGTTCACCATGGCGGCTAGCGTGGTGGACTTGCCCGAACCAGTAGGGCCGGTCACCAGCACCATGCCACGGGGCTTGAGGGCCAGATCGCCAAAAATCTTGGGCGCGTTGAGCTGCGCCAGCGTGAGAATCTTGGATGGAATGGTCCGCAACACGGCACCGGCACCCCGGGCGTGGTTGAAGGCATTCACACGGAACCGCGCCAGGCCTTCAATTTCGAACGAGAAATCGACCTCTAAAAACTCTTCGTACTGTTTACGCTGGCTGTCGCTCATGATGTCGTAGACCATGGCGTGGACGGTTTTGTGGTCCAGCGGATCGACGTTGATGCGGCGTACATCGCCGTGCACCCGGATCATGGGTGGCAAGCCGGCCGACAGGTGCAAGTCCGAGGCTTTGTTTTTTACGCTGAATGCAAGCAGTTGGGTGATGTCCACGGAGCCCCTTGATGTTTGGTACGCTGTAGGTTTGATTATGACTACGATTAGTAACAATCTCCAAGGCGTTCGTGAGCGCATCGTTACAGCTTGTACGCGCGCATTGCGGCCAAACCACAGCGTGGGCCTGCTGGCTGTTTCCAAAACCTGGGGGCCAGAGGCGGTGCGTGAGGCTTTTGCGGCAGGGCAGACCCGTTTCGGCGAAAACTACATCCAGGAAGCCGTGGAAAAAATCGCCGCTTTGCAGGATTTACCGCTCGAATGGCACTGTATCGGCCCCATCCAAAGCAATAAAACCGCCTTAGTCGCTGCGCATTTTGACTGGGTGCACAGCATCGACAGGCTCAAAATTGCCCAGCGCTTGAACGACCAGCGTCCGGTCGACCTGCCGCCGCTACAGGTGTGCCTGCAAATCAATGTGGACGGCGGTGTGACCAAATCCGGTGTACCGCCTGCGCAGGCATTGGCGCTGGCGACCCAGGTTGCCGCAATGCCACGCTTGTGTTTGCGGGGGCTGATGGTTATTCCGGAGCCTGCGGCAGACTACGCCGGGCAGTTGGCTGTGTTCGCGCAGGCTAAGGCCTTGTTTGATAGCGTTGCCGAAGCGATTCAACCAGCAGCTTCGCATTTCGATACTTTGTCTATGGGCATGACGGCCGACTTGGAGGCCGCTGTGGCGGCTGGCAGCAGCATGGTGCGCGTGGGTACGGCTATTTTTGGCGTGCGGTAACCCGGCCCGTATGGGGCCTGTCAGCTTACTGCGCGGGAACGATCACCGCGACCCGGCGGTTTTGTAGGCGTCCCGCAGGGGTATCGTTGGCCACCACTGGCCGGTCTTTGCCCCAGCCGCGGACCTCCATGCCGTCTATCGGTAAGCCTTGGGATGCCAGAGCCCGTGCGACGGCCTCTGCCCGGCGCAACGACAGAGTTTGGTTGAACGTTGCAGAACCGACATTGTCGGTATGCCCCTCTACCCGCAGATGGTCGATACCCAGCCGTGCCAAGGCACTGCCGATGCTGGTGGTCACGGCTTGGCTTTCGGCATCCATGGCATCCGATGCAGTATCAAACAGTATCTTGCCCGAAATAGGGTACTCCCAGCCCTCTTCGGTACGGACAAAGCCCAGGCGCACCAGCTCTGCCGTGCGTTGAGCGGCCGGATCTAAGGCCGGTGCGGGAGGCGCAGATTGGCATGCCCCCAACACGGCCAGGGTGAAAATGGCGGCCGACCCGAGCAGGTGGCGGCGTATCTTGGAGTCAATGCGAGGCAGCGTTTTCAGTTGGGTGTACGGTGGCATTACAGAACTTCTCGGTTGTCGACCGGATGCTGGGAGTCAGCCCCGTCCTGTTGGTCGGTTTGTACATTAAATATGTGGCGTTGGCCGCGCTGTTGGCTCTTGACCCGGTACATGGCCCGGTCGGCGGCACGCAGCAGTTGCTCGGCAGTTTGCCCGTGTATGGGGTAGATCGCAATGCCAATGCTCAGCGACGGCACGATGTGGTCTTGTGGCCGGGTATCCAGTGGTACGGCCATGCTGGCGATGATTTTGTCGGCAATCCGCGCGGCATCTTCCACGTTGTGCAAAGGGGCCAGCAGGATGGCAAATTCATCGCCTCCGAGGCGGGCCACCACATCGTTTTCACGCACCTGCGCCCGCACCCGGTCGGCCACTTCGACCAGCAAGGCATCTCCCACAGCATGGCCATAACGGTCGTTAATTGACTTGAAGTGGTCGTTATCCAAATACAAGACTGCCAAACTACCGCCGGTGGTCTGGATGTCTTGCAGCACCCGGGTAAGGCGGCGGCGAAAGTATGCGCGGTTGGGCAGGCCGGTCAGGCTGTCGTGGTTGGCCAGGTGCGACAGCGATTTATTTTCCTGGTGCAGTTGGGTCTGGTAGACCTCAATCTCCATTAGCAAGGCGTTGAAATCTTCACCCAATTGGTGGAATTCCGTGATGCTGGATGCCGGGGCACGGGCCGAGGTGGCGCGGTCAAACCGGGCTGCGTAGGTCACTGCCGTCAGGGCGAGCACTGGCTGAAGAATATCGCGCTGGATGCGTCGCGACAGCTGTCGTACTGCTATTGCCCCCAATGCTAAGCACACCAACATGCCTGTCAGGCCCATAAAGATAAAGCCCACAAAGCCAGCCCCGTCGCCCCGCAGGCGCACCTCGGCGATGCGCTGTCCTTGGTACATCACCGGCGCGATAGTGGGCTGGGGCAAGAGCAAGGCTACGATGCGGTCGCCTACGGCATCAAGCAGGCTGTCGGTCGGTCGGATGTACTGTCCCAGCAGAGTGCCGTGGGCATCCACAATCTTGGCGCTGGCCAGAGATTCCTGGCGTGCAATCAGCCCAAGCGATTCCTGGATGGCAATCGTGTCCCTAAACACGACAGCGGCTTCCGTTGTGTAGGCAATTGAGCGAGCCACGAGTTGCAGATTGTGGTCTGCAGCGCTGCGCAAGGCGACCAAGGCGGCTAGCGTCAACGCGAACCCTACCGCCACCATCACGATGGTGGCAACGCGGAAATGGGCATGTTGTAGGGTGGCGAGCAGGCTCACGCGACCTGCCGCTAGCGTGGTGGGGCGGGTGTGCTGGTTCATGGGTGCGCCTTCGCAGCACGCCGCCCAAGCCGCAGGACCTGCGGATTCACCCGCACGCCGCTGCGGGCAACTGCATCTAAATTAATTTCAAACTGCACACTATTTTGGTCATTGGCATCTAAGCACACCATAGCACCCGCTGCACATGGTGAAATGCGTTCACTGACGGTGAGCACCGGATATCCCACGACGTTGGAAAAAATACGGCGTGAAGCGGATTCATCCAACGTGCCTATATACAAGGCATCACATTGGGTAGCTATAGGTGCATCGTTGTCGAGCGCCAGTGCACGGACGACGATAGGCCGTTGGGCCAAGGCTGCCAACCCGTTCTTCAGCAGGTGCTCGGTATGCAGGCTGCGCCCTGCAATACACAAGCGCAGCGGCATGGATTCGTTGGGCCAGCGTGCATAACTCAATATGCCCAGCAGTGTTTCTGGCACACCGAGCCGCTCCACCGCCACCGGGGGCTGCTGCGCCATTGCCGAGTTGGTCAATATGCAGAGTGCACCACCCCATAGTGCGCGCAGCATGGCCGATAAAGGTGCTGTGCACTTCATGGCAGGCGCAGGCGGGTTGAGTTTTTAACCTCTTCCATCACCGCATAGGTACGGGTTTCACGCACGCCGGGCAACTGCCATAGCACCGTACCCGCAAATTCCCGGTAGGCCAGCATATCGGCCATGCGGGTTTTCAGAAGGTAGTCAAAGCCACCGGCCACCATATGGCACTCCATGATCTCAGGGCGGACCTGCACAGCGGCCTTGAATGCATCAAACACATTGGGCGTGGTGCGGTCCAGCAGTACCTCCACAAACACCATCATTGATGCACCCAACTGCAGCGGATTCAAACGCGCCTCGTAACCCAGGATGTAGTTGTCTTTGGTCAGGCGCTGCACCCGCGCCAGCACCGCCGTGGGCGATAACGCCACCTTCTCCGCCAGTTTGAGGTTGGAAATGCGGCCATCCTCCTGCAAAAATCCCAGGATCTTCAGGTCGATGCGGTCCAGGTCGGGGAAAGGCGTTGTCACCAAAATAGAGTCAGGATAAGCGGTAGGTTGCAAGGTGGATGCTGGTTTCGGTGCTACTGATGCCGCGCACCAGCCGAATGCGTTCCAGCACCTGCGACAGTTCTGCCAAGTGTGCAGCACGCAGCTCGGCCAGCAAGTCCCATTGGCCGTTAGTGTCGTGCAAGGTGGCCACACCCGGTTCGCCCAGCAGGCTGTCGATCACCGCGCGGGTGGCGTTACCGGATACCGCAATCGACATCCAGGCGGAAATGCCATGGGGTTGGGCATCGGGTCGCAGCCGCACGGTGTAGCCCACGATCACGCCCGCATCTTCCAGTTTGGTGATCCGGTTGGTGACCGTACCGCGCGACACCCCCAGCTTGTGCGCCAGAGTCGCCACCGAGGTTCGGGCATCTTTACGTAAATAAGAGATCAGCTGTTGGTCGGTCGCATCCATGCATGTATTTTGCGGCCATTCATTGGGGAAAAACGGTTGTGACAGCACAAAGTCAATGCAGCGAAGGGCCTTGGATACCGCAAGAGGCTGTGTTTTAAAAGCAACAATGCATGATCGTTTTTATAGGGTTATCGCTAGTAGCTTTGGGTTTTGGTGCACACTTGCCTACGTTATTTCTTTTTAACCCGATAGGAACATTGATATGAAAAAGAGTTTGATCGCACTGGCAGTTTTGGCCTCCACTGGCGCTATGGCCCAGTCTTCCGTGACTTTGTACGGTATCGCTGACGTGAACCTGCAATCTTCCAAAGCAGCTGGCCTGCGCCAGACCAAGGTTGAGAGCGGTGGCGTGAACGGTAGCCGTTTCGGCCTGAAGGGCTCTGAAGATCTGGGCGGCGGCCTGAAGGCTCTGTTCGTTCTGGAAGGTGGCTTCAATATCGACAACGGTTCTAGCAGCAAGGCTGGTTCTTTGTTCAACCGTCAATCGTATGTTGGCCTGGCTGGCAACTTCGGTGAGTTCCGCATCGGTAACGTGCGTACCGCTTACGACGACACCAGCATCAACAGCGACCCACTGTGGGATTCGTTGCTGGCTCCTGCTTACTCGGTTTGGACCAATAACTACAATCCAACCCCAGGCAACTCGGTGTACTACTCGACACCTAGCTTCGGTGGTTTGACCGCTGCTGTCAGCTACGCATTGGGCGAAAACAAGAGCAATGCTACGGCTACTGCTGGTGCCAAGAAGGAAATCGGCGTTGGCGCTGTGAACGTGCAGTACTCCGCTGGTCCTATCTATGCAAGTATTGCATACCAAGAAGACAAGCTTGCTAAGCGCGCCTATGGCCTGGCTGTGAACACCTTGTCCATCACTCCAGTGGCACCTGCCGCTGCTTTCGCTACTGCGAGTGCAGCTGCTAACAGCGCTGCTGTTGCTTCCTACAAGACCACCCTGGTGAACGCTTCGTACGACTTAGGCGTGGCTAAGCTCGAAGGTAGCTACAACCGCAACGTGCAAGCAGACAACACGAAGTCTGACCAGTACCAAATCGGTGTTGATGTGCCTGTGAGCCCAGCTCTGACCCTGTCCACCGGCTACGCTTACTCCAAAGACAAGCTGAATGGCGTGTCTGGCGACAAGCGCGACGGTTTCGGCCTCGGTGCTAAGTACTCCCTGTCCAAGCGTACCTTTGTGTACACCGGCGCAGTGTTCGGCGAAACCAAGCCAGCAGCTGGCGGCAACAAGGTCAAGACCGACATCTACGCTATTGGTCTGAACCACTCGTTCTAAATCCACGCTGGCGTAAGCCAGTTGGTATCTGAATGACAAAAAGCCACCCGGTTTTCCGGGTGGCTTTTTTTATGGTCAATTTGACATTATGGCAACCATATGCGTCAAAACGTTAATATTCATGCATAAAGCTAGCAATATTGACGATTTACATTGACATGCCGCGTGGCGACACTAGATGCATTCCCCACCACAGGCCTGCACCATGACTACCACCTCCCTCGTTTCCACCCCTTTCCTCAGCGCCCATGACGTGGCCACCATCGTCCAACGCAAGGGGCTGGATGCCTGCCTGCGCGGTATGGTCGATACCATCCAGGCCGACTTTCTGCGCTGGGAAGCGTTTGATAAATGCGCCCGTGTGGCCAGCCACTCCACCGACGGTGTGATCGAGCTGATGCCGATTGCAGACGACCTGAGCTACGCCTTCAAGTACGTCAATGGCCACCCCAAAAACAATGCCCTGCACGGCCTGCCCACGGTGATGGCGTTTGGCGTGCTGGCCAGCGTGGCCACCGGCGTGCCCGAACTGCTGAGCGAGTTGACCCTGACCACCGCCATCCGCACTGCCGCCACCTCGGTGGTGGCGGCCCGCGTCTTGGCCCGCCCCAACAGCCGCAGCATGGCGCTGATCGGCAACGGCGCGCAAAGCGAATTCCAGGCCCTGGCCTTCCACCACCTGATGGGCATCGAAGAAGTGCGCCTGTTCGACACCGACCCGTTGGCCACCGCCAAGCTGGCCGACAACCTGCGCAGCACGGGCCTGAAAGTGGTGATCTGCACCAGTACCGCACAGGCCGTACGCGGTGCCGACATCGTCACCACCGTTACCGCCGACAAAACCAACGCCACCATCCTCACGCCCGACATGATCGAACCGGGCATGCACATCAACGGCGTGGGTGGTGACTGCCCAGGCAAGACCGAGCTGCACCCCGACGTGCTGCGTGCCGCCAGCGTGTTTGTGGAATACGAGCCGCAAACCCGCATCGAAGGCGACCTGCAGCAGCTGCCCGCCGACTTTGCCGTCACTGAACTCTGGCAAGTACTGAACGGTAGCGCCGTGGGCCGCACCAGCGAAGCGCAAATCACCGTGTTTGACTCCGTCGGCTTTGCCATGGAAGACTATTCGGCTCTGCGCTTCATGCGTGACACCGCCCGTGAATTGGGCCTGGGCCAGCGTTTGGCGCTGATTCCCGACCTCGCCGACCCGAAAGATTTGTATAGTCTGGTACGTCCCACGGCTTCGCGCTTTGTGGCACCTGTTTCCCTACCCGACACACAAGCAGCATGAGCAATTCCACCCAGGGCGTGAGCCTGATTGGCGTCCCCACCGACATCGGCGCGGGCGTGCGCGGCGCACGCATGGGGCCCGAGGCGTTGCGCGTCGCGGGCTTGGCCCACGCGCTGGAGCAGGCCGGGCTGGATGTGCGCGACTGCGGCAACATCCGCGGCCCGGCCAACCCCTGGCTGCCCCCGGTAGACGGCTACCGCCACCTGCCCGAAGTGGCCCAGTGGAACGAGCTGACACACAACGTGGTCTACAAAGAACTCAGCGCAGGCCGCCTGCCCATCATGATGGGCGGTGACCATTGCCTAGGCATTGGCTCTATCAGTGCCGTGGCCCGCTACTGCCGAGACACCGGTAAAAAACTCCGCGTGCTGTGGCTAGATGCGCATGCCGACTTCAACACCGCCGCACTCACTCCCAGCGGCAACATCCACGGCATGCCGGTGGCCTGTCTGTGCGGACATGGCCCGAAAGAGCTGGTCGAAATTGGCGGCCATGTGCCCGCCATCAGCGCCCGCGAGATCGTGCAAATCGGCATCCGCAGCGTGGATGCGGGTGAAAAGCGCTTTGTGCACGAGCAGGGCATTGAAGTCTTCGACATGCGCTTCATCGACGAGATGGGCATCCGCCACACCATGGAAATGGCGCTGGACGGACTGGATGCCAACACCCATCTGCACATCAGCCTGGACGTAGACTTTCTCGACCCCGACATCGCCCCCGGCGTGGGCACCACCGTGCGCGGCGGCCCCAACTACCGCGAGGCCCAGCTGTGCATGGAAATGATCGCCGACACCGGCCTGCTGGCCTCGCTGGACATTGTGGAGCTGAACCCCGCGCTGGACGTGCGCAACCAGACCGCCGAGCTGGCAGTCGATTTGGTCGAAAGCCTGTTTGGCAAAAGCACCCTGATGCGGCAGGTGACGGATGCAACATGACTTTCTGTCAGCCCTGCTGGTCTTGCTGATCGTCACCGACCCGCTGGGCAACGTGCCCATCGTGCTCAGCCTGCTGCGCAACACGCCCAAAGAGCGGCGCTTCTGGGTCATTACCCGGGAGTGCCTGTTTGCGTTAGGGATCCTGCTGGTGTTCATGCTGGTCGGCGACCGGCTGCTGCACGTCATGCACCTCACCGATGCTTCGCTGGAAATTGCAGGCGGCGTGATCCTGTTTTTGATTGCCATGGGCATGGCTTTCCCGAATATGGGCGTGGGCTTTTCCGGCCCGGAGGAAGAGGCCGAGCCCATGCTGGTGCCGCTGGCAATTCCGATGATCGCCGGGCCGTCTTCCCTGGCCACCGTTCTGCTGCTGGCCTCGCGCCAGCCCGAGCGCATGCTGAGCTGGGCCGGGGCCATCACCCTGAGCATGGTGGTGGTGTGGGTGGTGCTGCTGTCGGCCAATGGGCTGGCGCGGCGCATCGGCAAATCCGGCCTGATCGCGCTGGAGCGCCTGATGGGTTTGCTGCTGGCCGCCATGGCGGTGCAGATGCTGATTTCGGGCTTGCGTAACGCATTTCCGATCATTGGGGCATAGGTCAAAATTACGAAATTAATCACTAGTTGGTTTGATTAATTTGGTGAGATTGTTTTGTTTTAACCCGGCAAACTAGCGGTTATTGCAGTCACCCACCAGGAAATCCACCATGCGTTTGCCCACCCCTTACCGGTCCGAGTCCGAAACCGTTGCCCACCGCCTTGCCGCCTTGTCGGGCGCGCTGGATTGGGGTGTGGCCAGCGCCCCCGCGCGCCCCTGGGTGCAGGCCGTGCGCGACAACCCGCCGCCGTTCTGGGCCATGGAAAGCCTGCTGCGCGAATACCCCATTTCCAGCGCCGAGGGCCTGGCCCTGATGCGCCTGGCCGAAGCCCTGCTGCGCGTGCCCGATGCCGAAACGGCGATTGCCCTGACGGCCGACCAACTGGGCCGCGCCGACTTTGACGGCATGGACGAAACCGGCGCCGCGTCGGTACTGGGCCGCTCCACCCTGGCCAAGCTGTCCAGCAGCGCCATTGCCCTGTCGAAAAAATTCCTGCCCGAAGCCGAAGCCCCCCAGGGCCTGCTGACCAAGCTGGGCGCCAAGACCGTGGTCGCCGCCACCGTGCGCGCCGTGCAGCTCCTGGGCCGCCAGTTCGTGCTGGGCCAGACCATTGGCGACGCCATGGACGAAGCCGCCTCGGCCCGCAAAAAGCAGCCCCAGCTCACCTACAGTTACGACATGCTGGGCGAGGGCGCGCGTACCGATGCCGATGCACTGCACTACCTGCAAAGCTACAAGAGCGCTATTGAAGCAATAGCTTCCCGTGCAGACAAGACAGGCGCGACCGAGAAAAATGATGGTATTTCCATCAAGCTCAGCGCCCTGCACCCGCGCTACGAATGGACCCAGCGCCAGCGCGTGCTGACCGAGTTGGTGCCCCGCGTCTGGGCCCTGTGCGAGCAAGCTGCCCATGCCAACATCAACCTGACCATCGATGCTGAAGAGGTGGACCGTCTGGAGCTGTCGCTCGACGTGTTTGAAGCCCTGGCCGCGCTGGTGGCCAAGCACCAGCCCCAGTGGCGCGGCTTCGGTCTGGCCATGCAGGCCTACCAAACCCGGGCGCTGGAACTCATCGAGCACATCGCCAGCATCGGCCGCAAATACAAGCTGCGCCTGATGTGTCGCCTGGTCAAGGGCGCGTACTGGGATTCGGAAATCAAGCGTGCCCAAGAGCTCGGTCTGCAGCACTACCCCGTGTTCACCCATAAGCACCATACCGACGTGTCCTACCTAGCCTGCGCCAAGGCCCTGCTGGACGCGCCTGATGCCATCTACCCCCAGTTCGCTACGCACAACGCGGCCACCATCGCCGCCATCCTGCACCTGGCCGCCAAGAGCGGCAACCCGTTCGAACTGCAGCGCCTGCACGGCATGGGCGAGGGCGTGTACCGCGAGGTGCTGAAGAACCCGTTGATCGGCTGCCGCGTCTACGCCCCGGTGGGCAAGCACCGCGATCTGCTGGCCTACCTGGTACGCCGCCTGCTGGAAAACGGCGCGAACTCGTCCTTCGTGCACCAGCTGGCCGACGAGTCGGTGGGCATGGAAGAAATTCTGGTCTCGCCCCTGCGCCTGGAGCCGCAATCGGCCTTTCTGCTGCCGCCCGTGCTGTTTGGCGCAGGCCGCAAAAACAGCGCCGGGCTGGACCTGGAGGTCGCCACCCAGCGCGCCGCACTGCAAACCGCCTATGACGCACTGGTGGTTCCCAATGTGCCAGAGTTCGATGCCAAATTGGCCTCTAGCGCATACACTACCAGCGCTAGTAGCTATAAAGTTTGGAGCAAAACGCCCACTGCCCAGCGTGCCGCCCTGCTGCGCCAAAGCGCCGACTTGCTGGAACACCAGATGCCCCGCTTCTGCGCCATCCTGGTCAACGAAGCCTTCAAGACCTGGGGCGATGCCGTCTCCGAAGTGCGCGAGGCCGTGGACTTCTTGCGCTTCTACGCCGATGAGGCCGAACGCATCATGGCCCCGGTCGCGCTGCCCGGCCCTACCGGCGAAACCAACGAGCTGCGGCTGACCGCCCGCGGCGTGTGGGTCTGCATCAGCCCGTGGAACTTCCCGCTGGCCATCTTCATGGGCCAGGTGGCTGCGGCCCTGGCCACCGGCAACACCGTGCTGGCGAAGCCCGCCGAGCAAACCCCGTTTGTCGCCCTGGAAGCCGTGCGCCTGCTGCACGCCGCCGGTGTGCCCGAGGGCGCGGTGCAGCTGCTGCACGGCCCCGGCGAAACCGTGGGCGCGGCCCTGGTGGCCCTGCCCGGCATTGCGGGCGTGGTGTTCACCGGCTCCACGCCGGTAGCCCGCCACATCAACCGCGCCCTGGCGGCCAAGGACGGCCCCATCATCCCGCTGATCGCCGAGACCGGCGGCATCAACGCCATGCTGGTGGACAGCACCGCCCTGCCCGAGCAGGTGGTGGATGCCGTGGTGCAAAGCGCCTTCCGCAGCGCAGGCCAGCGCTGCTCGGCCCTGCGCCTGCTGTGTGTGCACGAAGCGATTGCCGACCACGTGATAGAGATGGTGCAAGGCGCGGCCAAAGAGCTGGTGCTGGGCAACACCGCAGACTGGGCCACCGACGTGGGCCCAGTCATCGACAAAGAAGCTTTCGACGGCATCCAAAAGCACATTCTGCGCCTGCATTCCACGGCAAAAGCACTGCTGGCGCCAGTTCCTCCTGCACAAGATGCTACTAACTTGATAGCGCCGCAAGCCTTCGAGCTGAACCAGGTGGCCGACGTGGCGCAGGAAATCTTCGGTCCGGTGCTGCACATCGTGCGCTGGTCGGGCGATCCGCAAGCCGTGATCGAGCAGATCAACGCGCTGGGCTACGGCCTCACGCTGGGCATCCAGACCCGTATCGACAGCCGCGCCCACGCCCTGGCTGCCGCCGCGCATATCGGCAACGTCTACATCAACCGCAACATCATCGGCGCGGTGGTCGGCGTGCAGCCCTTCGGCGGCGAAGGCCTGAGCGGCACCGGCCCCAAGGCAGGCGGCCCGAACTACCTGGTGCGCTTTTGCGCCGAGCAGACGCTGACGGTGAACACCACGGCCGCGGGCGGCAACGCGGCGCTGCTGGCGGCGATGCCTTGAGGCTTGCTATTGAATAAATAGCTGCTGGCGTATAAGGAACATACGCTGGCAGGCTATTTGTTCTTTTTTTTGCATCACTGCGCAGCCCCGGGCTGCATTGCTTTGCGTCTTTCGCCAAGCACCTTCGGATCGGTCTGGAACAACCGATGCGACATGCAAGGACCACCACCCGTGCCCTGGTGGCCGATCTACATGGAAAAGGTTTCCATGCATCCCTGCCACTATGGGGGCATGGTTTTAGATTTTGTTGTCTGATGACGTACATCATAACCAAAAAATAAAGCATTTTGTAATCCAGATTTACCCGTGCCCTGCAAACCTTAAGTGTTGCGTAGGGTAAAGATTCTGAAATTCGTTGACATCGCCAAGGTGGCTCCATTAAATTAGTGGTCAGACGTTAGACAACTATAAGGAGACTTCCACCCCCGCATGGACCATCGCGGCGGTTCTTGGCCGCCCGTTCTATGGCCGAGCCCCTTTTCGGCGTGCTCGGTCCCCCGTTGGAAGTCTTCCTCCCAGCGGGTTTTGCAAACCCCTTTGTTTTTGACAGGCATTCGCTATGAACACCAAACCCACGCCTTCCGCGCTGCAGTCCGCCATTGGCAACAGTTTTGCAACTCCTGCGGGCATCCAACGCCGCACCTTCCTAGAACGTACCGGCCTGGTTTTCGGCGGCCTGGCCATGGGCCAGCTCGTCGGCTGTGGTGGTGGCAATGGCGATTGGGACCCTATCTGGGGCACCAGTGGTGCCGCTGACCGGATCGAGAAAGCCTTGGCCGCGGTCACCCAAAACATGTTTCCCAAGCGGGATTTCTCGGTGGTGGATTACGGCGCGCAGACCTGTGCGGTGGTGTCGGCCCCCAACCCCTACACCGATGCCAGCAAATCGCCCACCAGTGCAGGCGCGGACACCACGGCGGCGGTCGGTGCATTCGATGCGCGACCGGCCTTTTTGGCGGCGATCCAGGCTTGCAACGCCAGCGGCGGCGGGCGTGTCGTGGTGCCATCGGGCAACTGGTACTGTGCGGGCCCCATCGTGCTGCTCAGCAATGTGAACTTTCACCTGAGCGCCAACTGCACCATCTATTTCAGCCCCATCCCCAGCGATTACGCCAAAGATGGCCCGGTGGATTGCCAGAGCAACGGCAAGCTGTACTACACCCGCTGGCAGGCCAATGACTGCCTGAACTACGGCTCGCCCGTGTACGCCTACCAGCAAACCAACATCGCCCTCACCGGCGAAGGTAACACTTCCATCCTGAACGGGCAGGCCATGACACCGTTTGTCGGCAGCGGCAATACCAGCACCTGCTGGTGGACGTACAAGGGCAATACCGGCGTGTACGGCGTGGTGGGTTCGGCCACCCCTTCGCAGGCCTATAGCAATCCGCGCAATGTGGATCTGCGCACCAAGGTGCCAGGCATCGATGCCACCTTGTACACCCTGCTGACCAACCCCGTCACGCCCTGGCAGCAGGATCAGAATTACCTGCCTGCGCTGTCCAAGGCGGGTGTGCCGGTGGCCCAGCGCATTTTTGGCCTGGGCCACTTCCTGCGCCCCTGCATGGTCGAGTTCATAGGCTGCACCAATGTGCTGATGGACAGCTACCAAACCCGCAACACGCCTTTCTGGCAGCACCACCCGGTGGGCTGTACCAACGTGGCGATCCGCAACGTGCTGGTCGACAGCATTGGCCCCAACAACGACGGCTTTGACCCCGATGCCTGCAATACCGTGCTGTGCGACAAGATGGTGTTCAACACCGGGGACGACTGCATCGCCATTAAGTCCGGCAAAAACCTGGACACCGAATACGGCCCGGCCCGCAACCACCTGATCCAGAACTGCACCATGAACAGCGGCCACGGCGGCATCACGCTGGGCAGCGAAATGGGTGCCGGGATTGAGAAAATCTACGCCCGCAACCTGGTGATGCTGAACGAGAACTGGGCCACTAACGCCTTGAACATCGCCATCCGCATCAAGACCAATATGAACCGCGGCGGCTATGTGAAGGACTTCTACGTCAACGGCGTGAGCTTGCCCAACGGCGTGAGCCTGAGCGGCGCAGGCTACGGCAGCTCTTTGCTGGTGGGCAGCCCCATCAACGCCAGCGTGCCCATTGGCGTGGCGACCACCGCCAGCTCCAACCCGTCGGCCTCGCAGGGCGGCATCATCACTTTTGACTGCGACTACCAGTCCAGCAAGGACGCGATCCGCACGCGCCCCGCGCTGGTGCAGAACGTCAATATCTCCAATGTAAAGGTGGGCAATGTCACGCTGAATGGCCAGACGGCCTCGTGCTTCCAGGCCATCGTCGCCCAGGGCCCGGTGGCGTTTGACTACAACGGCAGCCTGCCGGTACCCGCCGTGCCTGCGATCACCGGCGTGACCATCACCGACTGCGATTTCGGCACTCCAGCATCTGCGGGTCCGGCTTCGGCCACAGCCGCGGGACCGATCTACGCGTACAACGTGCACGACATCGTGCTCAAGAACGTCACCATTGCCGGGGTCGTCAACAATCGCACCGTGTCCGACGCGCGCTGATGCCGCGTGCCAGCGGAGGGCGGCCATGCCCCGTCCGCTGGCATGGGCCGGCGCGCAGCAGGCAAAATGCGGGCTCCCCGCCGCACACCGTCGATGTTGCACCGCAAGAGGCGGGGGATGCCATGCCCAAAATCGTCCTCTTCAACAAACCCTTCAACGTCCTCACCCAGTTCCGGCCCGATGGCGACCGGCCGACGCTGGCGCAGTTCATCACCGACCCCAGCCTGCGCGTGGCGGGGCGGCTGGACCGCGATTCGGAAGGCCTGCTGCTGCTGACCGACGACGGCGTGCTGAATGCGCGCATCACCCAGCCCCAGGAAAAGCAGTTCAAAACCTACCGGGTCCAGGTAGACGGCACACCCACCGAGGCGGCATTGCAGGCGCTACGCCAGGGCGTGCTGCTCAACGACGGCATGACCCTGCCCGCCGAGGCGGTGCAGATCGACGAACCGCCCGGCCTGTGGCCGCGCACACCGCCGGTACGCTACCGCGCGCACCTGCCCACCGCGTGGCTGGAGATACGTATCTGCGAAGGGCGCAACCGCCAGGTGCGGCGTATGACGGCGGCCGTGGGTTTGCCAACGCTGCGGCTGGTGCGGGTGCAGATCGGCTCCTTTACGCTGGGCGATTTGCCGCCGGGCGCGTGGCGGCTGGCAGCGTAACAATTCGCTTCTGTTGCCCCTGGGAATTTATATAAAAAGTGCCTATAGCGTATATTTGGTATACGCTAGTAGCTATCTATTTTGTAGTGATGCCGGTGTCGGGCCTCTTTGCGCGGTGGACATCCCTGCCGCCAAACCCACCTCTATACTGCATTGCAACATGGCTTTGCCTGAAAGGTTTTAACGTGGCTTCTTCCTCCGCTTCCGCTGCTTCCAAAAAGGCCTTGCCCGGCCCGCACCACGAACAATGCGCCCTGGTGCTGCAAGGCGGGGGCGCGCTGGGGGCCTACCAGGCGGGGGTCTATGAGGCACTGGAAGAAAACAGCATTTGCCCCGAATGGGTCGCGGGCGTGTCGATTGGCGCTATCAACGCAGCCATCATCGCGGGCAACCCCAAGCACCTGCGGGTACCGCGCCTGAAGGAATTTTGGGAGGGCGTGTCGTCGCAGCTGGTGGCCCCGGCCCCACCTGCCGACTGGGGCATCCAGGCGCGCGAGTTTTTCAACGAATCCAGCGCGGCCATGGTGTCGATGCTGGGCACGCCGGGTTTCTTCAAGCCCCGTGTGCCAGCCGCCCAGTACCAGCCCCAGGGCACATTGGCGGCCTTGGGCATTTACGACACCGAACCGCTGCGCGCCACGCTGCTCAAGCTGGTGGACTTTGACCGCATCAACCGCCACTGCCCGGACGGCAATGTGCGGCTGTCGGTGGGCGCGGTCAACGTGACCAGCGGCAACTTCGCCTACTTTGATTCGGCCAACCGCCTGCACACCAAGCCGCTAGGGCCGCAGCACATCATGGCCAGCGGCGCGCTGCCACCGGGTTTTTCGCCGGTAGAGGTGGACGGCGAGTTCTACTGGGACGGCGGTCTGGTGTCCAACACCCCGCTGCAGTACGTGATCGACCAGCCCGCCGCCGAAGACATGCTGGTGTTCCAGGTGGATTTGTTCAGTGCCCAGGGCCACATGCCGCGCAACCTGAGCGAAGTGGCCGAGCGGGGCAAGGACATCCAGTTTGCCAGCCGCACCCGCTTCAACACCGACCAGGTGGCGGCGCAGCAAAAGCTCTCCAACGCCGCCCAAAAGCTGGCCGCCAAGCTGCCACCCGAATTTGCCAACGACCCTGATTTGAAGAAGCTGCTGAACGCCGGATCGGCCTCCGCCGTGACCATCGTGCACCTGATCCACCGCAGCAAGCACTTTGAAACCCAGTCCAAAGACTACGAGTTCTCGCGCGCCACGGTGCGTGAGCATTGGGCCGCCGGACGCGCCGACGTAGAGCGCAGCCTGGCCGACCCGCGCTGGCTCAACCGCCACCGCCCACCCGCGGGCGTGAACGTGCTGGACTTGACCAAGCCCGAGAAGCACTGAGGCCGTCGGTTTAGGCCCGGTTTTAGAACCCTTTCGCCAGGGCCTGTGTCACCTCTGCCGCAGGCAGGGCCAGGCAACCGCTGGCGTTTTGCCCCGACCACAGCGGCGAGAAATCTCCGCTGCCCTGGCGCTCTGCCGCCGCCCGCAGCGGGGCCATGGCGGCGGTGGCCAAAGGAAACGCCGGGGCCGCGGCGCTGATCGGGCCCTGCTCGCGCATCACCCGGTTCAGGATGCCGCGCGCGGGCCGCCCGGTAAATACATTCGTCAAGGCCGTGTGCTGCGCGGCATCGCTTTGCAGCGCAGCCCGGTGCATGGCGCTGGTGGTGGCCTCGGGGCACAGCAGGTAGGCCGTGCCGATTTGCACGCCTGCCGCACCCAGGGCCATGGCCGCCGCCACACCTTGCGCATCGGCAATGCCCCCGGCGGCAATCACCGGTAGGTTACTCCCACGCAAGCCCACCGCCCGCACGATCTGCGGCAGCAGGGCGAAGGTACCCATTTGCTGGGTCAGGTCGTCCGATAAAAAATGCCCACGGTGCCCGCCCGCTTCCAGGCCCTGGGCAATGATGGCATCCACCCCCTGCGCCTGTAGCCACAGCGCTTCTTCCACCGTGGTGGCCGAAGACAGCACCTTGGCCCCCCAGCTGCGCACCACCTCCAGCAACGCGGGGCTGGGCAGTCCGAAATGGAAGCTCACCACCGGTGGCCTAAAGGCGCGCAGCAGGTGCGCGGCCTCGGCGCTGAATGGCGCGCGGCCCGGGCCAGGGACGATGCTGGCTAGGTTCAGGCCCATCTCTTGGTAGTACGGTGCCAGCGCCGCGCGCCACGGTGTGTCATCTGCGGGCGGCGGCGGGGTGTGGCAGAAAAAGTTGACGTTGTAGGGTTGGCTGGTTTGCGCCTGGATACGCGTCAGCTCGGCCTGCAAAACCTCCAGCCCCAGCATGGCGGCGGGCAAAGAACCCAGGCCCCCCGCGTTGCTAACGGCCACCGCGAGCGCGCTGCCCTGGACCCCAGCCATGGGGGCTTGGATGAGGGGCAGCTGGGTGCCTAAAAGAGTAGAGAGTTGCATAGGGATGGGCTAGTGCCGGTGGAGCAAAACCCCAGTTTAGACCCCCCAGCATCTGCTGTGGCAAACATGAATACATGTCTTTGCACCTGCCCACACGCCGCCTCTGGATTGCCCTTTGGGTGGTTCTGTGCGTGCTGTTTGCGCAGTTGGCCACCGCAGGCTATGTGTGCCCCCAGTGGCTGAAGCCGGTGGCGGCCAGCACCATGCCGGGCTGCGATGCTATGCCTGCCGACCAGATGGACCCGGCGCAGCCCAACCTGTGCAAGGCCACGGGCGAGGCCAGTCCGCAGTCGCCCCACCAAAGCAGCGGCGTGGATCTGCCGTCGCCTGTGTGGGCGGCGCTGTGGACGCTGGTGTGGTTGTTGCCCTTGCGGGCCTTGGCGGTCTGGGCCGCTCCGGCGGCCAACCCCGCGCGGCCCCCCGGCAGTCCGCCGCTCTACCTCTTCAACCAAGTCTTCCGTCTGTAGGCCGATCCGGCATTGCGCTAGGCTCGGGCTGCTGCGTCCCCTGGATGTGCGCGCTCTGGGCGTTCCTTGTAGGTGACGTTAGGAGACTGGAATGAAGAAGTTTGGGATAGCTGTCGTTTTAATGGCCGGGGTGGGTGGGGGTTATGGCCTTTACCAATGGGGTTGGCAGCGCGGTGCCGCCAGCGTGCCCGTGGTGGCACCTGCCGCCGTGCCGCAAAGCATTGCCGAGGGTGAAGCTGCCACCCGCCGCCACATCGCCAGCGGCATCAAAGCCGGTGATGTGGACCCCGCCACGGGCCGCAAAGTGCTGTACTACCACGACCCCATGGTGCCGGGGAACAAGTTTGACGCACCGGCCAAGTTGCCCTTCATGGACATGATGCTGGTGCCGGTGTACGCCGACGGTGCGGCAGGTGCCGCCGAGGGGGATGCCAGCACAGTCACCGTCAGCCCGCGCATGCAGCAGAACCTGGGCGTGCGCAGCGTGCTGGTGGATGCATCGTTGCAGGTGCCCACCGAGGCGTTGATCCCCACCGCCCGGCGCACGGTGCTGGTGCTGGCCGAGGCGGACGGCCACTTCCGCCCGGTGGTGGTGGAAACCGGGGCCGAGGCCGATGGCCACACCTTGGTGCTGCGCGGCCTGCAAGCCGGGCAGCGGGTGGTGGTTTCGGGCCAGTTCCTGATCGACTCCGAAGCCAGCCTGAAAGGTGTGGAAGCGCGCATGAACGCCGGGGCCACGCCATGATCGCCCGGCTGATCCGTTGGTCCATCGCCAACCGATTTTTGGTGCTGCTGGCCACGCTGCTGCTCAGCGCCTGGGGTGTGGTCAGCGTGCAGCGCACCCCGCTGGATGCCTTGCCCGACCTGTCCGACGTGCAGGTCATCATCCGCACCAGCTACCCCGGCCAGGCCCCGCAGTTGGTGGAAAACCAGGTGACCTATCCGCTGACCAGCAGCATGCTGTCGGTGCCGGGGGCCAAGACCGTGCGCGGCTACTCGTTCTTTGGCGACTCGTTTGTGTACGTGCTGTTCGAGGACGGCACCGACCTGTACTGGGCCCGTTCGCGGGTGCTGGAGGTCTTGGGCCAGGTGCAGTCGCGCCTGCCGCCCGGTGCCAAAGCCACGCTGGGGCCGGATGCCACCGGCGTGGGCTGGATCTACCAGTACGCGCTGGTAGACCGCAGCGGCGGGCAAGACCTTTCGCAACTGCGGGCGCTGCAAGACGGATTTTTGAAATACGAGCTGAAAACCGTGCCCAACGTGGCCGAGGTGGCCACCATCGGCGGCATGGTGCGGCAGTACCAGGTGGTGCCCGACCCGCAGAAGCTGGCGGCCTTGCGGATTCCTCTGGGCAAGGTGGCTGAGGCCATACGCAGGGGCAACCAGGAAGCCGGGGGCTCGGTGCTGGAGCTGGGCGAGGCCGAGTACATGGTGCGCGCCAGCGGCTATTTGCAAACGCTGGACGATTTTCGGTCCCTGCCGCTGACCACCGCTGCGGGTGCCGTGGTGCACCTGGGCGACGTGGCCCGCATCCAGTTCGGCCCGGAAATGCGCCGCGGCATTGGCGAGCTGGACGGGCAGGGCGAGGCCGTGGGCGGTGTCATCGTGATGCGCTCGGGCCAGAACGCGCTGCAGACGATTGCCGCCGTCAAAACCCGGCTGCGCAGCCTGCAAGCCAGCCTGCCCCCAGGCGTGGAGATCGTGCCCACCTACGACCGCTCGGGCCTGATCGAACGTGCGGTGGCCAACCTAGGCTACAAGCTGCTGGAAGAGTTTGCGGTGGTGGCCGTGGTGTGCTTTGTATTTTTGGGCCACCTGCGTTCGGCCCTGGTGGCCATCGTCTCGCTGCCCATCGGCATCCTGGTGGCCTTCATCGCCATGCGCTACCAGGGGGTGAACGCCAACATCCTGTCGCTGGGCGGCATTGCGATTGCCATCGGTGCGATGGTCGATGCGGCGGTGGTGATGGTGGAAAACGCCCACAAGCACCTAGAGCAGTGGCGCCATGCGCACCCCGGGGAAAAGCTGCACGGACGGGAGCGCTGGCGGGTCATGGGCGACGCGGCGGCAGAGGTCGGGCCTGCGCTGTTTTTCTCGCTGCTGGTCATCACGCTGTCGTTCATCCCGGTGTTCACGCTGGAGGCGCAAGAGGGTCGTTTGTTTGCGCCGCTGGCCTTCACCAAAACCTATGCCATGGCGGCGGCGGCGGGCCTGTCGGTCACGCTGATTCCGGTGCTGAAGGGGTACGGGCTGCGGGGCCGCATTCCGGATAAAAACGCCAATCCGCTGAACCGCTGGTTGATTGCCATCTACCGCCCGCTGCTGACCCACGTGCTGCACTGGCCGCGTGCCACGCTGGTGGTGGCGGTCGTGCTGCTGGGGGCCAGCCTGTGGCCGCTGCAACACATTGGTGGCGAATTCATGCCCGCGCTGGACGAGGGCGATGTGCTCTACATGCCGTCGGCCCTGCCGGGCCTGTCGGCGGGCAAGGCGGCGGAGCTGCTGCAGCAGACCGACCGCCTCATCAAAACCCTGCCCGAGGTGGCCAGTGTCTATGGCAAGGCAGGCCGGGCAGACACCGCCACCGACCCCGCACCCATGGAGATGCTGGAAACCACCGTGCAGTTCAAGCCCAAAGACCAGTGGCGGCCCGGCATGACGCAAGACAAGCTGGTGGCCGAACTCGACCGCATCGTGCAGGTGCCGGGCCTGGCCAACATCTGGGTGCCGCCCATCCGCAACCGCATCGACATGCTGGCCACCGGCATCAAAAGCCCGGTGGGCGTGAAGGTGGCCGGGGCCGATCTGGCCACCATCGACCGCCTAACGGGCGAGATCGAGCGCACTCTGAAAACCGTGCCCGGTGTCAGCAGCGCGCTGGCCGAGCGCTTGACCGGCGGGCGCTATGTAGACATCACCATCCGCCGCGCCGATGCTGCCCGTTTGGGCCTGCACATTGCCGACGTGCAGGCTGTCATCAGCACCGCCGTGGGCGGCGACAACGTGGGCGAGGTGGTGGAGGGGGCGCAGCGCTTCCCTATCAATATCCGCTACCCGCGCGAGATGCGCGATTCGGTGGCCCAGTTGCGTATGCTGCCCATGGTGGCGGAGAGCGGGGCGCGGCTGGCGTTGGGTGATGTGGCCGACATCGCTATCGCTGATGGCCCGCCCATGCTGCGTAGCGAAAACGCCCGCCTGTCCGGCTGGGTCTACGTGGACATTCGCGGGCGCGACCTGCAATCTGCCGTGCAGGACATGCAAAAAGCCGTTGCCGCCAGCGTCGTGCTGCCTGCGGGCTATGCTGTGTCGTGGTCGGGCCAGTTTGAGTACCTGGAGCGGGCCACGGCCAAGCTGAAGGTGGTAGTGCCTTTTACCCTGCTGATCATTTTTGTGCTGCTGTACCTCACGTTTCAACGGGTGGGCGACGCGGTGCTGATCATGGCCACCCTGCCGTTTGCGCTGGTGGGCGGTATCTGGCTGCTGTACCTGCTGGGCTACAACCTGTCGGTGGCGGGCACGGTGGGCTTTATTGCGCTGGCCGGGGTGTCTGCCGAGTTTGGCGTGATCATGCTCCTGTATTTGAAGCAAGCTTGGCAGGCGCAACAAGCGCTAGACACAGAAAATGATGAGAATTTAAAGATCGCCATCCTGCAAGGTGCGGTACTGCGCGTGCGCCCCAAGGCCATGACGGTAGCCGTCATCTTGTGCGGCCTGCTGCCGATTTTGTGGGGCAGCGGCACCGGCTCCGAGGTGATGCAGCGCATCGCAGCGCCCATGGTCGGCGGTATGGTGACCGCGCCGCTGCTGTCGATGTTCGTCATCCCTGCGGTCTATTTTTTGATGCACCGTAAAAATAACCGGGGCAGGCTGTAAGAAGCGGCCATCCCCCCCGACTACTCCACAGCAAGGCGAAACACCCTGCTGACCTTCAACCCCAAGTGCTTTTTTAACCGGAGATTTTCATGACTGCTTCCACCAAATCCTTTGCTTCCACCGCTGTTCTGGCCCTGGCCCTGGGCTCTGCCCTGGCGATGGCCGCCGCCCCGGCTGCCGCTGCCGACGAAAAAGAAAAATGCTTCGGCGTGGCCATGGCCGGCAAGAACGACTGTGCCGCTGGCGCGGGCACCACCTGTGCAGGCACTTCCAAGATGGACTACCAGGCCAACTCCTGGAAGTTTGTGCCCGCAGGCACCTGCGAAACCATGAAATCCATGAGCTCACCCACCGGCATGGGCCAAAAAATGGCTTTCCCCGCCAAGATGTAAACACGCCTCCAAGGCCCGCCATGCCCATAACCTTGCCGCCCGGTGTGGGCATCGGCCTCAAATCTGCCCACATCCGGGAGATTCTGGACACCGCACCCGACCTGGGTTTCTTTGAAATCCATGCCGAGAATTACCTGGTGGACGGTGGCCCGTCCCACCACTACCTGGCCCGCATCCGCGAACGCTACCCGCTGTCCATCCACGGCGTGGGCTTGTCCATCGGGGCCGATGCGCCGCTGGACACCACCCACCTGCACGCGCTGGCCGTGCTGCTCGACCGCTACGCCCCCCAATCTTTTTCCGAGCACCTGGCCTGGTCTACCCACGGCGATGTGTTCCTCAACGACCTGCTGCCCTTGTCCTACACCGCCGCCACCTTGCAGCGCGTGTGCGACCACATCGACCAGGTGCAGACCCGTCTGCAGCGCCGCATGCTGCTGGAGAACCCCGCCACCTATGTGCAATTTGCCGCCTCCACGATGCCCGAGGCGGGCTTCATCCACGAGGTGGTGCGCCGCACCGGCTGCGGCCTGCTGCTGGACGTGAACAACGTGTTTGTCAGCAGCGTGAACCACCAATTCGATGCCCGCGCCTACCTCCAGGCCCTGCCGCTGCACGCGGTGGGCGAGATCCACCTGGCCGGCTTTGCCACCACGCAGGACAGCTTGGGTGATGCCTTGCTGATCGACAGCCACGGCAGCCCGGTGGCCCAGGCCGTGTGGGACCTGTACGCCTACACGCTGGGCCTCACCGGCCCGGTGGCCACGCTGGTCGAGCGCGACAACGACGTACCCGCATTACCGCTGCTGCTGGCTGAAGCCCAGGCGGCAGAGCGCTATCTGCAAGCGGTGGAGGGCGCAGCATGAGCCCCCAAGCTGCTTTCGCCCAAGCGCTGCTGGACCCTGCGCAGGCCTGCCCGGGCGGGCTGACCACCTGGAACGGCTCCGACCCCGCCGCGCGCTTTGCCATCTACCGCAACAACGTGGTGGTGTCGCTGGTGGATGCGCTGGCCGCTACCTTTCCTGCGGTGCAAGAGCTGGTGGGCCAGGACTTCTTTCGGGCCCTGGCGCGGCTGCACGTGCAGGCGCATCCGCCGCGCACCCGCGTCATGGCCTGGTACGGCGCAGATTTTGCCGCTTTTGTCGAAAATTTCGAACCCGCCGCCAGCGTACCTTACCTGGCCGACGTGGCGCGGTTGGAGATGGGCCGCGTATGCGCCTACCACGCTGCCGATGTGGATGCGGTGATGCCAGAGGCTTTGCAGGTCGCGCTGGCCGACCCGCAGCAACTGGCGCAGTTGCGGCTAACGCTGCATCCCTCGCTGCAGGTGGTGGCTTCCCGCTTCGCCGTGTGTTCGCTCTGGGCGGCCCACCAGGGCAGGCTACAGGCCACCGATGTAGACCCCGCGCTGCCGCAAACCGCACTGGTATTCCGCCAGGGGCTGGATGTGGAGCTGCTGGAGGTTTCTGCCGCCGCCGGTGCCTATATCACCGCGCTGCAGCAGGGTGCCAGCCTGCTGGCCGCCGCCAGTGCCGATGCCGCACTGGATTTGCCACCCACCTTGGCCCTGCTGATCCGCCAACACCTCATCACCCGCATCCATTTCGGAGAACCCCATGACCACCGCCCCTGAAACGTCCCCCGCTTTGCTGCGCAGCTTCATCGCCACGTGCGCCCGCATCCCCCATTCGCTGATCGCCTTGCTGGCCCGCTTTTCCATCGCCGCCGTGTTCTGGAAATCCGGCCAGACCAAGGTCGAAGGCCTGGCCATCGACCTGGTGGGCGGCGAGTTCCACCTGGGCTGGCCGCACCTGTCGGATTCGGCTGTGGCGCTGTTCCAGCAGGAATACAAGCTGCCCCTGCTGCCGCCCGAACTGGCCGCCACCCTGGCCGCCTGCACCGAGCATTTCTTTCCCATCCTGCTGCTGCTGGGCGTGGCCACGCGCCTGTCGGCTCTGGGCCTGCTGGGCATGACGCTGACCATCCAGCTCTTCGTCTACCCCGATGCCTACCCCACCCACGGCACCTGGGCGGCGCTGCTGCTGTACCTGGTGGCGCAGGGTCCGGGGAAGATTTCTGTGGATGCGTGGTTGGCGCGGCGCTGGGGGTGATTTAAGAGAAAATGGCTTCTAGCGCACTAGCTATATACGCAAGCAGCTATATTAAATGTAGCGTTACGTTGATGGGCTGGCTTGGCTAGCTGCCACCAACTCCTCCAGCTTCGCCCGCGCCGCGCCCGACTCGATCGCTTGGCGGGCCAGCACCAGGCCAGCGGCCAGCGACTCGGCCACATTGGCTGCGTACAGCGTGGCTCCAGCGTTGAGGATGACGATGTCGCGGGCGGCACCGTGGTCGTTGTCCAGCACGCCCAGCAGCATGGCTTTGGACTGCTCGGGGGTTTCGACACGCAGGTTGCGGTGGCTGGCCATGGTCATGCCGAAATCTTCGGGGTGGATTTCGTATTCGCTGATTTCGCCGTTTTTCAGTTCGCCCACCACGGTGGCCGCACCCAGGCTGACTTCGTCCATGCCGTCCTTGCCGTAGACCACCAGCGCGTGCTCGGCACCCAGGCGTTGCAGGGCGCGCACCTGGATGCCGACCAGGTCGGGGTGGAACACGCCCATCAGGATGTTGGGTGCGTCGGCCGGGTTGGTCAGGGGGCCGAGGATGTTGAACAGGGTGCGCACACCCAGTTCCTTGCGCACCGGGGCCACGTTTTTCATGGCCGGGTGGTGGTTGGGGGCGAACATGAAGCCCACGCCAACTTCGGCAATGCACTGGGCTATTGCGGAGGGCGTCAGGTGGATGTTGACCCCCAGGCTTTCCAGTACGTCGGCGCTGCCGCTTTTGCTGCTGACGCTGCGCCCGCCGTGCTTGCTGACCTTGGCCCCGGCGGCGGCGGCCACAAACATGGAGCAGGTGGAGATGTTGAAGGTGTGCGAGCCGTCGCCGCCGGTGCCGACGATGTCCACCAGATGCGTTTTATCGGCCACGTGGACCTTGGTGGAGTATTCGCGCATCACCTGGGCGGCGGCGGTGATTTCGCCGATGGTTTCCTTCTTCACGCGCAGGCCGGTGATCAGCGCGGCCATCATCACCGGCGACATTTCGCCGCGCATGATGAGCCGCATGATGTGCAGCATCTCGTCGTGGAAGATTTCGCGGTGTTCGATGGTGCGCTGCAGGGCTTCTTGGGGGGTGATCATGGAGGTCTCCGGTTCAGGGGTTCGGGGTGCTGGACAAGGCCAGCTTCAATCCAAAAGCGACAAACAGCGCGCCCGCGCCGCGTTCCAGCCAGTGCATGCCGCGCCGCACCGCGCCCATGCGGCGGGCGGCCCAGGCGGCCAGCAGGGCGTAGCCCAGGTTGATGGGCACGGCGTTCAGGTTGAACAGCAGGCCCAGCAGCACGAAGGCCAGCGTGGGCTGCGCCGCACCGGGGGTGATGAACTGCGGCAAGAAGGCCAGAAAAAACAGCGCCACCTTGGGGTTCAGCGCGTTGGTCCAGAAGCCTTGCAGAAACACTTTCTTTAAGCTTTTTAGGCCGCTAGCGCTTGTTTGGTCTGCGGGTGTAGCTATGGAATCCGTAGCATCCACGGGTTTGGGTGAACGCAGCATCTGAATGCCCACCCACACCAGATAGGCCGCCCCCAGCCACTTGAGCACGGTGAAGGCCGTGGCCGACGCGGTGATCAGCGCGCTGACCCCCACAGCAGCGGCGAAGATGTGGACGAAGCAGCCCGCGGTGATGCCGAGGGCCGCCACCACGCCCGCGCGCCAGCCGCCGCGCAGGCCATTGGACAGGATGTAGAACACGTCCGGCCCCGGGGTCAGGTTCAGCAGCCAGCCCGAGGCGATGAACAGCGGCAGGTGCACGATGCCCAGGCTGTCCAGCATCACCGCGCTCCCTGGTCCAGGAAGTTCTTCAGCATCGCGTGGCCATGCTCGGTGAGGATGGACTCGGGGTGGAACTGCACGCCCTCGATGGCCAGCGTCTTGTGGCGTACGCCCATGATCTCGCCGTCATTGGTCCAGGCGGTGATCTCCAGCTCGGTGGGGCAGGTGCTGCGCTCGATGGACAGCGAGTGGTAGCGGTTCACCGTGAACTGTTCCGGCAGCCCGGCAAACACGCCTTGCTGCGTGGTGGTGATGACGCTGGTCTTGCCGTGCATCAGCTGCTGCGCCCGGATGATGTTGCCGCCAAAGGCCGCGCCAATCGCCTGGTGCCCCAGGCACACGCCCAGGATGGGCAGCTTGCCCGCAAAGTGCTGGATGGCGGCGACGGAGATGCCCGCCTCCTTGGGCGAGCACGGGCCGGGAGAGATCACCAGCCGGTCGGGGGCGCGAGCGGCGATTTCTTCGAGGGTGATTTCATCGTTGCGCACCACCTCCACATCTGCGCCCAGTTCACCGAAGTACTGGACGATGTTGTAGGTAAAGCTGTCGTAGTTGTCGATCATCAGCAGTTTCATGGTCACTCCAAACCTTCTTCAACAAGTTCGCTGGCGCGCAGCAGGGCGCGGGCTTTGGCTTCGGTTTCTTTCCATTCCAGCTCGGGCACCGAGTCGGCCACCACGCCAGCGGCGGCTTGCACGTACAAGGTCTGGTTTTTGATGATGCCGGTGCGGATGGTGATGGCCACGTCCATGTCGCCCGCGTAGCTGATGTAGCCGCAGGCACCGCCGTACAGGCCGCGCTTGGAGGGCTCCAGCTGGTCGATCAGCTCCATGGCGTGGACCTTGGGCGCGCCGGTCAGCGTGCCTGCGGGGAAGGTGGCCTTGAGCACGTCGATGGCGCTCATGCCGTCGAGCAGCGTGCCCTCCACGTTGCTGACGATGTGCATCACATGGCTGTAGCGCTCTACCGCAAAGGCTTCGGTGACCTTGACCGTGCCAATCTTGGCGATGCGGCCGATGTCGTTGCGGGCCAGGTCGATCAGCATCACGTGTTCGGCGCGTTCCTTGGGGTCGGCGATGAGTTCGGCTTCCACAGCCTTGTCCTGCTCGGGCGAGGAGGCGCGGGGGCGGGTGCCTGCCAGGGGGCGGATGGTGACCTTTTGTTCGCCATTCGCCATGGACTCCTGGCGCACCAGGATTTCGGGCGAGGCGGCCACCACATGGAAGTCGCCCATGTTGTAGAAGAACATGTAGGGCGAGGGGTTCAGCGCCCGCAGCGCGCGGTACAGCGACAGGGGGGATTCGGTGTAACGCTTCTTGATACGCTGGCCCACCTGCACCTGCATGAAGTCGCCGCCCGCAATCAGCTCCTTGGCGCGTTCCACCGCCGCGATGTAGTCGGCCTTGGCAAATTCGCGCTCGGTGGGGTGGCTTTGGGTGGGCTTGACGACGGGGGCGCTGACCGAGTACTTGAGCTGCTCTTTCAGTTCGCGCAGGCGCTTTTTGGCATTGGGATAGGCCTCGGGCTGGGTTGGGTCGGCGTAAACGATGAGGTACAACTTGCCCGACAGGTTGTCGATCACCGCCAGCTCTTCGCACTGCAGCAGCATGATGTCGGGGCAGCCCAGGGTGTCGGGCGGGCAGGTGGTTTCGAGCTTTTTCTCGATGTAGCGCACCGCGTCGTAGCCAAAGTAGCCCGCCAGGCCGCCGCAGAAGCGTGGCAGGCCGGGGCGCAGCGCCACTTTGAAGCGTTTTTGGTAGGCCTCGATGAAGTCCAGCGGGTTGCCCTGGTTCGTCTCAACCACTACGCCGTCGCGCACGACTTCGGTTTTGGCAGCCGCCCCAAAGCCGCTGGCGCGCAGAAAGCTGCGGGCGGGCAAGCCGATGAAGCTGTAGCGGCCAAAGCGTTCGCCACCCACCACCGACTCCAGCAGGAAGCTGTACGCGCCTCCATTGCGGGTGTGGGCCAGCTTGAGGTAGAGCGAGAGCGGGGTTTCCAGGTCGGCGAAGGCCTCCAACATCAAGGGGATGCGGTTGTACCCGTCCTGGGCCAGGCTTTTGAATTCAAGTTCGGTGATCACGGAAGTGCCTTTGTGAGAGAGTCCAGGCCCGTTCTATGACTGGGCCTGGGGCACAGCACGGGGTGCTGTATGTCGATTCAGCCTCGGAGGGTGAGGCGTGGGACGCACGGCAGCGCCGTGCAATCAGGTACGCGCAGAATTTGGCTTGCGCCAAGACCAGGCTCCCTGGCCGAGGCAGCCTGCAATGATGGTGCGTGGAATGGACATGCGCAAAGTGTAGCAAACACGCGCAGCCTTCTGTCCCGCAAAGCACTGGTCTTCAGGGTATGCACGGGGGCTTTTCTGCGACAAGCGGGTCGAGACGGGTCAAAATGCGGGCCTCGGTGGCACATGCCCCACTTTCAAAGGTTGGTTCGAATGAAGTCACTCCTCGCGTGTGCTGCCGTCTGGCTGGGTATGCTGGCCGCTAGCGCCCCGGTGTGGGCCGTGACGGTGGCCGGTGTGGCCTATACCGATAGCTTGGACCAACGCGGCACCGTGCTGCAACTGAACGGCGCGGGGGTGCGCTACAAAGCCGTCTTCAAGGTTTATGCCGCGGGCTTGTACCTGCCCAAAAAAGCCAGTACACCCGAGGATGTGATGGCCATGCCGGGCCCCAAACGCATCAGCATCACCATGCTGCGCGAGATCGATGCGAATGAACTAGGCAAGCTGTTCACCCGGGGCGTGGAAGACAACACCGGCCGGGGCGAGCTGTCCAAGCTGGTGCCCAGCCTGTACCGCATGGGCCAGGTGTTTGCCGAGCAAAAAAAGCTGCTGCCTGGCGATACCTTTGAACTGGACTGGATGCCCGGTGTGGGCACGGTGCTGCTGGTTAAAGGCAAGCCGCAGGGCGAACCTTTTCCCGAAGCGGAGTTTTTTAACGCCTTGCTGCGCATTTGGCTGGGCCCCAGCCCGGCGGACTGGAAACTGAAAGACGCACTGTTGGGCAAGGCCGGGTGATCGCTGGGAATGCCGTCTTTGCGTGAATCATGCTGTTACATTCTGAAGCCATGGTGACCGCAGATGGGCTTTATCCAGCTCCACTGCGCACGCAAGTGTGAGAACTTGTAAAAAATCCAAATCCAGATCTAATGGCGTGCATCAAAGGGGAAATCCATGGCGACAGTCCAGCAAGAGGTAGACGAACGGACCAATCTCACCAGCAGCAACAAGTTTGAACTGTTGCTGTTCCGGCTGGGTGAAGCGGCGCATTCGAGCCAGCGCGAGCTGTTCGGGATCAACGTCTTCAAGGTGCGTGAGATCATGGTGATGCCCACCATCACGGCGGTCGCCGGGTCTACCAAACACATGCTGGGCATGACCAATATCCGCGGCCAGGTGATCCCGGTGATCGATCTGGCGGGAGCCGTGGGTTGCCTGCCCAAAAACGGCCTGAATATCTTGATGGTGACCGAATACGCGCGTTCTACCCAGGCGTTTGCGGTCGAAGAAGTCGATCAGATCGTGCGCCTGGACTGGAGCCAGGTGCTATCGGCCGAGTCCAACACCCAAGGCGGCATGATCACCAGCATTGCCCGGCTGGACGGCGATGTGGACAACACCCGGCTGGCCCAGGTGCTGGACGTGGAGCAGATTTTGCGCAATGTGATGCCGCCTTCGGCGCCCGATGTCGATGCGGCCAGCATTGGCCCCACGATCAAGCTGCGCCCCGGCGCGGTGGTGTTGGCGGCCGACGACTCGATGCTGGCCCGGACCCTGATCGAGCAGGGCCTGGTGGCTTTGGGCGTGCCGTTCGTTATGTGCAAAACCGGCAAAGAAGCCTGGGACCGCTTGCAAACCATGTCGGAAGCGGCAGCGGCCGAAGGCAAGTCCATCGAGGACAAAGTCGCCCTGGTGCTGACCGACCTGGAAATGCCGGAGATGGACGGCTTCACCCTGACCCGCAAAATCAAGCAGGACGGCCGCTTCAAAGGAGTGCCGGTGATCATCCATTCATCTCTGTCCGGCTCTGCCAACGAGGTGCACGTCAAGAGCGTGGGGGCCGATGCCTATGTGGGCAAGTTTGTCGCCGAAGAGCTAGCCGCCACCATCCGCAAGGTGCTCAAACACTGACCGAGTCTTTACTGTCCTGAGTAGGCGACCAGCGCGGCTACTACCAGCACGGCATACGGAAACGCCACGGTAGGCCGCAGTGCATGGGCGGCATACTCGCCCAGCAAACCCACGCTGCCTTTGCGGCTGGCCAGCCATTCAGTGTGCAACTGGCAGGCAGCACTGGCTGGGGCAGAGTTTCTGACCAGGGCTTCCACCCGCACCAGGCGCTCGCCCAGGCGGGCCTGGGAGGTGCGGCACAGGCTTTCCTGCACCCACAGCAGCAACGCCGTGCCGCCGATCAGCTCATACGGCACACCCAGCGCGTAGCCTCCCACACACAGCACCACGGCCGCCAGTTTGACCAGCAGCGCATTGCGCTCCATCTGTTCGTAGTTGTTTTGCAGGGTGGTCCATTCGTGGCTCAGCGCGGCGGTGTTGTGGGGCATGTCGGTAGGGCGGTTGTGGCGGTATCAGTTGTGAACGGGCAATGGGCGGGGTTCGCCTTGCTCGGTAATGGCCACGAAGGTCAGCGAGGCTTCGGTTACCTTGGTGTAGCGGCCCTGGATGTTCAGGCGCTCGGCATACACCTCGACCTTGACGGTCACCGAGGTGCGGCCCAGCCGGGTCAGCTTGGCATAGAACGACAAGATATCGCCCAGCCGCACCGGTTGCTTGAAGATGAATTCTTTCACCGCCACCGTGGCGATACGCCCCTGGGCGTAGCGCGCCGGGATCACCGACCCGGCCAGATCCACCTGCGCCATCACCCAGCCGCCAAAAATATCGCCCCCCGCGTTGCAGTCGGCGGGCATCGGTATCACCTTGAGTACCAGTTCCATGTCGGTGGGCAAGGAGACGGGGTCGCTGGAATTTGTAGACATCAGGGACAATCCAATGCAAATAACTGAGATTGTCCCCCATGCGCCGATACGGCGAAACCGCCCCCCTTGCTTCCATGCCGGTGCTGACCCATGCCGCGCCACCGCAATCTGATTGGCGCACGCTGCGCCGCCTGTTTCCCTACCTGTGGGAGTACAAATGGCGGGTGATTGCCGCGCTGACCTTCATGGTCGGGGCCAAGGCGGCCAGTGTCAGCGTGCCCTTGCTGCTGAAAAAACTGGTCGATGCCATGAGCCCCACCGGCGGCAAGCTCAGCAGCGACCAGCTCCCCGCGCTGATCGTAGTGCCGGTGGCACTGCTGGTGGCCTACGGACTGCTGCGCCTGTCTACCTCGCTGTTCACCGAGCTGCGCGAACTGGTGTTTGCCAAGGCCACGGCGGGTGCATCGCGGCGGATTTCGCTGGAGGTATTCCAACATCTGCATGCCTTGAGCCTGCGCTTCCACCTGGAGCGCCAAACCGGCGGCATGACGCGCGATATCGAGCGCGGCACCCGGGCCGTCAATTCGCTGATCTCGTATTCGCTTTACAGCATCATCCCGACGCTGATCGAAGTCGGTTTTGTGCTGACCCTGCTGGCTGTCAAATTCGACATCTGGTTTGCCTGGATCACGCTGATCGCACTGGTGGCCTACATCGCCTTTACGGTGACGGTGACCGAGTGGCGCACCCAGTTTCGCAAGCAGATGAACGAGCTGGATTCGAACGCACAAAGCCGCGCCATCGATTCGCTGCTGAACTTTGAAACCGTCAAATACTTCAACAACGAGGCCTTTGAGGCCAAGCGCTACGACGAAAACCTGGAGCGCTACCGCCGCGCCTCGGTCAAGAGCCAAACCACGTTGAGCCTGCTGAATACCGGCCAGCAGCTCATCATTGCCACCGGTCTGGTCGCCATGCTGTGGCGCGCCACCCAGGGCGTGGTCGATGGCCGCATGACCCTGGGCGACCTGGTGATGGTCAACGCCTTCATGATCCAGCTCTACATTCCGCTGGGCTTTTTGGGCGTGATCTACCGCGAGATCAAGCAGAGCCTGACCGACCTGGAAAAGATGTTCGCCCTGTTGGAGAAAGAGCGCGAAATTGCCGACGCACCCGGTGCCCAGCCCTTGCAGCTGAAGCCTGGTGACGGCCATGCCGATGTGCGCTTCGACCACGTGTTCTTCGCCTACGACCCGGCGCGGCCCATCCTGCAAGACATCAGCCTGCACATCCCGGCGGGCAAAACCGTGGCGGTGGTGGGGCCGTCGGGTTCGGGCAAGTCCACGCTGGCGCGGCTGTTGTTCCGCTTCTACGATGTGCAGCAGGGCGAGATTCTGATCGCCGGGCAAAACATCCAGACCGTCACCCAGGCCAGCGTGCGCCAAGCTATCGGCATCGTGCCGCAAGACACGGTGCTGTTTAACGACACGGTGGAATACAACATCGCCTACGGCCAGCCCGGTGCCAGCCGCGCCCAGGTGGAAGAGGCCGCCCGCGCCGCGCGCATCCACGGCTTCATCTGCGCTACGCCGCTGGGCTACGGCACCATGGTGGGCGAGCGAGGGCTGAAACTGTCGGGTGGCGAAAAGCAGCGCGTGGCGATTGCCCGCACGCTGCTGAAGAACCCGCCCATCCTGATCTTCGACGAAGCCACCTCGGCGCTGGACTCGGCCAACGAGCGCGCCATCCAGGCCGAACTGCAAACCGCCGCCCGCAACAAGACCACGCTGGTCATCGCCCACCGCCTGTCCACCGTGGTGGACGCGCACGAGATTCTGGTGATGGACGCAGGCCGCATCCTGGAGCGCGGCACCCACGCTGAGCTGCTGGCGGCCAACGGACGCTATGCGGCGATGTGGGCGCTGCAGCAAAGCGCGGAATAGTATTTATGGTAAAAATTGGCCTCTAGCGCATATTCCACCTGCACAAGCAGCTATTTATTTGATAGTGAAACACTTTGTATGACCGCTCCACGCCCTCGCGTCCTGGTTTTGAACTTCATGGCCGATGTGCACCAGGCCATGCTGGCGCCGCATTTTGAGCTGCTGTACGCGCCCACGCCGGTGTTGCGCGCGGCCCATATCGCCGCCGAAGGAGCGACTATCCGTGCGGTGCTGACCATTGGCAGTGTGGGCCTGACCGCCGCCGAAATGGATGTCCTGCCCGCTCTGGAGATCGTCTGCGCCCTGGGCGTGGGTTTCGAGAATATCGATGTGGCCCACGCCCGGGTGCGCGGCCTGGTGCTAGCCAATGGTGCAGGCACCAACGACGACTGCGTGGCCGACCATGCCTTCGCCCTGCTGCTGGCCGTGGTGCGCAATGTGCCCCAGCTGGACCGGCAGTGCCGCCAGGGCGTGTGGCGCGATGCCCTGCCTTTGTCTGCCAGCGTGTCGCACCGCCGCATGGGCATCGTCGGCCTGGGTGGCATTGGCCACAAGGTGGCGCAGCGGGCGCTGGGCTTTGGCATGCAGATTGGCTACCACGGGCGCAAGCCCCAGCCCCAGGTGGTGCACGCCTACTTTGCCGATCTGGTGGCGCTGGCGGTCTGGGCCGACTTTTTGGTGGTGGCTACGCCGGGCGGCCCGGCCACCCGCCATCTGGTCGGGGCCGAGGTACTGGCCGCGCTGGGCGCGGGCGGTTATCTGGTCAACGTGTCGCGCGGCAGCGTGGTGGATACCGCCGCGCTGGCGGCAGCCCTGCGCGCAGGCCAGTTGGCCGGTGCGGGCCTGGACGTGTACGAGAGCGAACCCCAGCCGCCTGCCGAACTGCTGGATTTGGACACCGTGGTGCTCACCCCGCATGTGGGCGGCTGGTCGCCCCAGGCCATCGAAGCGTCGGTGCAGCGCTTTATCGAGAACGCGACGCGGCACTTCACCGGGCAAGCCGTGGTATCGCCCATCTAGGGCGCGTCCATAATCCGTGTATGGAAACCAAATGGCTTGAAGATTTTGTCAGCTTGGCTGAAACCCGCAGTTTCAGCCGGTCGGCCCAGTTGCGGCATGTGACCCAGCCTGCATTCTCGCGGCGCATCCAGGCGCTGGAGGGCTGGGCGGGCACCGATCTGGTGGACCGCAGTTCCTACCCCACGCGCCTGACCCCGGCGGGCGAAACGCTGTACGCCCAGTCGTTGGAGGTGTTGCAGGCGCTGCAAAGTACCCGTGCCATGCTGCGCGGCCACCATTCGGCCGGGCAGGACGTGATCGAATTTGCCGTGCCGCACACGCTGGCATTTACCTTTTTCCCCGCCTGGGTGTCGCTGCTGCGCGAGAAGTTTGGCCCCGTCAAAAGTCGTTTGATCGCCCTGAACGTGCACGACGCGGTGATGCGCCTGGTCGAGGGCAGCTGCGATCTGCTGATTGCTTACCACCACACCTCGCAGCCTTTTCAGCTGGCGGCCGACCGCTACGAGATGGTCAGCCTGGGGCAGGAGGTGATTGCACCCTACGTCAAGGCCGATTCCGATGGCGCGCCGCTGTTCCAGTTGCCGGGCCGTCCGGGCCAGTTGCTGCCCTACTTGGGCTACGCACCGGGTGCCTACCTGGGGCAGACGGTGGACATGATCCTGAAGCAGTCGGCCACGCCTATCCACCTGGACCGGGTGTACGAGACCGACATGGCCGAAGGCCTGAAAGCCATGGCGCTAGAAGGCCATGGCATCGCCTTCTTGCCCTACAGCGCGGTCAAGAAAGAACTGCGCTCCCGCAAGCTGGTTAGCGCCGCACCGGCCGGTTTGACCGGCCTGGAGATGACCATGGACGTACGTGCTTACCGCGAAAAACCCAACGGCCCGGCAGCGGCCAAGGGCACGGCACAGGCTTTGTGGACCTACCTGGCATCGCAGAAACCAAGCAAATAAGGCAGCCGTAAGGGCGCTCAAGGTTTAGAAGCTATGCACGTTAGGCATGGCTTATGTGTCAGATCTATGACGGTTATGCATAAGGCTGCATGCAAACAGCATTGGTGTTTGGATAAGTGGAACCTTACAGTTCGCCACTTCCACAACTGCCTTAGGTCTGTATGTCTATCAACTTTCGCATTGAACATGATTTTTTGGGTGAAAAGCAGATTCCGTCAGACGCCTACTGGGGTGTGCACACCGCCCGCGCGGTAGACAACTTTCCGATCTCGGGCACTTGTATTTCGGCCATGCCGGACCTGATCCGCGCGCTGGCCTTCGTCAAAACTGCCGCCGCCCGCACCAATGTGGAGCTGGGCGTGCTGGATGCCAAACTGGCCGATGCCATCGTGCTGGCCTGTAACGATCTGGTGGCAGGCAAGCTGCACACCGAATTTGTGGTGGACGTGATTCAGGGCGGCGCGGGCACTTCGACCAACATGAACGCTAACGAGGTCATCGCCAACCTGGCCCTCGAAAAAATGGGCCTGGACAAAGGCCGTTACGACGTACTGCACCCCAACGACCACGTCAATGCCTCGCAAAGCACCAACGATGTCTATCCCACCGCGGTGCGTATTGCACTGTGGCTGGGCATCGAGCGGCTGTTGGCCTCCATGGCGTTTCTGCGCGAAGGCTTCGAGGCCAAGGCCTTTGAATTCAAAGACATTTTGAAAATTGGCCGCACCCAGCTGCAGGATGCCGTGCCCATGACCTTGGGCCAGGAGTTTTTGACTTACGCCATCATGATCGGCGAAGACGAAGCCCGCATGCGCGAAGCCCGCGCGCTGATCCAGGAAATTAACCTGGGTGCCACCGCCATCGGCACCGGCATCAACGCACCCGGCGGCTATGCGGACCGGGCCTGCCAGTTGCTTGCCGAAATCAGCGGCGTACCCGTAGAAAAGGCCGGCAACCTGATTGAAGCTACGCAGGATACGGGAGCTTTTGTGCAGTTGTCAGGTGTGCTCAAGCGCGTGGCCTGCAAGCTCAGTAAAATCTGCAACGACTTGCGCCTGCTGTCCAGCGGCCCGCAGGCCGGGTTTGGCGACATCCGGTTGCCCGCACGCCAGGCGGGCTCCAGCATCATGCCGGGCAAGGTGAACCCAGTGATCCCCGAGGTGATGAACCAGGTGGCTTTCGAGGTGATTGGCAATGACATGACGGTGACCATGGCTTCCGAAGCAGGCCAATTGCAGCTCAATGCGTTCGAACCCATTATGGGCTGGAGCCTGTTCAAAAGCATCGAGCATCTCAGCCAGGCCTGCCGCACCTTGCAAACCAATTGCGTAGTGGGTATTGAGCCAAACCGCGAATTGTTGGCTAGGCGCGTGCGCGAATCGGTAACGCTGGTGACCGCTTTGAACCCGCTCATCGGCTATGAAAAATCGGCCCTGATCGCCAAAACCGCCATGAAGACCGGTGCTCCCATCGGCGAAGTGGCCGAGTCGCTGGGCATCATGACCCGCGCCGAGCTGGAAGCGCTGCTGGTACCTGAAAAACTGACGCAGCCGATGGCTCTGGTGCGCGGCAATCGCTAGATGGCATACAAAATGCTTGCACTTTTTCTGCGCAATATAGAGCATTCACCAGCCCATTGCTGCGGGCTTTGTATATAGTTTTGACGGCTGCCCATGGTGGGCTCAAACACATCGAGAGGAAGAGACATGAAGAAAAAAATGCCTGCCGCATACACCATCTTGATTGCGATGGTGATGGGTATCGTTCTGGGTTACATGGTGTTCACCAGTTTCCCCGACAAAAAAGCAGCTAGCGAAATCGCGGGCTAGATCTCCATCATGTCGGACATTTTTCTGCGGCTGATCAAGATGCTGATTGCTCCGCTGGTGTTCTCGACCTTGGTGGTGGGCATTGCACACATGGGCGATGCCGCATCGGTAGGGCGCGTGTTCGGCAAGGCCTTGGGCTGGTTTGTGACGGCTTCGCTGATCTCGCTGGTGTTGGGGCTGGTCATGGCCAACCTCTTGAAGCCGGGTGAGAATCTGGGCTTGCCATTGCCAGATATTGGTGCGTCGGCCGGTTTGGCCACTTCCAAGTTCACCTTGAAAGACTTTGTCAGCCACCTGGTGCCCAAGTCGTTTGCCGAAGCCATGGCTAACAATGAAATTCTGCAGATCGTGGTGTTTTCGATGTTCTTTGGCGTCGCCATGGCATCGCTGGGTGACAAAGCCAAAGTGCTGGTCAGCGCCATCGACGAGCTGTCGCACGTGATGCTGAAGATCACCGGCTATGTGATGAAGCTAGCCCCCCTGGCCGTGTTGGCTGCCATGGCCGCCACGGTGGCCGTCAATGGGCTGGGCATATTGTTGAAGTTTGCCGTCTTTATAGGTGACTTCTATCTGGGGCTGTTTTTGCTGTGGGGCGTACTGGTCTTTGCGGGCTATGTGTTCCTGGGGCCACGGGTCTTCAAGCTGCTGGTGCTGATCAAGGAAGCATTCCTGTTGTCGTTTGCCACCGCCAGCTCTGAAGCCGCCTATCCCAAAATTCTGGATGCGCTGGACCGTTTTGGTGTCAAGCGCAAGATTTCCAGCTTTGTGATGCCCATGGGCTACTCGTTCAATCTGGACGGCTCCATGATGTATTGCACCTTCGCCACGCTGTTTATCGCCCAGGCTTACGGCATCCATTTGCCCTTGTCGACGCAGATCACCATGCTCTTGATTCTGATGATGACCTCCAAAGGCATGGCCGGTGTACCCCGTGCTTCGCTGGTGGTAATTGCCGCTACGCTGAACCAGTTCAACATTCCCGAAGCCGGTTTGCTGCTGATTCTGGGCGTGGATACCTTCTTGGACATGGGCCGCTCTGCTACCAACGCCGTGGGTAACTCCATTGCCGCCGCCGTAGTCGCCAAATGGGAAGGGGAACTGATTCCCGAAGCCGCTGCCGATATCAATGCCCGCGCCATGGATGCAGCCATGGTCAGCAGTTCGGCTCCCGCTTGACGCTCAACACCATGCGAACCCCATGGATCAAGCCCTTGGCAGTTGGGCTACTGTCTTTTCTGTTGGCCTGTGCGGCGAATGCCCAGGCATTGACTGGAGTCCTGAAAAAAGCCCATGAAACCGGGGCGGTGACTATTGGTTACCGCGATGCATCAATTCCCTTTTCTTACCTGTCGGCGCGTGGTGAACCCATCGGTTATGCGATTGATATTTGTCGCGCGCTGGTCGATGCCATTGGTGAAGAACTCGGCCGCGAGTTGCTGATTAAATGGCAGCCTGTCACATCCGAGACACGTTTCAATGCGGTGATTTCGGGCCAGGTGGACCTGGAATGCGGCTCCACCACCAACAACCTGGAGCGGCAAAAAGTGGTGGGTTTTTCACCCACAACTTTTATTTCAGGTACCAAGTTGATGGTCAAAAATGGCTCGCCGGTCAAGTCGTTCCGCGACCTGGTGGGTAAGCGCGTAGGCGTGACGGCGGGCACCACCAACGAAAAAACCCTGCGCGAGCTATCCGATAAATTTAAGCTCAATCTGCAGTTGGTGGTGTCGCGTGACCATGCCGAGTCGTTCGCCCAATTGGCCTCGGACAAGGTGGATGCGTTCGCCACCGATGACATACTGCTCTACGGGCTGCTGGCGCAGAATAAAGTGCAAGCTGACTATGGCGTGGTGGGTGAATTTTTGTCGTATGAGCCTTACGGCATCATGTACCGCAAAGGTGATGCGCCATTGGCCGAAGTGGTAAACAAACCTTTGCGACTTTGGCCGATGACGGGGACATCAATCGCTTCTACACCCGTTGGTTTTTGCGCCGTCTGCCCTCGGGTGTCAGCATCAACCTGCCCATGAGTCCGCAGCTGGTCACCATTATCCAGTCGATGGTGGTGAAGCCTGATTAAGCTGTTTTCTGTGCAGGCACAAAGTCTGCATAGCGCAGAGGAGTCGATTGTTTTCGATCCCTCTGCATGCACCAAGAGTGGGCGCAAGGGTTATCCCTTGTGCCCGTTTCTTTAAAATTTACGTTGTGTAGTTCTTATCTTTTACCTTGGAGTTCTCATGAAGAAACATTTGCTTGCCATTACCGTGGCTGCTCTCGCGGTTGGTGGTGCGTTTGCACAAGCCACCGACACCATTGCCAAGGTCAAGGCTTCCGGCACCATCACCATGGGCGTACGGGATTCTTCAGGCTCGCTTGCATTCACCTTGGGTGACGGCAAATACACTGGCTTCCACTACGAAGTGTGCCAACACATCATTGCCAATCTGGAAAAAGCAGTCGGTAAAAAACTGGACATCAAATACCAGTTGGTGACTTCGCAAAACCGGATTCCGCTGGTGCAAAACGGCACGGTCGATATCGAGTGCGGATCCACCACCAACAACGCCACCCGCCAAAAAGACGTGGCTTTTGCCAACACCGTCTACGTGGAAGAAGTGCGTATTGCGGTCAAAGCCAACTCGGGCATTACCACCATCGCACAACTGAATGGCAAAAGCGTGGCCACCACCACGGGAACCACGTCGGTGCAACTGCTGCGCAAGAACGAACGTGCGACCGGCATCGACTTCAAAGAAGTCTTTGGCAAAGACCACGCTGACAGCTTCCTGCTGCTGGAGTCTGGCCGCGCCGATGCATTCGTGATGGACGGCCAAATTTTGGCGGGCAATATTTCGACCGCCAAGAACCCCGCCGAGTACAAAATCGTCGGCGAGCCTTTGAGCGTCGAGCCTATTGCCATCATGCTGCGCAAAGACGACCCCGCCTTCAAGAAGCTGGCAGACGACACCATTGCAGGCATGGTCAAAACCGGCGAAATGGCCAAGCTGTACGACAAATGGTTCATGCAACCCATTCCACCCAAGAACGTCAAGGTCGGCCTGCCCGCCAGCGAAGCCACCAAAGCCGCCTGGGCAAATCTGAACGACAAGCCCGCAGAAGATTACGTTAAAAAGTAAACGCCGCCCCTAAGCGGTACACCACCCTGCCCACACAGTTTTGTGGGCAGGTTTTTTTTACTTGAGGGTGGAAGCATTTGCTTACACGGGTGGTGTACCGCAGTTGGCGGTATACCACCACACCTGGATGGAGAGTGTTATGGATTGGCTGGTATTTCTCAACGATGACGGCAGTGGGCGAACCTATCTGCAATGGCTGATGGAGGCGTGGCGCTGGACCCTGGCCGTGGCCGGCAGTTCGTGGCTGGTCGCCATCGTGGTGGGGGCCTTCATGGGCACCCTGCGCACCTTGCCCAACAGCCCTTGGCTGGTGCGCATGGCCAATGTCTGGGTAGAGTTGTTTCGTAATGTGCCATTGCTGGTGCAGATCTTTATCTGGTACTTTGTGCTGCCCAAGATCTTTCCGCCGATGCAGCAGATTCCAGGCTTTGCGCTGGTGGTGATGGCCCTGGGCTTCTTCACCTCGTCGCGGATTGCCGAGCAGGTGCGTGCCGGCATCCAGGCGCTGCCCAAAGGCCAGCGGTATGCCGGTATGGCTGTGGGTTTTACCACCGCACAGACCTACCGTTATGTAATCTTGCCCATGGCCGTGCGCATTATTTTCCCGCCCCTGACCAGCGAGTCGATGAATTTGCTGAAGAATTCTTCGGTGGCGTTTGCGGTGTCGATCCCAGAGCTGACCTTCTACTTCACCCAGGTGGGTGAAGAAACATCGCGGCCGATCGAGGTGTACCTGGCGGTGTGCCTGCTGTATGTGTTGTCCGCTGTGGTAGTGAACCGCGTCATGGCGTTCATCGAGAAAAAAATCCAGATCCCCGGTTTCGTTGTAGCCGGTGGCACAGGCGGGGGGCATTGATATGGGCGGACTCGACCTAAGTTTCTTCAGCTGGGAAATCGTCAGCAAGTTCGTACGGCAAGGCTTCATCTTCAGCCTGGAACTCACCGCCATTGCCACCATAGGCGGCATTTTCTTCGGCACCCTGCTGGCGTTGATGCGCCTGTCTGGTCGCAAGATCTTGATGATTCCAGCCACCTTCTACGTCAACGGCATGCGCTCCTTGCCGCTGGTGATGGTGATTTTGGGCTTCTTTTTGCTGATTCCGTTCCTGGTCGGCAGGCCGATTGGCGCAGAGATGTCGGCCATCATTACCTTCATTGCGTTTGAAGCGGCCTACTTCAGCGAGATCATGCGCGCCGGTATCCAGTCCATCCCGCGTGGCCAGGTGCATGCGGGCCAGGCCGTGGGCATGACCTATGCGCAGAACATGAAGCTGGTGATCTTGCCGCAGGCGTTTCGCAACATGTTGCCGATTCTGCTGACGCAAACCATCATCTTGTTCCAGGACACCTCGCTGGTATACGCCATTGGAGCCTACGATTTGCTCAAGGGCTTTACCACTGCAGGCAAGATTTATGGCCGCCCCGAAGAGGCCTATTTGCTGGCCGCTGTGGTGTACTTCATCCTGTGCTTCGGCCTGTCGTACCTGGTTAAAAAGCTGCAAGCCAAAATTGCCATCATTCGCTAACAAGCACCGTCATTCGAGCCGTGGAGTAAAATATGATTGAAATTAAAAACGTATCCAAGTGGTATGGCCCTGTGCAGGTGCTGAACAACTGCAACGTCAGCATCAAAAAGGGCGATGTGGTGGTGGTATGTGGCCCGTCGGGCTCTGGCAAGTCCACCCTGATCAAAACCGTCAACGCATTGGAGCCCTTTCAGAAGGGCGAGATCTTTGTCGACGGCATTGCCCTGCACGACCCCAAGACCAACCTGCCCAAGCTGCGCAGCCGCGTCGGCATGGTGTTCCAGCACTTTGAGCTGTTCCCGCACCTGTCGGTTACCGAAAACCTGACCCTGGCCCAGATCAAGGTGCTGAACCGCACCCCGGACGATGCCAAGGTGCGTGGCCTCAAGATGCTCGACCGCGTGGGCCTGATGGCGCACAAGGACAAGTTCCCCGGCCAGCTCTCGGGCGGCCAGCAGCAGCGCGTGGCGATTGCCCGGGCGCTGAGCATGGACCCGATGGTCATGCTGTTCGACGAACCCACCTCGGCACTCGACCCCGAAATGGTCGGCGAAGTGCTCGACGTGATGGTCACCCTGGCCAAAGAAGGCATGACCATGATGTGCGTGACCCATGAAATGGGCTTTGCGCGCAAGGTTGCCAGCCGCGTGATCTTCATCGACGTGGGGGGCAAGATATTGGAAGACTGCTCCAAAGACGAGTTTTTCAGCCACCCCGAAAACCGCCAGCCGCGCACCAAGGATTTCCTGAACAAGATCCTGGCGCACTAGCCGCTAAATTAGCCGCTGCCGACTCAGCAAAATCCTCCGAGGCCTCGCATGGTTTCGGAGGATTTTTTTTGGCCGCATCAACCTGAATTTTTGCAATGCGACAATTCCGCCCATGACTTCAGCCACACCCATCACCCTCACCATCACCCGCCCCGACGACTGGCACCTGCACGTGCGCGACGGCGAAGCCCTGCACACCGTCGTGCCGCACACCGCCGCCCAATTTGGCCGCGCCGTCATCATGCCCAACCTGCGCCCGCCCGTGACCAGCACCGCCCAGGCGCTGGCCTACCGCGACCGCATCCTGGCGGCAGTACCGGCTGGCGTGGCATTCGACCCGTTGATGACCCTGTATCTGACCGACAGCCTGCCGCCCGACGAGATCGCCCGCGCCAAGGCCGCCGGCATCGTTGCCGCCAAGCTCTACCCCGCCGGTGTCACCACCAACAGCGACGCGGGTGTGACCGATCTGCGCAAGGTCTACAAGACGCTGGAAGCCATGCAGCGCGCCGACATGCTGCTGCTGGTGCACGGCGAAGTCACCAGCCCCGACATTGACCTGTTCGACCGCGAAGCCGTTTTCATCGACCAGCAACTGATCCCGTTGCGCCGCGATTTCCCCGAACTCAAAATCGTGTTCGAGCACATCACCACGCGTGAAGCCGCCCAGTACGTGCGCGATTCCGACCAATTCACCGCCGCCACCCTCACCGCCCAGCACCTGCTGTACAACCGCAACGCCATCTTCACCGGTGGCATCCGCCCGCACTACTACTGCCTGCCGGTGCTGAAGCGCGAAACCCACCGCCTGGCGCTGGTCGAAGTCGCTACCAGCGGCAGCGCCAAATTCTTCCTGGGCACCGACAGTGCGCCGCACGCCACCCATCTGAAAGAGCACGCCTCGGGCTGCGCCGGTTGCTACACGGCGCACGCCGCGATCGAGATGTACGCTGAGGTTTTCGACAATGCCGGTGCCTTGGAGAAGCTGGAAGCCTTTGCCAGCTTCAACGGCCCCGCCTTCTACAGTCTGCCGCGCAACACCGGCACCATCACTCTAGCCCGCGAGAGCTGGACTCCGCCCGACAGCTTTGCTTTTGGTGAAGCCACCTTGAAGCCTTTGCGTTCGGGCGAAGCCCTGCCCTGGAAGCTGGTTGCTTAACCCCCTGGAGTTTTAAATATGCAAGAGTCCTCTTCCCTGCAAGGCCATGGCGGCGTTGCGCTGCTGATCGATGCCGACAACCTGTCCTCGCCCGAATCGGTGGAAGAGGCCCTGCGCCGCCTGACCGAGCTGGTTGGCCCGGTGGCCATACGCCGCGCCTACGGCAGCGCCGACAACCTCAAGGGCCTGGCGACGGTGATGCGTGACTTGGCGATCCGGCCCACCCTGAACGATCCGCTGACCAAGAACACCACCGACATGCTGCTGGCCGTGGACGCGCTTGACCTTTGGTACGAATGCGCCCCCGCAGTGATTGCCATCGGCACCGGCGATGCCGACTTTGCCCCGCTGGCCCTGCGCCTGCGGGAGCGCGGTGTGCGGCTGATCTGCTTCTCGCAAAAAACCAAGCTCTCGCCCGACATCCGCGCCTACTACGAGCAGGTGTTCATCGTCCGCTCCAAGAGTGCCGCGGATACGGAGCCCGCACCCAAAGCCAAGGCCAAAGCACCACCTGCCAAAAAGACCGCCCCGCGTGCCAAAGCGGTGCCGAAGGCCCGCCCGCCCACCCCTGCGCTTGCCGCGCCCCCCCCGGTTGCCGCACCCGCCCAACCCGCGCTGGCAGAAGCCGTTGCAGCCATCCTCGCCGTCGTCCCCGGCCTGCAAGACGGCCAAACCGTGGCTTTGAACGATGCCGTCAAGCTGCTGCACGATGCCAAGCTGATCGGCAAGAACGGCTCCTCCATCAAGTTCTTCAAAAAATACGCCGCGCACTTTGAACTCAGCCCCGAGACCCAGCCCACCCGGCTGCGCTTCCTGGCGGGATGAGCCTGCAGGATATCGACTGGTCCGCCCCCTGGCTGGCCCCGTACCGCGCGGTGGGCCAGGCGGTGGCCGCGCAGGCCCACCAGGGCATCGCTGCGGCCCTGAACGCCGCTGCGTCCGCCCCGGTGCAGTTCGTGCCCCAGTCCGCATTGCCACCCGGCGAGGCCTATGAGCATTTCATCTTCCACACCCGCCAGTGCCCCAGCCGCGACAACCTGCACGACTTCTTCAATGGCCTGTGCTGGCAGCATTTTCCGCAGACCAAAACCCGGCTCAACCAACTGCAGGCGGCGCAGATTGCCGCCGATGGCGTGCAGCCTTTGCGCGGCCCGGTGCGCGACGCGCTGACGGTGTTCGACGAGAACGCGGCCTTTTTGATCGCCCCGCCCGCGCTGTGGGAGGCCTTGCGGGCGCAGGACTGGCGGCGGCTGTTTGTAACGCTGCGGCCCCTGTGGGCGCAGGCCCAGTTGCTGCTGTTTGGCCACGCCTTGCTGGAAAAACTGGTTTCTCCAAGAAAACCGATCACTGCGCACGTCTACTGTGCACAAGCAGCTATAAATTCTGTAGTGAACTTGGATGCGATCATCGCAGGGCAGCTTAGCGCCGCCCACCTGGGCAGCAAGCCTTTTCTGCCCTTGCCGGTGCTGGGTGTGCCGGGCTGGTGCGCCGACAATGCCGCCCCCGGCTTTTATGCCGACACCCAGATCTTCCGCCCACCGCGCGCGTAGACGTTCTGTGGCTTGAACTTCTTTACAAAAGCCCCATCTAACCCCCAATCATTTTCTTGGGACACCCTATGAAACGCATTCTTTTATTCATCCTGACCAACGTGCTGGTCGTCACCGTGCTGGGTGTGGTCGCCAGCTTGCTGGGGGTCAACCGCTACCTCACGGCCAATGGGCTGAACCTGGGCGCGCTGCTGGGTTTTGCGCTGGTGATGGGCTTTGGCGGCGCGATCATTTCGCTGCTGATCAGTAAGCCCATGGCCAAGTGGACCTTGGGCGTGCGTGTCATCACCCAGCCGCAAAATGCTGACGAGGCCTGGATCATGGAGACGGTGCGCCGCCTAGCCGACAAGGCCCAGATCGGCATGCCCGAAGTCGGCATTTTTGACGGCGACCCCAACGCTTTCGCCACCGGCGCGTTCAAGAACTCGGCGCTGGTGGCCGTGTCCACCGGCCTGCTGCAAGGCATGACGCACGAAGAAATCGAGGCCGTGCTGGGCCATGAAATCGCCCACGTGGCCAATGGCGACATGGTCACCATGACGCTGATCCAGGGTGTGATGAACACCTTTGTGGTGTTCCTGAGCCGCGTCATCGGCTACGCGGTAGACAGCTTCTTGCGCAAGGGCGACGACCGCAACAGCGGCCCCGGCATTGGCTATTACGTCAGCACCATCGTGCTGGATATCGTGCTGGGCTTTGCCGCGTCCATGGTGGTGGCCTGGTTCTCGCGCCACCGCGAATTCCGCGCCGATGCCGGTGCCGCCCAACTCATGGGCCGCCGCCAGCCGATGATCAACGCCCTGGCCCGCCTGGGTGGCCTGCACACGGCCGAGCTGCCCAAGAGCGTGGCCGCCTTCGGCATTGCCGGTGGCATTGGCCAGTTGTTCTCGACCCATCCCCCGATCGAGCAACGCATCGCCGCCCTGCAAAATGCAAAGGGCTGAGTTGCGTTTCCAGTGGGCGCGGTTGGAGGATTTGAGCGCGGTGGAATTCCACGCCGCCATGGTGCAGCGCGAGGCGGTGTTTGTGGTGGAGCAAAACTGCGTCTACCCGGATGCCGATGGCTACGACCTTCAATGCTGGCACCTGCTGGCCTGGGTCGGTGACCAGCTCGCGGCCTACCTGCGGGTGACGGATCCCGGCAGCAAATACCCCGAACCCTCGCTGGGCCGGGTGCTCACCGCGCCTGGCTTCCGCGGCCAGGGCTTGGGGCAATTGCTGTTGACCGAAGCTTTGGCGCGCAATGCCCAAACCTGGCCCGGCCAGCCGAACCGCATCAGCGCCCAGCAGTACCTGTTGAAGTTCTACCAGGGCTTCGGCTTTGTGCCGGTGTCAGCTGTCTACCTAGAAGACAACATTCCGCACGTGGAAATGCTGAAGTCTTAGCGCGCCCCCAGGCTTGCCCACTGCGTGTGGCCGCCCACCCCTTCCTTGCAGGGGGCGATACCAGTGGCCCGGCAAAGCCGGTTCCACGGTATCTCTGGGGGCATGCGCTCTGGCTGCACCCAACGTATGGTCTGTGACAGGGGTGCTAAATTTGATAGCTACTAGCGCAGGTGATATATACGCTAGCGCCCGATTTAATGCTTAGTCGTCTTCACCCGTCATCAGGCGCACACGCACGCTCTTGCCCTTGATCTTGCCCGCGTTCAGCTTGCGCTCGGCCTCATGGGCGATGCGGCGGTCTACCGCCACGTAGGTGGAGTATTCGTTCACATTGATCTTGCCGATCTGCTCGCGGGTGTAGCCTGCGTCGCCAGTCAGCGCGCCCAGCACGTCGCCCGCGCGGATCTTTTCCTTGCGACCGCCGGTGATTTGCAGCGTCATCATGGGCGGGCGCAGCGGCTCTTTGCTGGTGGGGGTCAGCTCTTCGAGCTTGTGCCACTCGGATTCGCGGTTTTGCAGCACCTCGATCTTGCCGACAAAGCCCATCTCGTTCATCGAAGCCAAATTCAAGGCAAGGCCCTCGGCCCCGGCGCGGCCGGTGCGGCCAATGCGGTGGATGTGCACTTCGGAATCCGGTGTCACGTCCACGTTGATCACCGCGGCCAGGTCGGCAATATCCAGCCCGCGCGCGGCCACGTCGGTGGCCACCAGCACGCTGCAACTGCGGTTGGCAAACTGCACCAGCACCTGGTCGCGCTCGCGTTGTTCCAGCTCGCCGTAGAGTGCCAGCGCGCTGAAGCCTTCGGCCTGCAGGGCGGCCACCAGGGCGCGGCATTGCAGCTTGGTGTTGCAAAACGCCAGCGTGCTGGCCGGGCGGAAGTGGTTCAGCAGCTTGCCTACGGTGGCCAGGCGCTCGGACTTTTCCACCTGGTACCAGCGCTGGGCGATCTGGGTGGTGGCGTGCTGGGCCTGCACAGTGATGGTCTTGGGCTGGCGCATGAACTGCTGGCTCAGCTTCTCAATCCCCTCGGGGTAGGTGGCCGAGAACAGCAGGGTTTGGCGCTCTTTCGGGCACTGTTTGATGACGGTGGCCATGTCTTCAAAAAAGCCCATGTCCAGCATGCGGTCGGCCTCGTCCAGCACCAGGGTGTTCAGGGCCGACAGGTCCAGGTGGCCGCGCTCCAGGTGGTCCATGATGCGGCCCGGCGTGCCCACCACGATGTGCGCGCCGTGCTCCAGGCTGGCGTTTTGCCCGCGCAGGGCCACGCCGCCGCACAGCGTCACCACCTTGATGTTTTCCTCGGCGCGGGCCAAGCGGCGGATCTCGGTGCTCACCTGGTCGGCCAGCTCGCGCGTGGGGCACAGCACCATGGCCTGCACGGCAAAGCGGCGGGCGTTTAGGTTGGCCAGCAGGGCCAGGGCGAAGGCGGCGGTTTTGCCGCTGCCGGTCATGGCCTGGGCGATCAAATCCTGCCCCAGCAGGGCCAGCGGCAGGCTGGCGGCCTGGATCGGCGTCATCTGCAAATACCCGAGCTGCTCCAGGTTGGCCAGCATGGCGGGGGCCAGGGGCAGGCTGCTGAAATCGGTGGTGGCGGGTGTCTTGTTCGGTGTAGTCATGCCCCGATTATCGGTGGGCAGGTGTTACCAGGGCTGGGCAGGCCCGGCAAGCCGTGTCTGTAACGGCGGGTAAAAGCCGGGATGGGCAGCGAGTTAACCCGCATTGGGTGGCTAATTTATGCGTTGAGTGTGAAAAATATCATCCACAATGCGGGCTATATCCCGTAATCGCTATGGAATTGCAATACCAACTCAAAGGCGGCAGCTACTACCTGTACGACATGGACACGCCTCCGAGCGCGGTCACGGGGGAGCGTCGCTTTCGTTTAAAGACCGACACGGTGGCGATTGCCTTTGACATCAGCACCGGCGAGCTGCACCAGCACGGCAACCCCACCCGCATCCAGTCCTGGGCCATGGGTGCACGCCGCAAGCTGCGGGCCGCCGGGGCGCAAGACTACGCCAACGACATCGTGGTGGTATCCGGCCCACTGCCGGTGGACGAGCTGAACAAATGCCTGGGTATTGACGGCTACTGCCGCCGCCTGTTTGCCCGCCTGGCCAGCCTGCCGCACGGCAAGTTCAACACCAAGCCCTACACCAGCCCGTTCAATAAGCCCAAACCGTACAAGGCGGCTGCGGCGGCCTAAGTTGGGTTTTAGAGGTTAAATCGACCTCTGGCGTAGACGCTGCCTACGCTTGTAGCTATTTATTAAATAGCAAGCCGCGCAAACTCGCTTCCAGGTGCTCGGTGGGCAGCCGCTTGAAGCCCGAGCGGGTAAAGCGCTGCAAACTTCCTGCCGCAAACGCCGTCATCACCGCCGCTTGCACCTGCGCGTCCACCGTGGGGGTGTCGCTGGCTGGGTCGCTGTGGCGCAGGCACTGGCGCAGTGTGACTTCGATCTTGTCGAAAAACAGGTTCATGCGCTGCTGCAGGCGCTCGTTTTCAAACACCAGCGCGTCGCCCACCATCACGCGGGCCATGCCGGGGTTTTTCTCGCCAAACTGCAGCAGCACCGAGACGATGCGGCGCGCTTGCAGCGGGCCCGGTGCGTCGCCCGCGGTGGCCACGATCTGGTTTACCAGCGAGAACACCGACTGCTCGATGAACTCGATCAGCCCCTCGAACATTTGCGCCTTGCTGGCAAAGTGCCGGTACAGCGCGGCCTCGCTCACGTCCAGCCTGGCCGCCAGGGCGGCGGTGGTGATGCGTTCCGATCCCGGCTGCTCCAGCATGGTGGCCAGGGCCTGCAGAATCTGCACCCGGCGCTCGCCCGGCTTGGGGCGCTTGCGCGGAGCTTCCTCTGCCGCGTGTTCCGCCAATGCCTCGGCCATCTAGTTCGACCGGATCATGGTGCCAAAGGCCTGTTCGGTCAGAATCTCCAGCAGCAGCGCGTGCGGCACCCGGCCGTCGATGATGTGCACCGCCTTGACCCCGCTCTTGGCGGCATCCAGCGCGCCCGCGATTTTGGGCAGCATGCCGCCCGACAGCGTGCCGTCGGCAAACAGGCCGTCGATGTCCTTGGCGGTCAGGTTGGGCAGCAGTTCGCCTGCCTTGTTGAGCACGCCGGGGATGTTGCTCAGCATCAGCAGCTTTTCGGCCTGCAGCTCGATGGCCAGGCGGCCCGCCACCACGTCGGCGTTGATGTTGTAGCTGGTGTTGTCGGCGCCAAAGCCGATGGGGCTGACCACCGGGATGAAGGCGTCGTCTTGCAGTGCCTTGACCACGCTGGGGTCGATGCTCTCGATGTCGCCCACCTGGCCGATGTCGTACTGGATATTGGGGTCGTCGTTGTCGGCCATGCGCAGCTGCTTGGCGCGGATCATGCCGCCGTCGCGCCCAGTCAGGCCCACGGCCTTGCCACCGGCCTGGTTGATCAGGCCCACGATGTCTTGCTGCACCTGGCCGGCCAGCACCCACTCCACCACTTCCATGGTCTCGGCATCGGTGACGCGCATGCCCTGGATGAACTGGCCTTTTTTGCCCAGCCGTCCCAGCGCCGCCTCAATCTGCGGGCCGCCGCCATGCACCACCACCGGATTGATGCCGACCAGCTTGAGCAGCACCACGTCTTCGGCAAACGCCTGTTGCAGCGCCGGGTCGGTCATGGCGTTGCCGCCGTACTTGATGACCATGGTTTTGCCGTGGAATTGGCGGATGTAGGGCAGGGCCTGGGCCAAGATATCGGCCTTGTCGTGGGGGGCGATGGGGGTGGAAGAGGCGGTCATAGGGTTCCTAAAAATCAACAGGTCAGAACTTTTTGGTGTGGCGCCCTCTTCCGGGGGAGGAGGCCATACCAATACGCGTCACACCATCAGAAGTTAATGGTGGTGGCCGTGTTCACCGTGGACGTGTTTATGGGTGATCTCTTCTTCGGATGCCGCCCGCACGCCGGTCACGGTGACGGTGAAGCGCAGCGCCTTGCCCGCCATCGGGTGGTTGCCGTCCAGCAGCACCTGGTCGCCCTTGATTTTGACGACGTGGTAAACCTGTTCACTGCCGTTGTCGTTGATGCCCTTGAGCTGACCGCCGATCTTCACACCGGGCGGAAACTCGCTCTTGGGGATGCTGCGCGCCAGGGTTTCGTCGCGCAGGCCGAATGCGTCTTCGGGCTGCAGGTCCAGCGTGACCGAATAGCCCGCCACGCGGCCTTCCAGTGCGGCTTCGATCTTGGGCAGGGTGTTGTTGTAGCCGCCGTGCAGGTAGACCATGGGGTCTTTGGGCGCTTCGATCAGCAGGCCTTTGGCATCCGCCACCTTGTAGCGCAGGGTGACAGCGGTGTTTTTTTCGATTTTCATAAGGGAGTCGGTGGGTGCGTTAGATGGGAAGTCGGGGAAATACGGCGTATTTTCGCGCACCTGCAGCACCGGGTAAAAATTTAAGAAAAATAGGTCTCTAGCGTATATGGAACCTACGCAAGTAGCTATCAAAACTATTGCAAATCTGCCGGGGCCAGCCGTTGGCCAAAACCGCCCTGGCCGCTGACGGTCACCACCAGCCGGTGCGTGGCCCGGGTGGCGGCCACGTAGAACAGCCGGGCCTCGGCGCGTTCGTCGGCGCTGCGCATGGGCATCTGGCCGATGCCGGGCAGGGCGACCACGGCAAATTCCAGCCCCTTGCAGGCGTGCATGGTCATCAGCTTGATGCTGTCGGCCTGTGGGTTGAAGTTGCCCGGCCCGGTGCCGCGGCGCACTTGGTGGGGCAGCTGGCGCATTTTCAGCGGGCGGGCCAGTTCGTCCAGCATCCAATGGTGGCGGCAAAAAATCGCCATGTCGCCCCAGGCGTGGCCCTCTTGGTGGGCGGCAACCAGGGCATCTGCCACGGCGCTGGCCTCGTCGCGCAGGCTGGGCAGGCGGATGATTTGCGGCGGCGGGCCTTCGCGGCCACAGCTGACCGGGCGCACCAGCGGGATGCCGTCGTCATCCATGTCGTGGGCGGACAGCAGCTCGGCGGCGATCAGGCTGGCGGTCTGCAGGATTTGCTGGGTGTTGCGGTAGTTGATCTTCAGCACCGTGGTGCGGCCCTGCGCCTGGATGCCCACGCTTTTGAAGCTGAATTTTTTGCTGGCATCGCGTGAGCTTGCGCGCTCGTAGATGTTTTGCGCGTCGTCATACAACACCAGCAGGCTGTTGGTGAGCGGGTCCACCATCTGGGTGACCAGCCGGAACCAGGCAGGCTTGAAGTCGTGGCCCTCGTCGATCAGGATGGCGCGGTACTGGCTGCTGGGAATCTGCTTGCGGTCGACCGCGCGGATGAGCTTGTCCACCAGCTCGTCCGAGAAGCCCGTGCCGTCGAGCGGCAGACTTTGGCCATAGGCCACCAATTGGTCGCGGCACCATTTGTGGAAGTGGCGCACATGCACCTGGTCGGCAATGCCCTTGGCCTCCATGCTGGCGGCCAGCTTGCCCGCCAGCGGCTCGTTGTAGCACAGCACCAGCACCGGTTTGCCCTCGGTGGCGGCACGGGCCAGGTACTCGGCGCGGTAACCCAGAATCATGGTTTTACCCGAGCCCGCCACGCCATGGATCACCCGGTGGCCGTCGCCCAGGCTGCGGGCCAGTTGCTCTTGCTGGATGTCCATCACCCGCATGATGCTGGGCAGGTCGGCGTCAACGTCGGCCAACAGATCGACCGGGGGCGACACGCGCACCTCGGGAAACAAAATCCAGCGTACCCGGTCAATTTGCGGCAGCGACAACGCGCCCGTCAGCATGTTGTACGGAAACATGTCCCACAGCCGGCTTTGGAATTCTTCGGCGTCCACGCCCTCGGTCATCTCGTCGGAGCACACCACCCGGTTGGCGGCGATGGCCTGGTCCAGCCCAGCATCGGTAAATTGTTTGCGGGTGATGTGGCTGAACACCACGCCATGGCTCCACGGAAAACGCAGCTTGCCCTGGTGGCGGCCGTCGGGCTGCACCAGTTGCGGATCGCGTTTGAGGGCATCCACCACCTGCAAAGCGTAGTGGCGGGCCTGCTCGGCGGGGTTGTCTACCGTTTTGGGGTCGCCGCCAGGCAGGATGTCCCAGGTGGATTTGTCGGCCCGCACGATGGTGGCCAGCCGCCAGTCTTTCACCTCCAGAATCAGCAGCCCGCGCCGGGGATGTAACACCACGAAGTCTGGGTGGCTTTGTCGCGGGCCCACGGGCACGTCGTACCACAGCAGGTAGTCCGCATCCAGCTTGGCCTCCAGCCGCTCGGCCAGCCGCCGCTCACCGGAAGTCATACGGGCCACGCAGGCGCTGAGTGCGGGGATCAAGGTGGCCATGGTGGGGTAGAAGAGTGGCGAATCAGACATTATAAAAAAAGTGCCGCTAACGCTTAGTCCAATTGCGCGGGCAGCTATCAAAATGAATAGGGGTCAGACCCCTATTCATACCTGCGCTGCTAGCCAGTGGACTCGGCTAACACCTTTGGCCCACCTACCATTTGCGTGAACCGTGCCGGGTCGCTGCCGTGCACCGGCGCGGCATCGCCCCAGGGCCAGCCGCCGAACTGGGTGCGGCGGTAGTCGGCCATGGCCTGCTCGATCTCGGCGCGGGTGTTCATCACAAACGGGCCGTACTGGGCCACCGGTTCGCCCAGCGGGCGGCCTTGCAGCAGCAGGAATTCGCTGGCCACCGGGCCGTTGACCAGTTCCACATCCGCCCCGGCGTGCAAGCTGATGGCGGCGTGGCTGGCCACGGCCTGCCCGGCGATCTGCACCGACTGGCCTTTGAAGAAATACAACTGCCGCTGCGTGTCGGCACCGCGCGCGGCGGGCAGGGTCCAGCGGGCTCCAGGGGCCATGGTGATGGTCCAGATAGCGACATCGGCTTCGGGCTGGGCGGCCCAGGAATCAGGCGGCGGGGCGGGTGGCGTGGCGTCTGCCAGGCGGCCGGCAGTCACCAATACCTCGGTCGCCAAACCAGCCGCATCGGTAAAGATGGTGCGTGGCACCTCGTGCTGCCAGAACATGGTGAAGTGCGGGTCCACCATCTTGTTGCGCGCCGGCAAATTGAGCCAGATCTGGAACAGCTCCAGCGGGTTGGGCCGGGCCGGGTCGAGCAGCGGAAACATCTCGGCATGCACGATGCCGCACCCGGTGGTCAGCCACTGCACATCGCCTGCGCCGTAGCGGGCGCTGGCCCCCAGCGAATCGGCGTGGTCCACCAGGCCTTGGCGGACGATGGTGACGGTCTCGAACCCCCGGTGCGGGTGCGGCGGAAAGCCCGGTACGGTGTCGCCGTGGTACATGCTCCAGCCGTCCTTGCGGCTGAAGTCCTGGCCGATGGACCGGCCCGCCAGCGAGGTGGCCGGGCCCATCTGCGCATTGGCCTGCGGATAGGCATCGTCGTGGTAGGCACAGAACAAAAACGGGTCAATGGTGGACCATGGAAAACCCAGGGGCTGGACTTGCAAAACGGGGTGGTTGGCGGGCATGGCGGGATGCTTTCGAAAAAAATCATATGTGGTCGGCGGGCCAGACTTCAACCAGCCGCGGGAGGGCTAGCGCTAACCTGGTGGCAACGATACACTGCTCCGAAAAATAGGAGCTGCCCTATGACGGTCTACGTTTTGGCCTTGTTAATCGGTGTGGTGGCGGGCCTGCGCGCCATGACGGCGCCTGCCGCCATCAGTTGGGCCGCCCACCTGGGCTGGCTGCCGCTGGCCGGTACGCCGCTGGCCTTTTTGGGCTTTGCCTACACCCCCTATGTGTTCACCCTGCTGGCCGCCATCGAGCTGGTGACCGACCAACTGCCCCACACCCCGAGCCGCACTGTGCCGATGCAGTTTGGCGCACGCCTGGCCAGCGGGGCCTTGTGTGGTGCCGCGATCGGTGCCTCGGCTGGCGGGCTCGCTGTGGGCCTGGTCACGGGTCTGGTTGGTGCGATCGTGGGCACACTGGGCGGTGCCCGCCTGCGCGCACGGCTGGCCACCCTTTTAGGCCGGGATTCGTCTGCGGCTTTGCTGGAAGACGCATTGGCCGTGGCGGGGGCTTTTGCCGTCGTTTCGGTGAACGTATGAATGCCGCGTTCGATGCCCTCATCGTCGGTGCCGGCCAGGCCGGCCCGCCGCTGGCCAGGCGCTTGACAGCATCGGGCATGCGCGTGGCCCTAATAGAGCGCAAACTGTTTGGCGGTACTTGCGTCAACACCGGCTGCATGCCCACCAAGACCTTGATCGCCAGCGCCCGGGCTGCTTACGGGGTTCGCCGGGCAGCCGACTTTGGCGTGCAGACCTACGGGCCGGTGGCGATGGACATGCAGGTGGTCAAGGCGCGTAAAGACAAGGTCACGCTGGACGCGCGCCACGGCGTGGAATCCGGGCTTAAAGGCATGGCCGGATGCAGCGTGTTCGAAGGCCATGCGCGCTTTGCCTCGGCCCGCAGTGTGCGGGTGGGCGATGCGCTGCTGACCGCCGAGCGCATCTTTCTGAACGTCGGCGGCCGGGCCGCGATTCTCGACCTGCCGGGCATCCACGACGTGCCCTATTTGACCAATGCCTCGATGATGGCGCTGGACGTGCTGCCGCGCCATCTGGTGATCGTCGGCGGTAGCTACATCGGGCTGGAATTCGCCCAGATGTACCGCCGCTTCGGCAGCGAGGTGACGGTGATCGAACGCGGCCCGCGCCTGATTTCGGGTGAAGACCCGGAAGTGTCGAGCGCCGTGCAGGCGATTCTGGAGCGCGAAGGCATTGCCTTCCATTTGAACGCCGACAACATTTGCTTCGCGCAGCGTGGCAACGACATTGCGGTGGGCACCACGGCCAGCCACGAGGTGGTGGGTTCGCACCTGCTGGTCGCCGTGGGCCGCCGCCCGAATACCGACGACCTGCAGCTGGACGCGGCGGGCGTGGCCCTGGATGCGCGCGGCTACATCACCGTGGACGAGCAACTGCGCACCAATGTGCCGGGCATCTGGGCGCCGGGCGACTGCAATGGCCGCGGCGCGTTCACCCATACGGCCTACAACGACTTCGAGATCGTGGCGGCCAACCTGCTCGACGGTGCCCACCGCAAAGTCAGTGACCGCATCGACACCTACGCCCTGTACATCGACCCGCCGCTGGCCCGGGTGGGCCTGAGCGAGGCCCAGGCGCGCAAGGCGGATTATAGCGTGCGTGTCGGCATGCGGCCCATGTCCCGCGTGGGCCGGGCGGTAGAGAAGGGCGAGACCGATGGTTTCATGCAGATCGTGGTCGATGCCGCAACGCAAAAAATCCTGGGCGCCACCATCCTGGGCGTGGGCGGTGACGAAGCCATCCACAGCATCCTCGACACCATGGCCGCCCAAGCGCCTTACCCGGTGCTGCAGCAGGCCATGCACATCCACCCCACGGTGGCGGAGCTGATTCCCACCCTGCTGGGCGAACTCAAGCCCTAGTCCGGCCGGCCTAGACCGGCCCCGTAAAATCGGGTCCATGACCTTCTTAGACATGCTCCATACCGCCGGGCAGCGCAACGCCTCCATGCTCTGCGTCGGGCTCGACCCCGATCCGGCCCGCTTCCCTGGCGCATGGCGTGGTGACGCCAGCAAGATTGCCGACTTCTGCGCCAGCATCGTCGATGCCACGGCCGACTTGGCCATCGCCTTCAAGCCGCAGATCGCTTACTTTGCCGCCCATCGCGCCGAAGACCAGCTGGAGCGCATCGTGGCCCACATCCGCCGTGTCGCGCCCCACGTGCCCATCATTCTGGATGCCAAGCGCGGCGATATCGGCTCCACCGCCGAGCAATACGCCGTGGAGGCGTTTGAGCGCTATCAGGCCGATGCCGTCACCCTGTCGCCCTTCATGGGTTTTGACTCGGTGCAACCGTATTTGAAGTACCCCGGCAAGGGCGCATTTTTGCTCTGCCGCACCTCGAATCCCGGTGGCGACGACCTGCAAAACCAGCGCCTGGCCAGTGTGCCCGGCCAACCGCTGCTGTACGAGCACGTGGCCCAACTGGCCCAGGGCCCCTGGAACCTGAACGGCCAGCTCGGTCTGGTGGTGGGTGCCACCTACCCGGACGAAATCGCCCGGGTGCGCGCCCTGGCCCCCACCGTGCCCTTGCTGGTGCCCGGCGTGGGTGCGCAGGGCGGCGATGCCCGCGCCACGGTGCAGGCCGGGTGGACGGCCAACGGCCCGTTGATCGTGAATTCGTCGCGGGCGATTCTGTATGCCTCCAGCGGTGACGACTTTGTCGACGCGGCCCGCCGCGTGGCATTGGAAACGCGGGATACCCTGCAGGCGGCACGGGCGCTATAAATTAAGTAGCTGGCTGTGTTGGCCATACAAGCGTAAACACCTATTTTCATATGTAAAGATAGGTAAACTACGGCTATCGGTGCCCGCAGATTCGTAGTCTAAATTGTGGATATCCAGGTTTGAATTGCCCTCATTTGTATATTTTTTGAAACAAACTAATCCAGCCGCTCTTCGGGTGGCTGGATCGTTTTTTCAAAATGGAAGGGCAATCAATGAACTTGAAAAATTGGACCGTCAAAGGTCAGCTCACTTTCGCTTTCGGTTTGTTGGTCGCGCTGGTACTGGTGGTGGCCCTGGTGGCGATCCAGGCGCTGGACAACGCCCACGATAAATTTACCAACTACAACGAGGTGGTGGTCAAGCAGAACCAACTGGTGGACGAGGTGCGCGCCGCCATCAGTGCCCGGGCCATTGCCGCACGCAATCTGGTGCTGTCCACCCAGCCAGAAGACCGTGAACTGGAGCGGCTGGCGATTGTGAAGGCCCACCAGGCCACCCAGGATTCGATGGCCAAGCTCAACGAGGCGATCAAAACCAACCCGAATGCCGATCCCGGCGACATCCGCATGGTGGCCGAGATGACCCGCATCGAGGCCTTGTATGGGCCGATTGCGCTCGATATCACCCGGTTGGCAGTAGAGGGTAAAACCGCAGAAGCCATCGCGAAGATCAACGCCGAGTGCCGGCCGCTGTTGGCGGCATTGGTGAAGGTCAGTGGCACGGCCAGCAAGGGCGGGCTGGACGAAGGCCCCGGTTACACCCAGGCGCGGCGGCTTTTGCTGTTGGCCAGTGCGCTGGCCATTGCCGCGGCGCTGGGCATGGGCTTTCTGATCACCCGCAGCCTGGTGGGTGCGCTGGGCGGCGAGCCTCGGGTGGCCGCCGAGGTGGCGCGGTCGGTGGCGCAAGGTGATCTGATCACGCCGATCAACGTCCAGGCGGGCGACAGTACCAGCCTGATGGCGCAGCTTAAGCTGATGCAGGGCAGTCTGTTTGGGGTGGTGGCCACGGTGCGCGAGGGCTCAGAGGGGGTCGCCACTGCCAGTGCCGAAATCTCGCAGGGCAACCATGACCTGAGCAGCCGCACCGAAAGCCAGGCCAGTGCGCTGCAGCAAACTGCGGCGTCGATGGAAGAGCTAAGTTCCACTGTGCGGCAAAACGCCGACAACGCCCGCCAGGCCAGCCAGTTGGCCAACAGTGCTAGTACCGTGGCGGTGCAGGGCGGCGAGGTGGTTGCCGAGGTGGTGACCACGATGCAGGGCATCAATGAAAGCTCGAAAAAGATTTCGGACATCATTGGCGTGATCGACGGCATTGCGTTCCAGACCAACATCCTGGCGCTGAATGCTGCGGTGGAAGCTGCCCGCGCGGGCGAGCAGGGCCGGGGGTTTGCGGTGGTGGCCAGCGAAGTACGCAATCTGGCCGGCCGCAGTTCCGAGGCCGCCAAAGAGATCAAGCTGCTGATATCGGCCAGCGTGGAGCGGGTCGAGAAAGGCACGGCTCTGGTGGACAAGGCGGGCACCACCATGACCGAAGTGGTCCAGGCCATCCGCCGCGTGACCGACATCGTGGCCGAAATCAGCGCCGCCAGCAATGAACAAAGCGCCGGTGTGTCCCAGGTGGGTGAGGCCGTCACACAGATGGACCACGCCACCCAGCAAAATGCCGCCTTGGTGGAACAAATGGCTGCCGCCGCCAGCAGCATGAAGACCCAGGCGCAGGAGTTGGTGGACGCGGTGGCGGTGTTTGATCTGGGGCAAGTGCGGATGTCTACGAATGCGCGCACCAGCACGGCAGTGCCTGTGCCCCGCAAGCTGTCAGTCCACTCCCCGCAACCGGCGCTGGGCCGCGCTTAAATGGTCGGGTGCTTACGGGGGCGTTTCAAAGCTGATGTTGTTGACCAGCATCAGCCACATGATCAACGCCGGAATCACCACCGGCAGCGACAGGGCGCAGAACATCACCGCCGTTTTGACGAATGTAGAGATGTCATTCCACCAAAGCAGCATCAGTGCCCCCAGGTCGACTTCCCAAAACCGTTCCGGCTGTTGTTTTTTCATGGTGAGCCTCTTGTAACAAGCAGTGTAGTGGCGGGCTGCTGGATTTTCTAGCCGGGAGGGTTTTCATACTCCTGCCAGGCGACATCGGACTGCCCACACCCCGGGTGAGCACCGCGTAACGTGCTTGTGGCGGCGGCCGTTGCCAGTGTGGCCAAAGACGGCGATGGGACCGTGTTTCAGGCCTGTGGTTTTTCGAGGCTCTAAAGTGTTTCTAAATGTCAACATCGAGAGGGGGACAACGTAAATGGCCGACCCAATCTGCTAACCTTTATCCCGTCCACCTTCAACCTTTAACCGAAAGACGCACATGTCCAAAGCTATCCAAGCCGCCATCGATACCCAAGAACAATTGGTCAGCGACATCAAGTCCGTGATCTCCGAGGCCGAAGAGATGCTGAACGACACCGCCGACCAGTCCGGCGACAAAATCAGCCAGCTGCGCGCCCGCGTCAAGGCCCGCCTGAGCGATGCCCGCGAACGCCTGGTGGATGCCGAAGCCGCCCTGCGCCACCACACCAAGAAGGCCGCCCGCGCCACCGACGACTACGTGCACGAATCCCCTTGGACGGCAGTGGGTGTGGCCGCTTGCGTGGGCCTGCTGGTCGGTTTGATCATCGGTCGCCGCTAAGCTGTTAACCGAACCCCCACGGGTTCCGTATGCGTAGCGCATCAGGCGGCGGAGCTTTCGCCGCCTTAAAAAACATACCGACCACGTTGTTGGCCATGGCGCACACGCGCCTGCAACTGCTGGGTAACGAGATACTGACTGAGAAGCACCGCGCTCTGCGCGAGCTGACCCTGGTGCTGGCCATGGTGGTTTGCGCGGGGCTGGGCGTGCTGCTGGTGGTGGCTCTGGCCATCATCTTGCTGTGGGATCAGCGGGTGTGGGTACTGTCCGGCCTGATCGTGCTTTTCCTGGGGGCTGCGCTGGTCTGCTTTGCCAAGCTGCGCCGTTCGACCCGGTCGTTTGATGGTGTTTTTGCTGGCAGCCTGGCTGAGCTGCAAGAAGACATGCGCCAGCTCAAAGCTGCAAGCGACCATGGCAAAGACCCGCGCTGAGCTGGACCAGGAGCGCGCCCGCCTGACGGAGCGCATCCAGGCCCAGCGTGCCAACCTGGCCCGCGAGTTGGTTCCGCTGCAGCGCATTACGCGTGCGGGAAACACGCTGTCGGCTTTGGTAGATGAGGCCGTTGCCTATGTACGCGAACGGCCTTTAGCCATGTCGGCACTGGCGGCTGGCCTGTTGCTGCTCAAACCCAAAGGCGTGTGGCGCTGGGCCAAGCGCGGTTTCTTCATCTGGCGTGGCTGGCGTGCCGTGCAGCAGTGGCAGCCGGGGACCGTCATGGATGTGGTCCGCCAGGTGCTGGCGGTCAAAAACTACTTTGCTCGTAAATAAATAGCAGCTAGCGTAGGTGGAATATGCGCTAGCGGCCTATTTTCCATATATTTTAGCGGCGGGGCGTTTCTTCTTTGGTCACAAGCCAGATGCCGCCGCACACCAGCAGCAGGGCCACGCCGTTCTTCCATTCCAGAAAACGCTCGTCCAGAAACAGCGCCGACAGCAGCGTGCCAAACACCGGCACCATGAAGTTGAACACCGTGACCATGCTGACCCGGTTGTATTTCAGCAAAATCGTCCACAGCGAGAACGCCACCGAGGTCAGCGCCACCATGTACAGCATCAGGGCGGCAGAGGCCCAGGTAAAGGCCTCCAGCGCGCCGCCGGTGGCAAAGCCGAGCAGCAGCAGGGCCACGCCGCCAATCGCCAGCTGGTAGCCGGTAAGCACCACCGAATCCACCTGCTGCGACAGCTTTTTGCCATAAATGCTGGCCGCCGACAGGATGAAGGCCGCCAACACCACGCTACCTTCGCCCAGCAGTGTGAAATCAAAACTCAGCAGGCCTGGGCGGAAGTTGACCACCATCACGCCCACAAAGCCGACCACGCAGCCCAACACCTTGTTGAAGCTCAGGCGGTCATTTTTGTAGATGAAGTGCGCCAGCAGCACGCTGAAGAAGGTGCCGGTGGCGTTCATGATGGAGCTCTTCACACCCGTGGCATAGGCCAGCCCAATGTAGAAAAACACGTACTGCAGGCTGGTCTGCGTCAGGCCCAGCAGGGTCATCTGGCCGAATGTGCGCAACTTGATGCCGAACACCGGCTTTTTGCTGAGTGCGGCAAACACCAGCAGCACCAGCCCGGCCAAGGCAAAGCGGTAGCCCGCAAACACCAGCTTGGTGGGGATGTCGTTGGTGGCGATGTGGAACATCGCATAGCCGTTCTTGATGGCCGGGTAGGCGCTGCCCCACAGCAGGCAGCACAGCGAGGCCAGCAGAAGCACCAGCTTGCGGCGGGTGAATACGGAGCTGCCCGCGGGCATGGGTAATGTTGCTGAAAGGCTCACAGCAGCCGCGCCAGGTATTTGCCGGTGTGGCTGGCCGGGTTGGCCGCAATCTCTTCGGGCGTGCCCACGCCCACCACGGTGCCGCCGCCTGCGCCGCCTTCGGGGCCCATGTCGATCAGCCAGTCGGCGGTTTTGATGACATCCAGGTTGTGCTCGATCACCACGATGGTGTTGCCCGCGCTGCGCAGCTGGTGCAGCACTTTGAGCAGCAGGGCGATGTCGGCAAAATGCAGGCCGGTGGTGGGCTCGTCCAGGATGTAGAGCGTGCGGCCGGTGTCGCGCTTACTTAGTTCCAGTGCCAGCTTGACCCGCTGGGCCTCGCCGCCGGAGAGCGTGGTGGCCGACTGGCCCAGCTTGATGTAGCTCAGGCCCACGTCCAGCAGTGTGTGCAGTTTGCGCGCGATGGTGGGTACGGCCTGCAGGAAGGTGTAGGCGGCCTCGACCGTCAGCTCCAATATTTGGGCGATGTTCTTGCCCTTGTACAGCACCTCCAGCGTCTCGCGGTTGTAGCGCTGGCCTTTGCACACGTCGCAGGGCACGTACACATCGGGTAAGAAGTGCATCTCTACCTTCACCATGCCGTCGCCCTGGCAGGCCTCGCAGCGGCCTCCGGCCACGTTGAAGCTGAAGCGCCCGGGGCCGTAGCCGCGTTCGCGCGCCATCGGCACCTCGGCCATCAGCTCGCGGATGGGGGTGAACAAACCCGTGTAGGTGGCCGGGTTGGAGCGCGGTGTGCGGCCAATCGGCGATTGGTCCACGTTGATGACCTTGTCGAACTGCTCGATGCCCAGGATTTCGCTGTGTTCGGCGGGCTCGTCGTGGGCGCGGTAAAGCTGGCGCGCCACGGCGGTGTACAGCGTGTCGTTGACCAGGGTGGACTTGCCGGAACCCGATACGCCGGTGACGCAGGTGAACAGGCCGACCGGGATGTCGGCGTTGACACTTTTCAGGTTGTGGCCGGTTGCACCGACGATGGATAGCCAGCCGTGGGTAGGCTTTTGCCGCTCGGTAGGCACCTCGATCTTCAATGTGCCTGCCAGGTACTGGCCTGTGAGTGAGTTGGGATTGGCCTTGACCTCGTCAAACGTGCCCTGCGCCATGATGCGACCGCCATGCACGCCCGCGCCGGGGCCCAGGTCGATCACGTGGTCGGCGGCGCGCATCATGTCTTCGTCGTGCTCCACCACCAGCACGCTGTTACCGATGTCGCGCAGGTGCTGCAGGGTGGCAATCAGGCGGTCGTTGTCGCGCTGGTGCAGGCCGATGCTGGGCTCGTCCAGCACGTACATCACGCCGGTCAGGCCGGAGCCGATTTGCGAGGCCAAGCGAATACGCTGCGATTCACCACCGCTGAGCGTTTCGGCGCTGCGGTCCAGGCTCAGATAGTTCAGGCCCACATCGTTCAGAAATTTGAGCCGCAGGCCGATTTCGCGCACGATTTTGTTGGCGATCTCGCCCTTGGCGCCGCCCATTTTCAAGGTGTTGAAGTAGGTAAAGCAGTCGCGCAGCGTGGTGTGGCTGATCTCGAAGATGGCGCGGGCCTGGCTGCCTTCGCCGACCTTTACATGCCGGGCCTCGCGCCGCAGCCGGGAGCCGCCACAGGTCACGCAGGGCTGGGTGGTGCGGTAGCGGGCCAGGTCTTCGCGCACCAGGTTCGAGTCCGTCTCGCGGTAGCGCCGCTGCATGTTGGGAATGATGCCCTCGAAGGGGTGTTTTTTGCGCAGCTTTTTGCCCGCTGTGGGGCCGGTGTCCATCAGGTAGTGGAAGGCAATGTCTTCCTCGCCCGAGCCGTGCAGAATAGCCTGCTGCACTTCGGGGAGTAGGGTTTCAAAGGCCTGCTCGATGTCGAATTTGTAGTGCTTGGCCAGGCTTTCCAGCAGGGTGAAGTAGTAGGCGTTGCGCCGGTCCCAGCCCTTGATGGCACCACTGGCCAGGCTCAGCGACGGGAAGGCCACCACCCGCGTCGGGTCAAACAGCTCCTGCATGCCCAGGCCGTCGCAGGCCGGGCAGGCCCCCACGGGCGAGTTGAACGAGAACAGGCGCGGCTCCAGCTCGCTGATCGAGTAGCTGCAGATGGGGCAGGCGAACTTGGCGTTGAACAGATGTTCCTGGCCCGAAGCCATCTCCACCACAATCGCCTTGCCTTCGGCCAGCCGTAGCGAGGCCTCAAAGCTTTCGGCCAGGCGCTGGCGCTGGGCCGCCATGGCTTGGGGTTCGGTGTCGCCGTGCACCTTCACGCGGTCAATCACCACGTCGATGTTGTGCTTTTCGGTCTTTTTCAGCTTGGGCAGGGCATCGAATTCGAAGGTTTCGCCGTCCACCCGAAAGCGCACATAGCCCTGGGCCTGCATGTCGGCGAACACGTCGGCGTATTCGCCCTTGCGTTCGCGGGCGATGGGGGCCACCACCATCAGGCGGGTATCTACCGGCAGGGCCAGCACGGCATCGACCATCTGGCTCACGGTTTGGGCCTGTAGGGGCAGGTCGTGGTCGGGGCAGTAGGGCGTACCGGCACGGGCGAACAGCAGGCGCAGGTAGTCGTGGATCTCGGTCACCGTGCCCACGGTAGAGCGCGGGTTGTGGCTGGTGGCCTTTTGCTCGATGGAAATGGCCGGGCTCAGGCCTTCGATCAGGTCCACATCCGGCTTGTCCATCAGCTGCAGGAACTGCCGGGCGTAGGTGCTCAGGCTCTCTACATAGCGGCGCTGGCCTTCGGCGTACAGGGTGTCAAACGCCAGGCTGGACTTGCCCGAGCCGCTCAAGCCGGTGATGACCACCAGCTGGTTGCGGGGGATGTCCAGGTCGATGTTCTTCAGGTTGTGGGTGCGTGCGCCACGGATGCTGATGCGCTGCAACTGCAAGGCATTGCGCAGGTACATGCCGTCGGAAGACGTTTCGGTGAGATCAGGATTCAAGGTGGAGCCAAACTAGGGGTAACCCGTGATGATAGACAATCGCAGGCTGTTTGCTTGCCAACGGTCTATGGTGCCCCGCGTGTCCTCACCTTCTGTCTCCATTTCACCCACTTCTGCGCCTGCGTCTGTCGCCATGACACCGCCAGAGCGGCACGCCAGCCTGTCGCTGGCCCTGATTTTTGCGCTGCGCATGCTGGGCCTGTTCCTGGTGCTGCCGGTGTTTGCACTGGAGGCGGGCAAGTTCCCCGGCGGCGATGACCCAGCCCGGGTGGGTTTGGCCATGGGCATCTATGGACTGACGCAGGGCCTGTTGCAACTGCCGTTTGGCATGGCTTCGGACCGGTTTGGCCGCAAGCGGGTGATCGTTCTGGGCTTGCTGCTGTTCGCGGTAGGCAGTTTTTTGGCGGCCAGTGCCGATAGCCTGAATGGCTTGTTGCTGGGCCGGGCCGTGCAGGGGGCGGGGGCCATCTCTGCTGCCGTGACGGCGTTGTTGGCTGACCAGACCCGCGATGTTGTGCGCACCAAGGCTATGGCGCTGGTGGGCGGCAGCATTGCGCTGGTGTTTGCCCTGTCGCTGGTACTGGCTCCTGTGTTGGCTGCACATATCGGCTTGGCGGGGCTGTTTGCCCTGACCGGTGTCCTGGCGCTGGCCGGTGTGGCGGTGGTGCTGTGGGTGGTGCCGCCCGAGCCGCTGCTGCACACCCACCAGCCCCGCGGCAAGCTAAGCGAAGTGCTGTCGCATGCGGGCCTGCTGCGGCTGAATTTTGGGGTGTTTGTGCTGCATGCCGTGCAACTGGCGATGTGGATGGCCGTGCCTGCGCTGCTGCTGCAAGCCGGGCTGGACAAGGCCCACCACTGGTGGGTGTACCTGCCCGCGGTGCTGGGCTCGTTCGTGGTGATGGGCGGTAGCCTGTTTCCGCTGGAGCGGCGCGGCTACCTGCGTGGGGTGTTTCTGGCGGCGATTGGGCTGATTGCGCTGGTGCAACTGGGGCTGTTGTGGGTGGCTGATGTGCCGCAGGTCAGCACGATGGCGACGCTGCTATTTCTGTTCTTCTGTGGTTTCAACGTGCTGGAGGCCAGCCAGCCCAGTCTGGCCTCGCGTATGGCCCCGGTTTCGGTGCGCGGCAGCGCGTTGGGGGTGTACAACACGCTGCAGTCGCTGGGTTATTTTGTCGGCGGGCTGGCGGGTGGAGCACTGCTGAAATGGGGTGGTCCGCACAGCCTGTTTACCGCTTGTGCATTGGCCATGCTGGCGTGGCTGTGTGTGGCCTGGCCGATGCAAGCCCCGGCCAAAGTGACCGCATAATCTACCCCCTTAAGAGGAATTCACCATGGCATCCGTCAACAAAGTCATCATCGTCGGCAACCTGGGCCGCGACCCCGAGGTGCGTACCTTCCCCAGCGGTGACCGGGTGGCCAACGTCACCATCGCCACCACCGAAACCTGGAAAGACAAGCAAACCGGCGAGCGCCGCGAAGCTACCGAATGGCACCGTGTGGTGTTCCGGGGTGGTTTGGCGGGCATCGTCGAGCAGTACCTGCGCAAAGGCTCGCAGGTGTATGTAGAGGGCTCCATTCGTAGCCGCAAGTACAACGATGCCACCGGCATTGAAAAGTCCATCACCGAAATCGTCGCCACCGAAATGACCATGCTGGGCAGCCGCCAGGGTATGGGAGGCCCGCAGGGTGGTGGCAATGACGGTGGTTACGACGATGGCGGAGGCTACGACAACAGTTCGGCACCCGCTCCGGCACGCCGCCCCATGGCACCGGCACCGGCCAGCCGCCCACCGATGGCCGCCGCTGCACCCCGCCCCGCGCCGCCACCAGCGGCCCGTGCTTCCAGCGGTTTTGACGATATGGACGACGACATTCCGTTCTAATTCCGCCCAAGAGGAAAACTGTTGATACGAAAGCCCCCGCTTCTCTCGGAGTGGGGGCTTTTTCTTTACCAACAATTGATTTCTGTGGTCTACTATACGAATTGCTTAACTGCTCCTTGGTCAAAAGTGTGGGTAGATGACGCGGTACGTTGCCAAACAGCTCAAATTTCGCAGCGGTGAGCGCCATTCAGTGCTCTCCCGCGTCGGCGGACTTCCGGTTCACGAGGCGACGCTTTTCCTTGCGCGGTTCAGGACCCGAGGGCGTGCCGCGAACACGATCCATATCGTGTGCCGGGTGTTAGCGCTGTTCTATCGGTGGCTCCACAAAGTCGAGATCGACCTTCTTGCCAGGTTGAGACAAGGTCAGTTCCTGACCAACCCGGAGCTGTACCGTCTGGCGGACACCGTGCAATACCGGGCGACCGACCTTCCTGAGGACGACGAGGTCGACGGCACAAAGCCTCAGGTCATCGACCTGAACACCGTCAGAGCGAAACGGAGCCGCGTTCGGCAGACGCCGCAGTCCGTCGGTGTGGCGAACCAGGCGACAAGGCTCCGCTACATCGCTCAGTACCTCACGTTTTTGGCGAACTACGTCGCCGTGACGTTGCCAGCGGAGCGTCGAGCCAGGTTGGAAGCGGACGCCAAGTTTGGTGTGACGCTCTTTACAGAGCAAGTTCCGAAGGTGTCCCATCGGACCACGCTCGGTGCGCGGCAGGGCCTATCGAAGGAGGAGCAAGACCGGCTTTTGGCGGTCGTGCGTCCGGACTCTCCTGAAAACCCGTGGGGTCGGGGCTTTGTCCGGCAGCGGAACTGGTTGATCGTTGTGCTGCTACTTGCGACCGGCATGCGACGCGGTGAACTGCTCAACATCCGGATCTCCGACTTGGCGCAACGTGAGCCCAAGTTGAACATCGTCCGCCGCCCCGATTCCAGCGACGACCCTCGGATGATTCAGCCCACGCCTAAGACGCGCGAGCGGACAATCGAGTTACGTCCCTCGATCCTGAAACAGGTGCACGAGTACATCGCCGCGCGATACAAGATCAAGCTCACTCGAAAGCACCCGTTTCTGATTGTCTCAGAGGATGGAGGCCCGCTCGCCTACAAGACCGTCGACAAGATCTTTGCCGATGTGCGGCGTGCTTGCCCCGACCTTGTCATAGATCTGTCCAGCCACGTTATGCGTCATACGTGGAATGAGCGGTTCTCCGAGGAGGCTGAAGCCATGCAGCTTGATGCCACCGCTGAAGAGCGGGCGCGCAATGAGCAGCAAGGATGGGCGGACAATTCCAAGACATCGCAGGTCTATACCCGCCGCCACACCGCCCGCAAGGGTCGAGAAATCTCCTTGAAGTTGCAAGAAAAACTTGAATCCTCTGAAAAATGAACTAAGCGCTTCCACCGCGCTTGCCCAGTCGATCCCTCCTCGAGTGTTTACCCGAGGAGGGGCTCAGCTCGACCCCCGGCTCGACGTCTGGGTTTGGACTGAGGGGGTGTTCAAGCGCCGGATTGATTTTGGGCACTACAAAGGCGGCTATGAACGGTATGTCCCGTCGCTGAAACTTGCTCTCATTCCATATCTTAAGGGTCACTCGTCTTCGCACGTGACCAACCTCGAAGGTGCGTACCGCTACTTCGTGGACTTGTCCGGACCTTACGTCGACGAGGAGTTCACGCCCGCGCACCTGTCGAACTTCGCCGCCAAGCTTCTACCGAAAGATCGTTGGCGGATCGGCACGCTCAACGGCCTCATCCAGAAGTGGGTAGGACTGGGGTTGCCTGGTATGCATCCTGGGTGTGCGGCGTACCTCGAAGAGCGGCGCAAGCCCGGCAACAAGAAGGGCGAAGCTGTCACCACGCGAAATCCTGTCAAGGGGCCGTTTAGCGAGGATGAGGTTCAAGCGCTCTACTCAGCGGTCAACGCGGGCTACGGCAGAGGAGACCTTCCTCTCTGGTCCCTGATTCTTTGTCGTCTCCTTTTAGCATGTGGTGGGCGCATCTCACAGTTCGCCTCGCTCAAGGCCCTCGACTTCGATTCAACCAGCACGGTACTTAGATTGCCTCAAGCCAAAACGGGAGCTGAACACTCGCGGATCTCGTTTCTGGAGTTCGAGATCGGGCCACAAACCAGCCGTTTGTTGAATAATCACATCAACGTTCTGCGAGAAGACGGTTTTGCGGATGACGCCCCCTTGTTTCCTGAGAGATTGGTGATGGTGCGCCCGCCTGTTGATTTCCTACGGGCGCCGAGCGACTTGTTCTATGGGCACTGCGACTCCCCCACGCTGTCGCGCCGTTTCCGGCTGTGGGTTGAGGAGGTTGCCCCGCCGACTGCACGATTGGACTACGCCCCCCTGCCGGTTGGGCCTCAGCGTTTCCGATACACATACGGTACCCGCCTCGTTGAAGAGGGGGCGAGTATGGCGGTGGTTGCGAACCGCCTCGGGCACGCCGACCTCCAAAACGCCGGCGTCTATTTCTCCGCTTCGCCTAAAGTGGTCGAAAACATCGATAAAGCCATGGGGCCGCTCCTCGCCCCGCTGGCGAGGGCGTTCCAGGGCAACCTAGTCGAGGATGAAGCGAACTCTACCCAGAAGGGCGCGCCTGGCAGCCGCATCATTGACTTCCGCGTGTCGACCGATCCGGTGGGTGGTTGCTCGCAGTGCGCACGAGGCTGTGCCTTCAACAAACCATTGAGCTGCTACACGTGCTACCGGTTCGAGCCGTTCCTCGATGCCCCTCACGAGGCAGTGCTGCAGCGCCTCCTAAAAGAGCGGGACAACTGGGGCGAGGATACTCGCATGGCGGCCATCAACGACGAATCCATCCGGGCGGTCCAGGAGGTAATTGCCTTCTGCGAGCAGGTTCGACAGCAGCGTGCTACTGACGGGGATGAGGCTGCATGAGCGCGCCCATTCTCCACTTCGTACCCCGGGCCGAGCTAGAAGCTACTGCGAACGTAGATGCGTTCGTGACTCTCTGCCGGATCTCCTCCGTGCTTGATGCCAACACCCAGTTTGAGCAGACCAGGTGGGATGTTGGGCGCCTCAAGGGCAGAAACTCGATGCACAGGGTGATCTTCAGCACTCTGGAGACATGCGGCCGAGGGAAACCTAACGACAGTTTCCAGGCACCGTTTCTCGACTTCGCCAAAGCGATGCTCGTCTATATGCAAGAAAGGAAGCCCGTCGGTTCGCTGAGCCAGCGGCTTTCCGCGCTACGCTGTTTGGAGGTCGCCCTTCGTCAACTGAACAAGTGTGTCCTGGTCAAGTTATTTCGGACACATCGATAGGTTGATTGATTGCCGATTTCTGCTCGAAGGCATTGGGTGGCAAGTTGCCCAGTGTGGAGTGCAGCCGCACACTGTTGTAGAAGCCGACGATGTAGTCGGCAATG
>NZ_JANXMU010000053.1 GCF_025354435.1 Rhodoferax sp.
CATTGCCGACTACATCGTCGGCTTCTACAACAGTGTGCGGCTGCACTCCACACTGGGCAACTTGCCACCCAATGCCTTCGAGCAGAAATCGGCAATCAATCAACCTATCGATGTGTCCGAAATAACTTGACCAGGACACACCACTACTGCGGCGCATAGCACTAAGAAGGGCTGAAGTTTAGACATTGTGTAAGTTCACCATGAAAACGAGCGAATAAAGCTAAGAACTTGATCGATTTTTGAAATGCATTATTACCGCAGCCGTAAACCACGGGTTACTCCCTAGACAAAAAATTTTTGTCGATGGTGGGAAATTTCGAAAAAAATTGCATCAAACCCATTGCTGCATCGCAGCATAAGCTATGATTTCCGATATGAAAGCACTTTTCGAGCCTCCTCGGGAAGGTTTTCCAAAAGGATTGCATCATGAAAAAATGGGTCATATTTGCTACGCTGTCGGCCATTGCAGGCGCTGCTAGCGCGGTGCTGCCGTACATGTCGAAGTTGTCCACGGTCTCCAACTTGCTTGCGGAACGCTCGGCCGAAAGCCAGTCCACTGCCGCAATGATGTTGGCAGCGCTGGGCATGATGGCGGTGATCGTGGTTCGCCGGTCGGGCAAATAAGGCAACAGCACTGGGTTCAACCTGCAATGGGTTGCCCTGCCTGAAATTGTCCCTACGTTTTTCCAAGAGCTTTGCGCAAAGCTCTTGGTGCAACTAAACAATCTAGTTTCTTGCGATTGCTGCGCCCTTTCCCCCGTAGCGACCTACCGTAAACAGCCAAGCACTTGCCTGGCAGTACAACGCCTTTACAGGCTAGGAGGGTAATTTCTCAACGTCCTGCTCCCGAACAGCTCTGAGCTGTTTGGGGCTGACGCGTTGCGGCGCAATTTCGGCCAAGGGGCGCAGCACAAAGGCCCGCTGCCACATGCGGGGATGTGGCACTACCAGGGCCGGGCTGTCGATCTGCCCGCTGCCAAACAACAAAATATCCAAATCCAGCGTACGCGGCGCGTTGCGGTACGAGCGCTTGCGGCCTGCTGAACGCTCTACATTTTGTAGCTGCTCCAGTAGATGGGGCGCACACAAGGTGGTTAAAACTTCCACAACGGCATTGACGTAGTCTGGCCCGTCCGAATCAACCGGCGTAGTCAGGTACAGCGCCGAGCGGCGTACCACCTCGGTGCCTGGCAAGGCGTGGATGCTGTCCATGGCCTTGCGCACGGTGCTGGCGGCATCGCCCAGGTTGGCACCCAGGGCGATAAAAGCGGTGACCGGCTCAGGCATCGGAGCCTGGTGCGGCGGCTCCACCACCACTGGGCTTGCGGCGGCGGCGGCGTTTTTTGGGGGCGGCATCGGGATCGGTCTGGGGTGCAGCGTCTGCGGACGCGATGGCGCTGTTGGAGTGGGCTACAGGCACAACACGCGGCACGCGCACCGGCTTTTGGCGGCGGGCCTGCTCTTCGCGGGCCTGGGTCAGCAGGTCTTCGCGCTGGTCGTCGCTGCCGGTGGTGAATTCTTGCCACCAGTCGGCAATAATTTGCTCGACTTCACCGGCATCAGCGCGCAGGCGCATAAAGTCAAAGGCGGCGCGGAAGCGCGGCTGGTCGATCATGCCGTAGGGGCCGCTGCCCACACGCTTTTCAAAGCGGGGTTGCATCAGCCAGGTTTCGCGCATGTCCCCGGCCAGGCGGCCACGGCCCGATACGTCGCCGATGCGGGCGTTGAACACGTCTTCCACTGCGTCTTGCAGCGCGGCAAACGAGGGCTGCTGGCCCGAGCGGGCGGCCCAACCGTCGCGCACGTCGGCCCACAGGACGCAGGCCAGCAGGAAGCTGGGTGCAACCGGTTTGCCCTCGCCCACGCGGCGGTCGGTGTCTTGCAGGGCGGCCAGCACAAAGGGCTGGTCGGCGCGCTCCACCACCACGTCGAGCAGCGGGTAAATGCCGGTGGACATGCCGAGCTTGCGCAGCTGGGCGATGGTGGCCACGGCGTGGCCGGTTTGCAGCAGCTTGAGCATTTCGTCGAACAGGCGGCTTTGCGGCACGTCGGCCAGCAGCTTTTGCGAATTAACCAGCGGGGCGGCGGTTTTGGGCTCCAGCGTAAAGCCCAGCGGGCCGAGCTTGGCGGCAAAACGCACGGCGCGGATGATGCGCACCGGGTCTTCGCGGTAGCGGGTGGCGGGGTCGCCAATCATGCGGATGGTGTGGTTTTTGCTGTCCTTCAGGCCACCGTGGTAGTCGACCACGATCTGGCTCTTGGGGTCGTAGTACATGGCGTTGATGGTGAAGTCGCGGCGGACCGCGTCTTCTTCCTGCGGGCCCCAGACGTTGTCCCGCAGAACGCGGCCACTCGAATCCACCGCGTGCTTCATGTTGGCCAACTCGCTCTTGCTGGTGCGCTCGTTGCCTGCGACCTGCTCGGCGGCGGTGTTGTCCATGTAGGCGCGGAAGGTGGAGACTTCGATGACTTCGTTCTCGCGGCCCCGGCCATAGACCACGTGGACGATGCGAAAGCGCCGACCGATGATGAAGGCGCGGCGAAACAGTCCTTTTACCTGCTCGGGCGTGGCGTTGGTGGCCACGTCGAAGTCTTTGGGGCGCAGGCCGACCAGCAGGTCGCGCACCGCACCGCCGACGATGTAGGCCTCAAAACCCGCTTGCTGCAGGGTGCTGACCACGTTGAGGGCGCGCTCGTCTACCAGATTGGGGTTAATGCCGTGCTCGGATACGGGGATTTCGACGCGTTTGCCAAACTTGGGCTTTTTGGCGGCTGCAGGCTTTTTGCCGAGAATTTTGTCGATGAATGTCTTGATCATGGTTGCTTTGTAAACAAGTCCAGTATGCGCCATCCGCGCTGGGTGGCGATGGCGCGCAAACGCTCGTCGGGATTGGTGGCAACGGGGTGCTGGACTTTTTCCAGCAGGGCCAGGTCGTTGATGGAGTCGGAGTAGAAGGTGGCCTCCACGTCTTGCCAGCCTAAGCCGCGTGCGGCCAGCCAGTCTTCGACACGGGTGATCTTGCCTTCTCGGAAGGACGGCACACCCTGGATCTGGCCGGTGATCCAGCCATCGGCACCGTGCTCCAGGTCCACGGCGATGAGTTCGGCCACGCCAAAAGCATCCGCAATCGGGCGGGTGACAAAGGCGTTGGTGGCGGTGACGATGATGACCTGGTCGCCTGCATCCTGGTGCTGTTGGAGCAGATCGCGCGCCACGGGTTGTATAGCCGGAAGGATCACCGTGCGCATGAAGTCTGCGTGGGCGGCTATGGATTTTGCAGTACCTTGCTTACGCGCAGCCTCGGTGGCAAACAGCACGTATTCCACAATGTCGAGCGTACCGGCCTTGTAGTGGGCGTAGAAATAGTCGTTTTGCTGTTTAAACACCTGCGGGTCGGTCCAGCCGATGGCGGTGGTGAACTCGCCCCAGGCGTAATCCGAATCCAGGGGCAGCAAGGTGTGGTCCAGGTCGAACAGGGCCAACTTCATGGGTGCTTCTTTCAAATCGTCTCCAACATGGATTTAACCAAGGGTATGGTGATAGCGCGCTGGGTTTGCAGGGCGTAGCAGTCCAGGTGCTCCAGCAACTGCATCAGGCTGCCCAGGTCGCGGCTGAAGCGGCGCAGCAGGTAGTCCACCACCTCGGCGCTCAAAGTCACGCCACGGGCCTGTGCCTCCTGGCCCAGCACGGTGCGCAGCTCGGCTTCGCTCAGCAGTTGCAGGGCAAACACATTGCCGCCGCCCAGGCGGGTGCGCAGGTCTTCGCGCAGCTTGAGGTCGGCCGGGGGCACGTCGCCCGCGCCCAGCACCCAGCAGCTGCAGGTTTGCGCGTTGACAAACCATTTGAAGGCCATGTGCTGCTGCGCCGGGTTGTACAGGTGCACGTCGTCCAGCAGCACCGCCGCCCAGGTGTCGTCAAATTCAGGCGGCTCGTAGACGCTGGGGTCCATCCAGCCGACGCGGGCGGCCTGCACCCGATAAGCCTCGCGCACGGCGCGTAGCATATGGGTTTTTCCGGTGGCGGGGCCGCCCCACAGATAGGTTTGCAGCGGACGACCGGTATCCACCACGGACTGCTGCACGTGCTGCAGCGCAGCCGCGTTGGGACCACCAAAAAAGTTGGCCAGCGTGGGGCTGGTGCCCAGGCCAATGTCCAATACCAGTTGCTGCATACCTATCCCTGCCTAGCCTTGGTAGAGCCGACTGGCCAGGTAGCTGTCGCGGATGCGGCGTATGGCCACCAGCAGCACGGCGCTAGCGGGCAAGGCCACCAGAATACCGACAAAGCCAAACACTTGGCCAAACGCCAGCAGGGCAAAAATCACCGCCAGCGGGTGCAGGCCGATACGCTCGCCCACCAGCCGCGGCGTGAGAAACAGGCTCTCCACAAACTGGCCAATGCCGTACACCACGGCCACCATCACCACCGCTTTGATGGACGCAAACTGCAGCAGCCCGGCCAGTGCCGCCAGCACCAGGCCCACGCCAAAGCCCAGGTAGGGCACAAACATGGCCAGCCCGGTGAACAGGCCGATGGGCAAGCCCAGGTCCAGCCCAAACAGCGACAGACCGATGGCATAGAACGCTGCCATGATCAACATCACCAGCAACTGGCCGCGCAGATACTGGCCCAGCACCTCGTCGGCCTCGTCCACAAAGCTGTCAAACCCCGGGCGCAGGCGGGTAGGCACCAGGGAGACCAGTTGGGCAATGAAGCGGTCCCAGTCCATCAGCAGATAAAACAGCGCCACCGGGATCAGCACCAGATTGCCCAGCACCGCCATGGCCAGGCTGCCGCCCAGGCGCACCGACGACACCAGCGAGGCCAGCGCGTCCTCTACATTGGCGTTGAGGTACTTGAACACAAAGGCCTTGATGCTCACCGGGTCCAGCGCCACATTGACGCCCAACTGGGCCAGCAGCGGCTTGAGCCAGGTGGTCAGGCTGTCCAGCAGCAGTGGCAACTGCTCGCGCATCAACGGTGCTTCCTTAAACAAGATGGGCACGATCAGCAAGGCGATGGCCAGCAGCACCACGATGAACAGCAGCTCCACCACTGCCACCGCCAGCACGCGCGGCACGCGGCCCCGGCACAGGCTGTCGAGCCGGTCTACCAGGGGCGTGAGCATGTAGGCCAGCACGGCTGCCACCGCAAACGGGGTCAGCACCGGCCCCAGCAACCACAGCGCCAGCACGGCCACGGCAGCAATGGAGAACCAGGCCAGGGCACGCCTTTGGGTAGAGGTAAATTGCATCAGGTGGAGGGTGTGGGGCTCAGGGTGGAACAGAAACAGAGATTCAGGCAGATTCGGCAGCATGCCGCCTGCCCTTAAAATCCGTGCAAATTGTAGAGGGCTACGCGGGCAAATCCCGCTGGCCCTGATATCTGGGCTGTTTTACTGCCCTCCACCTCTTGATTCACCCCGTGTGAACGCACCGACCATGACCTCTTCCCACACCGCCCCCCTCTCCTACAAAGACGCAGGAGTCGATATCGACGCAGGCGACGCGCTGGTCGAGCGCATCAAACCCCTGGCCAAAAAGACCATGCGCGAAGGCGTGCTGGCGGGCATTGGCGGCTTTGGCGCGCTGTTTGAAGTGCCCAAGCGCTACAAGGAGCCGGTGCTGGTCAGCGGCACCGACGGCGTGGGCACCAAGCTGCGCCTGGCGTTCGAATGGAACATGCATGACACCGTGGGCATCGACCTGGTGGCCATGAGCGTCAACGACGTGCTGGTGCAAGGTGCCGAGCCGCTGTTTTTCCTGGACTACTTTGCCTGCGGCAAGCTGGACGTGGACACGGCTGCGGCGGTAGTGGGCGGCATCGCCAAGGGCTGCGAGTTGAGCGGCTGCGCGCTGATCGGCGGCGAAACCGCCGAAATGCCCGGCATGTACCCCGCGGGCGAATACGACCTGGCCGGTTTTGCCGTAGGCGCGGTCGAAAAATCGAAAATCCTGACCGGCCGCGACATCCAGCCCGGCGACGTGGTGCTGGGCCTGGCCAGCAGCGGCGTGCATTCCAACGGCTTCAGCCTGGTGCGCAAGTGCATCGAGCGCGCCGGTGACGCGGCCCCCGCCACGTTGGACGGCAAACCCTTCAAACAGGCCCTGATGGAGCCCACCCGCCTGTACGTGAAGAACGTGCTGGCCGCGCTGGCCGAGCACCCCATCAAGGCCCTGGCCCACATCACCGGCGGCGGCCTGCTGGAGAACATCCCCCGCGTGCTGCCCGAAGGCACGGCTGCGCATCTGGTCAAGGGCAGCTGGCCGCAGACCGAGCTGTTTGCCTGGCTGCAAACAACCGCTGGCATCGACGACTTTGAAATGAACCGCACCTTCAACAACGGCATCGGCATGGTAGTGGTGGTGAACGCGGCGAACGCAACGGCTACGGCACAGACCCTGCGCGGCCTGGGCGAGTCGGTATACGAGATTGGTACCATCGGCGCGCGCGGCGAGGGTGCGGCTGTTGTCGTGGCATAAATTTATAAGAAATAGGCCTCTAGCGTATATTCAACATACGCTAGTAGCTATATAAATAATAGCAAACCAAGGTCCACCATGTCCGCACTCACCGAAGACCAGGCCCGTAGCTACATGCACAAGCTGCTGACGGCGATGCACCAGGCGGGCGGCTCGGACCTATTTATCGCGACCGACTTCGCCCCCAGCATGAAGGCGCACGGCGAGATGAAACCGTTGTCGGCCCAAAAGCTCAGCGGCGACGTGACCCGCATGCTGGCCCAGGCCATGATGAACGAGCGCCAAAACGCCGAGTTCGCCAAGGAAATGGAATGCAACTTCGCCATGGCCTTGCCCGGCGTGGCGCGGTTTCGGGTGAATGTATTTGTGCAGCAGCAAAACGTCAGCATGGTGATCCGCACCATCGCCGCCGAAATCCCCAACTTTGCCACTCTGGCTCTGCCCGAGATTCTGAAAGAAGTCATCATGCACAAGCGCGGGCTGGTGCTGGTGGTGGGCGGCACGGGCTCGGGCAAATCGACATCGCTAGCGGCCATGATTGACCACCGCAACAGCAGCTCGGGTGGCCACATCATCACCGTGGAAGACCCGGTGGAGTACGTGCACACCTCGAAGATGTCGCTGGTGAGCCACCGCGAAGTGGGCGTGGACACGCATTCCTGGCACCACGCGCTGAAAAACACTCTGCGCCAGGCCCCAGACGTGATTTTGATCGGTGAAATTCGCGACCCGCAGACCATGGAACACGCCATTGCCTTCGCCGAAACCGGCCACCTGTGCCTGGCCACGCTGCACGCCAACAGTGCCAACCAGGCGCTGGACCGCATCATCAATTTCTTCCCCGAAGAGCGGCGCAACCAACTGCTGATGGATTTGTCGGCCAATCTGCGGGCCGTGGTGTCGCAGCGGCTGGTGCGCACCGAAGACGGCAAGGGCCGCCGCGCCGCGGTCGAGATTCTGCTCAACACGCCGCTGGTGGCCGATCGGATTTTCAAAGGCCAGTTTGGCGATCTCAAGGCGCTGATGGAGAAATCGCGCGAGCTGGGCATGCGCACCTTCGACTGGGCGCTGTTCGAGTTGTACAACGACGGCCAGATTTCCTACGAGGAAGCCCTGCGCAACGCCGACTCCACCAACGAGCTGCGCCTGAACATGAAGCTGAAAAGCGCCCGGGGCGAGCCCACTGCGGCAGGCGGGATGGAACTGACCTTTGACAAGGCCATGACCGACGAAGAAATCGAAGCCCTGCGCGCCGAAGAGCTACTCAAGCAGCAGCAAAAACGCCGCCAGCTGGAAGACGAGCAACTGGCCCGGCTGCGGCAGGCCAAAACCTAGTCAAAAGCGTAGCCAAAAAGGCTAGTCGGCAGGGACCAAAGCGGTGGCCAGCACCTTGTCGATGCGCTTGCCGTCCAGGTCCACCACCTCAAACACCCAGCCTGCGCACTCGATGCGCTCGGCGGTAGCCAGCATGCGGCCCGACACCGACATCAGCAGTCCCGCCACGGTGTTGTAGCGGCCCCGGTCTTCTTCGGGCAGGTCCTTGATGTCCAGCCGCGATTTGAGCTCATTGACCGGCATCAGCCCGTCTAGCAGCCAGGAGCCGTCTTCGCGCTGGGTGGCCCAGGCATCGGCCTGCGCACCGGGCTGCAGCTCGCCAGTGATGGCCTCCAGCAGGTCGCGCGGTGTCATCAGGCCCTGCACCACACCGTATTCGTCCACCACAAACACCATGCGGCCCGATTTGGCGCGAAACTGCTCCAGCAGCTCCATGCCGCTCAGGGTTTCGGGCAAAAACGCGGCGGGCAGCACATGCGGCTCCACAGGCCCGGTCAGATCGGCCCCCAGCTCCAGCAAGCGGCCCACGCTGATCACGCCCACCACGTCGTCCAGCGAACCCCGGCACACCGGGTACCAGGAGTGCGAGCCCTTGGCCGCGCTGCTGCTGGCCTTTTGCAGGCACTGCGCCACGGTGTGCGAGGCTTCCATCCATTCCATATCGGTGCGTGGCACCATCAGCGAGGTCAGGGGGCGCTCGTCCAGGCGGAACACGTTTTGCACCATCTGGTGCTCGTGTTCCTCGATCACGCCGGCATCCACACCCTCCTCCAGGCTGGCCACAATTTCTTCTTCGGTCACGGCCCGGCCCGCCGCGTTGTCGATGCGCAGCAGTTTCAGCACCGCATGGGTGCTGAACGACAGCAGGCGCACAAAGGGCTTGGCCCCGGAGGCCACATAGGTCATGGGGCGCGACACGTGGCGCGCCACCAGCTCGGGGTACAGCTGGCCGATGCGCTTGGGTACCAGCTCACCAAATACGATGGTGATGAAGGTGATGACCGTGACCACAATCACCGTGGCTGACACATTCGCAGCACCCAGCGCCACCCCCCAACCCTGCAGCCAGGCCGACACGCCATCGCTGAACGCGGCCTCGCCCAAAATACCGTTGATCATGCCGATCGAGGTGATGCCAACCTGCACCGACGACAGAAACTGGGTGGGGTTGTCCAGCAGCGCCAGCGCCGCCTTAGCCCCCTTGTCACCCGACTCGGCCATGGCCGTCAACCGCGCCTTTCGGCTGGAAGCCAGCGCCAGCTCCGACATCGAAAACACGCCGTTGAGCAAGGTCAACAGCAAAATCAGCAATAAATCCATGGATATTCACAGAAAATAAACACATGGCACTTTACTTCAACGCTGACA
>NZ_JANXMU010000062.1 GCF_025354435.1 Rhodoferax sp.
TTGCGGTGCTGGGCGAATCCCGCTTCTTGGTCGGCGGCCAGGGCCAGGGTGTGTTGCTTCATCTTTGTCGCCTTGTGAGGGATGACAATACCAATGCAAGTCACGCGCCAGGTCGGGACTTATTCAGCGTTGCCTTAAACCTTTTATGAACATGAACACCCAAAACCCCATCACCGAAGACGACATCGCCAACTTCCTGAGCAATACGCCCGAGTTCTTCGAGCGCCATTCGCAAGTGCTGGCTTCGGTGCAGCTCACCAGCCCACACGGCAACCGGGCCGTCAGCCTGCAGGAGCGCCAGGCCGAGATGCTGCGCGAGAAGATCAAGGGCCTGGAGCACCGCATCATGGACATGGTGCGCAACGGCAACGAGAACGTGATCATTGCCGACAAGCTGCAGCGCTGGGCCCGCAGCCTGCTGCTGACCCGCGCGCCCGGCGACCTGCCCGAGCGCATCGCCCACGAGATCGAGGTGCAGTTTGCGGTGCCGCAGGTGGCCATCAAGGTCTGGGGCGTGTCGGACGAATACGCCCACGCTGCCTGGGCCCAGGGCGTGAGCGAAGACGCGAAGATATTCGCCTCGTCGCTCACCGCACCGTTTTGCGGTGTGAATTCCGGCTTCGAAGCCGTCAGTTGGCTGGCGAACCCGGCCGCCGCCATGTCGATCGCCCTGATGCCGCTGCGCATCGGCGTGCTCAACAGCCCCAGCCCGGCTTTCGGCATGCTGGTACTGGCTTCGCCCGACGGCCAGCGCTTCGAGTCGGCCATGGGCACGGACTTTTTGGAGCGCATCGCCGAGTTGGCTGGTGCAGCGCTCTCGCGTCTGCGGGTTTAGATGGCCCCTGCCGCGCTGGTCGCCCAGTACCTCGACTACGTGCGCTTTGAAAAGCGCCTGGCCGAGCGTACGCTGACGCTCTACGCGCTGGATCTGGTCAAACTGAGTGGGCATGCCGAGTCCGCCGGGGTGGCGCTGACCGATGTGGCCCACCACCACATCCGCCGCTGGGTGGTGCAGATGCACAGCCAGGGCCGCAGCGGGCGCGGCATTGCGCTGATCTTGTCGGGCTGGCGCGGTTTCTACGTCTGGCTGGGCCGCCAGGGCCTGGTGTCCAGCAACCCGGTGCAGGACGTGCGTGCCCCCAAAGCTGCCAAACCCCTGCCCAAAGCCTTGGGGCTGGACGAGGCTGTGGGTTTTGCCGACTTTGAAAACGAAGCCGACGACCCGTGGCTGGAAGCCCGTGACGCGGCCATGGTCGAGCTGTTGTACGGCGGCGGCCTGCGGGTGGGCGAACTGACCGGGCTGGACGCGGCACCCAGCGCCTCGGCCAAAGGCTGGGTCGATCTGGCCGCGGGCGAGGCCCATGTGCTGGGCAAGGGCAGCAAGCGGCGGATTGTGCCCATCGGCAAAACTGCCGTGGCGGCGCTTGAAAAATGGCTGGAAATACGCGCCGAAGGGCAGGGCACAGAGGTATCGGCGGCGATGTTCCTGGGCCGTTACGGCACCCGCCTGACTGCCGCTTCGGTGTGGCAGCGCCTGCGCCGCCGCAGCCGCCTGGCAGGCACCGCCACCCCGGTGCACCCGCACATGCTGCGCCACTCGTTTGCCAGCCACGTGTTGCAAAGCAGTGGCGACCTGCGGGCGGTGCAAGAGCTGCTGGGCCACGCCAACATCAGCACCACCCAGGTCTACACCCGGCTGGACTTTCAGCATCTGGCGGCCACCTACGACAAGGCCCATCCGAGAGCTAAGGCGACAGCGGCGGACAAAAAATAGCCTGCGGGCGGCGGTTCGGGGGCGTAAAAAGCCCCATAAAGCCCCACAATCCGCCCCATGAAAACCATCCGTCTCCGTGAAGGCAAAGAGCGCTCGCTGCAGCGCCGCCACCCCTGGATCTTTGAATCTGCCATCGCCCGGGGCGGTGCCGATGCGGGCGAAACCGTGCGTGTCGAATCCAGCGAAGGCAAGTTCTTGGCCTGGGCGGCATTCAGCCCCACCTCCAAAATACGCGCCCGCGCCTGGAGCTTTGACGAGGCCCAGCGCATTGATGCTGCGTTTTTTGTAGCTGCTGTTGCAAGCGCTATCAGCGCTAGAACCCGATTTGACGTAAAAAGCGACGGCATGCGCCTCATCCATGGCGAATCCGACGGTTTGCCGGGCCTGATCGTTGACCGCTACGGTGACACGTTGGTGGCGCAGTTTCTGTTTGCCGGGGTGGAGCGCTGGAAAGACGTGCTCATCGACGCCATCCTGGCCGCCACCGGCCTGACCCAGCTATACGAGCGCTCGGATGCCAGCACCCGCGCCCTGGAGGGCCTGGAGCCCACCACTGGCTGGCTGCGCGGCGACGGCCCGACCGACTTGACCATCCAAGAGCACGACTGGCGGCTCACGCTGGACATTGCCGAAGGCCACAAAACCGGCTTCTACCTGGACCAGCGCGACAGCCGCCAGAAGATGGCCAGCTACGCCCAGCGCCTGCAGTTCCAGCGGGTGCTGAACTGCTTTAGCTACACCGGCGGGTTTACCGTGGCCGCACTGGCAGGCATGCGTGCTGGGGGCCGCATGGGCCACGTCACCTCCATCGACTCGTCCGGCCCGGCTTTGACCCGGGCGGCGGCCAATGTGGCGCTGAACGGCTTTGCGCCCGAGTGCGTGACCTTTATGGATGCCGACGTGAACGCCTCGCTGCGCCAGTTTGCCGTGCAGGGCCAGACCTTTGACTGCATCGTGCTGGATCCGCCCAAGTTTGCCCCTACCGCCGCCCACGCCGACCGTGCGGCCCGGGCTTATAAAGACATCAATCGCCTGGCCTTCAAGATACTGGAGCCGGGCGGTGTGCTGTTTACCTATTCGTGCTCAGGCGGCATCAACGCCGACCTGTTCCACAAGATTGTGGCCTCGGCCGGTATCGACGCGGGGGTGGACGGCTATATCAGCGAGCGCCTGGGCGGCGCGCCTGACCACCCGATGACGGTCAATTTCCCCGAGGGCGAATACCTCAAAGGGCTAGTGATTTTGCGTAAATGAGCCTATGCGGATACAGATTGAATTGGCCGCTACACTCCCCACCTGTTAATTTCCACGAAATCGGGTGGGCCGCACGGCTCCCGGTGAAAAGTTAGCAATGAAAGAACCTATGGCACTCATCCCCGCCACCATCCTGACCGGCTTTCTCGGCTCCGGCAAAACCACGCTGCTCAAGCGCGTGCTGACGGAGGCCCACGGCCAGAAGATCGCCGTCATCGAGAATGAATTTGGCGAAGAAAACATCGACAACGAGATTCTGGTGTCCGAGCCGGGCGAGCAAATCATCCAGCTCAACAACGGCTGCATCTGCTGCTCGATCCGTGAAGATCTGCGCGCCACCCTGAGCCTGCTGGCCGCCAAAAAGCGCAAAGGCCTGCTCGACTTTGACCGCGTGGTGATTGAAACCACCGGTCTGGCCGACCCAGGACCCGTGGCGCAGACCTTCTTCATGGACGACGAGATCGCCGAAAGCTACCTGCTGGACTCGATTTTGACCCTGGTGGATGCCAAGCACGCCGCCACCCAGCTCAATGACCGCCAGGAGGCCCGCCGCCAAGTGGGTTTTGCCGACCAGATATTCATCAGCAAAACCGATCTGGTCGAGCCGACCGAAGTCGATGCACTCATGCACCGCCTCAAGCACATGAACCCGCGTGCGCCGCAAAAAGCCGTGCATTTCGGCGAAGTGGCCCTGAGTGAAGTGTTTGACTTGCGCGGCTTCAACCTGAACGCCAAGCTTGACATCGACCCCGACTTCCTCAAGGAAGACGACCATGCAGGCCACGACCATGCCGAGGGCGAGCATTGCGACCACCCCTCGCACAGCCACGACCACGAAGGCGGGCACCATCACCACCATGACGACGATGTGAAGAGCTTTGTCTTCAAGTCCGACCGGCCTTTTGACCCGGCCAAGCTGGAAGACTTCCTGAGCGCCATCGTCAATATTTACGGCCCGCGCATGTTGCGCTACAAAGGTGTCTTGAATATGCAGGGCACCGAGCGTAAAGTCATTTTCCAGGGAGTGCACCAGTTAATGGGCAGCGACCTGGGCCCAGAATGGGCTGCAGATGAAAAACGCGGCAGCAAAATGGTGTTTATCGGTATCGATTTGCCCAAAGACATCTTTTTGCAAGGCATGGAACAGTGTTTGGTGTGACGCCCAGAACAGAAATAGTGACGATTGCGGGACGCTAAAGCCCCGCGCCAACCATGAGTACTACCAAAGTGACCACAGCGCCCAAGCCCACCCCCGCCCCCGTGGCGGCTGCCACCGAAGCCACCCCGGCGGTGCAGACCAGCCCCCGCTACACGTCGATTCCGGCCAAGAGCGTGCGTCCTTCGTCGCGTTTGGCGCAGTTGACCGTGCCGTCCATGGCTCCGGCTGTCGCATCCACTGCGGCCAAGTCCAGCTACATGCAGAACGCGCCCGAGCCGATGATTGCGCCGCCACCCCACGTGGCCGCCAAAAAAGACCCTAAGCTGGCGAACAACTGGAAGACCACCCCGGCCGACAAGCTGACCGATGCCGAAGTCATCGCCATGCCCGACTCCGAGTACATGAATGAAAAGCAGACCGCCTTCTTCCGCCTCAAACTCACGGTGCTCAAGCAGGACATGCTGAACAACGCCGGTGAAACCACCGAGCACTTGCGCGAAGATACGGTCGTTGTGCCCGACCCGGCCGACCGCGCCACCATCGAAGAAGAGCACGCGCTGGAACTGCGCACCCGCGACCGTGAACGCAAGCTGCTCAAGAAGATCGAGCAATCCATCAACCGCATCGACGCGGGCGACTATGGCTACTGCGACGAAACCGGCGAACCCATTGGCGTAGGCCGTTTGCTGGCCCGCCCCACAGCAACGCTGTCGCTGGAAGCCCAGCAGCGTCGCGAGCTGAAACAAAAAATGTTTGGCGACTGATTGACCCGTATCTAACCCTGCTTGCGCCGCTGCCACCATGCCACCTAACGAACCCTCGGGTCTGCTGTCCAAGGTTGTCAAGTTCGTCCGCAATCCGACGACGAACTGGTCTGACCTGGACCAGCCCGAGCTCGATAAGGAGAGCCAGTACAGCAAGCAGATGCTCAAGGAGATGATTGAGCGTAAAAAGCGCAACGATTTTGTACGCCGCCGCGAGTTTGACCAGTTGCGCAAGCTGCGCCAGCGCGAGGCACAGCCTTCTTCCGACGCGGTAGAGCGGCCCTCGTTCTTCCAAAGCAGCATGCAGTCCAAGCTGGACGACCGCGCTGGGACGATCAAAAAAATCGACGACATCGAAGCGCAAATGTCCCGCCAGTGGTGGAAAGCCAAAGACACCGGTGCCAGCCAGCCGGTGCGGCTGTCGGGCCAGGCCGGTTTGCAGTCCGCCGAGGCCCATCCGCTGGGCAATACCCGCGCCTATGCTCCTACCGAGGTTGCCGCCCTGCCCACCCGGGCTGCGGCCCACCATGCCAATGCGTTTGCGCCCACCGATGTATCGCCGCTGCGCGACGAGCGGCACTGGAACGTACCCACGCCGAGTGCCGAGCCCATTGTGGATATGCTGGCCGCGCTGGACCACAACCTGAACCTGGATTTTGACTTTGGTGTGCCTGCGCCTGCCCCGAAGATGGCGCAGCCCGCGGCCCTGGATCTGGATTTGCCCGATCTGGATGCCGGTGTTTACGAGCACAACCCCGACCTGGAAGAAGCCGCCATCCGATTTGCCAATGGCGATGTGGAGGGTGCCGAGGCGGCCCTACATACCCTGCTTCGGCAGAACCCGGCGCCATCTGCGCACTCCGAGGTCTGGACTGCGCTGTTTGATTTGTACCGTGCGACCAACCAACAGGATCGGTTTGACACCGAGGCCATCGACTTCGCGGGCCGTTTTGGGCGCACTGCGCCAGCCTGGTTTTCGATTCCCGACCAAGCCGGGCTGCCGCCGGCAAGCTTTGCGCTGCCCGACTCGGCTGTGGGGCAGGGGAGCAGCTTTACTTGGGCCTGCCCCGCCGTTCTGAGCGCCGCGTCCGTTGCCAGCCTGCAAGCCGCTTTGCACATGCGGACACCCGTATCGGTGCAGATCGGTTGGGCCAGCCTGGGCCTGGTGGACAGTGCCGCCGTGCAAGGCCTGGGCGATATTTTTGAGGCCTGGGCAGACCAGGCGGTGCAACTGATTTTTGCCGATGTGGAGCATTTGCAGGACGTGCTCAAAAGCCATACCGTGTCGGGCGATGCCACTGCGCACCCGCAGTGGTGGCGTGTGCGGCTGGCGTTGCTGCGTATCTTGCAAAGCCAGGATGCCTTTGACATGGTGGCGCTGGAATACTGCATCACCTACGAGGTGTCGCCACCGGCATGGCAGGCGGCGCACTGCAGCTACGCTGTGCTGGATGCGCAGGGCAACGGGGTGGCGCGGGATGCGCTGGGCGTGTCGACGTTTGGGTCCTCCGATTTCAAAGACTCCGATACTGGCGTGCATACCTTGCCGCCGGGTTTATCCACCGCGCCAGTGTCTCGGGGTGCCTTATCGGGCCTGGTGCTGGGCGACGCCTCGCAAGCTCTGGCAGTGGTGGATGCCCAGGCGGGCGGCAGTGCGCTGCTGGTGGTGGCCTGTGACACCTTGGTGCGCATCGACTTTTCGGCGGCAGGTTCGGTGTTGAACTGGGCTGCAGACCAGCATGCGGCGGGTCGTCAGGTGCAATTTAACGGCCTGCACCGCCTGGCGGCCATCTTTTTCAACGTGATCGGCATCAACGAAAACGCTACCGTCATTCCACGTCGGAACTGACCTGCTGCCGTGGCGGCGTGCGTGGTGCGCTTGCATTTATGGCCCCCACCCTTACCTAGACCCCATGGAACAATTTCACGGCACCACCATCATCAGCGTGCGCCGCCAGACCCCCAACGGCGTGCAAGTCGCCATTGGCGGCGACGGCCAGGTCACGCTGGGCAACATCATCATCAAAGGCACGGCCCGTAAGGTCCGCAAGCTGCACCATGACCGCGTTTTGGCTGGTTTTGCGGGTGCAACGGCCGATGCTTTCACCTTGTTCGAGCGCTTTGAGGGCAAGCTGGAAAAGCACCAGGGTCACCTTGTGCGCGCCGCCATTGAGCTCACCAAAGACTGGCGCACCGACCGCGTGCTGCGCCGCCTGGAGGCCATGCTGGCCGTGGCCGACAGCACCGCGTCCTTGATCATTACCGGCAACGGCGATGTGCTGGAGCCCGAGCACGGCATTGTGGCCATCGGGTCGGGCGGTGCCTACGCCCATTCGGCGGCCAAGGCGCTGCTGGACAACACCGATTTGTCGGCTGCGCAGATCGTAAAAAAGTCGTTGGAGATCGCGGGCGAGCTGTGCATCTACACCAACATGAACCACATCATTGAAACCCTGGACTGAACCATGTCCTCCATGACCCCCCAAGAAATTGTTGTCGAGCTGGACAAGCACATCGTCGGCCAGCACCAGGCCAAGCGGGCCGTGGCCATCGCCCTGCGCAACCGCTGGCGCAGGCAGCAGGTTGCAGAGCCACTGCGCTATGAGATCACGCCCAAGAATATTTTGATGATTGGCCCTACCGGCGTGGGCAAGACCGAAATAGCCCGCCGCTTGGCGAGGCTGGCCGATGCGCCCTTCATCAAGGTCGAGGCCACCAAGTTCACCGAAGTGGGCTACGTGGGCAAAGACGTGGATGCCATCATCCGCGACCTGGCCGACATCGCTGTGAAGCAAACCCGCGAAGCCGAGATGCGCAAAGTGCGCGCCCGGGCCGAGGACGCTGCCGAAGACCGTATTCTGGACATCCTGATTCCCACCGCGCGCAGCCTGGAAGGGCAGGGCCACACCTCCGATACGCCGGACAGCGCGGCCCGCCAGAGCTTTCGTAAAAAGCTGCGCGAACACCAGTTGGACGACAAGGAAATCGAACTCGACCTGGCTGATGTCAAGGCGCAGATGGAAATCATGGGACCGCCCGGCATGGAGGAGATGACCGAGCAATTGCGCGGTATGTTCAGCCAAATCGGCCAGACCAAACGCAAAACCCGCAAACTGCCGATTGGCGAAGCCCTGAAGCTGCTGGTCGAAGAAGAGGCCGCCAAGCTGGTCAACGAGGAAGAAATCAAGACCCAGGCCATCTTCAATGCCGAGCAAAACGGCATCGTCTTCATCGACGAAATCGACAAGGTCACCTCGCGCAGCGAAGGTGGCGGGGCTGAAGTGTCGCGCCAGGGCGTGCAGCGCGATCTACTGCCGCTGGTGGAGGGCACCACGGTGTCCACCAAGTATGGCACGATCAGGACCGACCACATTCTGTTCATCGCCTCGGGTGCGTTCCATTTGAGCAAGCCCAGCGACCTGATCCCCGAGTTGCAAGGCCGGTTTCCGATCCGGGTGGAGCTGCAATCCCTGTCGGTACAAGACTTTGAGGCGATTCTGGTGCAAACCCATGCCTCGCTGGTCAAACAGTACCAAGCGCTGCTGGCCACCGAAAACGTGACGCTGGAATTCCTTCCCGAAGGCATCACCCGGCTGGCGCATATCGCGTTTGACGTGAACGAGCGTACCGAAAACATCGGTGCCCGGCGTTTGTCGACCGTGATGGAGCGGCTGCTGGACGACATCAGTTTCGATGCAGCCCGACTGGCCGGGCAAACAGTGGTCGTTGATGCTGCCTACGTGGATGCCCGCCTCAAGGAACTGAGCAAAAACGAAGACCTGTCACGGTATATCTTGTAATAGCTCCAGGCTGCGTGTTCTGGCCGTACGCAAATGGTCATCTTTGTTACACCTGATGCGTCGGTTTCATTCTGCACATTCACAAACCTCTCTAAGTGCTTAATTTTTAACGTTTTTTGCGCAAATTAACATGCAACACTGAGGCTAAGTCATTGATTTGATTGAAAAAATACTGCGCTGCCGGTGGGCGCAGTCTTTTTTTCCTGATACAGTGCAAAAAAGTGCAATTAAGTGGTGAAAAGTGCCTTCGCATCGCCCATTTAGTTGTCACTCAATAGCAAGGGTGGGCAGTTGTTGTGTTTCAAGGGGCTTCGTCTCTCAGTCTGGATGCGAAGGGTCGGCTCTCGGTGCCGACCCGGCACCGTGACGTGCTGAGCGCGACAGCTGGCGGCCAACTGACCATCACCAAACATCCCCATGGCTGCCTGATGCTGTTTCCGCGCCCCGAGTGGGAGAAATTTCGCGAGCGGATTGCCGAGCTGCCCATGTCTGCCCAGTGGTGGAAACGCATCTTTTTGGGTAACGCCATGGATGTGGAGCTGGACGGCACGGGCCGCGTATTGGTGTCGCCCGAGCTGCGCGAAGGCGCGGGTATCCAGCGCGAAACCGTGTTGCTGGGCATGGGGCGGCATTTTGAGTTGTGGGACAAAGCCACCTACGACGCACAAGAGGCCAAAGCCATGCAGGGTGACATGCCCGAAGTGTTCAAGGATTTTTCTTTCTAAGGCCCTACGGTGGATACGTTGTGGAAACATACCACCGTCTTGTTGGACGAAGCAGTTGATGCTCTTCTCGACAAGCCGGACTCTTTAACCCACAGCGCCGATGGCGCTGTGGCTACTTACGTCGATGCAACTTTCGGGCGCGGCGGGCATTCGCGCCTGCTGCTGTCCAAGCTGGCCCCCCAGGACCGCCTGATCGCCTTCGACCACGACCCGGAAGCGATTGCCGAGGCTGCCACCATTGCCGACCCGCGGTTTTCCATCCGCCACCAGGGCTTCCGCCACCTGGATACCTTGCCCGACGCCAGTGTGACCGGGGTGTTGATGGACTTGGGTATCAGCTCGCCGCAAATCGACAACCCGGTGCGCGGCTTCAGTTTTCGGTTCGATGGCCCACTCGATATGCGCATGGACCCCACGCGCGGCGAGAGTGTGGCCGAGTGGCTGGCAACAGCCGAGGTTCAACAGATCGCAGAGGTGGTACGTGACTACGGTGAAGAACGGTTTGCTGGGCCCATTGCAAAGGCGATTGTTGCTCGCCGACAAGAATGCGGCCCTCTATCAACCACCACTGAACTGGCCGAACTCGTGGCTAGCACGGTCAAAACCCGCGAGGCGGGCCAAAACCCTGCAACGCGGACATTTCAGGCTTTTCGGATTTTCATCAATGCCGAACTGGAGGAGCTGCAACACGCGCTAAATGCCAGTCTGCGGGTGCTGCAGCCGGGTGGCCGTCTGGTGGTGATTAGCTTTCATTCGCTCGAAGACCGCATCGTCAAGCAATTCATTGCCAAACATGCGCGTGAAGTGGTGGACCGCCGGGCACCAAGCTGGATGCTGGGCGGTACCACCCTGATGAAGCTGGAGGCCTTGGGTCGGGTCAAACCCAGCGCGGCCGAGGTGGCGGGCAACAAGCGCTCGCGCAGCGCGGTGATGCGTGTGGCACGCAGGACGGCAGCGCCATGACCCGGCTCAATCTGGTGCTGATGCTGGCCGTGGTCGCCAGTGCGCTGTATCTGGTGCGGGTGCAGTACGACTCGCGCAGCCTGTTTGTCGAGGTGGACCGGGCCATCGCCCTGTCGCACAAGCTGGAAATTGAAAACGAGCGCTTGCAAGTCGAAAAGCGGGCCCAGGCCACGCCTTTGCGCGTGGAGAAGCTGGCCAAAGAACAACTGCAAATGCGCACCAGCACTCCGGCCATCACCCAGTACGTGACGGTGGCTGCAGCCCCTGCCAACTCTGCCAGCACAGCCGCAGGGAAGGCACCATGAGCCGCAGCGTCCGTTATACCTCCAGCCCCTTGCTGGCCAGCAGAACGCCTGTCTGGCGCAGCAAGCTGGTGGTCGCCGCCATTGCCATCGGCTTTGTGGGGTTGACCGCCCGTGCCGCCTATATCCAGGTGATTGGCAATGCGTTCTTTCAGCGCCAGGGCGAAGTGCGCTTTGCCCGCACGCTGGAGTTGCCAGCCAACCGCGGCCGCATTCTGGACCGCAATGGCCTGATTCTGGCTTCTAGTGTGATTGCGCCCAGCGTCTGGGCCATTCCCGAGGACGTGGACAACGACCCCGAAAAAATCAAGAAACTCGCCAAGCTGCTGGAGATGCCGCTGGCCGACCTGAAGAAAAAGCTGGACGAAGACAAGAGCTTTGTGTGGATCAAGCGCCAGGTAGACGAGCCCATCACCCAAGAGGTGGCGGCGCTCGGCATCAAAGGCATCTACTTGCGCAAGGAATACAAGCGCCAATACCCCGAAGGCGAGGCGATTGCCCACGTGGTGGGCTTCACCGACGTGGAAGACAACGGCCAGGAAGGCATTGAGCTGGCGTTCAACAAGGATCTGGGTGGCAAGCCTGGCTCGCGCCGCGTCATCAAAGACCGCATGGGCCGGGTGGTGGAAGACATCGGCGACCAGGTGCCGCCGGTGGATGGCCGCGAAATCCAGCTCAGCATCGACAGCAAGGTGCAGTTTTTTGCTTACCAAAAGTTGCGCGACGCGGTGCTGGCCAACAAAGCCAAGGCCGGGAGCGTGGTGGTGCTCGATGCCATCACCGGTGAAGTGTTGGCGCTGGCCAACTACCCCAGCTATGTGCCTGATAAACGCAAGAATTTGACCGGCGAGCAACTGCGCAACCGCGCGCTGACCGACACCTTCGAGCCGGGCTCCACCATGAAGCCCATCACCGTGGGTATGGCGCTGGAGGCGGGCCGCATCACGCCGCAAACGATCATCGACACCTCGCCGGGGCGCTACACCGTTACCGGCTCCACCATTACCGACACCCACAACTATGGTGCGCTGACGGTGGAGGGCGTGATCCAGAAATCGAGCAACGTGGGCGCCACCAAAATCGCCCAGCGCATGACTCCGCACGAAATGTGGGACACCTACACGGCCGTTGGCTTCGGCCAGAAGCCACAGATCAGCTTCCCTGGCGCGGTGTCGGGCCGTCTGCGGCCCTGGAAGACCTGGCGGCCCATCGAGCAGGCCACCATGTCTTACGGCTACGGCCTGTCGGCTTCGCTGTTCCAGATGGCCCACTCGTACACCGTGTTTGCCCACGACGGCGAAATCATCCCGGCCACCATGCTCAAGACGGATGAACCGGCGGTGGGCGTACGGGTGTTCTCGGCCCAAAACGCCGCCGCCATCCGCAAAATGCTGCAAATGGCCGCAGGCCCTGGCGGCACCGGCCCGCTGGCGCAGACCGTGGGTTACTCGGTGGGCGGCAAGTCCGGCACGGCGCACAAGCAGGTCGGTAAAGGCTACGCCAGCAACAAATACCGCGCCTGGTTTACGGGCATGGCACCGATCAACAAGCCGCGCATCATCGTCGCTGTGATGGTGGACGAGCCCAGTGCGGGCTTGTATTACGGCGGCATTGTGGCCGCTCCGGTGTTCAGTGAGGTGGTGCAGCAAACCCTGCGCATGATGGGCGTACAGCCCGACCTGGACGTGAAGGCCCAGGTGGTTTCCAAATCTGTGGACGAGTCGTTCTGATGTTGCAACTCCATACCCCTGTTGAGGCCGTGGCCTGGTTGCGCAGCCGGGTCAGCGGCAGCCTGCAGGTGGACAGCCGCGCCATCCAACCCGGTGACGGTTTCATCGCCTGGCCGGGTGCCGCTGTCGATGGTCGCCAGTTTGTGCAGGCCGCTCTGGCCCAAGGTGCTGCCGCTTGCCTGGTTGAGCAAGAAGGTAGCGAGGCCTTTGGCTTCACCAGCGATGCGGTCGCCAGCTACACCGGCCTCAAGGCCAGCACCGGACCGATTGCTGCTGCTTATTGCCAGCAGCCCAGCGACAGCTTGGACGTGCTGGCCATCACCGGCACCAATGGCAAAACCTCCACTGCATGGTGGTTGGCGCAGGCGCTATCAAAAACAGAGCTATACGCGCAGACTCCCTGTGCGGTAGTGGGCACTTTGGGCATTGGAATTCCACCCGACGTGCTGGCCACCGGCCTGACCACGCCCGACCCGGTGCGCCTGCAGCAGGCGTTCCGCGGCTTTGTCGATCTGGGCCTGGGCGCGTGTGCGATTGAAGCCTCCAGCATCGGCGTGGTCGAACGCCGCCTGGATGGCACCCGCATCCGTGTCGCGGTATTTACCAATTTCACGCAGGACCACCTGGACTACCACGGCAGCACCGAAGCCTACTGGCAGGCCAAGGCCGAGCTGTTCTGCTGGCCGGGTCTGCAGGCAGCCGTGGTGAATGTGGACGACCCGCAAGGTGCCGAATTGGCCGCATCCTTGACCGGCCTGGATGTGTGGACGCTGTCCTGCAGCCACAGCGCACGCCTGCAGGCAGACAACATCCGCTACGAAGCTGGCGGCCTGTGCTTCGAGGTGGTGGAGGGCGCTGCGCGCCACAGCCTGCGCACCGCCGTCATCGGCCAGTACAACGTGGCGAACCTGCTGGGCGTGATCGGTGCCATGCGTGCCGTGGGCGTACCGCTGGCTGAAGCCGTACAGGCCTGCCACGGCCTGTTGCCGGTGCCGGGCCGCATGGACTGCATCAACCTACCCGGCCAGCCCCTGGTGGCCATCGACTACGCCCACACTCCCGACGCGCTGGACAAGGCCTTGCTGGCCTTGCAGCCGTTGGCGCAGGCGCGCGGTGGCAAGCTGTGGTGCGTGTTTGGCTGCGGTGGCGACCGCGATGCCTCGAAGCGCCCGCTGATGGCCGCCGTGGCCGAGAAGAATGCCGACCTGGTGTTGGTCACCAGCGACAACCCGCGCAGCGAAAAGCCCGAGCACATCATCAGCCAGATCCTGCTGGGCCTGAGCCACAACGCCGGCGTGCATGTGCAGGCCGACCGCGCCCTGGCCATCACCGAAGCCATTGCCCAGGCAGCACCCGCCGATGTGCTGCTGTTGGCGGGCAAGGGCCATGAGACGACGCAAGAGGTGGCGGGCGTGAAGCATGCCTTCTCGGACAAAGTCCATGCCGAAGCTGCCCTGGCGCGCCGCCCTGCCGAAGGAGCCGCCGCATGATGACCCTGCAACAAGCCCTGGCCCTGCTGCCCGGCGCACGGTTGGTCGGTGACGGCACGGTTGCCATCACCCGCGTGCACAGCGACACCCGCAGCCTGCAACCCGGCGACCTGTTTATTGCGCTCAAAGGCGACACTTTTGATGCCAACACCCTGCTGGCCCAGGCGCAAGCCAGCGGTGCCGTGGCAGCCCTGTGCCACCCCGGCTACGCGCTGCCCGGACTGCTCTGCATCGAGGTGGCAGACACGCTGGCCGCACTCGGCACCCTGGCCACCGGCTGGCGTGCCCAGTTCCACCTGCCGATGATCACCGTGACCGGCAGCAACGGCAAAACCACCGTCACGCAAATGGTGGCAGCGATCCTGCGCGCCGCCCAGCCCGAGGCCTTTTTGGCCACCCAGGGCAATTACAACAACGCCATCGGCGTGCCGTTGACGCTGTTGCGCCTGCGCGCCCACCACCGGCTGGCCGTGGTCGAGCTGGGCATGAACCACCCTGGTGAAATCGCGCTGCTGGCCGCCATGGCCCGGCCCACCGTGGCCCTGGTTAACAACGCCCAGCGCGAGCACCTGGAATTCATGCAGACCGTGGAGGCCGTGGCCCAAGAAAACGGCAGCGTGCTGGCGGCACTGCCCACCGACGGCGTGGCCGTGTTCCCCGCCGACGACAGCTTTTCCGCCCTGTGGCAAAGCATGGCCTGGCCGCGCAGCTGCGTGCAGTTCGCCGTGGGTGCTGCGGATGTGTGCGCCGATGTGCCGGTGTGGGCCGGGGGGGCCTGGCAAGTCCATGCCCGCACCCCCGCCGGGTCGCTGGACTACGCCCTGCACATTGCAGGCCTGCACAACGTGAAAAACTCGCTGGCGGCTGCCGCCTGTGCCTTGGCCGCGGGCGTGCCGCTGGTTGCCGTGGCCCAGGGCCTGGCGGCCTTCGAGCCGGTCAAAGGCCGTTCCAAGGCGCTGGCGGTGCAGATCGGTAGCCGCAGCCTGACCGTGGTGGACGATAGCTACAACGCCAACCCCGATTCGGTGCAGGCCGCCATCGCCGTACTCGCCGCCTTGCCCGGCCCGCGCCTGCTGGTGCTGGGTGACATGGGCGAGGTGGGCGACCAGGGTCCGCAGTTCCATGCCGAAGCCGGTGCCCAGGCGCAGCGCTGCGGCATCGAGCAGGTTTTGACTTTGGGCCCGTTGACGGCCCACCTGGCCCCGTTTGGCGGCCAGCACTTCGACAGCATGGACGCCCTCTTGACCGCCGTGCAGGCCCAGTTGCCTTTGGCCGCCAGCGTGCTGGTCAAGGGCTCGCGCTTCATGCAGATGGAGCGGGTCGTGGCTTTTATCCAATTACAACAACAGCAACAATATTCCGAGGATTCCCCCCGTGCTGCCTAGTCTTGCCCAGTGGTTGCAAACCCTGTCACCCGAGTTCGGGTTTTTCCGCGTGTTCCAGTACCTCACGTTCCGTGCGGTGATGGCCGCCATGACGGCGTTGCTGATCGGCGTGGCTGCGGGCCCGGCGGTAATCCGCCGCCTGGCGGCACTCAAGATTGGCCAGCCCATCCGCGGCTACGGCATGGAAAGCCATCTGGCCAAGCAGGGCACGCCCACCATGGGCGGTGTGCTGATTTTGCTGTCCATCGCCATCTCGACCTTGCTGTGGGTGGATTTGAGCAACCGGTTCGTGTGGATCGTGCTGCTGGTCACCCTGGGCTTTGGGGCCATTGGCTGGGTGGACGACTGGCGCAAGGTGGTCAACAAAGACCCCGAAGGCATGCGGTCGCGCGAGAAGTACATGTGGCAGTCGCTGATCGGCGTGGTCGCCGCGCTGTACCTGGTGTTCAGCATTTCCGAAAACTCCAATATGCGGGTGCTGGAGCTGTTCTTCAGCTGGGTCCAGTCGGGCTTTGACCTGAGCCTGCCGCCCAAGGCAGGCCTGCAACTGCCATTCTTCAAGGAAGTCAGCTACCCGCTGGGCGTGCTGGGCTTTGTGGTGCTGACCTATCTGGTCATCGTGGGCTCCAGCAACGCCGTGAACCTGACCGACGGCCTGGACGGCCTGGCCATCATGCCGGTGGTGCTGGTCGGCTCGGCGCTGGGCGTGTTTGCCTATGTGACGGGCAGCTCGGTCTACTCCAAATACCTGTTTTTGCCGCATATCCCCGGTGCGGGCGAACTGCTGGTGTTTTGTACCGCCATGGCCGGTGCCGGGCTGGCGTTTTTGTGGTTCAACACCCATCCGGCCCAGGTGTTCATGGGCGACGTGGGCGCGCTGGCGCTGGGCGGTGCGTTGGGCACTGTGGCCGTGATCGTGCGCCAGGAGGTGGTGCTGTCCATCATGGGCGGTATCTTCGTGGTCGAAGCCTTGTCGGTGATGCTGCAGGTCAGCTGGTTCAAGTACACCAAGAAGAAGTACGGTGCAGGTCGGCGCATCCTGAAGATGGCACCGCTGCACCACCACTTTGAGAAAAGCGGCTGGAAGGAAACCCAGGTCGTCGTGCGTTTCTGGATCATCACCATGCTGCTGTGCCTGGTGGGTCTGTCTACCCTCAAGCTGCGTTAACACCATGCGGCACTTGCAAGACCTCCCCGTGTTGATCCTGGGCCTCGGTGCGTCCGGCCTGGCCATGGCGCGCTGGTGCGCCCAGCACGGCGCGCAGGTGACGGTGGCAGACACGCGCGAGGCCCCGCCCCAGCTGGCGACCTTGCAGGCCGAAGTGCCCGCAGTGAGTTTCATTGGCGGCCCCTTCAGCGCGGCCCTGGTGCAGGGTGTGCGCGCCGTGTACCGTTCGCCCGGTCTGTCGCCCGAAATGCTGGCCCCGGTGCTGGCCGAGGCGCAGCGTGCGGGCGTGCCTGTCGGAGGTGAGCTGACCCTGTTTGCCCGGGCGCTGGCCGATATGCGCCAGGCTGCTCCTGTTTCAGAACCGCAGCTTGAGCCGGAGGCAGAGGAAGTCCTGCCGTCGGAGGATGACGAAGCCCCCGTGGCCATCGCCGTACCCGCCGTATCGCTGGGTTACCAGCCTGCCGTGCTGGCCATCACCGGCACCAACGGCAAGACTACCGTGACCTCGCTCACTGGCCAACTGGTGGCCCGTGCCGGTAAAACCGTGGCCGTGGCCGGCAATATCGGTCCCACGCTGCTGGACACGCTGGCGGCCCACATGGCAGCAGGCACCTTGCCTGAAGTCTGGGTGCTGGAGCTGTCCAGTTTCCAGCTCGACGCGGCCCAGGGCTTTGAGCCCACCGCCGCCGCCGTGCTCAACCTCACCCAAGACCACCTGGACTGGCACGGCAGCATGCAAGCCTACGGCGCAGCCAAGGCCCGTGTGTTTGGTCAGCAGGGCCTGATGCTGCTGAACCGCGAGGACCCCGGCGTGATGGCGATGCTGCCCGAGCCGATCCGTGTGCGCCTGCAAAAACCGCAACTGCGCCGCCACACCACCTTTGGCGGTGACATGCCCCAGCGCCCCGGCGACTTCGGCATCGAAGTGGTCAACGGCATGGCCTGGCTGGTGCGCGCCCTGGAGGCGGATGAAACCAAGCGCAGACGCAGCGAAGCCGCAGACGACCTGTACATCCAGCGCCTGATGCCCGCCGACGCGCTGCGCATCCGCGGCCGCCACAACGCCGTCAACGCCTTGGCCGCACTGGCGCTGGCCACGGCAGCAGGCTGCACACTGGCCCCCATGCTTTACGGTCTGCGCGAATACCGGGGCGAGCCGCACCGGGTCGAGTCGGTCGATACCGTGCGTGAAATCGAATACTTTGACGACAGCAAAGGAACCAATGTGGGCGCCACTGTGGCCGCATTGAACGGCCTGGGAGCCGAGCGCCGCATTGTTGCCATTCTGGGCGGCGAGGGCAAAGGCCAGGACTTCACGCCGCTGGCCGCGCCCGTGTCGCGCTACGCCCGCGCAGTGGTGCTGATCGGCCGCGATGCGCCGCAGATCCGTGCGGCGCTGGCAGACGCGGGTGTGGCCTTGGTCGATGCCGACAGCATGGCCCAGGCCGTATTACTCGCCAGCCAGCGCGCGCACCCGGGCGATGCCGTGCTGATGTCGCCCGCCTGTGCCAGTTTTGACATGTTCAACAACTACGAGCACCGCGCCCAGGTGTTCATTGAAGCCGTCATGGCCTTGGCCGATGCCGGGGAGGGCGAGGCATGAGCAGCCTGTCCCTGCGTCTATCCGAGCGGTTTCGCGACTGGTTCAAGGGCCTGCCCAAGGCCGCGGCCGATGCTTTGCCAGTCAAGCTGGGTGCCAGTGGCTTTTCGCGCACACCCAGCCAGCCCACCCGCGTGCATGGCTTTGACCAGTCTTTGCTGTGGGTTACCGTGGCGCTGCTGGCTTGGGGCCTGGTGATGGTGTATTCGGCATCGATTGCCATGCCCGACAACCCCCGCTTCGCCAAGTACGACCACAACTTCTTCCTGATCCGGCACGCGGCGTTTCTGTGCGTGGCCTTTGTGGCGGCGCTGATCGCGTTCCAGGTGCCGATGCGTACCTGGGAGCGCTGGGCACCCTGGCTGTTCATTGTTTCGCTGGTACTGCTGATCGCAGTGCTGATCCCGGGCGTTGGCAAGGTGGTGTACGGCGCACGGCGCTGGCTGCCCCTGGGAGTGATGAACTTCCAGCCGTCCGAGATGGCCAAGTTTTCTGTCGTTATCTACGCGGCCGACTACATGGTGCGCAAGATGGATGTGAAAGAGAATTTCTGGCGCGCCGTCTGGCCCATGGGTGCGGCGGTCGGCATGGTGGGCGTGCTGCTGCTGGCCGAGCCCGACATGGGCGCGTTCATGGTGATCGCCGTGATCGCCATGGGCATTCTGTTTCTGGGCGGCGTGAACGCCCGCATGTTCTTTCTGATCGCCACCGTGCTGGTGGGTGCCTTCAGCATGATGATTGCCTTCAACGACTACCGCCGGGCGCGCATCTTTGCTTACTTGGACCCCTGGAGCGACAGCAATGCACTGGCCAAGGGCTACCAGCTTACCCACTCGCTGATCGCCATCGGCCGGGGTGAAATCTTTGGCGTAGGCCTGGGCGGCAGCATCGAAAAACTCAGCTGGCTGCCCGAGGCGCACACCGACTTCTTGCTGGCCGTGATTGGCGAAGAGTTCGGCCTGGTCGGCGTGGTCACGGTGATCTGCCTGTTCTTCTGGCTGATCCGCCGCATCATGCACATCGGTCGCCAGTCCATCGCACTGGACCGCCTGTTTGCCGGTCTGGTCGCCCAGGGCGTGGGCTTGTGGATGGGCTTTCAAACCTTTATCAACATGGGCGTGAACCTGGGGGCGCTGCCCACCAAGGGGCTGACGCTGCCGCTGATGAGCTTTGGTGGCTCGGCGATTCTGTGGAATCTGGTGGCGTTGGCGGTGGTGTTGCGGGTGGACTACGAAAACAGGCAACTCATGCATGGAGCCCGCGTATGAGCGCGCGCCATCTGGTCGTCATGGCGGCAGGTACCGGCGGGCACGTCATCCCCGGCCTGGCGGTGGCGCGCGAGATGCAGCAGCGCGGCTGGACGGTCAGCTGGCTGGGCACGCTGCACGGCATGGAAAACAAGCTGGTGCCGCCATCGGGCATTGCCATGGACCGTATTGCCTTCAGCGGCCTGCGCGGCAAGGGGATTGTGCACATGCTGACCGGCGGCCTGCGTATGCTGGCGGCCTTCTGGAGCTGCTTGCAGATACTGCGCCAGCGCCACGCCAATGCCGTGTTGGGTATGGGCGGCTATGTGTGCTTTCCCGGTGGCCTCATGGCTGCGCTGCTTGGCAAGCCGCTGATGCTGGTGAACGCCGATGCCGCACTGCTGATGAGCAACAAGGCTTTGCTGCCAGTAGCCGACCGCGTGGCTTTCGGCTTCGAAGGCCCTGCCACCCAAGGCATACGCCGTGCGGTGGTCACGGGTAACCCGGTGCGTGTCGAGATCGAATCCATCGCCCCGCCTGCCGAGCGCTTCGCGGGCCGCCAAGGGCCGCTGAGGCTGCTGGTGGTCGGTGGCAGCCTGGGTGCCAAAGCCATCAACGACTGCCTGCCTCTGGCACTGGCCCGGCTGCCCGCCCACCAGCGGCCCCAGGTGGTGCACCAGACCGGCGTGGCCCAGCAGGCCGCAGTGCAGGCAGCCTATGCCGAGCAGGGCATTGCCGCCCAGGTGTTGCCGTTTATCGACGACATGGCCACCGAGTTGGCGGCCTGCGACCTGATCGTCTGCCGCGCCGGTGCCGTCACCGTGAGCGAGTTGTGCGCTGCCGGCGTGGCGGCTGTGCTGGTGCCCTTGGTGGTGAGCACCACTTCTCACCAGCGCGACAACGCCTGCTGGCTGGCTGACAAGCAGGCCGGCATCCACTTGCCGCAAGCCGAGCTGACACCGCCGCGCCTGGCAGAACTTTTGACCAGCCTGAACCGCGAGCAGCTGCTTGCGATGGCCACCCAGGCCCGCGCACTGGCCAAGCCCCATGCGGCGGCGCGCGTGGCCGATGAATTAGAAAGACTGGTACGCCCATGAAACACGCCGTACGCCATTTGCACTTCGTCGGGATCGGCGGCTCCGGCATGTCGGCCATTGCCGAGGTGCTGCACAAGCTGGGTTATGTGGTCTCAGGCTCGGACCAGAGCGACAGCGCCACGCTGCGCCGACTCGGCGGCCTGGGTATCACCACCTTCATCGGCCACACCCCGGCCAATGTGCTGGGGGCGGATGCGATCGTCACCTCTACCGCCGTCAAGGCCGACAACCCCGAGGTACTGGCCGCGCGCGAAAACAAGGTGCCCATCGTCCCGCGCGCACTGATGCTGGCCGAGCTGATGCGCTTGAAGCAGGGCATTGCCATTGCCGGTACGCACGGCAAAACCACCACCACCAGCCTGGTGGCCAGCGTGTTGGTTGAGGCCGGGCTGGACCCGACCTTTGTGATCGGCGGCCGCCTGAACAGCGCCGGGGCCAATGCCCGCCTGGGTACCGGCGACTACATCGTGGTTGAGGCCGACGAATCCGACGCTTCCTTTCTGCACCTGCTGCCGGTGATGGCGGTCGTGACGAATATCGATGCCGACCATATGGAAACCTACGGCCACGACTTCAACAACCTGAAGAAGGCCTTCGTCGATTTTCTGCACCGCATGCCCTTCTACGGCACGGCGATTTTGTGCACCGACGACCCCGGCGTGCGCGCCATCGTGGACCAGGTGACCAACCCGGTCACCAGCTACGGCTTTGAAGAAGGCGCCCAGGTGCGGGCGGTGGACGTGCGCGCCGTGGGCGGCCAGATGCACTTCACCGTGCAGCGCCGCAATGGAGCCACTTTGCCCGATCTGCCGGTGGTGCTGAACCTACCGGGCCGCCACAACGTGCTGAATGCGCTGTCGGCCATCGCCGTAGCGGTGGAGCTGGACGTGCCCGATGCCGCTGTACAGCGTGCGCTGGCCTCCTTTGAAGGTGTAGGTCGCCGTTTCCAACCCTACGGCGAGCAGCCTGCCAAAGACGGCGGCAACTTCACCCTGGTGGACGATTACGGCCACCACCCGGTCGAGATGGCGGCCACGCTGTCGGCTGCGCGCGGCGCGTTTCCGGGCCGTCGCCTGGTACTGGCCTTCCAGCCGCACCGCTACAGCCGTACCCGCGATTGCTTTGAAGACTTTGTGCGCGTGATTGGCGAGGCCGATGTGGTGCTGCTGAGCGAGATTTACGCAGCCGGCGAGGTGCCCATCGTCGCGGCCGATGGCCGAGCGCTGGCCCGTGCCCTGCGCGTAGCGGGTCGGGTGGAACCCGTCTTCATCGACGACATCGCCGCTATGCCGCAGACGATTTTTGATATCGCCCGCGACGGCGACGTGGTGCTGTGCATGGGCGCTGGCTCCATCGGGGCTGTACCGGGCAAGGTGGTTGATTTGCTATCAAAAAAAGAGCAGACTACGCAGATAGTCTCTACGCTATGACCCTAAATTCTTTAAATCTTGGAAAAGTGGCTGTGCTGATGGGCGGTGCGTCTGCCGAGCGTGAAGTGTCCAAAATGTCGGGCACCGGCGTGCTGGCCGCGTTGCGCAGCCAGGGCGTGGACGCACATGCCTTCGATCCGTCGGAACGCGATCTGGGCGACCTGAAGCGTGAGGGCTTTGCCCGTTGCTTCATCGCCCTGCATGGCCGCTTCGGCGAAGACGGCACGGTACAAGGTGCGTTGGAGCTGCTGGGCATTCCGTACACCGGCTCCGGCGTGATGGCCTCCAGCATCGCCATCGACAAGGTGATGACCAAGCGCATCTGGCGTGCCGAAGGTTTGCCCACACCCGGCTGGTTCGAGGTGGACAGCGCTGCCGCGGCCCGTGCGGCTTTCGCCACGCTGGGCGCGCCCATGATCGTCAAGCCCGCCCGCGAAGGCTCCACCATCGGCCTCACCAAGGTGCTGACGTTGGACCAGATAGATGCGGCCTACGCCCTGGCAGCGCAGCTCGACCCGGCGGTGCTGTGCGAGCAGTTCATCAGCGGCGACGAGGTCACCATTCCGCTGCTCGGTAGCGGTACGCAGACCGAGGCGCTGCCGGTGGTGCGTATCGTCGCGCCCGAAGGCAACTACGACTACCAGAACAAATACTTCACCGACACCACCCAGTACCTGGTGCCCTGCGGCCTGCCCGAGGGTGAAGAGGCCGCTATCCAGGCCTTGGTGCGCAAAGCCTTTTTGACCCTGGGCTGCCGCGGCTGGGCCCGCGCCGACGTGATGATCGACGCGGCCACCCGCAAGCCCTACCTGCTGGAAATCAACACCGCCCCCGGTATGACCAGCCACTCGCTGGTGCCCATGTCGGCCCGTGCCGCTGGCATCAGCTACGAAGCCCTGTGCGTGCGCCTGCTGCAAACCGCGGCGCTGGACTACGGAACACCGACGGCCTGAGCATGCAAAAAGTCGCCCCCCCCATGGACGTGAAACTCATGAACGCCACCGCTACGGTGTTGTTCCTGGGCGCGCTCGTCCTCGGGCTGGTGGCGCTGGTGCAATGGACGGCACGCCAGCCGCTGTTTGCCATCCGCGGCATTTCGGTGGTGGGTGATGTGGTGCACAACAACGATGTCACCCTGCGCGCCAACCTGGGCGGCAAGATCAAGGGCACGTTCTTTACCGTGGACCTGAATGCCACCAAGGCCGCTTTCGAGGCCGTTCCCTGGGTCCGCAAGGCGGTGGTGCGGCGCGAGTTTCCGAACCGTCTGCGGGTGGTGCTGCAAGAGCAGCAGGCCGCCGCCTACTGGGGCGACGACAGCGAGTCCCGCCTGCTCAATACCTTTGGCGAAGTGTTCGAAGCCAATGTGGGCGAGGTGGACCACGACGACATGCCCCGCCTGAACGGCCCGGCGGAGCAGGCGGGCCAGATTCTGGGCATGTACCACACGCTGTCCCCCTTGCTGACCCCGCTGGACATGACGCTGGACCAGTTGACCCTGACCAAACGCGGCGGTTGGCGCATGCAGACCGATGCCGGTGGCGAGGTCGAACTGGGCCGCGGCACGGCCGAAGAAATTACCCAGCGCGTGCAGCGCTTTATCGGCACCGTGGCCCAGGTGGCCAAGGAATATGGCCGCACGGTGGATGCCGTCGAGCAGGCCGATTTGCGCTACACCGAAGGTTACGCCTTGCGCTTGCGCGGCGTGACCACCTTGGCCGCACCACTGCCGGTGCCCAAGCAAAAGACAACAGGACATTGATTACAGGACGCACTATGGCAAAAGAGTACAAAGATTTAGTCGTCGGGGTGGACATCGGCACCGCCAAGGTGATGGTGGTGGTGGCCGAGGTGCTGGCGGGCGGCGAGCTCAAGCTGGCCGGATTTGGCGTGGCTCCCAGCAACGGCCTCAAGCGCGGCGTGGTGGTGAACATTGACGCGACCGTGCAGAGCATCCAGATGGCGCTGAAAGAAGCCGAGCTGATGGCCGACTGTAAGATTTCCCACGTCTACACCGGCATCACTGGCAGCCACATCCGTGGCATCAACTCCAGCGGCATGGTGGCGGTGAAAGACCGCGAAGTCACCGCGGCCGACGTGGCGCGCGTGGTGGAAACCGCCAAGGCCATCCACATCTCTACCGACCAGCGCCTGCTGCTGGTGGAGCCCCAGGAATTCATCATTGACGGGCAGGACGTAAAAGAGCCCATCGGCATGAGCGGCATCCGCCTGGAGGCCAAGGTGCATATCGTCACCGGGGCGCAAAGTGCCGCCGAGAACATCATCAAATGCATACGCCGCTGCGGCCTGGACGTAGACCAGCTGATGCTGAACCCGCTGGCCAGCAGCCTGTCGGTGCTGACCGAAGACGAGCGTGAACTGGGCGTGGCCCTGGTGGACATTGGCGCGGGCACCACCGACGTGGCGATCTTCACCAATGGCGCGATCCGCCACACCGCCGTGATTCCGATCGCCGGGGACCTGATCACCAGCGACATCGCCATGGCCCTGCGCACACCCACCAAGGACGCGGAAGACATCAAGGTTGAAAGCGGCTACGCCAAGCAGTTGCTGGCCGACCCGGAAGCCCAGGTGGAAGTGCCGGGCCTGGGCGACCGCGGCCCGCGCATGCTGAGCCGCCAGGCGCTGGCCGGTGTGATTGAGCCGCGGGTCGAAGAGATTTATTCGCTGGTGGCCCAGGTCATCCGCGAGTCGGGCTTTGAAGAAGTACTGTCCAGCGGCATTGTGCTCACCGGCGGCAGCGTGGTCATGCCCGGCATGGTCGAGCTGGGTGAAGACATCTTTTTGAAACCGGTGCGCCGTGGCGTGCCCAAGTACCGCGGCGCGCTGTCCGACATGGTCTCGCAGCCCCGCGCAGCCACCGTGATGGGCCTGCTGGAAGAGGGCCGCATCGGCCGCGCCCGCGGCTTCAAGGTGGCCCAGAAAAACGGCTCCATGAAGACCGCGGTCGGCCGCGTCAAAGACTGGTTTGTGGGGAACTTCTGACCATGCACAGCACCCAGACCCCCCACTCCTTTCCGCGTGGCAGCCCGACACCCATGGCCTTGTGGCGATGGCGAACTTGCCACCCACCCTGGTCCCCGGTCCACCCCGTTTCGTTTTTTGAATCTTGCAATAACAGCACCCCATTGACACCATGAAGGAGAACCACATGCCTATCGAAATGATTGAAGTCGAAGAATTTAACCTGGGCACCCAGATCAAAGTGATCGGTGTCGGCGGCGGCGGCGGCAATGCCGTGGAGCACATGATTGGCTGCAACGTCCAGGGCGTGGAGTTCATCAGCGCCAACACCGACGCGCAGGCCCTGGGCCGCAGCGTGGCGCACAAGACCATCCAGCTGGGCCTGAGCGGTCTGGGCGCAGGCAGCAAGCCCGACAAGGGCCGTGAAGCCGCCGAGCTGGCCGTGGACGACATCCGCGCGGCTATCGCGGGCGCGCACATGCTGTTCATTACCGCTGGTATGGGCGGCGGCACCGGCACCGGTGCGGCACCTGTGATTGCCCGTGTGGCCAAGGAAATGGGCATTCTGACCGTGGGCGTGATCACCAAGCCTTTCGACTTCGAAGGCCCGAAACGTATGGCCAATGCCGACAACGGCCTGGCTGAGTTGGAAGCCAATGTGGATTCGTTGATCGTGGTGCTGAACGAGAAACTGCTCGAAGTGCTGGGTGACGACGTGACGCAGGACGAAGCCTTCGCCCACGCCAACGACGTGCTGAAAAACGCTGTCGGCGGAATTGCCGAAATCATCAACGTGCCCGGCCATGTGAACGTCGACTTTGAAGACGTGCGCACCGTGATGGGCGAGCCCGGCAAAGCCATGATGGGTACCGCCGTGGCCGACGGCCCCGACCGCGCCCGCATCGCCGCCGAGCAAGCTGTTGCCTGCCCTCTGCTGGAAGGTATCGACCTGTCGGGTGCCAAGGGCGTGCTGGTGCTGATCACCGCCGCCAAGGGTTCGCTCAAGCTGAACGAATCCAAGCTGGCCATGAACACCATCCGCGCCTACGCATCGCCCGACGCGCATGTCATCTACGGCACCGCCTATGACGACGGCCTGGGCGACAAGATCCGCGTCACCGTGGTGGCCACCGGCCTGAGCAAACGCCGTGTGGCGGCTCCGTTGCAAGTGGTGGTGCAACGCACCGGCACCGACAACGTAGGCTTTACCTTGCCGGTGCAAGGCAACGGCATGGGTGTGGGCAACGGCCAACCCGACTACGAGTCGCTGCGCGGCCCAGCGGTTTGGCGCACGCCCAACCGCACCCAGGCCAGCGCCCGGGTAGACGCACTGTCGTCGGGTGGCATGGACGACTACGAGATTCCAGCTTTCTTGCGCAAACAAGCTGATTGAGGGCTGTGCTTCGCCCGATCTCGCACATGGGGCGGGATCGGGGGATGTCTTTTCTCGATCTCTGCCATCAACATTGCTGATCGTGGGCGATAGGCCTGCCACTTAAAATCGCACCATGCTCCAGCAACGAACCCTCAAGTCCCTCACCAAAGCCGTGGGTGTGGGCGTGCACAGCGGCCAGCGGGTCGAATTGACGCTGCGCCCGGCACCGCCGGATACCGGCATCGTGTTTCGCCGTACCGATCTGCCGGTGCCGGTGGACATTGCCATGACGGCCGAGTCGGTTACCGACACGCGCATGGCGACCACTGTGTCCAGCGGCTCGGCCAAGGTGTCGACGGTGGAGCATCTGATGTCGGCCTGCGCAGGTCTGGGCATCGACAATTTGATTGTGGAGATCACCGCCGAAGAAGTGCCTATCCTGGACGGCTCGGCGGCTGCTTTCGTCTATCTGCTGCAAACGGCGGGTATCGAATTGCAAAAAGCCCCGCGTCGCTTCATCCGCGTGACCCAGCCGGTGGAAGTGCGCGAAGGCACGGGCACGGCAGAAAAGTGGGCGCGCCTGGAGCCGTACCACGGCTACAAGCTGAGTTTTGACATCATTTTCGACCACCCGGCAGTGGATTCCACCGGCCAACATGTCGAGTTTGACCTGGGCTCTGACTCGTACACCCGCGACATCGCCCGCGCCCGCACCTTCGGCTTCACCCGCGATGCCGAGATGCTGCGCGCCAACGGCCTGGGCCTGGGCGGCGGCATGGACAACGCCATCCTGATGGACGACTACAAGGTGCTCAACGCGGGCGGCCTGCGCTATGACGATGAATTTGTGAAGCACAAGGTGCTGGACGCGATGGGCGACATGTATATGCTGGGCAAGCCCTTGCTGGCCAGCTACAGCGCCATGAAGTCCGGCCACGCGCTGAATAACAAGCTGATCCGCGCACTGATGCTGAACACCGAAGCCTGGGAAATCGTCACCTTCGACAACGCATCCGACGCGCCCGCAGGCTTCGCCCAACTCGCCCGGGCCTGGTAGCCCCATGCTGCTGTTCCGCTGGGCCATCCTGTTCCTGCTGCTGGGCGCAGGTGTGTCCTTCGCCTTCTACGTCGGCACGCGCGACCGCCGCTACCTGCGCTGGGGCTGGGTGGTGCTGAAGTGGACGCTGCTGGCCGCGTTTGGCTTTTTCACGGTGCTGATTCTCGAACGCCTGGCTTAACAAAGGCCAGCGTAGCGAGGCCCCTTCGTGAACAGCGCGGAACTGGCTCTGCCAGGCCGCTGCTGTTGCCCCCTGCGTGTCGTATTGGCTTTTCAAGCCAATACGAGGGGGGTGGCGAAAGATGCGCAGCTCTGCAGCCTGGGGGTGTTCTAGTTAATCCGGCCATCGCGGTACATGCCGCTGGTCCTGCGGGTCAACGGTGTCGCCTGTGCCAACCGTGCCATCGCATGCCCCACATGGGCGTGGGTGATGGCCATACCCAGGGCATCGGCGGCATCCTTGCCGGGCAACACGGGAAGTTTCAGCAGGCGTTTGACCATTTCCTGCACCTGGCTCTTGTCGGCCCGGCCATGGCCGACCACGGCTTTTTTCATTTGCAGCGCGGTGTATTCGTGCACCGACAAATTGCTGTGCCCCAGCGCCGCCAGGCTGGCCCCCCGCGCCTGGCCCAGTAGCAGGGTGGACTGCGGGTTCACATTCACAAAGATGATTTCCACCGAAGCCGCGTCCGGCTCGTAGCGGGTGCAGACCTCACAAATTCCGTCAAACAAAATCTTGATGCGCGCAGGCAGCTGCCCCAGGTCCAGGTGCGTGGTCTTGATGGTGCCACTGGCCACGTAGCTCAGGTTGGAGCCATCCACGTCGATGATGCCGAAGCCCGTGGTCTGTAAGCCGGGGTCGATGCCGAGAAGTCGCATGCTATTCATTTGAGAGCTGGTTGTGCAGGTAGAGTATGCGCTAGAGGCTGAAAAACCACCGAACCGAGTGGAAAAAGATCGGCGCAGCAAAGCACAGCGCGTCCACCCGGTCCAGCAGGCCGCTGGCACCGGTGATGGACTGGCCCTCGGTGCCCCAGTTGGTGATGCCGCGGTCGCGTTTCAGGGCTTTCATCACCAGGTGGCCGGCGGTGCCTGCCACGCAGGCGATCAGCGCCATGGCCAGGGCCTGGCCGGGTTTGAAGGGGGTGATGCCCGCCAGCAAGCCCCCCACCAGGCCACCCGCGGCCACGCCCATGCTCCAGCTGGTCCAGTTGAAACTTTGGCTGATGTGCGGCGCGCGCGGTGGCGGTTGCAGCTTGCGAGAGACCAGGTGCTGCACCAGCATGCAGGTCTGTACCACCAGCACCAAAAAGAAGACCAGAAAAGCGCTCTTGTCGGCGTAGCCGGGGATTTCCAGCCGCACCAGCGCCGGGATGTGGCTGGTGCCGTAGACGCAGACCATGATGCCCCACTGCATCTTGGCGTTGCGCTCCAGAAAGCGGTGCGGGTCGTCGGCCAGTGCGCCCACCAGGGGCAGCGCCAGAAACACATATACCGGGATGAACACCGTGAACAGGTCGAAATGCCGCCCGCCCGCCATCCAGAACTGCACCGGCAGCACCACAAAAAACGCCAGAATCAGGCTGCGGTGGTCGCCCCGGTGGGTGGGCGACAAGGTGATGAATTCGCGCAACGCAAAAAATGCCACCAGCCCAAACAAGGTGATGGCAAACCAGCCGCCCAGCACCCAGCCCAGCCAGAAGGTGGCGGCCATGAACCAGGTGTTTTTCATGACCCGGCGCAGGTCGTTCAGGTCGGAGCCAAACGCGGCCTTGAAGGCTCCGTCGTCGCGCTCGCGCAGCGACACCAGCAGCAGCGCCGCGCTGGCCAGGGACAGCACGCCAAACACCAGCAGAAACAGCGCGGCAACCTGCTGGCTGCCGCTCAAAGCACGCAAAAATTGGTTCATATGTCTCGGAGGGCAATCACGTTCAGCCGCGCCCGGTCCAGGAACGCCCGCCGCTCCTCACCCGGCTCTACCTGCATCGGCGTGCCAAAGGTTACCGAGCACAGCACCGGCACCGGAATCACCTCGCCCTTGGGCATGACGCGCTGCACGTTGTGGATCCAGGTGGGCACCAGCACCACCTGCGGAAACTGCACCGCCAGGTTGAACAGCCCGGCCTTGAAGGGCTGGGGTTCGGGCGCAAAGCCCCGCGTGCCTTCGGGAAACAGGATGATCGAGTCACCGCTCTCCAGCGCGTCCACCAGTGGCTCCAGCGGGTCTTGCTCCACGCCTGCCGCATCCTTGGTGCGGGCCCGGTCCACGTAGATGGCGTTGAACACCGCGCTGGTAAACCATTTCTTGAAGCGCGACCCGGCCCAATAGTCTTTGGCGGCGATAGGGCGGGTGATGCTGCGCAGCTCGGTGGGCAGGGCGGCCCAGATCAGGACCAGGTCGATGTGGCTCTGGTGGTTGGCGAAGTAAATGCGCTGTTCGGCCTTGGGCGGACAGCCGTGCCAGCGGGCCTGGGCCCCGGTCAGCAGCCGTACGATGCCTAACAAAATGAAACTGGTGAACTTGGCGAGCATGGCTGCGATGATAAACGGGCAGGGTGGCGCGCCCGGTGTTTTGTATATAAAAAGTGCTTCTAGCGCACTATCTATTTACGCTAGTAGCTATGAAATATGTAGTATTTTCTAACAAATCGAGGGAAAGCCCTAGTATTCATAATTCGTTAATTAATGAAAAATTACGATCCTCAGCGCGGCATGGTGCCGCGCTGAACCCAACCTTTGCCCAGGCCTCCCAAACCTGCGAGGCGGCAAATCCAGGAGACAGATTGATGATGAAGCTTTCCAAAGTGGCGCTGGCCATGGCTGTTGTGGTATCCGCTGGCGCATTGCACGCCGGTGAAGTCGAGGTGTTGCACTACTGGACCTCGGGCGGCGAGGCCAAGTCGGTAGCCGAGCTGAAGAAGATCATGCAGGCCAAGGGCCACGTCTGGAAAGACTTCGCCGTGGCCGGTGGCGGTGGCGACAACGCCGCCACGGTGCTGAAGAGCCGGGTGGTGTCGGGCAACCCGCCAGCCGCTGCCCAGATCAAGGGCCCGGCCATCCAGGAATGGGCTGCTGAAGGCGTGCTGGCCAACCTGGACAGCGTGGCCAAGGCTGAAAAATGGGACAGCCTGCTGCCCAAGGCCGTGGCCGATGGCATGAAGTACAAGGGTAGCTACGTCGCCGTGCCAGTCAATGTGCACCGCGTGAACTGGATCTGGGCGAACCCCGAAGTGCTGAAAAAAGCCGGTGTGGCCGGCATGCCCAAGACCTACGCCGAGTTCTTTGCTGCGGCCGACAAGATCAAGGCTGCGGGCCTGATCGCCGTGGCCCACGGTGGCCAGAACTGGCAAGACTTCACTACCTTTGAGTCGGTGGTGCTGGGTGTCGGTGGTGCCAAGTTCTACAGCGATGCGCTGGTCCGCCTGGACCCCAAGGCGCTGAACAGCCCCACCATGAAGACCTCGCTGGAAACCTTCCGCAAGATCAAGGGCTACACCGACGCCGCCTCCGCAGGCCGCGACTGGAACCTGACCACCGCCATGGTCATGCAGGGCAAGGCCGGCTTCCAGTTTATGGGTGACTGGGCCAAGGGCGAGTTCCTGGCCGCTGGTAAGGTGCCGGGCAAGGACTTCCTGTGCGCTGCCGCCCCCGGTACCGCCACGTCTTACACCTACAACATCGACTCGTTCGCCATGTTCAAGCTCAAGTCCGCCGATGCGCAAAAAGCCCAGGGCGACCTGGCTGCCGCCATCATGGGCACCGAGTTCCAGGAGATCTTCAACCTGAACAAGGGCTCCATCCCGGTGCGTTTGAACATGAACCTGGACAAGTTTGACGACTGCGCCAAGCAGTCGGCCAAGGACTTTGTCAGCACCGCCAAGACCGGCAGCCTGGTGCCGTCCATCGCCCATGGCATGGCTGTCAGCCCTGCCGCCGAAGGCGCGATCAAGGACGCCGTGAGCCAGTTCTGGAACGACGACAAGATCACTGTCGATGCGGCCATGAAGAACATTGCCTCCGCGGCCCAGACCAAGTAATTCTTCGGTCTCGCCCCCCGCCTGTGGTTCGCCGCAGGCGGGGGGCTTTTTGTCCACTGCGAGAGCGAAATGTATGAAATTGAATTTTGAGCAGTCCCTGCCCAAGCTGGTGATTGCGCCCGGCTTTGTGCTGGGCTTTGCCTTTATCTACGGGCTGATGATCTGGAACGGCGTGCTGTCCATGACCGCGTCGCGCATGCTGCCCAACTACGACGAATTCGTCGGCCTGGCGCAGTACGCCAAATTGTTCGAGATGGACCGCTGGTGGCTGGCCCTGAAGAATCTGGGCATCTTCAGCGTGCTGTATGTCGGCGGCGCGATGCTGATCGGCATGGCCCTGGCCATTGTGCTGGACCAGAAGGTCCGCGCCGAAGGCCTGCTGCGCACCATTTACCTGTACCCCATGGCGCTGTCGTTCATCGTCACCGGCACGGCCTGGAAGTGGATGCTTAATCCCAGCCTGGGGCTGGAAAAGCTGATGCACGACATCGGCTGGACCAGCTTCAGCTTCGACTGGCTGGTGCAAAGCGACACCGCCATCTATTGCGTGGTGATCGCCGGCATCTGGCAATCGGCCGGGTTTGCCATGGCGCTGTTTTTGGCAGGGCTGCGCGGCATCGACGACAGCATCATCAAGGCCGCGCAGATCGACGGTGCCAGCCTGCCGCGCATCTACTGGCGCATTATTTTGCCGATCCTGCGCCCGGTGGTGTTCTCCACCATCATGGTCTTGTCGCACCTGTCCATCAAGAGCTTCGACCTGGTGATGGCTCTGACCGGCGGCGGCCCCGGCTACGCCACCGACGTGCCCGCCACCTTCATGTACGTGATGAGCTTTACCCGCGGCCAGATCGGCCTGGGTGCGGCCAGCGCCACCATGATGCTGGCCACCGTGGCAGCCATCGTGGTGCCCTATTTGTACAGCGAACTGCGGAGCAAACCCCATGATCGGTAAGAGTCTTTCCCGTGTGCTGATCTACGGCGTACTGTTCATAGCAGCGCTGTTTTTCCTGGCACCCATGTATGTGATGCTGGCCACCTCGTTCAAGGACGCGGAAGAAATCCGCAGCGGCAACCTGCTCAGCCTGCCGCACGGCCTGAACTTCGAAGCCTGGACGCTGGCCTGGTCCAGCGCCTGCACCGGCACCGACTGCCGGGGGCTGCAACCCTTCTTCTGGAACTCGGTGCTGATCGTGGTGCCTGCGGTGATCATCTCCACGCTGTGGGGCGCGATCAACGGCTACGTGCTCAGCCTGTGGAAGTTTAAGGGCAGCGAAGTGCTGTTTGGCTTCATGCTGTTTGGCGTGTTCATGCCGTTCCAGGTGGTGCTGTTGCCGATGAGCCAGATTCTGGGCTGGCTGGGCATTTCCAGCTCGGTCTACGGTCTGATTTTTGTGCACTGCCTGGCCGGTCTGGCGGGCACCACGCTGTTCTTCCGCAACTACTACGCCGCCATCCCCAAAGAGCTGGTGAACGCCGCGCGTATCGACGGCGCAGGCTTCTGGCGCATCTTTGTGCGCATCATCGTGCCGCTGTCCACGCCCATCGTGATGGTCACGCTGATCTGGCAGTTCACCAACATCTGGAACGACTTTTTGTTTGGCGTGGCCTTCAGCGGTGCCGACAGCAAGCCCATCACCGTGGGCCTGAACAACATGGTCAACACCACCAGCAGCGTGAAAAACTACAACGTCGACATGGCAGCCGCCGTGATCGCGGGCCTGCCCACCATCCTCATCTACGTGCTGGCAGGCAAATTCTTCGTTAAAGGACTCACAGCCGGTGCTGTGAAAGGATAAAAAGCTATGGCATCCGCACTTCACATTCAAGGCATCCGCAAAACCTTTGGCAGCGGCGACAAAATGGTCGAGGTGCTCAAGCGCATCGACATCGACGTGGCCCCGGGCGAATTTTTGATCCTGGTCGGCCCGTCCGGCTGCGGCAAGTCCACCTTGCTCAACATCATTGCCGGGCTCGAAGAGCCCACTGAGGGCGACATCCGCATTGGCGACCGCAACGTGGTCGGCGTGGCCCCGGCCCAGCGCGATATTGCCATGGTGTTCCAGAGCTACGCGCTATACCCCACGATGAGCGTGGCAGAGAACATCGGCTTCGCGCTGGAGATGCGAAAAGTGCCCAAGGCCGACCGCGAAAAGCGAATTAACGAAGTCGCGGCCATGCTGCAAATCACCCACCTGCTGGACCGCCGCCCCGCGCAGCTCTCTGGTGGCCAGCGCCAGCGCGTGGCCATGGGCCGGGCCCTGGCGCGCAAGCCGCAGCTGTTTTTGTTTGACGAACCGTTGAGCAATCTGGATGCCAAGCTGCGCGTCGAGATGCGCGCCGAAATCAAGCGCCTGCACCAGGTCAGCGGCATCACCAGCGTCTATGTGACCCACGACCAGATCGAAGCCATGACCCTGGGCAGCCGCATCGCCGTGATGAAAGACGGCGTGCTGCAACAGTTGGGTACTCCCGACGATATCTACAGCCGCCCGGCCAATACCTACGTGGCCAGCTTCATCGGCTCACCTACTATGAATTTAATAGCTGGTCGTGCAGGTACTGCCGACGCTAGTGGCCAATTTTGTATACAAGGTGCGAATCTGCCGCTGGACTGCCCGCTGCCCGGCGTGGACACGCTGCTGGGCCTGCGCCCCGAGCACATCGAACTGGCCGATGCCTCCCCCTGGCGCGGCGAGGTCAGCCTAGTCGAACCCACCGGGGCCGATACCTACGTGGTGGTCAAAACCGCATCGGGCTTGGTCACCGTGCGCACCGCCCCGCAGGTCGGCGTCAAGCCTGGCGACACCGTGGGCCTGCACGTGGCGGCTGCGGATGTGAGCTGGTTTGATGCGAAAAGCGGCGTGCGGATGTAGTGCCGCCAGTCTCTTCCCTGTTTTCAGGGAAAACACCTGTGTTATTTGTATTTAATTAATAAATACTTAATAAGTTCGGGTGGCGCAGTGCAGGCCCGGATGCAAGGGGCCTGCCGATGGCTGCGCCCATACCCTCACGGGCACGGACCTGGGGCATAGAACCCTGGGCCGGCCGGTGATTTCACTACCAAAATGACAGGAGACATGGGATGAAAAAGACAATCATGGGCTTGGCGCTGGCCGCCGCTTTCAGTGGTCCGGCTATGGCGCAGCAAAGCGTCGAAGTGCTGCACTGGTGGACCGCCGGTGGCGAGGCTGCAGCGCTGGGCGTGCTCAAGGGCAACCTGGAAAAGCAGGGCATCAAGTGGAACGACATGCCCGTCGCCGGTGGCGGTGGCGAGCAGGCCATGACTGCCGTGCGTGCCCGCGTCACCGCAGGCAACCCACCCACCGCCGTGCAGATGCTCGGCTTTGACATCCAGGACTGGGCTAAGCAAGGCGTGCTGGCCGACCTGAACGACGTGGCCGCTAAAGAAGGCTGGGACAAGACCGTACCCGCCGCGCTGCAACGCTTCTCCAAATACAACGGCAAGTGGGTCGCCGCACCGGTGAACGTGCATTCCACCAACTGGGTCTGGGCCAACAAGGAAGTGCTGGCCAAGGCCGGTATCACCTCCGACCCCAAGACCTGGGACGAATTCATTGCCGATGGCGAGAAGCTGCAAAAGGCGGGCTTCATCGCCCTGGCCCACGGCGGCCAGCCCTGGCAGGATGCCACCATGTTTGACGGCGTGGTGATCTCCACCGGCGGTGTGGATTTCTACCGCAAGGCCTTCATCGACCTGGACCCGAAATCCCTGAACTCGCCCACCATGCTGAAGGCCTTTGACCGCATGTCGCAACTGCGCAAGCTGGTCGACAAAGACTTCTCCGGCCGCGACTGGAACGTGGCTTCGGGCATGGTGATCAGCGGCAAGGCCGGTTTCCAGATCATGGGTGACTGGGCCAAGGGCGAGTTCATCGGTGCCAAGAAGGTGCCGGGCAAAGACTTCTCCTGCTTCCGCGTTCCCGGCACGCAAGGCGTGGTGTCGTTCAACTCCGACCAGTTCGCCATGTTCAAGGTGGGTGCCGACAAGGTAGCCGCCCAGACCAAGCTGGCCTCGGCCATCATGGAGCCTGGCTTCCAGTCGGCCTTTAACGTCGTCAAGGGCTCGGTGCCTGCGCGTACCGACGTGTCTGACAAGGACTTTGATGATTGCGGCAAAAAGGCCATGAAGGACTTCGCCGAAGCCAATGCCAAGAACACCTTGGTGGGTTCCATGGCGCATGGCCACGCCGTGCCTGCGTCCATCAAGAACGCTTTCTACGACGTGATCACCCGCCACTTCAATGGCCAGATCGACTCGAAGAAGGCGGTCGTGGAATTGGCCGCAGCCGCCAAGTCCTAAGCGCTGACAGGGCGGGTTTTCGCCCTGTCCTTGTGCGGGCCGACGCGCTAGCGTCGGCCTTTCCATTTCCCTCGTAAGGTCCTGCATGAAAGCTGGTTTTTTACCCAAGCTGCTGATCACCCCCAGCGCCTTGCTGGTACTGGTGTGCGTCTACGGCTACATCATGTTCACCATTTACCTGTCGTTCACCGCTTCGACGCTCATGCCGCAGTACGAGTGGGCGGGCACCACCAACTACGTACGCCTGATGGGCCTGGAAAACTGGTCGGTGGCGCTGTCGAATCTGTGGGTGTTTGCGTCGCTGTACATCGTGATCGCCATGGCCCTGGGGCTGACGCTGGCGATTCTGATCGACCAGAAAGTGCGCGCTGAAAGCGGCCTGCGCTCGGTGTTTTTGTACCCCATGGCGCTGTCCTTCATCGTCACCGGCACGGCCTGGAAATGGCTGCTCGACCCGGGTGTCGGCCTGGAGCACACGATGCAGACCCTGGGCTGGAGCAACTTCGCCTTCGGCTGGATCAAGGATTCGGAAATGGCGATTTACTGCGTGGTGATTGCCGCCGTGTGGCAAACCACCGGCTTTGTGATGGCGATGTTTCTGGCCGGCCTGCGCGGGGTCGATTCCGAGCAGATCAACGCCGCCCGGCTGGACGGTGCCAAGAGCTGGCAGATCTACCAGCGCATCATCATTCCGCAGCTCGGGCCGGTGTTTATCTCGGCCTTTGTGATCCTGGCGCACATGGCCATCAAGTCCTATGACCTGGTGATCGCGCTGACCAATGGCGGCCCGGGCCGCTCCACCTGGCTGCCCTCGGTCTTCATGTACCAATACACCTTTACCCGCAACGAAATGGCCGTGGGTGCCGCCAGCTCGGTGCTGATGCTGGTGGCCATCGGCGTGGTGGTGCTGCCGTACCTGTACGGCGAAATGCGGAAGGTCAAAAATGGATAAGACCTTGTCGCGCGTTCTGCGCATCGCCCTGTATGCCGTGCTGGTGGGTACGGCGCTGCTGTTCATCCTGCCGGTGTACGTGATGGTGGTGAATTCGCTCAAGCCGCTGGACGAGATCCGCAACGGCAACCTGATGTCGCTGCCGGTGGATTGGACCCTGGCCCCCTGGCGCAGCGCCTGGAGCACCGCGCAAATCGGCGTGCAGGCCACGGGGCTGAAGCCCTACTTTTTCAACTCGTTTCTGCTGGTGATTCCGGCGGTGGTGATCTCCACGCTGATCGGCGCGCTCAACGGCTACATCCTCACGCAGTTCAAGATGCGCTTTGCGCACGCGCTGTTTGCGGCCATGCTGTTCTCGGTGTTTATTCCGTTCCAGATCGTGCTGATTCCCATGGCCAAGACCCTGGGTTTTCTGGGGCTGGCGGGCACGGTGAAGGGGTTGATTTTTGTGAACGTGGTGTACGGCATTGGCTTCACCACGCTGTTCTTTCGCAACTACTATGCGGCGTTTCCCACCGAGCTGATCCGCTCGGCACGCATGGATGGGGCTAACTTCTTTGGTGTGCTGCTGCGCATCCTGCTGCCCAATAGCGCGCCCATCATCGTGGTGACGGTGATCTGGCAGTTCACCAACATCTGGAACGAGTTTTTGTTTGGCGCATCCTTCAGCGACTACACCTCGTTCCCGCTCACCGTGGCCCTGAACAACCTGGTGAGCAGTTCCACCGGGGTGAAGGAATACAACGTGCATTTCGCGGGGGCCTTCATCGCTGCGATTCCCACGCTCATCGTCTACCTGGTGTCGGGTAAATACTTCGTCCGCGGCCTGATGGCCGGGTCTGTCAAGGGTTGAACACATGGCTTCGTTAGATCTCGTCCACATCCAAAAAAGTTTCGACAACGTCCAGATCCTCCACGACATCACCATCTCGCTGGCCGACGGTGAATTTCTGGTGCTGGTAGGCCCCAGCGGCTGCGGCAAGAGCACGCTGATGAACGTGATTGCCGGGCTGGAAGAACCCAGTGGCGGGTCGCTGCGCCTGGACGGCCAGGACATCACCCAGGTGGCCCCGGCCGACCGCAACATCTCCATGGTGTTCCAGTCGTACGCGCTGTACCCCAACATGACGGTAGCCAAGAACATCGAGTTTCCGCTGGAAATGCGCAAGGTGGCCAAGAACGTGCGCGTCGAGCGCGTGGCCAGTGTGGCCAAGCTGCTGCAGATCGAGCATCTGCTGCAGCGCAAGCCGCGCCAGCTCTCTGGCGGCCAGCGCCAGCGCGTGGCCATCGGCCGTGCCCTGGCGCGCGAGCCCAAGCTGTATTTGTTTGACGAGCCGCTGTCCAATCTGGATGCCCAGTTGCGGCTGGACATGCGCACCGAAATCAAGAAGCTGCACCAGCGCCTGAAAGCCACCATCGTCTACGTCACCCACGACCAGATCGAGGCCATGACCCTGGCCACCCGCATCGCGGTGATGAAGGGCGGCGTGGTGCAGCAGTTGGGCAGCCCGCACGAGGTCTATAACCGCCCGGCCAATACCTTTGTGGCCAGCTTCATGGGCTCGCCGCGCATGAACCTGGCCAAGGCCCGCGTGCTTGCGCAGGGCGACGGCATCGTGCTGGAGATGCAGCAAGGCGACCGGCCCGCGGTGCGCATTGCCGTGGCGTCTGTGCCTGCGGCACTGCATGCCTACCAAGGCAAAGAGGTGATTGCCGGTATCCGCGCCGAAGCCATCAGCCTGCCCCGCGACGGTGCCGTGGAAACCGCCATGCACCGCCTGGTGCAAGCCCGGGTGGAAGTGATTGAACCCACGGGTGCCGACACCCTGGTGGTGCTCAACTTGGGCGGCCACGAATTCACCGCCCGTGTCGAACCCGACGCGCCGCTGGTACCGGGCCAGGAGACCCAGTTCTTGGTCGATCTCAGCAAGCTGGTCTGCTTTAATGTGCAGACCGAGCAGCTGATTGCATGAAGATTTTTTAGAAAAAATAGGCTGCTAGTGCAGGTAGTACCTACGCTGGTAGCTATTAATTCAGTAGTATTTCAGCTCTCGTATCCCATCTGGCTACGGCCTAGCGGTGTCAAGTTGGCGGGCGTAAAGCGCCCCTCAAAATCTACCTCGTAATCCTCCGCAGCAAAGTCGGGCGACGACTTGCCCGCCTCGAATGCGGGGCGCTGCTTGGCCAGGAACGTTCGGTTCTTGGCGCAATCGGGGGCGGCACCGATGTAGATCACGTTGCTGTAGCCAGTGCCTTGGTGCTTGTCTTCCACACCGTGGATGGTGTCGGGGTGCCACCAGACCGTATCGCCCGCGTTGACCTTGGGGATGGAGCCATAGGCACGCAGCAGCAGGGCGTGGTGTTCGGGCGAGGCGACCAGGGCGCGGCCAGCGCGGGCACCGCAGAGCTGGTCTTCGGCGATGTCGTCCTGCAGCGCGCGCAGCAGCATCCAGGCCATGGCATTGGCGATGGGCACCAGGTTCAGCGTGCCGTCACCCGGGCCCTGCGGGGTCAGCGCGGTCCAGCCCTGGAAGGTACGGAACATGCTGGACACGGCGGGCGAGGGGATCTCGTGCGTTTCGGTGCGGTAGGCGGCGGCAAACGGGTCGTACTGGCCGATGTCGCCCCCGAACACGTGGCGAAAGACGTTCTGGTAGCCGGGGTCGATCCAGCGCTCGATGGAGCCGCCGTCCATGTGGGGCGATAGGCCCAGCGAGGCATCGCCGGGTTCGCGCTGGCGCACGCGGTCGGAGTAGGTGCATTCCTGGTCGGGGTTGAACACCGGCTTGCCCTCATGCTGGCTGTCCCACAGGCGGTTCAGCCAGCGCCGGGCCTGGGCCAGCTCCACCGACTGGCGCGCATCCATTTGCGGCTTGGACCAGTAGATGCCGTAGATCTGGGGCTTGGAGCTGGCCAGGGCGCTGAAGTATTTGTCGATGCCGCGCTTGCCCGCTTCTTTGTCGAGGTAGTGGTTGTCGGTGATGTAGTCGGCCAGGGTGGCGTTCCATTGCGCTACCCGCTCTGGCGCGAACACGTTGCGGATCACCAGGCAGCCGCGCTGCTTGATACGGGCGATCTGTGCCGCGTCCAGCGTGTCGAGTTGGCTGAACTGCACCTCGGGTACGGGCTGCTGGCCCTGTGCGCGCTCGCGTTCGATGGTTTCTACCTGGGCTTCGATGTTGCGCGTCAGAGCGTCGAAGCGTTGCTTCAGGTCGGGAATCTGGGCGCGCAGCTGGCGCTTGGCGGCGATGATTTCGCTTTGGAAATTGAGGTTGGGATCAGCTTGTTGCATGGAATAGCTCCAGGGTGGGGGGAGAAAAAATCGCTTGGCTGGCGGGCAGATCGGGCTGCGCAAACCGCGCTAGCATGCGGCTGCCCAGTGCGTGGCCGGCCCGGTGCATGTCTTCAAAACAGGCCCAGAAGGGCTGGCGGATGTACTGGGGTAGGGGGCTGCTGTACTTGATGGCCAGCTCCAGGTGTTGGCCGGGGCCTACCCGCAGGCCGCTGTCGGCCAGCGCGCTGAGCAGCGGCAGCACCGGGGCTTCGCGGGTCAGCACCAGGCCGTCGAAGGCAGCGGCCTGGGCACGTGTCCATTGGTAGATGGCCTCGGGGGAGTCGTCCAGGCTGACTGCTGCAATGCCTTCACCGGCTACGCCGGACTGCTGGCAGGCGCGGGCAAAGCCATCCGCCAGGTGCTGCGCAAACGTGGTGCCCGCCGCGGGCAGCAGGATGCCCAGGCGCTTGCGGCCCTGCGCCACCAGGGTGGCCACCGCCATGGCAGCAAAACTTTCGTTGGCAAAGTCCACGCTGTCGTGCGCGGGCAGGGCGGTGCGCCCGTAGGTGATGAAGGGGAAGCCCTGGTCCTGCAGCCAGCGCACCCGCGCATCTTGCGGCGCGGTGTAGGTGAGCACCAGGCCATCGGCCAGGCCGCGCTCGATCACGTACTGCACGCTGTCCAGCGCACTGTGCCCGGCGACTTGCGGCAGCACGATGAGGTGGTAGTCCGTGCCCTGCAAGGCATCGCCCAGGCCGAGCAAGAAGTCTTTAAAGCCGAGCTGGGTGGCATCTTGCCGGTCCTGGATGAAGGCCAGGGTGTGGGTTTTGCCGGTCTTGAGGTGCACGGCGGCGCGGTCGCGCACGTAGTGCTGTTCGCGGGCGGCTTGCAGCACCTTGTCGCGGGTTTCCGGCAGCACGCTGGCGGCCCCGGCCAGGGCGCGCGATACCGTGGCCGACGACAGACCGGTGGCCTTGGCCAAGGTGGTAATACTGGCTTTTCGGGGTTGCATCTTGTCTCCTGATGTTCATTATGTAAACGTGTACATGGCTTGTCAAGCTTTGACTTGGCAAAATGTAAACGTTATCATTTGATTTTTAAAAACAAGGAGACACTATGCGTTGGGCTTTTATCGGGGCCAGCACCATTGCTGGCGAATGGATGGTGTCGGCCGTGCGTTCGGTGGGCGACGAGGTGGTGGTCGTGGTGTCGGGTGATCTAGCCCGGGCCCGCGCTTTTGCCAATACTCATGGCATCGCCCATGCCACCGACGACGAAGCCGCGCTGGCCGGTCTGGGTCTGGACGCGGTCTACATCTCCAGCACCAACGAAAAGCATGAGGCCTCGGTGCTGCATGCTGCCAGCCTGGGCCTGCATGTGCTGTGCGAGAAACCCCTGGCCACCAGCTTGGCCGCCGCCCAGCGCATGGTGCAGGCCTGCGCCCAGGCGGGCGTGGTGATGGGCACCAACCATCATCTGCGCCACAACAGCGCCCACCGTTTGATGCGCGAGAAAATCCAGCAGGGCGCGCTGGGCCGTTTGGTGTCGGCACGAGTGCAGCATTCGGTGTACCTGCCCGCGCATCTGCAGGGCTGGCGTTTGAAAGACAAAGGCGCGGGCGGCGGTGTGGTGCTGGACATCGCAGTGCACAACGCCGATTCGCTGGCCTTTCTGCTGGGCGAGTACCCCACCGAGGTGGTGGCCATGACCAGCAACAGCGGCATGGCCGAAGGCATGGAAGACAACGCCATGTCGGTCTGGCGTTTTCCCAGTGGGCTGACGGCATTTACCCACCAGGGCTTCAACACTCCGTTTGCCGACGTGGGGCTGGAAATCCACGGTACCCAGGGTTCGCTCAAGGGCGTGGGTATCCTGCACCAGGGACCCGACGGGCGGTTGGACTTCAGTAACGCCCAGGGCGTGCAAGCCCTGCCGCTGGACCAGATCAGCCTGTACAGCCGCGGCGTACAGAACTTCCACCTGGCCATCCAGGGCCAGCCCAACGATCTGGCCGATGGCCAAGCCGGTGTGCGCTCGCTGGCGGTGGCGCTGGCGGTACTGGAAAGCGCGCGCACCGGGCGCAGCGTGGCCGTGGACGACGCAGGAGCCACAGCATGATCCACCACTGTGTGTTCGTCCATTTCCGGCCCGAGATCACCGTGACCACCAAGCAAGGGCTGTGGGACGAGTTGCGTTCCCTGGTGGGCGAGGTGCCCGGCCTGCGGGAGGTGCGCGCCGGGGCCAATGCCCGCTACGAGGACCTGGACCACGGCTTTGCCGATGGCTTCATCGCCGTGTTCGATGGCCCGCAGGGCCTGGCCGCTTACCAGGCCCACCCGGCGCACCAGGCTACCGGCGCCAAGCTGGTGCAGGCGGCACTCGGTGGCCTGCAGGGTTTGATGGTGTTTGACCTGGATCTTCCGTAGTGCATCCGTAGTTCAGGTGCGGCACCAGCTGCACTAGCCGCGGGGTGCGCAGCTTCTCCACACACCACTGCAGCGCCGTCACAATGCGAGCAGGAGTGCGACCAATATGTTCAAAATTTACTGGACCGACGAAAACAACCAGGCCCACGGGCAAGAGACGGCAGAGCTTGCGCAAGCCCTGCAGATCACCAAAGACAAACGCAACGCGGGCTACAGTTTTGTCACCATGGCCAGTGAAAACCCCCAGCAGGTGGGCAAGCAGGGCGTGGACTCCGTTGTAGGCGGCAAGACGCCCGACGGCCAAGCCTACGACTGGTCCAAGGCCGGACGCGCCGGTATGCCGCGCCGAAACGACAGGGTCATCACCAAGAAAGACAACTGAGCCCAGGCTTGGCGTATGGTGGGTTTTGCTATGAAAAAAGAAGCTGCTTGCGCATATTAAATATGGGCTAGAGGTCTATTTTGTTCATAAAATTTGTCCCATGAAGAGCCAAACACCGCAAGACGGGCGCGACGGTGGGCAGCTCTGCATGACGGTGCGGCAGTAGACTTCATTCCATCGCCGTTCCACACATTCCAACCATGTCCCCTACGCCTTATCTCTCCAACAGCGCTGCCTCCGAAATCCAAGCCTGGGAGGCGCTCAAGACTTTGGGCGACGCCGCCATGGCGCATGGCGGCTTGCAGGGGGTGCTGCAAATGTTTGTAGCAACGCTGACCGGGGCCGAAGAAGTGGCCCGTGTGAGCGAAGAAGCGGGCCACCCCGACAGCATGACGCCTGAAGTGATTGCGCAGTGGGTGACTACGGACTACGTACCGGGCATGCAGCAGGCGTTGAATGCTATCAAATAGATAGCTGCTGGCGTAATATTTATAAGCACTGGAAGCCTGTTTGATCCATACGTCTTTGGCGGAGGGCCGCAAGCCCGGCGAGTGTGGATGGTGGGAGCCTCAATAGTTCTGGTGCAGCAGCGGCGGCACCAGTCGCGGGTTGCGCAGCTTGTCCACCCACCACTGCAGTGCAGGCCCGGCGCGGTGTGAATGCCAGCCGACAAAGAGCAAATTCGGCTCTCGCGGGTCTTGCGTGGGCAGGGCCACCAGCGTGCCGCGCTCCAGGTGGTGGCGTACTTTCTCCAGCGGTAACCAGCCCACGCCCAGGCCCGCCACCTGGGCGGCAATCTTGGCCCGCATGCTGGGCATGGCCAGCCGCTCCTGGTGGGTTTGCACGCCGTAGCTGCGGGCGATAGCCAGGCGCGATGTGTCGGCCACCACCACGGCGCGGTGGGCGGTGATGGCCTCCATCGCCAAAGGCCGTGCGGCCTGGGCCAGCGGGTGCCGCGGCGCGACGGCAAACACCCATTCCAGCTGCGCCAGCTCGAACCACTGCAGGTGCGCCATGGCCGGGGGCTCGTTGGTGGCGGCCACCACCAGGTCCGCGCGCTGGTCCAGCAGCGCCTCCCAGGTGCCGCCCAGCACCTCGTGGGCAAAGCGCAGGCGCACGCCGCTGTTCAGCGCATCAAAGTCGGCCACCAGCGGCAGCAGGGCTTCGATGTTGGCCAGCTCGTCGGTGGCGATGCGCAGCTCGGATTCCCAGCCGCGCGCCACCTGCTTGACGCGCTCGGTGAGCCGCTTCGCCTGGGCGTGCAGCTGCGCGCCTTGCTCGACCAGCAGCAGTCCCGCCGGGGTCAGCGCGATGCGGTAACCGGCACGGTCGAACAGCAGCGCGTCCAGCCGGTCTTCGAGCTGGCGGGCGGCATACGACACGGTGGATGCGGCCTTGCCCAGGCGCTCGGCCGCGCGCGACAGGCTGCCGGTGGCGCGCACGGCTTCTAGCAGCTGTAAATCGTCCAGGCTCAACATGTTCGATAGTTTCGCATGGGTTCATCGAAATGGTGGTGTTTCTGGCGTGGTCAATCGCCAGACACTTGCTCCATCGGCCCCGTCGGGGTTGAAGAATCAACGAAACCATCGAAGGAAACACCATGAACCGCTTTGCAGGAAAGAACATTTTGGTCACCGGTGGCAGCAGTGGCATTGGTGCCGCCGCTATTGCTTTTGCCCGCGAAGGCGCACGGGTGGCCATCACCGGCCGCGACGCCGAGAGCCTGGCCCGGGTGCAGGCCGAGCTGGACCCGAACGCGCTGGCCCTGGTCAGCGAAGCCGGGGATGTGTCGGCGCAGGCCGCGCTGGTGGCCGAGCTGCAGGCGCAGATGGGTGTGATTGACGGTGTCTTTATCAACGCCGGGGTGGCCAAATTCGGCCCGCTGGCGCAGATCGACGAAGCCCTGTGGGACAGCAGCTTTGATACCAATGTCAAAGGCCCGTACTTTCTGATCCAACGCCTGGCGGCACTGATGACGCGGGGCGGCTCCATCGTGCTGAACGGCTCCATCAACGCCCACATCGGCATGCCGAATTCCAGCGTCTACGCTGCCAGTAAGGCCGCGCTGATCTCGCTGGCCAAAACCTTGTCGGCCGAGTTGCTGCCGCAGGGCGTGCGCGTCAATGTGGTCAGCCCCGGCCCGGTGACCACGCCGCTGTACGGCAAGCTGGGCCTGGCCCCGGACCAGCTGCAGGCCATGGCCGCTAGCATCCAGGCGCAGATCCCGCTGGGCCGCTTCGGCACCCCTGAAGAAATCGCGGCGACGGTGCTGCACCTGGTGTCACCGGAGTCCGGTTTTATCGTGGGGACCGAGATTGTGGCGGACGGCGGCATGAGCCAGATGTGACCCGTCTGCTGGCGCTATTTACTATGCATTTAATAGCTACTTGCGTAGGTGGTATATGCGCTAGCGGCCTATTTTCTTTAAATTTGGACTCCGCTGCCGCCAGGCCCATGCGGGCCCCACTGGACCTGTGCCCAGGGCAGCGGGCGGCCAAACCAGTAGCCTTGGGCGTGGTGGCAGCCCATCTCTTGCAGGCGTTGCGCCTGGGCTTCGGTTTCCACACCTTCGGCCACCACGTCCACCCCAAAGCCTTTGGCCATTTGCAGCACCGCCGCCACAATCGACGCGTCTTGCGGCGAGCTGCACAGGGTGCGCACAAAGCTCTGGTCAATTTTGAGGCAGTCAAAGGGCAGCCGCCCCAGGTAGGCCAGCGAGGAGTAGCCGGTACCGAAGTCGTCGATGGCAATCTTCACGCCCTGGGCCCGGATTTCGCGCAGCCGCTCCACGGTCTGGCCGTTTTGTTCAATCAGTACCGACTCGGTCAGCTCCAGCGTTAGGTTCTGCGGGGGGAGCCCGCTCTCCCGCAGTGCCTGTTTCAGCGTGGTGCCGAAATCGGACTGAATCAGCTGCCGTGCCGACACGTTCACATGCAGGTCGAAGTTCGGCGGTAGCTGCGCCAGGTGCTGGGCCACATCGCGGGTGGCGGTGCGTAACACCCAGTCGCCCAGCGCCAGAATCAGGTCGGAGCTTTCGGCGATCGGGATGAAGATGCCCGGCGGCACCAGGCCGCGTGCCGGGCTTTGCCAGCGCACCAGCGCTTCAACACCGGTGACGCATCCCGTCGCCAGCGCGATGACGGTTTGGTAATGGACCCGAAACTGCCCCCGCTCCAGCGCCTGGCGCAGCTCATTGGCCAGCCGCGCGTTTTCCAGCGACTGCTCCATCATGCTGGGCTCAAACACGCCCCAAGACCCCCGGTGGCGGCGTTTCACCTCGCCCAGCACCACGCTGGCATTGCGCAGCCATTCGGGCAGGTCACTGGCCGGAAGCTGCCCCGCGACCACACCTACCGAGGCGGTCACCATGATCTCGTCTCCGCCCGATGCAAAGGGCGTGGCAAACAGCTGCAGGGCCTGTGTGGCGATGTCGGCGGGCGCCTGTTCGGTGTCTAGGTGCAGCAACGCAAATTCGTCGCCGCCCACCCGGGCCATCCACACCTGGCTGGGCATTTGTGCCCGCATCCGCCCGGCGATGGCTTGCAGCAAACGCTCACCGGTGGCATGGCCAACGTTGTCATTGATAGCCCGAAATCCATCCAACCCCAACAGGCAGAGCACGGCGGGGCGGGTGCCGTCCCAGTGCACCTCCTCCAGCAGGCCGCGCCGGGTCAGCAACTGGGTCGGGCTGTCGTAGCGCAACTGGTCGCGCATGTTGTTGAACGCGCGCTGCAGGCGCTGCGCCATGGCGTTGAAGGCATGCACCAGGGTGTCGGTTTCTTGCACCGCCCCGCCGGACTCAATGGGGGTATCCCACTGGCCCAGCGCGAGCTGGTTGGCCGCCTGTGCCGTGCGCTGGATGGGCCGGGTCACCCAGCCAATGGCCCACAGGCCGAGCACAAAACCCAGCGAGGCAAACCCGATGATCCACGCCATGTTGCGCTGGCTGGCGGAGCGGATACCGCCCAACAGGTCGGACTCGGGCACCAGCATCACGATGCGCCAATTCAGCCCCCGGACATCCGAGTACGGGGCCACCCGGCAGATGTACAGCTTGCCGTTAACCGCCAGTTGAAAGCCGGAAGCACTCTCGGTGGGGGCATCGGCCACCGGCTGTGCGGCGGCGCGCAGCACCGGGTTGCTACTTTCCGACAGGCGCAGACGCTGCCCGCGCGGGATGCTGCTGTGCCCATCGGCCAGCACCGAACCCGGCTCTGAAAACGCCACCAGTTCCCCCTCGCTATCGGTAATGGCAATGATGCCTGTGCCACGCAGTGGCTCGTCATGCAAAAACTGGTTCAGGCCGTTGAGTTTGACATCGGCCTCCATCACCCCAAGAAACTGGTTGCCGACTTTGACTGGTGCGGAGGCCGAAATGGTGACTTCTGCCTGCTCGTCATAGTTGGCATAAATGGCCGACCAGCCCGCCTTGCCCGACTGGGCAATCGGCGCGTACCAGGGCCGCCCGCGCGGGTCGTAGCCATCGTAGCCCGCCACGGTATCGCCGGGGTGGTCACCTTTGTAGATGCGCAGCTGGCCCTGGGTGGAGGCATCTTTGAGCATCAGGCTGAAGCCCGCACCGGCATCTTCGCGGCGCATGCCCGCGTATTCGCCTGCGGCGCTGCCAAAACTCAGGGCGCTGATTTGCGTTTGGTTCAGGTACAGGTCCTGGTACACCCCGCGTAGGTGGCGGTAGAGGGGGCCCAGGTCGTTGGGCGTGTACAGCCCATGGCGGCCAATGGCATCGGCAATGCCGCTCTGGATGCGAAAGGGCTCTTCTAAAAAGTTCACCAAACGGTTGCTGGAAGCCACCGTGAGCGCATCCAGAATGCGCACGCTGGTGGTGTCGATCAGGCGGTTGGTGTTGTCTTGCTGCGTGAGCGCCTGCAAGGCCACAGTGGTCGCCAAAATCAGCGCAAAAGGCACCGATATGGCAACGCGCAGGGAGGGTCGGAAAGTCCGCATTCAAGCCACCGCAGGCAGTTGGGGAGGATGGCGAAATGCCCCCGAGGTGATCGGAAACAGCGGCAGCGGCAGGCTCAGCCGCGCGCACAAGCCCTGCGGTGCCGCATGCAGTACCACCGCGTTGCCACCGTGGCGCAAGGTGATTTCTTGCACGATGGACAGGCCCAGGCCGCAGCCGCCAGGCAGTTCGCTGGCGCGCCAGAAGCGCTCGAACACGTGCGGCACATCGGATTCCAGCAAGCCGGGGCCGTTGTCTTCCACCTCCACCACCGCATGGCCTTGCAGGCGCTGCACCCGCAGCGTCACGGTGGCACCCCGGCCCGCGTAGTGCAGGGCGTTGTCGATCAGGTTGCTGATGGCTTCGCGCAGCAGCAGCTTTTCGCCCAGAGTGACCAGGCTGTCCTCGCCCTCGTAGCCCAGGTCGATGCCTGCCGTGATGGCGCGTGGTGTCCATTCGCGGGCCACTTCGCGGGCCAGCGCGGCCATGTCCATCGGCTGGGGTGTGATATCGGCCTCGGTACGGGCCAGCGACAGCAACTGGTGCACCAGGTGGGCGCTGCGCAAGGCCCCGGCGTGTACCTTGGTGAGCCGCTCTTGCAGGGCCTGCGGGTCGCGTTCCGTCAGTGCCAGCTCGGTCTGGCTGATCAGACCCGCTAGCGGGGTGCGCAGCTGGTGGGCGGCATCGTTGATGAAGCGCTTTTCCTGGCCCAGGCTGCGCCGCACGGCGGCCAGCATCTGGTTCACCGCCTCGGCCAGCGAATGCACTTCCAGCGGGGCCTGGGTCAGTTCGATGGGCAGCAGGGTGGTGACGCTGCGGTGGGCCCGGTCGCCCAGCAGGGCTTCCAGGCGCTTCAGTGGCTGCAGGCCGCGGCCCACGCCGATGAACACCACAGTGCCAATCAGCGCGCCCAGCAGCACCAGCGGCACCAGCATGTCGGCCACCAGTTCGCGGGCAATGCGCTGCTGCACGGCCAGGCTTTTGGCCACCTGTACGCGCAGGCGCTGGGGTGCGTCGGCATCACCGTAGTTGACTTCCAGCAAGGCCACCCGCACCGGTTTTTTATCCAGCAGGGTTTCGTAAATCAGCGGTTCGCCGGGCTGCACGTGGACATCCAGCAGCGGGTCGGGCAGCTTGCTGTTGCCCAGCACAAACTGGCCGGGCGGGGACGACACCATGTAGCTGACGCGGTCGGTCGGGTCTTCTTCGAGTATGTCGCGGGCGGCGCGCGGAAAGTCCACCAGCAGGCCCGAACCCATGGGCTTGACCTGGCGCGCCAGCGAGCGCACCGACTGGGTCAGCGACTGGTCGATGCCCTTTTCGGCGTAGTTGAGCGCGATGCGGTAAGCCAGCAGCCCGCCCACCAGCCATAGCAGCAGTTGCGGCAGCAGCAGCCACAGCAGCAGCTGGCGTTTCAGGGACAGGCCGGGAGCCTTGTCTTTTTGCAGGCCCGGCGGAAGGCCTGGCAAGCTCATGGTGGTCTCATGGCGTGGTGGTTTCCAGCATGTAGCCCAGACCGCGCACGTTGCGGATACTCAGGCCCGAGTCGGCCAGCTTGCGGCGCAGACGGTGCACGTAGACCTCCAGCGCGTTGGAGCCGGTGTTGGTGGTGTCACTGGGGTCGCTGGGGTCGGCCTTCCAGGCGCTCAGCACGTCTTCGCGGCCCACCACCTGGCCCGCGTTGGTGACCAGCAGCGATAACAGCGCCCATTCGCGGTGGGTCAGCTCCAGCGGTTCGTCGTCCAGCCAGGCCAGTGGCTGGGTGGCATCCAGCCGCAGACGGCCGGTTTCGCCCATTTGCAGCTCCAGCGACCCGCCAAAGGCGGGCAGGCGCGAGCGGCGCAGCATGGAGCCCAGGCGGGCTTCCAGCTCGGCCATGTTGAAGGGTTTGGTAAGGTAGTCGTCGGCCCCGGCGTTCAGGCCCTCGATGCGGTCTTCCACGCCATCGCGGGCGGTCAGTATCAGCACCGGCAGGGCCAGCAGCCGTTTGCGGATCCAGCGCAGCAGGGCCATGCCGTCTACCAGCGGCAAACCCAGGTCCAGCACGACCCCGTCAAAGCGGGTGGATTCCAGCAATTCCTGGGCCAATGCGCCGTTGGCCGCGGTGGTGGTTTGGTGCCCCGCCTGCCCCAATTGGGCCGCCAGGCCGTCGCGCAGTAAATCGTCGTCTTCAACTATGAGTAGGTGGGCCATGGGCAGAGCATAACAAGACGAGGCTATACCATGAAACTATCGTGTTGATAGCTGCTTGCCAAGGCAGAATATGCGTTAACTGCCAATTTAATCTACAAATCTACCGAAAGAAAAACCTATGAAGTTTGAAGCCGTACTGTTTGACTGCGATGGCGTGCTGGTGGATTCCGAGCCGCTGACGATTGGCGTGCTGCGCGACCTGCTGGCCGAGAGCGGCTGGAGCATGACGCTGGCCGAATGCATGCGCTTGTTCGTCGGCAAAACCGTGATGGACGAAGCGCCCGCCATCGAGGCCCACACCGGCCATCCACTGACCGATGCCTGGATGCTGGAGTTCCGCGCCCGGCGCAACCACGCGCTGCAGACCCGGTTGCAGCCGATTCCTGGCATCCACGCCGCTCTGCACGCCGTGCATACCGCCTACGCGGGGCGTATCGCTTGCGCGTCGGGGGCCGACCGCATCAAGATTGAGCTGCAACTGGAAAAAATCGGCCTGGCCGAATATTTCAAGGGTTTTGTTTTCAGCGGCCATGAAATGCCCCGCACCAAGCCCTGGCCCGACGTGTACCTGGCGGCCGCCGCCGCTTTGAACGTGGACCCCGCCCGCTGTGCCGTGGTGGAAGACACCACCACCGGTGTGCGCGCGGGCGTGGCCGCCGGGGCCACGGTGTTCGGCTACGCGCC
>NZ_JANXMU010000004.1 GCF_025354435.1 Rhodoferax sp.
GGCGCAAAGTGGGCCCAAAGGCCCGCGAACCTAGCCCCAAGGGGTTAGAAAACGACTCGTTTTGGCCGGATTCGGCGCATTCTTGTTATCAGTACCCCGGAAGAGCCATTTTGAATGGCCTTGTTCAGCATTGCCTTAACTTGTCCAGGTCTTGCAGCTCCAGCCGCACCGGCCGCGCTTGCAAGCCCAGGGCCGCCGCAATCTTCATCAGGTGTGCCAGCGTGGCCCCTTTGAGCGACACCGTATGGCGGGCCCGCAGGCTGGCCAAATCCGTCTGGTAGCCGTGGTAGCCCGCCACCATTGCCAACGATGCCAGCCCGCATTCGGTGGCCTCGGTTTGCAAAATAAGTTGCAGCTTGCGGGTGAAGCCAAATTGGAGCTGGTCCAGCCAGCGCGTCACAGCAAATTCCCCGAGATCGAAAACACCGGCTCAAACACCCATTCCAGCAGGGTGCGGGTGTCCAGAACCAGGTTCGCGTCAAAACCCATACCGGACTGCAACGGCTCTTCATGGCCATAGGCGGTAACCGTCTTTTTGGGCAACGACAGGCTGGCGATGTAGTACAGCTCACCCGGCGCATTGGCGGGCGGATAGGGCAAATCGCTGCCCACTACAGCCACCCTGGAGAGCTTCACCACCTGCGCAGCCTGGCTGCCAAATTTTTGGTACGGGAATGCCTGAAACTGCAGCAGCGCCTGCGACCCCACCCGCACAAAACCGGCAGCACGCGCAGGCAGGTACACGTCAGCCTGCAACTCGGAGCCCGCCGGAATCAGGTTCAACACCGGCTGCCCGGCCCCTACCAGCTTGCCCACATCGGTCAGGATGGCCGTCACCACCCCAGCCTGCGGAGCTTTGAGCAATAGCTCGCGACGCGACTCGTTTTCGATACCGTCTTGCGCCAGACTGGCCAGATTGCGCTGGACGGCGGCCAGCTCGTTGGCCTGCTTGTCGGGCAAAGTGGCAAGGTCCGCCTCGGATGTGCCCACATCGCGCTGCAGGCTGGTGCGGCTGCGGCGGATCGCCTCCAGTGTTGCGAGTTCGGCTAAACCGTCCTGCTCTTTTTGCTGCAAAGCCATTTCGGACAAAAACTTTTCAGCAAACAGCTTGCGTTGGTTGACCAGCATTTGCTCACTCAAGGCCAAGCGCTTTTGCTGCAACACCAGCGCCGCGTCTACCTGCGCCAGCTCGGTGTGCAAATTGGCCAAGCGGACGGTCAGCGCCTTGTCTTGCTGGGCGTACAGGTCCTGGATTTTCAGCGCGTCTTGCTGTAGCGAAGCACGGCGCAGGTTCAGCTGCTTTTCCACCTCGGCAGAGGCCCCACCGGTTGCTGTGGTGCGCTCAGAATTCAGTACCGCCAGCACCTCGCCCTCGGCCACGTTCTGCCCCTCATGCACCGCCAAGCGCACCACAATGCCCGCCTGTGCCGGGGTGACTTTGATGACACCGGTATTGGGCACGATGGTGCCACTTGCCCGGATTTTGCGGGTGTACTCCCCCCACACCAAGTACGCCAGCAAACTCAAAGCCAACACCGCAAAGCCCAGCGCTAGTAAGGCGTGCGACACCGGCTTGCTCAGCACCAACTCGCCCAGCCATGCATCTTGCCGAGCGATGAAAACTTCTTGTCGAAAGAGTTTGGACGGAATAGGAGGGGGATTTTCGGACATGAGTTTGACTCGAACGGGTCAATGTTCTTTTGGACGCGTGCCTAGTTTTTCTTTGATCCAGAGCACACAGATTTGCCCATAGGGACTTGCCCCGAACGTCACCGCCACTACAGTAGGCAGGTCATTCCACTGGGGCATGGACTGCCTTGTGGCGAAGTAATGGCAAAGCATGAGCGCAAGTTCAGAAGAAAGAAGAAGAACTAAAAATTCTCTTATTTTCATGATTCATGTTTGAATATTAATTAAGCTTTTTGAGAAAAAATACGAGCAAACAAGTGATGATATTAAAAACCACTCGAAATATCTCCAATTAATAACTCCAACAAAAACTGATGATTCTTTATATTTTTTTTATTTAAATCCTCCAATTTTAAGAAAAGAAAAAACACAGAAATGCAGAATATATAGGTGGAAATTATTGAAAAACCAACTATTCCAAAAAACAAAAACCCTACAAATTCTTCATGAAAATTAGTGGCGGCTGCCATAGCCATAAAACCACTAAGCATTAACAATAGAATAATCCACGGACCTAGCCATAACACCCGCCTCCATTTATTTTTAATGAAAATACTACAAACCCCAAAATTCGTCTTTAGTAAAAAATATTCATTCATGAAATTTAACAATCAATTAAAACCACTCCAGCCCCATTGACTGGAGTGGTCCATGTTACTGACCAGCCAATCCCGCTACTCCAGCTGCAATTCCCAATACAGCAGATACTCCCGCATAAACAGCCGCTGCAGCTGCCAATTCAGGGGCGGCCACAGCAGCAAGAGCAGCTGCTCCAAGAGCAGTAATGCCGGATCCCGCCCAAAGCGTATTTGAAACTACGGAAGTGGCTTGAGCAGGCTCCCCTCCATATACGGCGGCTGTGTCTGCTGCGACAGAACTGGGAGAGCACATTCCACCCGAATCGCCCGAGTCGCCGGAATCCCCCCCACCACCGCCATCCCCGCCGCCATCTCCATCACCCCCACCCGACACCAGCGCCAGCTCATGCGGCTCCAGTTCGCGGTAACCCCAGTAATCGGTTGCAGTTGCGGCCTCCACCGATGCCGCTTGTAAAATCTTTGCCATCTGTATCTCCAACTAAAACACTGCCCCTACGGCAGCTGTATGCGGGGCCAAGACCCATTCTTGGCTCCGCAGCCGACGCACCAGGTTGCCGCCTGGGTCGTTGCTTCTGGCAGCGGTTGAAAGCCTCTTTCAACCGCTTTTTTTCATACTGAAAACCCGTCTCCACCCAGCATGCCAATGGTCTGCGCGTGGCGGCTGAGGCAGGGAAATTTGTAAACCGTACGCTGTTCGATCAGGTTGGCGCACTCCAACACCAGCAGATCACTTTGCACTGCATTGGGTTGCCCCTCGCTTTGCAGAGGTGTCTGGCCGTCGATGTGCGGCCACACAAAATTCCCACTGCGTAGCGACGCTTCAAACAGCATGGGGCGCGGCAGGTGGGCAAATAGCCACACCAGGGTTTCAGCGGGCTCGCCAATCAGGCGAATGACGCTGGCGCGCTCGGTTTTGGGCACGCTGGCCTTGGCAAACACCTGGGTGCCGTAGACCGAATGGAACAGCCCAGCCAGTTGCAACGGACGTGCCGCTCCCCAACGGGCCAGCAGGTCGTGCACGCCCGCCAAATGGGCCCAAAAGGTATGGCCGCTGTGCGCGGTGTGCTGGGCTCCGCGCTGCTGCAAAAAGGCGGCAAAAGCGGCGTATTCGGGGTCTTTGGCAATGCGGACCAATGGCTCAAGCATGGGGCTCTCCGTCCATCTCGGCACCGGGAGCGCGGGTTTTGAACATCAGCGTGACGCGCAGCGCCGGGCACAGGCGGGTCACAGCGCGGGCGCTATGGACGATGGTGCCGTCAAATACCACGACCCTGCCAGGGCGGGGCAGCACGGCGTGGGCGATGTCACCCAGGTCGTTGATGAAGACGGTTTCCCCGGCCCATTCGGGCTTCCACAGGGGGTTGAGGTAGAAGATGGTGGTGTAGTTGCCGGGCTTGCGGCTGTCGGTATGGGGATAGCCTTCAATGCCGAAAGTGTGGGCATTGGCGTAGCAACGCACCAGGGCGTGGCCAGGCAATAGACGAGTTTGCAGCTGGATCCATAGCTCGGCAATGGCAGCCAGTGCGGGGTCGGCCAGCAACTTGTCCGCCAGGTCTATTTGGTTGCTGCTGCCCGCGCCCAGGAAGTCGTGGTTCCAGTGACTGAAAGGGACCTCGGCATTCTTTTTGTTGCTTTGCCAGCCGAAGGTCCAGGTGACCTGGCTTTGGAAGTAGCTCTGTAGGGCACCCAAGGCATCTGGAGTCAAAAAGCTATCGTGTTGCGCAAATCGATCCATATGTCTCGCTCCGATGGATTTATGAATCCATGGTACGAGCGGGGTTACCCGGAAAACATAGCCCGCTTGGGCTAATTGACAAACAATAAAAATTGTGGGTAGCGGCTACAGCTTCGCAAACCCACTGACGAGTTCAGTTCGGCTGCTAACGTCAAACTTGCGCATCATGCTGGTGATCTGGTGCTTGACGGTGTGGTCACTTTTGCCTAGCTGTTTGGCAATTTCCTTGTTGGATTTGCCCTGGCGCAGCAACTCAGCAATGGCTTCTTCAGCCCAGGTCAACCCGGGTACATCCATCGTTTCACGGGCTTGACTGGCCGCGTGCCAACTGCACAGCGCCGCATGCAAGGGCGGCATGACGGCACGCCGTATGTCACCTGCATAGTGCTCCACGGCAGGATCGACGTTGTAGAAAGTGGCTGCAGTCAACACGGTGTCGTCGCCCCCGCCTACCGCCAGCCCCAACACCAGTGAGTTGCGCCAACCTGCCTGCAGATAGTGCCCGTACCAGTCCGGATGGGTACGGCCCCAAGCGGCATCGCGCACCGGGTCAAAGAAATGGGGCTGGTCGGGTGTCTGGAGCAAGCGCACCAGCATGGGCGTACGCAGATTGTTGCCAGGCCGCTCCAGTGTCGCCAGATAGGCATCAGGCATATCTACGTCGCAACGCTGAAGCGCTGTGTAGCCACCCGAATGCAGCACCAATTGCCCGCACAGCAGCGCTTGGTGCGGCAGCACCCCGCGTAGCAGACCCCGGCTCCAGGCTTGGAAATGCTTAAAATCAAGCGCCTTGTTGGCGGTAGGGGTGAGCGCATCCGCAGACAGATCAAATCGGTCTTTTGGCATTTTGATGGTGTACATCGTACGGCTTCATTCGCCCCATTGTGGTGCTGCACACACGTCAACACAGCGCTCCAACTGAGAATAAAGCGTAACAACAGGAAACCAACCAGGCCACGATTTCGCTATCTTTTTAAAAGCTGCTCACGCTTATGGAATAAGCGCTAGAAGCCTAAAAAACTTAAAGCGTACTGACCGGCGTGCCGCCTGCGCTGTGGGTGCTGCTGCCCATCGTGGGCCTGGCAGCGTCGGGCTTTTACCTGTCGTACTTTTTTGCCTACCGCTCGGGCGACGCGTCGGCGGTGGAAGCGGGCAGCTTCTCGCTGCTGTTGTTCAGCCCCACGCTGGGCTACGTGTTTTTGCCGAAGCCCCGGCCGCCGCCTTCTGGACCGGCGCGGGCTTGCTGGTGTGTGGAATTGCGCTGGTGATTGTGGAGCCGAGTGGGCGGGCTGCCTAACTTTCACGTTAACTGCTGCACTGCAGACACGCCATTTAATTGCGTACCACACTTTCCGCACACCACGTCAAAAAACCAAGCTATAACACGGGGTATTAAGGCAAAATATCAGCCATATTGGGGATATTTTTATGGACTCCTTGCTTCTGCGGCTCTCTCAGTCCGTAGCCTCGGCTTGGACACTGGAAGATTTGACGCGCCCGCTGCTGCAAATGCTGGAAACGGTCACCGGGCTGGAATCCACCTACCTCACCACCATCGACCTGGAAAGAGGCCTACAGCACATTCTGTTTGCCCGTAACTCCCTGGAATTGGTGATTCCCGAAGGGCTCAGCGTGCCCTGGACCGACACCTTGTGCAAACGGGCCCTGGAGGAAGAGCGCTTCTTCACCAACGATGTGTCGGCCTGCTGGGGCGACTCAGATGCCGCGCGGGCCCTCGGCATCCAAACCTACCTCGGCATCCCGGTGAAGACAAGCGACGGCACCGTGTACGGCACACTGTGCGCCGCCAGTACGTCGGTGTTGCCGCTGGCACCCAACGCCACTCATATGCTGCAGCTGTTTGCCATCCTGATCGCCCAGCACATCGACCGGGAGCGGCTGGTGGAGCAATTAGCCCAAGCCAATAGCGAGCTGGCCTCGGTGGCCCTGACCGACGCACTCACCGGCCTGCCGAATCGGCGCTCCATCACCGCCGAACTGGTGCGCACACTGGCCCGGGCACAGCGCGACGGCACCGGCGTGCTGGTTGGCTTCATCGACCTGGATGGATTCAAAGAGATCAACGACACCCACGGCCACCAGGTCGGCGACCAGTTCCTCACCGCCATGGCCGAAAGCCTGTCCAGCGGCCTGCGCGCCGGTGACGTGCTGGCGCGCTTTGGGGGTGACGAGTTTGTCGCCGTGGGCCGCGGACCCACGCTGACCGAAAAACCCGGCCGTGCAGCGCGCCTGTTCCAGGAGCGCCTAACCCAGCAGTGCAGCACCCGCCTGCACCTGGGCGCGATAGAAATCCAATCCAGCAGGGCCAGCGTGGGGGTGGTGCTGATCGACCCGCACACCACCACCGCAGAGAATGCACTCACCCAAGCCGATGCCGCCATGTACGCCGTCAAACGCTTGCGCCGCCTGGAGCGTGAGCAGCAGGAGTGACGCGTCAGGTGTGAGGCAGCTAATAGCTATCGTTTAAATAGCTACTAGCGTAGGTGCCACCTGGGCTAGAGGCCTAAAAATCTTAAAACACCCTGTCCTGCGCGCTGGCCGCTGGCCATGCTGGCCGTGAGCAAATAGCCGCCGGTGGGAGCTTCCCAGTCCAGCATTTCGCCCGCGGCAAACACGCCGGGCAACGGCTCCAGCATCAGGTCGGGGCTCAGGGCTTCGAAGGCGATGCCACCGGCAGTACTGATGGCTTCGTCGAGGGGCCGGGTCGCCACCAGGCGGATCGGCAGGGCTTTGATGGCGGTAGCCAACACGGCCGGGTTTTGAAAATCAGCCTTGTCCACCAGCTCATGCAGGATGCCCGCCTTGATCCCTTCCAGCCCAAGACGGCTTTTCAGGTGGCTGGACAGTGAACGGGTGCCGCGCGGATGGGCCACATCGGCCAGCACACGCTCGGGGGTTTTGTCGGGCAGCAGGTCGAGCAACACGGTGGCGTGGCCGTTCAGGGCAATCTCATCGCGCACCAGGTTCGACACCGCATAGACCAAGCTGCCCTCGATGCCGCTGGCGGTGGCCACAAATTCGCCCTGGCGGCGGAAGGTATCGCCCTGGCTGTTGGTGAACGACAGCGCCACGGTTTTGAAAGGTTGTCCGGCGAAACGGCTGCTGAAATGCTCGGTCCAGCCCGCCACATCAAAGCCGCAGTTGGCCGGTTGCAAGGGCACCACGGGCACCTTGGCTGCTTGCAATAAAGGCACCCAGGCACCGTCGGAACCCAGGCGTGCCCAGCTGCCACCGCCCAGCGCCAGCACCACCGCGTCGGCAGTGATCTGCACCGGGCCTTTAGGCGTGTCAAACGTCCAGGTGTTGCCTTCCAGCCCCACCCAGCGGTGCCGCATATGGAACTGCACCCCGGCCACGCGCAGGCGGTGCAGCCAGGCGCGCAGCAGCGGGGCAGATTTCATGTCGGTCGGGAACACCCGGCCCGAGCTGCCCACAAAGGTATCTACGCCCAGCTCTTTGGCCCAGTCGCGCAGTTGCGCCGCACCCAGGTCTTGCAGCCAGGGGCCGACCTGTTCCTGGCGGCTGCCGTAGCGGGTGGCGAAGAGTTCGGCTGGCTCAGAGTGCGTCAGATTCAGCCCACCCTTGCCCGCCAGCAGAAATTTGCGGCCCACTGAGGGCATCGCATCGCATAACTGCACCGACACCCCCGCCTTGGCCAGCACCTCCGCCGCCATCAAGCCCGCAGGCCCCCCGCCAATAACCAGCGCGGTCTTGCCATTCGGCTTTTGTTCTTTTTGCATTGCTTCTTTCAGGAGTACGGGTGTTTGTATGAGTGGGCGAGGATACAGGGGTTGGGGGTGCCGCCAGTTTCGCGCTCTAGGCGCGATGGGGCGCGCAGCGCCCCCGACTGCGCTCCCGGGGTCCCCCTCTAGATGCGCCGAGGAGCACAGCTTCAGGTGGAAAAGGGCTGGCGTTGTTTGAGCGCAGCGAGTTTAGCCAGACCCCACCTGGAGCGAGCACCGCAGGTTTCCCAGTGCGATAGCGCTGGGACGCAGGTAGTGGGGGTGGCCTTTTCTTTGGTGACTTTCTTTTGGCCACGCAAAAGAAAGTTACTGGCCTGCCGGGGGCACATCCCGGCCAGCGGAGTTGGCGACACGAACAGATTAAAAAAAGAAACCGCCTTCATAACCTGCTGAAATACTGGTTTCGAGTCGAAGATTTGACCGAAACAAGGATATCTATCCTCTTGGATGTCTCAAAAAATCACATTTAGCTTATTTTTCAAGCTGAGTCTCGCTAAAACTCGATGCACTCGTCGCAATTAGTGGAGGTAATATTTATTTAGTGACTTTTCTTTGACTGAGATTGCAGAAAAATTTATTTTAAATTACAGGTTAAGTAGTGCACGAAGTACGCATAGGTATGCTCCGCGGGAATCTCCCATTTTGAGCCCTTCATGACGATTGGCTTACCGTTTAACGCCCATTCCGCATCTAGCATCGACATGCTATTGAATCTTGTCGCGCCGGTATCACAATTCACCTCGTACAAGCGAGTCACTAATTGACTCATACCGTTTGACGGTGCCGGAAGCAGTATCGTTAACATTTCCCCCATTTTGCGTAGCTCAATAAGTTTGAAATACACCTCAACAGTCTCTGATTTAGTAATCTGCTTGGACATAGGATCATTGGCATCTTTGGATACAAAGTAGTACCCACGTTTAAGCACAACTGGATTCCCCCTGTAGAGCGGTTCGCTAACGTTTTGCGCAGTTGCACTGGGGCACATTATGCCTGCCAAGACTGCCAGAAAAAGGTAACCCGACATCAATTGACGTTTCAATATCTTCTCCCACACATTAAATTTTTATTTAGCATCAAACTCAAACTTTTTGGTGCGAATTTTTTCTACAAAAATTTGGATCATATATCGACCTTGATAATCTTCTGGCGTAATGGTTCATGAGATGAAATACCCATTCATTCCACCAGCACCAGCCCCCCCGTCCCCGTCAAAAACGCCGCCTCCACCACCGTCCCCGGATACAACACCCGCAGCGCCGCCCGGTACGCCTCCAACTGCTGTACCAACCCCGCATCGCGCTGCGGCTGATTTTTGGATTTGTGGTCCAGCACCCACCAGGCGCCGGTGTCCTTGCGGCGCACCAGACGGTCCAGGCGCAAGGTCTTGCCCTGGTAATTCAAGGCCACCTCGTTACCCGCCCAGTCAATAACTTCCGCATCCCAGGCCCAAGCACCTTCCCCCGCACGGATAGCGGCGGCCATGGTCGCGGCCTTCTGCGACTGCTCGGCATCCAAACCAAACTCACGCGCAGCGGCTTGCTGCTGGACGGCATCGGCGGTACCCCACTCCAACAGTCGGTGCATCGCCTGCCCAATGCGGGATTCGGTGGCATTAGCCCCCGGCTCGGGGCGCGGCGGGGCGACTTGCAGGCCGATATCGGGCACCACCAACAAAGTGAAATCAGCATCGGCAACGGCGGCTTCCAGCGGGTCGACTGAGGCGAGCGGTGCCACCATCTCCCCCAGGGGTTGCAGCCGCTGCCACCAAGAACCGTCCACCGCCTTGTGCGGCACCACGGACGACAGCACCAGCTGGCTGCGGGCGCGGGTCATGGCGACGTAGAGGCCGTTCAGCTCCTCGCGCTGGCGGGCGGCCTGCTCGATGGCCAGCACGTCGACCACGCAGGCGGGCGGATTCGATTCGCTGGCCAGAAAGACCAGGCGCACCGGATATTCGGCCTCGCCGGGCCAGTCCACCAGCACGCCCATGGTTTCGGCTTTGCTGGGTGGCGAATCGGTGTCGAGCAGCAGCACCAACGCAGCCTCCAGGCCCTTGGCACCGTGCACGGTAAGCAGGCGCACGGCATCCGGGGCGCTGGTGACCGGGGCTTTGACGCCGCCGGCCTTGAGGGCGCGCACCAGGGCGTACGGCGTGGCGAAGCGGCCTTCGTTGAGCTGCAAAGCCGTGCCCAGCACCGCACGCAGATTGGCCAGCACCGAGGTGCGCAAGGCGGCAGGTGCAGCGGCGGCGAAGCGGGCCAGCACGTCGCCGTGGGCGTAGATGGCGTCCAGCGCGTCGTGCGGAGGCAATGCATCCAGCCATTGCTTCCATTGCATCAAAACAGGCGCTAGCGCAGACAGCGCCTGCGGCAGCTGCTCTGTATTGTGTAGCTGACTCCACCAACTGCTGTCGGCGGTGTTGTCGGCATCGGCGCGGGCGGCGCGCTGCAACTGGGCCAGGTGCACCAGGTCTGCATCGGTCACGCCAAACAGCGGCGATTTCAGCGCCTGTGCCAGCGACAGGTCGTGGTGGGTGGACACCAGCGCGTCCAGCAGCGCTGCTATGTCTTGCACCTCGGGCGCGTCGGCCAGATCGGCTTTTTCGGGCTGCTGGGTGGGGATGTGCAGGGCGCGCAAGGCATCGCGCATGTGGCCCAGGCGCTCGCGGCGGCGGGCCAGCACCATCACGTCCTTGGGGCGCAGGCCGTCGGCCAGTTGCCCGGCCAGCCACTGGGCGGCCTGGCGGCATTCGAGGGTGCGTAAGGTGTCTTCGGGCTCTTCGCGCGGCGTGCCCAGGCTGTCGCGCCAGCCGCCCTCTGCGGCCTGTACGGCGGAGGCATTGGCATCGCGCGGGATGGCGGGCAGGCAGCGCAGGGCTCCGAGGGCGGTGGATTCTGTCGTGTGGTCGCGGAAGCCGTCGTACGCGCCCGCAGCTTGCGCGGCGGACATGACGGCGTTGACGGCGGCCATCACCAGCGGGGCGTTGCGACGGGTGTGGTCGCAGCTGAGCAGGTCGCCACCCAGCCCGTCCACCACAAAGGCCTGGGCGGCGCGGAACACCTGTGGCTCGGCGCGGCGGAAGCGGTAAATGCTTTGCTTGGGGTCGCCCACGATGAAGACGCTGGGCGCTCCAGCCGCGCCCGCATAGCCGCTGAGCCAGGCGTGCAGGGCCTGCCACTGCAGCGGGCTGGTGTCCTGGAATTCGTCGATCAGCAGGTGCTTGACCTTGGCATCCAGCCGTTCCTGCACCCAGCCGCTGAGCACGGGGTCGGACAGCATGACGGACGCGGCGCGTTCCACGTCGTTCATATCAACCCAGCCGCGCTCGTATTTCAGCGCGGCCAGCTCGGCGATCAGCACGCGGGTCAGGCGCGCCATGCGCTGCTGGTGCGCCCAGGCAGCGTTTTGGAGTTGGGCCTGGACTACTTGCAACACCAGGTCTTGCGCAGCGCGCACGGTGGCGATGCCGACGATCTTTTCGCCAAACTTGCGGGCCGTGCCTTTTTGCGTGAGCAAGGCGGCCAGTACGGCATCTGCATCGTGGGCGGTGAGCGCCTGCTCCAGCGCACTGCCTGCCGCCGAGAAGGTCACGGCACTGGCGCGGCCCAGGTTGCCTGCGGCTTCTTGCAGCAGCGGGCGCTGGGCCCAGAGCAAATCCTCGGGCGCGGCCAGCCCGGCAAAGGCGGGAAACTGCACGTCAAACGGCGGCACCGACGCATCCACCACGCCCTGCGCGTCGGCCAACACAAATTCCACACGTTTGTTCAAAGCCGATGCCAGCGCCTTGTGCGCCTGGAAGCGACCATGCACGGCCACCAGGGCTTCAAAGTCGGCACGGGCGTTGGGACTGTCCACCACGGTGGCGTAAAAGCGCGGCCACACGGCGGTGACGGCCTCGGTGTCGTCTTCTAGCAGGCTGTAGTTGGCGGGCAGGCCCAAATCCTGCAAAACGGCCAGCGGTGCGGTGCGCAGCAAGGCGGCAAACCAGCTGTGGAAGGTGCGGATCTGCACCGGGCGGGCGCTAGCCAGGAGCTGGGGGTAGAGGTTTTTAAGGGCCGGGGCCTGCACAGCAATCTGTGCGGGTGGCACGCCACGGGCCAGCAGTTCTTCAGCCAATTTTTCGGGCGTGGCCTGGGCGAATTCGACCAGCCATTCGTTCAGGCGCTGGCGCATTTCACCGGCGGCTTTTTTGGTAAAGGTGATGGCCAGGATTTCGTGGGCGGCCGTGCCATGACCGTCTTTGGCCAAGCTGCCCTCCAGCAAGGCCCGCAGGATGCGCGAGACCAGCATCCAAGTTTTGCCCGCACCCGCGCAGGCCTCTACCGCGATGCTGCGCCGGGGGTCGCAGGCGATGGCGTAGAAGGCGGCGCGCTCAACCGGATGGCCGTTGTGTTCGTAGGCGGCCTGGGTCACTTCTTTTTACCCAGGGCTCCCACCGCTACGAGGCTCAGCAGCACAAACGGCAGGCAGGCGGCGTACAGGTTGCGGATGCCGAAGTGCTCGGCCACCTGGCCCAGCAAGGGCGGGCCCAGCAGAAACACTACAAACGAGATTTGCGCCAGCGCCGCCACGTTGACGGCGGCCGGCCGGTCGGTGCGCTGCGCCGCCGCCGACATGGCCAGCGGGAAAATACCGCTGGTGCCCACGCCCATCAGCCCCAGGCCCAGCAGTGCCAGCGCGGGCGAGGGGGCCAGCACCACCAGCAGCGCGCCGCAGCCCAGCACCACCAGCAGGCAGCGGGCAAACACCACCGGGCTGAAGCGTTCCACCAGGCTGTCGGCAAAAAACCGCATCACCGCCTGCGTGAACGCGCCCGCCGCCACCGCCAGCCCACACACCCAGGGCGCGGCCTCAAACACGTTGCGCATGTAGATGGCCGACCAATCCGCGCCCGCGCCTTCGAGCAGCATGGCCGACAAAGTGACGCAGACCAGCGCCATGATGGCCCAGGTGGGTCGGGCGAAATGCGGGGCTTCTTCGGTGCTGCTTTCGCGCAGCGGCGCAGGGCTGAAGCGGCCCAGCAGCAGGCAGGTGGCCAGCACCACCACTGGCACCATGGCCGCCAAATGCAGTTGCGGACTGATGCCGAGCTGCGCAATACCCGCGCCGACCAGCCCGGCGGCAAAAAAGCCAAAGCTCCAGAACGCGTGGGCGCGGTTCATGATGCGGCGGCCCAGCTGGTGCTCGACCCGGTCGGCCTCTACGTTCACCACCACCTCCACCACGCCAATGCACAGGCCCGCAGGCACCAGGCACAAAAACAGCACCAATGGCCCACTGGCCCAGCTGGCAATGGCAAAAAACACCGCCACCATGGGTGTCAATACCAGCAGCGCCCGGCGGTAGCCGATGCGCTCCAACAGGCGGCTAGCCAGGGTGAGTGACACCAGGGTGCCCGCCGCAGTGCCGATCAGCGCCAGGCCCAAAGCGCCCTCGCCCACACCCATGCCGCGCTGGATCTCGCCCAGCCGGGGGAAGATACCGCCCAGGCCGAACGAGTACATGAAGAAGGCCGCAAACACCCGCCATTCGGCGGATAAATGCAGGCCGAAGCGGTGTTCGGCGGCGGGTGCCGGGCGCGCCGGGCTAGAGAGTGTGTTTGTCTTCATACCAAGCTTTGTTTTATTCCAGCCAACCCAGCGCTACCAGATCCCGCTCGCACTGCGCCGCGTCCAGAAACTGGATCGCCTGCCAGCCGCGTGCGTGCGCCGTAGCCACGTTGTGCGCGTTGTCGTCGATGAACACGGTGTCGGCAGGCGTCAGCCCAAACTGGCTTTCAGCCAGCGCGTAGATGCCGTGTTCGGGTTTGATCAGGCCCACGTGGGCCGAAAAGATGCCGTCTTCAAAGTGGTTGAAGAAATCGCGGTCCTGCAGGCGGTCGGCATACGAAGTAGGCATGTTCGACAAATACACCAGCCTGTGCCCCTGCGCCTTCAGGCGTGGCAGCAGCGCAGCGGTGTCCTGCTGGGTGGGCAGGTGGTTGGGGATGGCATGGATGAAGCGCAGCAAGTCGGCGGCATCCACCCCGCTCTGCGCGGCCAGCAAGGCCGCCAGCGGTGCGGGCTCGACCGTGCCGCGGTCGAATTCGGCCCAAGTGGCCCCTGGGTGCAGGCCCTGGAAGATGCGCTCGCACAGCAGCTGCGCAGCGGCGGCGGTGGGCGCGTGCCGGGCAAGCTCGTGCTGGACGATCTCGGCGGGTTGCCAGCGCAGCAGCACGGCACCTAGATCAAATACAACGGTTTTGGGGGGAGATTGGGGTTGCAAGGGGGAATTCCTCATCGGACAGACAGCAAGGGTAAAGCATTTGTGTGGCGCCTCAGGGTGCCAGGTTCGGGCCACGGCAAACGGCCACCAGCAGCCTGCTACAAATGAGCTGAATTACTGATTGGGCGATGCACACAGTAGCGCTATGCTAGTGGTAATTTCGCTGTAAAACTATCGATAAATATCGCCAAACCCATGAATTCACCTCATGCCAAAGCCACGGCCCGCCGCCTGCCACCCCTGAACATGCTGCGCGCTTTCGAAGCTGCGGCCCGCTGCGAAAGCGTGACCCTGGCTGCGCAGGAGCTGCATGTGACGCAAAGTGCGGTCAGCCATCAGATCAAGGCACTGGAAACATGGCTAGGCGTTCCACTGGTGCAGCGCAGCGGCCGGGGCCTGGGCTTGACGGCCGAGGGTGCCGCCTATTTGCCCAGCCTGCGCAGCGCCTTCGACCAGATGGCTAGCGCCACGGCCCGGGTGCAGCGCCAGCCGCGTGGCAATACCTTGTCGGTGAATTCCATGGCCTCGCTCTCCGCCCAGTGGCTGATCCCGCAACTGGCCAGCTTTTGTGCCGAGGTGCCGGGCGTGGACGTGCAACTGGCCACCACCGTTAGCTCCACCGGGTTCGACCCCGCGGCCTACGACGTGTCCATCCGCTGCTTTACCGACGACGAGCTGGCCGCCCTGCGCCAGCGCGCACCCTGGCGCGATGTAGAGCTGGGGGCCTTCCTGCCCAACACATTAACCCCTGTGTGCAGCCCGCAAGTGCTGGCCGCCCAGCCACCCTTGTTGGCCACGGCGGATGTGCTTTCGCGCACCCTGCTGCACAGCCGATCCACCCCGCTGGTCTGGCAGGACTGGCTGGCCCTGGCCGGGCTGCCCGCGCAGCAGCCACGCCACCTTGTCACCTTCGACCACGCCCATCTGGCCGTGCAAGCCGCCGTGCAGGGCATGGGCATCGCCCTGGGCAACCCGCTGCAATTGCGCGACGAACTGGCCAGCGGCCTGCTGCACACGCCCTTCCCCGCCCTGAGCCTATGCGACCGCACCAACTACTGGATCATGGCCCCCCAAGCCACGCAAAACCCGCACGCCGTGGCGTTTTGCGCCTGGTTGCAGCGCAATGGGAGTTTGCAAGAAAATTAGATGCTTTTTAGGCCTCTGGCGCATGTAATACCTACGCCAAAAGCTATCTTTTAGATAGCGCGTAAACTTTTTACGCCGTCCACCAGTCTTTGCGGCATAAGCCCCGTGCGGCGCAGAAGGTGCAGGCGGCACCCTCGCCCAGCGCAGCCAAAGTCGCGCCATTGGCAATGCGCTGCATGTCGTCAAGGATGCCGTGGATCAATGCGTCGCGGGCCTCAACCACTTCGGTCTGCTGGAACAACTGGCTGCCGTCTTTTTCGCCCACGTTGAGGTAGGCGGCACGCAAGGTGTCGTGCGGCAACAGGGCGGCGTAGAAGGCCAGCTGGGTGTCTTCCAACGGCTGCTGGATGCGTTTGCCGGTGGCCTGGGCGTTTTCGGTTTTGTAGTCGATGACCAGGGCGGTGCTGCGGCCGTCGGCGTGCACCTGGTCGACCCGGTCGATGGTGCCGATCAGGGTGATGGAGCCCAGCGGCAGCTCCAGTGCGCTTTCGGCCTGCTCGAACTGGCCGCCAGCGGCTTCGTGCGGGGCCAGCCAGTCCAGGTAGCCGTCGCGCACGCGGGGCCAGGCCGAGGCGAAGGGCAGAAACTCACCCGGCTCCAGGTGCATGTCTTGCGTAACCTGATCGGCCGCTACGTTAAGCATAGCTACCCGCGCAGGAATTGATTGCGCTGGAGAGCGATTTAATGCCTCATGGAAGGTTTTCAGCACCGCGTGTAGCCAGGTGCCGAAGTCGCGCTTGTCCACCTCGCCGGTCAGCTCTTGCGGCTCTTGCAGGCCCAGCTGGCGCAGGCCGAAGAAGCGGTACGGGCAGCGGCGCAAATCCTCGTAGGCACTGGCCGACAGGCGGGTGATGGGCAAGGCCGCGCCCACCGGCAAGGGCCGCTCGCTGGGCAGCGGGGTGAGGCTGCGGGGGATGCGCGGGTCGGCGGCCAGCGGTGGCGCTTCTGTGATCCGCAGTGCCTGCACCAGCGGGCTGGCCAGCAGGGTTTCGCCCGAGGCATCGCTTTGCCGCCACAGCACATCGGTATGCGGGGTTTGCAGGGCATTGGCCCAGGCAGCGCGGGCGGCGGCTTCCAGCACGGCGCGGGACGGCAGGCCCAGGGCTTCGCGCTGCGCGGCGGTCCAGGCACCGGGCGGCTCGGGCGACACGGCCAGGCGCACTTCGTCGCAGCCGGGCAGCACCAGGGCGGCAAACGGGCGGGCCAGCAGTTGGCTCAGCGGCAGCACCACCACCTGCTCGTCCTGCGGGTGGTCGGGCACATAGCTGGCGGCCTCCAGCGCATCGCCCACCCAGGTGCTGAACTCGGCCAGGCGCAGGCGGCGGGCGGCCTGGGGGAAGTCGGCAAACTCGGCCTCGGCCCCCTCGGTAAGGCGCAGGGCGGACAGTAGCTTGGCCCCGGCGGCATCGGCCTCCAGCGCAGCCCATTGGCCACTGGCCTGCAGCAAGACGCGCACAGCGGCCAGCCAGGCGGCCAGCGGGCGGGCGGCCTGCAGGCTGGCGCGCAGGCTGTTGGCCAGGCGCACGGCATCGGACACAGCGGGCTGCTGGGGTGTGGCCTCGGGGCTCCAGGCGGACCAGCTTTGCACCGACGCTTTGCGCAGCGCTTTCTCCAGCGTTTGCACGGTGCGGGGGCGGAACGCGGGGGCGTTTTTCAGCCAGTCCAGCACTGCGTCGCTGCTGGCATCCCAGCGGGCCGCCCGCAACGTGACCACCAGTTGCGCGGCGGCACGGGTGGTGGACAGCTTCCAGCCGGTTTCGTCGCGTATGCGCACATGCTGCACGGCCAGCATGGCGCGGATACGGCGGGTCAGCAGGCGGTCGGTGGCCACCAGGGCGACGGGCGTGCGACCGGCCTCGATGTGGCGCAGCACGCAGGCGGCGGCGCGCTGGGCTTCGTCTTCGGAATCGCTGGCCTCGTGCAGGGCGGGTATGGGCGGCGGTGGCGGCACGGGGCGCGTCAGGCGCGTGACCTTGTCACCCCAGGCTGCGCACAGGGCGTGGATCAGCGGGTCGGTCTGAAAGCCGTCGAGCACGACGATGCAGTCCAGCGCGGCGGGCACGGAGTCAAACCACAGCACGTCGGTGGCGTAGCTGGAGGCAGCGGCCCATTCCAGCGCGATGCGGGCCACCACGCACTCCAGTGCCAGCACTGGGGCCTCCATGCCCAGGCCCACCGCGTCGCGCGCTTGATCAGCCCAATCGGCACGCTGTGGCGGCGGCACGGCGGCCACCAGCGGGGCCAGTTGGTGGGCAGCTTCGACCAGGCGGGCCGCCAAGGCCTCGCGCTGCGCGCCCAGGCCGGCACGCTCCAGCAGGTCCGGGGCGCGCAGCATGTCCATGGCGGTGTCAAAGCGCAGATCGTGTGGCCCTAGGGCTGTGCCGCCCAGACCATGCGACCAGTTCAGCGTGGATTCAAAACGCGGTGTAAACCCGTCGGACTGGGCCTGCGCCCAAAACCGGTTCGCCAGCGGCATGAGTTGCGCGTAGGGCAGCAAGACCACGGTGCGCGCAGGATGGGCCTGGCGCTGCACCATGGCCTGCTGTATCTGGGCCAGCAAGCCGGTGCCAGGGGCAAACCACAGGGGGTCGGAAGAGTTGGACATATTTGAAGCGATGGTGCAGATGGGTCAATGGGTTTTCGCTATGTCTGTGATAGCACGGTGGTGGCCAACAGGCGCTCTTGGTTTCTGTCACAATGCCGCAACTTTAGTCGTCTCGGCACTCTGTTTTAAGGAAACCCCCATGGCCAACGAACTCATCAAACATGTCTCGGACGCAACTTTCGATGCGGACGTTTTAAAGTCCACCACCCCGGTGTTGGTCGATTACTGGGCCGAATGGTGCGGTCCTTGCAAAATGATTGCCCCCATTTTGGACGAAGTGGCTACCGGCTATGCAGGCAAGCTGCAAATCGCCAAAATGAACGTGGACGAGAACCGCGACATCCCCGCCAAGTTCGGCATCCGCGGCATTCCCACCTTGATGATCTTCAAGGGCGGTGAGCTGGCAGCCACCAAAGTCGGCGCCATGAGCAAGTCGCAGCTGACCGCATTTATCGACCAGCAACTGGCCTAAGCCTTTCGCACCCAGCCACCCTCGCGGTGGCTTCATTTTTTCTGGTCACTATTCCTGTCATAATCAGCGCATTCACCCATTTGCCCTCGTGCAAGTCGGTTCGAGTTCCCGGTTTGTGAGGCCCTTCTAGCCTCCTCAAAACCTCCCCCCTTTTTTCCTCTCAGAACTCCGCCCAGGAGTCAATCCATGCACTTAAACGAACTCAAGGCACTGCACGTGTCTGAAGTCCTCAAACAAGCCGAAGAACTTGAAATTGAGAACACCGGCCGTATGCGCAAGCAAGAGCTGATGTTTGCCATCATCAAAAAGCGCGCCCGCACCGGCGAGCAGATCATTGCCGATGGCGTGCTGGAAATCTTGCCCGACGGCTTCGGCTTCCTGCGCAGCCCCGACACCAGCTACACCGCCAGCACCGACGACATCTACATCAGCCCGAGCCAGGTGCGCCGCTTCAACCTGCACACCGGCGACATGATCGAAGGCGAAGTGCGCACGCCCAAGGACGGCGAACGCTACTTTGCGCTGAACAAGCTCGACAAGGTCAACGGCGGCGGCCCCGAAGAAAACAAGCACAAGGTCATGTTCGAAAACTTGACCCCGCTGTTCCCCAAAGAGCAGATGAAGCTGGAACGCGACATCAAGGGCGAAGAGAACATCACCGGCCGCATCATCGACATCGTGGCCCCCATCGGCAAGGGCCAGCGCGCCCTGCTGGTCGCCCCGCCCAAGAGCGGCAAGACGGTGATGATGCAGCACATGGCCCACGCCATTGCCGCCAACTACCCGAACAGCCACATGATGGTGCTGCTGGTCGACGAACGGCCTGAAGAAGTAACCGAAATGCAGCGTTCCGTCAAGGGCGAGGTGATTGCCTCCACATTTGATGAGCCCGCCGCGCGCCACGTGCACGTGGCCGAAATGGTGATCGAGCGCGCCAAGCGCCTGGTCGAGCTGAAAAAAGACGTGGTGATCCTGCTGGACTCGATCACCCGCCTGGCCCGCGCCTACAACAACGTCGTGCCCTCCTCCGGCAAGGTGCTGACCGGCGGTGTGGATTCCCAGGGTGGTTGATAACACCACCCGCATTCCTTTTTTCACCCTATGTGGTTTCGATTTTTAAGCTTTTTAGGCCTCCAGCTGGGCGCGG
>NZ_JANXMU010000038.1 GCF_025354435.1 Rhodoferax sp.
CGCATGCAAAGCTTCGCGGTTGGCAGGCCGCAACACGGTGCCGCCGCCGGTAGCCAGCACACCCGGACCGTCTTGGGTCAGGGCGTCAATTACTTCGGCCTCGACATCGCGGAAACGCGGCTCCCCCTCGCGCTCGAAGAACTCGCGGATCGAGCAGCCTATGCGCTGCTCGATCACGTGGTCTGAGTCGATGAAAGGCACTTGCAAACGCCGTGCAAGTTGGCGGCCCACGGTGGACTTACCGGAGCCAGGTAGGCCGACAAGACTAATCAAGGAGCAACAAATGGAATCGCAGTGATAACGCCGTTTGGGCTGGTAACAGTTACAACAATCGTTGTACCCGTTGCAATACAACTGGGACTTCCATTTAGATTTAACCTAACATTTGTACCAACCGTAGAGTTGAACACAACATTAGGGCTTGTTGAAGTAACAGCGCATGCAACGCCGGTAGTAGTAACCGCAGCCGATATAGTGGTTCCGGTTGGCATTGCATTGTTACTGGAAGCGGTTTGATTATTGTCATGCACATTTACTACAAGGGCATTGACAGTCCGTGAAATAAAGTCAGCAGCAGCTTGAGAAGTTGCCGCCACCAAAACCAGCTGCTTTCGCACCAATACATTGCCATTCCAGGCTGAGTTATCACAGCTCGATACTACAGACGGATATGCCTCTACCGTTTGCGCATAAGCACAAGAATCTGAATTTGCAGTACTTCCAATCTTTTGTTCGCCAATATCATACCCTAAATTTTCGTTGGCATCCACATAAGGCAAGCCTACTGGATAAAAAATTTCATTAGGCTGCCAAACATTATCCCCATTCAAATCAACAAAGGCCTCCTCACCATTTAAATAGGCCAATACAGCTACTCGACCATTTGCAGGCCTAGCACCTTGACTAGTATATGTAACAGTACATGCAGAGTTAGACAAAATACAGCTTCCAGTGATCAAACCTGCACTGACTACAAAGTTAACTGTCGTGCCATCCGGAACAGGATTACCCATTCGATCAGCCGTCCGCATAACTATAGAAGTAGTAACCCCATCAATATTAAAAGCCTCAATACTTAATTTGGTGGCACTAATAGACGTATATACAGAGCTCTGCGTTGCAGCGCCGGTCGTAACACGCAACCCTAAAGATGAAGCTGTAACGGTGCTATCCGAGGCCAACTTTGCAGTAACAGTCACAGGAATAGGCAACGCTCCCGAAGCAACTGTTACGGATACAAAGCCATTGCTATCAGTGGTTAAGCCTTGAGTGCTACTACTGGCAAATGTCACGCCAGCCGCAATGGCATCAGTGGACAACGAAAAATTAACGGTAGCATTCGGCAATCCATTGCTGTTGCTATCAACCACTTGGAACTTAACTACGGATGTCTTATTGCCACTTGCAGCACTAGAAGCGTACATTAAGCCACCTGAGGGTGCAAAAGAGGCAAATAAAATGTTAGTCGCCCGTGCCGAAGCCACAGAAATAGTCTTAGTAACATTTGTAGTCGCACCAACCGCTGATGCCGTCAGAGTTACCGTAGTCGAAGCACAAGCCGAGGTTGATTGATATGTAGATCTAGCGATACCACCACTGACTGTAGTAAAACTGCTAGGACTAAAAGTCCCACAAGATGCGGAAAAATTCACCAGTATGCCTGACGATGCAATTCCGTTAACCGAACCAATTACCGTAACAGACGAAGTCTCTAACGCTCCGATACTAGTAGATGATGTGGTAATACTTTCTAATGTTAAATTGGCAGCAGTCGTTCCAAAATTCAAACTGGCCGTTACCGCAGCACTTCCAACCGTAGCTGCAACAGTTAATGCACCAGCACTTGTAGTAGTCAAACTCAAAGGACTAATCAGCACCTTTGCTACGCCACTAGTGTCAGTCAACGCAGTGGTATCTGTTGTACCTCCTGCTAATGTTGCTATCGTATAGTTCGTCGAAAAAGTTACCAACTGGTTCGCCACGACTGCACCACTTGCATTCGTAACGACTGCTTTCGCGTAGTAAACAGCGCTTTTACTAATTGCATTTGTCACTAACACAGTACCAGAGGCATCCACAAGAGATACCACAATGGTTGGTTGGCTGGTCGTTGGTGTTGTAGACGTTGAAGTAGTCCCCCCCGGATTCCCCCCCCCCCCGCAAGCCGTCAATACGGCCAACACCAACAACATCCAAACCTTTAAATAACGCATCATTTTTCCCTGCTCCGTTGTCAGTTTTTACTAGCGCGAGGCCGCGCGTTCCACAATCATTTTTGGCGTGATAAAGACCAGCATTTCCTTCTTGGTACTGGCTTGCGATTTGGACTTGAAGAGATTACCCAAATAAGGAATATCGCCCAGCACAGGCACCTTGGTAATACTGTCTGTTTCATCCAATGTAAAGATACCGCCTATCACCACTGTACCGCCGTTTTCTACCAAAACCTGTGTCTTGATATGTTTGGTGTCGATGGCGATACCGGCAGAAGTCGTCTCGCCACGGCTGTCCTTGTTGATGTCCAGATCCAGAATGATGTTGCCCTCGGGGGTGATCTGGGGAGTGACTTCCAGCTTCAGGTTCGCTTTGCGGAAGGCTACCGACGTGGCTCCGCTGGAGGTGGCTTGCTGATACGGGAACTCGGTGCCTTGCTCGATCAGAGCTTTGGTTTGGTCGGCGGTCACGATCCGCGGACTGGACACGAGTTTGCCTTTGCCGTCGTTCTCTAGGGCGGAAATTTCCAGATTCAGGAAACGGTTGGCGGCACTGCTAAAAATCGACAGGGCAAATGCCGCTGCGTCATATCCGCCCTGACCCACTGCGGGCAGATTCACAAAATTACCCGAGGTATCCACAGCCGAGCCACTAGAGCCATTGCTAGCGGCGACGTTGCTGTAGCTGGTGCCCACGGTAAAGCGCGTATTGCCAGAAAGTCCGTAGCTGCCAGCTGCCGTGCCTGCTGTGGTCGAGCTGCCCGCAGTGCTGCCTAGCTTGACCCCCAGGGACTTACCGAAGGTGTCGGAGGCTTCCACGATGCGGGCCTCAATCAGCACCTGTCGCACGGCAATATCCAGCTTTTTGATCAGGTCCTGCACCGCCGCAATTCGACTGGGGATGTCATTCACAAAAATCTGGTTGGTCCGCGGCTCCGAAATCGCGGTGCCACGAGGACTGAGGAAGCGAGGCATATTGCTGGAGCCACCTGAAACAGAACCGCCAAGTTGGGTCACGATATCGGCTGCCTTGGCGTAATTCAACTGAAACGATTGGGTTACCAAAGGCTCTAGAGCCTGCATGGAAGCAGCAGACTCCATATCTTTTTTGGTACGTGCGTCGATCTCGTCCTTTGGCGCAATCCACAACACAGAGCCCGACTTGCGCATGCCCAAGCCTTTGGAGTCCATGATGATTTGCAAGGCTTGGTCCCATGGCACGTCTTTCAGGCGCAGGGTGACGGAGCCCGTGACGGAGTCGGAGGTGACCACATTGAAGTTGGTGAAATCTGCAATCACCTGCAGCAGTGCACGGACTTCGATGTTCTGGAAGTTCAGCGACAGTTTTTCACCGGCATAACCTTGGCCTTGAACCAACTTGGTCGGATCGGTTTTTTGCTGCCGGATTTCGACCACAAACTGGCCATCACTTTGGTAAGCACTGTGGTCCCATGCCCCCTTGGGCTCGATCACCATGCGTACACGATCGCCTAACTGGGTAGTGGTGATGTTTTGTACCGGTGTACCAAAGTCTGCTACGTCCAGGCGGCGGCGCAAGCCTTCAGGCAGGGTGGAATTCAAAAACTCCACCACCAAATTTTGCCCTTGTTGGCGCACATCCACGCCCACTTGGCTATTCCTCAAGGCCACAATAATGCGGCCCGCGTTGTCGTCACCCCGGCGAAAGTCGATGTCTTTGAGGGGTGCTTTGTCGCGGCTGCCGCTGTCGGAAAAAGTTGGCATGGCACTGGCCATGGGTGCTGCGACCGCAACGGCATCGAGCACGACCAGGATTGACTTTCCTTTGAGTTCAGCCTTGTACGAAGTGGCCTGCTTTAGGTTGAGCACAATACGCGAGCGGTCGCCTACCTGCACTACATTGACGGAACGCAGATTGCCTTGGTTGACATCGATGGATGACCGGCCAATACCGTTGGACACGCCCGGAAAGTCAAGGGCAATGCGGGCAGGTGACTGGATGGACACCCCTGACGGCAGGGCCGCCAAAGGCTCACTGAGGTCGATACGAATGACCTCGACCCCTCCTTGGATGGAGCCGGTGACGGACTCAATAGTGGCTTGCGCATGCGCGGCCACCGAACTTAGCGCCAATACCAGCGCTGCGGCCAATCGGTCTAGCATGTGCCACCCCATTCGATTCTGCTTATTCATTTCGCTCCCTCTTGTAGCACCAAACCAGCGGCCCGCTCGATCCAATCTCCGGTCGAGTCCTGCACAATTTCCCGTAACGTAATTTCCGATTCGTCAATCTTCATGACCCGCCCGTAGTTCAAGCCCAGATAGTTGCCCACGCGCACCTGGTACAACAGATTGTCGATTTTGACCAAGGCTACGGGCTGCCCGGCTTTTTTCAAGCTGCCCACCATCACCATGGAGTCCACCGGGTAGGCTTCCAAAGCCTCTTTGCGGCGCGCCAACTCAGGCGCGATCAGCGCGGTGTTGGCAACACTTTGGGTGGAATCGCGCTTGAGCGCCTGCGTCAATTTTTGCAGGCTAAACGGATCTACCGCGCCTTCTTGGGTATAGGCTTGGGGGATGAATTTCTTAGGCTCAACCAAAGGAATGACACGCGGGTGCACCTGGCTGCGCTGGTCGGTCATCCATTGGCGGAGTTCGTCTTCGCCGGAAATGCTGCACCCTGCCAGCAGGGTGGTGGCCACAGCACCCATAACAACCAAAGGAACCCATTTCATTTTTTGGCTCCTGGCTTTTGCGCAGCGATTTCTTCGGCATCCAGATAACGGAAGGTTCGGGCGGTAACCTCCATGGACAACATACCGTCCTGGCTGGCCGCATTCACGGGGTTGATGGACAAATTATTGAGCGTCACAATACGGGATAAGTTGGCCACATCCGAGGCAAAAGCCCCCATGTCGTGGTACTTGCCGGTCACCCTGACGGCAATGGGCAACTCCGCGTAATAGTCTTTAACCACCACTTGGCCCGGGCGGAACAATTCAAACTGCAAGCTGCGCCCCAAACCGGCTTGGTTCACATCCGACAGCAAGGCGGCCATTTCAGCTTTGCTGGGCAGTTGTTTTTCGAGCTGCGTCACATATTGTTGAACCTGTTCGCGCTGCTTTTTCAGCGCCTCTAGGTTGACGGCCTTGGCCAGCCGAGCGGTGTAGGTTTCACGCAGTTGGGTTTCTTTGGTTTGCTCGACTAGCAATTCATCTTCGTAGCTGCTGAGCCACGTGTACCAAAGACCAACAACCACCGCCAGAACCACCACAAAGTACAGCAAGTAGCGGGGTACTGCAGGCCATACCGATGGGTCGTTGGGATTCAGGTCGCGGAACTGCTTTTGCAGCTTGTCCTGCACGGCCTTGAAGTCAATATTCAATGAAGGTTTTTTTGTAGCCATGACACTTTTGCTAGGGGCTGACGACCGCAGCAGATGCCGCCGATTCAACGGTTTTTTGCACTTCACTGGAACGCATTAAACGAACCCGTAAATTAAATTTAGCCACCCGCCGCTGGTCCCGCGGAGTCAAGGTCACGGTGCTGGCCACAATCTCCACCAGGTCAGGTTTCGACAGCCATGGCGTGTTGTTTGCCAAATTGCGCAACATCTCCGAAACACGCTCATTGGACTGGGCCACGCCCTGGATAGACACACTCTGATTCTCCTGCTTCAGGCTGGTGATATAGGTTCCATCTGGCAGTTGTTTCACCAGCTCATTGAGCAAATGAACCGGGAGATTGCGGTCGGCTTGTAGGTCTTCTACGGCTTTTTGGCGCTCGGTCAGGGCCTTGATTTCCGATTCGATATTGGCGATTTCCTTGATTTGGCCATCCAGTACCGTAACCGCCTGGGTCAAGATCACATTGCGCTCTTGCTGGCCCGATATCTGGGCCTCGCACCACAAGAACCCGATGCCGATCAACAGCGCACCCAACAATACAGACACCACCAGCATCACCTGGAAGGTTTCGCGCCTACGCGCCCGTGCCGCTTCTCGGTGCGGCAATAAGTTAATCAGGATCACTGCAGAAACCTCCGCATGGCCAACCCACACGAGGTGAGGTACGAGGGCGCTTCGCGCAGCACTTTTTTCAGCCGGACATCGTTGCCCATTTCCATACCTTCAAACGGGTTGACCAGGCTGCAGGCAAACGACGCATGCTGGGTGACGGCCTCCGTCAGGCCGGGCAAGGCCGCTGAGCCACCAGCCAACAGTACATGGTCAACCTTGTTATGCGGCGTGCTGGTAAAAAAGAACTGCAAGGCCCGGCCGATTTCTTGGGCCAGACTTTCTACAAAGGGTTGCAACACCACACTGCCGTAATCCTCAGGCAGGTCGCCGCTACGCTTTTTGCTCTCGGCCTCTTCTTGCGAAAAGCCGTATTGGCGCACGATCAACTGGGTCAGCTGGGCCCCGCCAAAAGCCTGGTCGCGCTCGTACAGCACTTCGTCGTTGCAAATAACTTGCATGCTGGTGGCCAAGGCACCGACTTCAAACAGCGCCACCAAGGCATCCTCGCCACGATTCGCCATACGCTCGATAAGTCGCGAGGTGGCCAACCGTGCCGAATAGGACTCGATGTCCAAAATCACCGGGTTCAGCCCGGCGGCCTCGGCCAGGCCCTGGCGGTCTTGCACTTTTTCCTTTCGCGACGCGGCAATCAGCACATCCACATCACCAGCCGAACTGGCGCTGGGGCCCACCACACAAAAGTCCAGGCTCACTTCGTCGAGCGAAAAAGGGATGTACTGGTTGGCCTCTGACTCGACCTGCACTTCCAGCTCCATGTCAGACAGCCCGCCCGGCAGCACAATGCGCTTGGTGATCACCGCAGACGGCGGCAGGGCCATGGCCACATTCTTGGTGCGGGTGCCACTCTTTTTGACCAGCCGACGCATGGCCTCGGCGACCTCGTCAAACTTTTCAATATTACCGTCCGTGATCCAGCCGCGTTCCAGAGGCTCAATTGCGCAACGCTTAAGCACCAGGTTTCCGAGCGCATCATGGTCCAGCTCGACCAGCTTGAGACTGGACGAACTGATGTCAAGCCCCAACAATGGCTGGGGTTTGCGACTGAACAACGATCCCAATGAGATCAAATCTTTCTCCCGGTACTGAGCAGAATGCTACAAAAATTAACATTTGACGGGGATGCTATCAGTAAGACTAACCCCCAGCAAAGCATATTTCCAAACGTAAATCTACAGAGCGTTGCCAAAAGTACACGCACGCTCTTGGCGGACAGCCCTGAGGGTAAGGGCAAAATAGGGGCGATTTGCCTGTACGGACCTTCCTTTTTTCTTTTCTGCTCCCTGTGACCTATGCCTTCAAAACCTCCGTCTAACACCCCCCACGCGGCTCCGCGCTCACGGATTCTGGTCTGGTCACTGCGCCTGCTGGGTTGGGGGCTGGGCCTGGCACTGGCTGGCGTTGTGGCACTTGCCATGGTTATCGGCGTGGCGCTGGCGGTGGCGTACCCCAATTTGCCCGATATTTCAGAACTTTCGGACTACCGGCCGAAGCTGCCTTTGCGGGTGTTCTCGGCCGAAGGCATGCTGCTGGCCGAGTTTGGCGAAGAGCGCCGCAGCCTGACCCCCATCAAGGACATCCCGCAGGTCATGAAAGATGCCGTGCTGGCGATTGAAGATGCGCGCTTCTACCAGCATGGCGGCGTGGACTACAAAGGCATGGTGCGGGCAGCCGTGGCCAATATGGGCCGCATGAAGAGCCAAGGCGCCTCCACCATCACCATGCAAGTGGCACGCAACGTATATTTATCGGCCGAAAAAAGCTACACCCGCAAGATTTACGAAATTCTGCTGACCTTCAAGCTCGAACACGCGCTGACCAAGGACCAGATTCTGGAAATCTATATGAACCAGATCTTCCTGGGCAACCACGCCTATGGCTTTGCCTCGGCAGCGGAAACCTACTTTGGCAAACCCCTGAAGAACCTCAGCATCGCCGAAGCCGCCATGCTCGCCGGCCTGCCCAAAGCCCCCTCGGCCTACAACCCGATCGCCAACCCCACCCGCGCCAAGATCCGGCAGCAGCACATCATCACCCGCATGGAGGAAAACGGCTTCATCACCGAAGACCAGGCCATTGCTGCCCGCAAGGAAGAACTGCACGTGCGCTCCGGCAATGGCAGTGACCGCATCCACGCCGAATACGTGACCGAAACCGTGCGCCAGCTGATGTTTGCCCAATACGGCGAAGAAACCTATACCCGGGGCCTGAACGTCTACACAACGCTCAAGGCCAACGACCAGGATGCCGCCTACAAGGCCTTGCGTCGGGGCCTGATGGATTTTGAACGCCGCCAGATCTACCGCGGGCCGGAAAAATTCGTCACCCTGCCCACAGATCCGGCCGACCTGGACGACGCGATCGACGAAGCCCTGGTGGACCATCCCGACAACGGCGATGTGATGTCGGCCATGGTGCTGGATGCCAACCCCAAAAAGATCAGCGCCGTGCGCCAGAACGGCGATGCAGTAGACATCACCGGCGACGGCCTGAAGCCCGCGCAGTCGGGCCTGGCCGACAAAGCCCCGCCCAACATCAAGATCCGCCGCGGCGCCATCATCCGCGTGATGAAAACACTCAAAGGCACCTGGGAAATCACCCAACTGCCCGAGGTAGAAGGTGCTTTTGTAGCCATCGACCCGCGCGACGGCTCCATCAAGGCTCTGGTAGGCGGCTTCGACTTCCAGAAGAACAAGTTCAACCACGTGACCCAGGCCTGGCGCCAACCAGGCTCCAGCTTCAAGCCCTTTATCTATTCAGCAGCCCTGGAAAACGGCTTTACCCCCGCCACCATCGTCAACGACGCACCACTGTTCTTCGATGCCGGCGTGACCGGTGGCCAGCCCTGGGAGCCCAAAAACTACGACGGCAAATTTGAAGGCCAGATGACGCTGCGCACCGCACTGGCCAAGTCGAAAAACATGGTCTCCATCCGCCTGCTGCAGGCCATCGGCCCCAAGAAAGAGCAGGAATGGATCACCCACTTCGGCTTTGACCCCGAAAAGCATCCCGCCTACCTGACCATGGCGCTCGGCGCAGGCTCAGTCACGCCCATGCAAATGGCCTCCGCCTATTCGGTGTTTGCCAATGGCGGCTACCGCGTCAACCCCTGGCTGGTGGCCAAGGTCACCGACCAAAGGGGCAAAGTGCTGGTGGAAACCAAAGTCCCTGTACTCGACGAATCGGTGCGCACCATCAGCCCGCGCAACGCTTTCATGATGACCAACCTGCTGGGCGAAGTGACCCTGCGCGGCACGGCGGCAGCCGCCCAGCGCGTCCTCAAACGTCCCGACGTGTACGGCAAAACTGGCACCACCAACGACTCCATCGATGCCTGGTTTGCAGGCTACCAGCCCACGCTCACAGCCATCACTTGGATCGGCTACGACACTCCACGCAACCTGGGCGCGCGCGAAACCGGCGGCGGCCTGGCCCTGCCGGTGTGGATCAACTTTATGGAAACCGCCTTGAGCGGTGTGCCAGTGGTGGTACCCGTGCCGCCCGAAGGGGTGACCAACGCCGGTGGCGACTGGTTCTACACCGAGTATGGCCGCAGCACCGGCGTGACCAGCCTGGGCGTGGACGATGCGCAGACGGCCCCAGGCAGTACCGGCAATGGCGCAGCCACGCCCCCGCCCCCGGCCAACGAGGAACGCAACCGCATCATCGACCTGTTCAAGAACTGATCAAAAACTAGTCAGGGCTTGAATTCCAGCGTCAACCCCGACTGGGCGCTGGCATCGCGGGTCAAACTGGCAAAAAACTCGCCCTGGCCCTTAGTGTCCATCCACTGGGCGCTATCAAACTTGTAGTGGTAGCCGCCCGACTTGGCGGCCAGCCAGACTTCTTGCAACGGCTTTTGCAGATTGATGATGATCTGGCTGCGGTTGGGAAAGGTCAAAGTGACCATGCCGCCGGTGCGTTGGTTGTCGATATCGGCATCGGTGCTGTCGTTGATACGATCGCAGCAGGCCTCCACGGCTTTGAGCAAAATTTCCGCGCGGTCCATGAATTCGGGGTCGGTCATACAATTTCGCCATGTTGAAGTTAAGCCAAATTTTAGTCAGCCGCCCCGTCCTTGCCGTCACCATGGTCGCAAGCCTTGCCATTTTGGGAGGCTGCGGCCAAAAAGGCGTGCTCTACCACCCTACGGAACCGGCCGGCACACACCGCGCCACGCTGCCCGAAACCCTCACGCCGGAGGTGATGAAGCCTGCATCCCCGGCCTCCGCACCTTAATTTCGATAATTTGCAGGTGTTGCCCCCCAGAACCCTGCAAAACCCCGGCCATCCACAGCAAGCACCGTGCATTTGCTATGGATAGGCGCGGGCCACCGCACTACCATTGCGCAAACTTTTTTGCCCCTCACACCCATGACATCCCCCCTGCCCGGCCATCCCCACATCGCCTACCAAAATCACGCATCGGGCAACGCCCTGTGCATCGAAGGCCAGCCACTCGCCGCCCTGGCCCAGGCTCACGGCACACCCCTATTTGTCTACTCCAAAGCCTCCATGCTCGAGGCCCTGGCCGCCTACCAGCGCGGCTTTGCGGGCCGCAAGGCGCAAATCTGCTACGCCATGAAGGCCAACTCGTCGCTCGGCGTGCTGCAGGTATTTGCCCAGGCGGGCTGCGGCTTTGACATCGTCTCCAGCGGCGAACTGGCGCGGGTAATGGCCGCCGGTGCGGTCGCCTCCAAAGTGATCTTCTCCGGCGTAGGCAAGACCCGGGCCGAAATGCGCCATGCGCTGGGCGTAGGCATTGGCTGCTTTAACGTGGAAAGCACCGCTGAGCTGGAAGTATTGAACGAAGTCGCTGGCTCCATGGGCCTACGCGCGCCCATCAGCATCCGCGTGAACCCAAACGTCGACCCCAAGACCCACCCCTACATCTCCACCGGGCTCAAGGGCAACAAGTTCGGCATTGCGCACGAAGAAACCCTGGCCACCTACCAGCGCGCCGCCAGCCTGCCCGGTCTACGCGTGGTAGGCATCGACTGCCACATCGGCTCGCAGATCACCGAAGAAACACCCTACCTGGACGCCATGGACCGGGTGCTGGACCTGGTGGATGCCATCGAGGCCACCGGCATCACGCTGCACCACATCGACTTTGGCGGTGGCCTGGGCATCAACTACCAGGACGACACCCCGCCCGCAGCCGACGCGCTGTGGCACAAACTGCTGGCCAAGCTGGACGCACGCGGTTACGGCCAGCGCCAGTTGATGGTCGAGCCCGGCCGCTCGCTGGTGGGCAACGCAGGCGTGTGCGTTACTGAGGTGCTGTACCTCAAGCCCGGCGAGCAAAAGAACTTCGCCATCATCGACGCGGCCATGAACGACCTGCCCCGCCCCGCCATGTACCAGGCCTTCCACCACATCGTGCCGCTGGCCCCCCGCGCAGATGCCACCACGCTCATGGACGTAGTCGGCCCGGTGTGCGAAAGCGGCGACTGGATTGGCCGTGACCGCGACCTGGCAGTGCAACCCGGCGACCTGCTGGCGGTGCTGTCGGCCGGAGCCTACTGCATGAGCATGGCCAGCAACTACAACAGCCGGGGCCGCCCCGCCGAAGTGCTGGTCGATGGTGCCGAGGCGTATGTCATCCGCGCCCGCGAAACCATTGCCGACCAGCTGCGCAACGAATCGCTGGTCGGCTGACTCGCTATTACTTCAATAGCTGAATAGCCTGCTATCTTCAAGGCCCAAGGCGATCGGGCCCGCGCTCGGCGAGATCGCACGGGCCCCGCCGAACAGCATTGCGCCGCCCACCGGCCCCATGAAGACCACGAACACCAGCGTGGCGATGCTGCGCGACCAGCAGTACAGCTTGCCGCCAGGCAACTGCACGCCCACGATGCTGCGCCTATGCACATACAGCGTGACCTGCTGGTCGTGATTTATTTTATTATTTTGATAGCAATAGGCCCAGTATTAACCATGGCCTGCAGCCTATTTCATACCAAAAAATAGGGCGACTCACTTCTTGGAGCAGACCGCGATGCCGCGCACGCTGTCGGCCTCAAAGACCAGTAGGCTGGCCGACAGCGGCAGCGCCAACACGCCCTCGCCCTGGTAGGTGCTGACCACGAAACCCGGCGCCGCCAGCAGCGCGCCACTGGCGGCGTTGACGCGGTTATAGGCCAGGGTTTCGGTCCACGTACCCGGGGTTTCGGCGCTGTTGGCGACGGCGTTGGCCGTTCCTTTGATGCTGAGGTTGGCCGTGCCGCTGGTCACCTGGCAGGCCCAGCTGCCGTCGATTTCGCTGCCAGCCAGCGTCTGCGCCTTCACCGCGAAGAAGTTACCCACGCGCAAGGTGCTGCCCACGCCGCTTTGGTTCTGGCCGTAGCGGTCGATCAGCAGCACCGTGCCCAGGTTGCCGTTTTGCACCAGCAGGTTGCCGAAGTCGTGGCTCTGGTTGTCGCTGCCGGTGATGCGCATCTTGTAGAAGCCGCCACTATTCCCACCCGTGCCGGTCACCTTGGTCAGTGCGATCACGGCCTTCTCCGGCGTCTTGCCGTCGGTGCTATCCACATCCGTGCAGTTACCGGCGGTGTCGACCAGCCCGCCCACGCAGAAGGTGGCGCTGGCCCCGTTGCTGGCGATCTGGATCTGCCCGGCGATGAACTCGCGGTCGCCGCCGCCCACCTTGTTGCGCACCGCCCCCATCACGTTGTACGTACCAGCCAGCTTGGCCGCATCGGCCACCTGGTAGGGCGTGCCGGTGACCTGGGCGCTCAGACCGCCCACCACCATGCTGCCAGCCAAGGCGCCGGTGCGGCTGTCCTGCGTCAGGCTGAGCTTATTGGCCAGCACGTAAGCCACGAAATCGCCCGAGACAGTGCGCACCAGCGTGCCGGACTCGGCGGCCAGGCCGTACAGCGAATCGATGGGGGTCAGGGTGTAGGCACCGGTGCTCTTGTTAACCACCAGCCGCCAGGTGTCGCCCAGGCTGGCCAGCACATCAAAGGCCTCGGTCGCGCCATCGCTGGAAATGGTCGTGGCCGACAGGGCCGCCAGGTTGGCGTTGGCGGCGGTGGTCACGGGCGAAGCCGCAGGAGCGGCCGTGTCGGTGCCGGAGTCGCCACCGCCGCAGGCGGTCAGTACCAGGGCGGCGGTCAGGGTCAGGGTGAAGATAGAAATTTTTTTCATGCTGGATCTTGGGTGTGGCGGGTGGAACGAAATCAGTCGGCAATGCCGCGGGTGCCGGCGTACCAGGGCGTAGGGGTGGAGATAGGCCTGGGAGATTCGGCGGAGCCGACCACCTGGGCCGACGGGGTGCTGGTGCAGGCACCCAGCGTGGACAGAAAAACTAAAAGGGCGGCGATACGGGCAAAGGTCATGGGCATGGGGAATAAGGCTGTGGTGGTGGAGGCAAAAAAATTAATGCCTCTGTTATTCGCAGCCCCTTCGCCCGCGGTTCAAAAAAATTTGTAACCGCCGCAGCTATGATTGCGGCCATTCCATGCAGCCCGAATCCACCCCCGCCGAACTTCTGGCCGCCGTCCGCTCTGGCGACACCCGCGCCCTCGACAGCCTGTACCGAAGTTGGTCGCCCAAGGTGCGACTGTTTGCCCGCATGCAAGTGCTACCCAGCGGCCTGGATGCCGATGCGCTGGCCGACGAGGTGACCATCGACGTGTTCCACGACCTATGGCGCTACCCCGAGCGCTTTGACGGGCGTGTCGCCTTCAACACCTGGCTCTTCACCCTGGCGCGCAACAAGGCGATTGACAGATTGCGCCACTTGCAACGCCACCCACCGAGCGAGGAGCTGGACGGCATCGACCCACCCGCCGACGCGCAGCACGAGCCCCCCGCCCAACTGGCCGCCCAACAGCGCCAGCACGGCGTAATGGACTGCCTGCGGCGGCTGCGCAACCCCCTGCAGCGCGAAAGCCTGATGCTCTGGGCGCTAGAAGACATGCCCTTGGCGGCCATCGCCCGGCTGCAAAACAGCCCCGAAAACACCGTCAAAACCCGGCTCTACCATGGCCGCCTGAACCTGCGCGCCTGCCTGGAGCACTGGCTGGCCCGCGAAGGAGACAACCATGACCGATAACAACCCCACCTCCGACCCGGATGCCGCGCTGCAAGCCACTTTGCGTGCAGCCCTGCACACCGAACTGGCGCACATGGACCCAGAAGCGGGACTGGCCCAGTTGCACGCCCGGCTCAAGGCCGACACTGCACACATACCGTCACCCCTTGGGGCATCGGCAGGCTGGCGCGACGCCCTGCGCGGCTGGTTTACCCGCTGGCCCACGGCCCTCGCCAGCCTGGTCATCGTGCTGCAAGCCGGGCTGCTGGCGTGGCAAATGCAGCCCCCACAGCAGGACGTAATCTGGCGCGGAACCGGCGTGGATGCCCTGGGCAGTGCCCCCAACGCCCTGCTGGTGGTGCACTTTGCCCCGCAGGCCCCGCTGCAAGCCGTCACCACCCTGCTGCACAGCCTGCGGGCAGAAGCCATCGCTGGGCCCGACGAAGACGGCCTCTGGACGCTGGCTGTGCCCACCACCCAGCGCGATGCCGCCTTGGCCCAGTTGCGTGCCAGCCCGCTGGTGCAGGCCGCGACGGCACCATGAAGGTAGCCTGGGCTGTGCGCCGCGCCCCGCTACACGCCACTGCGCTGGGTGCCGCGCTGCTCTGCACCGCCGCCCACGCCGAGCGCTTTGCCATACTGGTGGGGGTGTCGCAACTGGCCGTTCAGCCGCGCACGCTGTGGCTGGATGGCCCGCGCCACGACGTGGCTGCGGTGCAAACCAGCCTGGCCGCACAAGGCATTAGCCGGGCCCACACCACCGTGCTGGCCGACGGTGTGCCGGGGGCCACGCCGCCCACGCAAGCCGCCATCCTAGCCGCGCTGGACGGGCTTACCCCCCGGCTGCAAGCAGGCGACAGCGTGCTACTGTACTGGTCGGGCCACGGCGTGCGCAGCCCAGCCCCACCCAAAGCCAGCCAGGAACCTGACGGGCTGGACGAATACCTGCTGGCCCGCGATGCCCAGCGAGACCGCCGCACAGGCAGGTTGCAAGGTGCCGTGCACGATGCCGCGCTAGGTGCCCGCATCGACGCATGGCAGGCCCGGGGAGCCCAGGTTTTTGTGGTGTTCGACACCTGCCACGCAGCCTCCAGCACACGCGATGCCGCAGCCACCGGCTTGCGTTGGCGTGGGCTGGAAATAAGCCAACTGCGCAGCGGTAGCCCACGCACAGAACCCGCCGAGCGCCTGCCCGCCCCCCAGGCACGCCCTGCCTACGCCGCTTTTTACGCCAGCGAAAGCCACCAGCGCACGCCCGAATGGAAAGGGGCCGGGCTGTTCACCCAGGCCCTGCTGGCCGCCTGGGCCCCATTCGCCGCCACCAACACGCCTAGCTACCGCACCCTGGCCACGGCCACCTTGCAGCAGTACCAGCGGCTGGCAGCGGCGCTGCCCATCGCCCGCAGCGCCTGGCCGTCGCCGCTGTTCGAGGGCGACCTGGACGCGCCGCTATGGGGTCGCAGCCCGCCCCACACCGCAGACAGCACCGTGTCCAGCCACAGCGGCCCCCTGCCCAGCGGCGTGCGCCCCAGCCTCACACTGCAGCGCCCCGGCCAAGCCGCGCAGCCCTTGGCCGTCAACGATGTCGAACTGGGCCGCCTGCCCGCGGGCACCCAACTCACCCTGGCCGTAGACAACACCAGCGGCGCGTCGCTGGACATGGCACTGCTTTACCAGGCCGCCGGGCAGCCCGCCCGCAGCCTGTACCCCGCGCTGGCGGGCGACAGCAACCGGCTGGAAGCGGGCACGCCCAGCGCCCCGGTCCACTGGCAGCAAAGCTTCACCCTGACCGACGACGGCACCGTGGGCGAGACACTGTTGCTGGCCTTGGCCCCCGCCCTGCCCCGCTCGCTACCCCGGCGTTTTGGCGCGGGCGACAGCGCTGCACCAACCGCATGGCAGACGCACATACGCTGGCAGGTGGAACCGGGTAAAAAATAAATAAAATAGGCCTCTAGCGCAATATCCACCTACGCTAGTAGCTACTTTTTAAATAGCAAAATAACTTACTTAACGGCCTTCGGTCAGCAGCACGAAAGCCCCCCAGTAGTAGGGGTGGCGTACCGCGTTCTGCGGTGCTTGCAAAGCGGTGGGGACCGGCTGCAGGCCACGTGCCGTTTGGCGGCCGGCATCCAGCAGGGCAAGTTGGTCCAATTGGGCAGACCGCAGTGCATCGGCCTTGCCCTGCCCAGCGGCCAGGTGCTGGTAGAAGCGCCCCATTAGCGCGGCCGTGGAAGCGTCGGGCACGGGCCAGAGGCTGGCCAACACGTTCTTTGCGCCGCGTGCGTGGGCCAACCAGGCCAGGCTGTCCAGGCTGCGGCCTTGCGCGTCTACGCCCGGCGGTACGGCGGTGTCGCAGGCGCTCAGGGTCAGCAGGTCCAGGCCGTCAAAGCGGTACGCATCGCCAGCCAGCGCCGCCAGCGACACCCGTTCACCATTGCCCAGTTGCAGCCACGAGGCCCGGCTGTCGCCGGGGGCCAGTACAAAGTGGCTGGCGATATGCACCACGCTGCGCTGCGCCAAGGCGGCTTGCAGGCGGGGCGCGGTGAAAGCCGCGTCCAGCCATTCGGTAGTGGTCGTGCGGGTGGTGGAGCTGGCGTGGCGGATGGCCGCCAGCTCGCCCGGCACCTGCGCCAAGGGCGGCAGGCCCGCCACGCCCCGGCTACTGCCCAACAAGGTCCAGCCAGTGCGTGGTGGGGCCTGCGGCGCGGCACGTGCTTGCACCCCACCCCCGGCATTCAGGGCCAGCGCGTGCTGCTCCACCAGCCAATGCGTTCCGTCATGCAGGGTGGCAAACGGCAGGTAGCGCAGTGCGCCCTCAGGGTGCAGCAGCACAACACTGCCGGGGCCGGTGGGCAGCAGGTGGACGATGGGGGCCCACAGCAGCGCGTACAGGGCCTGGGCCTGCGGGCGGGCATCCACCGCGGGGTTTTGCAGCACCCGGCGCAGCGCGGCGATGTGGCGCAGCAGCGCGGCCTCGGTCACCGGCACGTCCACCACGTCCAGGGCCTCGCCACGGGCCACGGCGATGCGCAGGCGGTCGGGGGTGGGCAGGTAGAAAACCTGCGGAATCTGGAGCGTAGGCATCGCGGATACAACCGGGGCCGCGCTGGCCGATGGAGATTCGGCCAGCGGCAAGGTTTGCGCGGCCAGCAGCGCGGCCACGGAGGCATCCAGCGCCTGCTGCAGGGGCTGTTCGGCCAAGCCCAGCGGCTGGTGCTGGCGGCACCAGTCGGCATAGGCCTGCACCAGGTGCTGGCGGTGTTGGGCCAGGGCCAGAGCCAAGGGCTGCTCGGGACCGGTGAAGGCCAGCCGCTGGCGGCGCGGCTCCTGGCTGCGCACCAGCTGGTGGTAGTCCTCCTCGCGGGCCATGGCCAACACCTGTTCGGCCTCGGGCAGGCGGCGCTGCGCCAGCAGGGCATCGGCCAGGTCTACGTAGTCCTCGCGCTTGTCTTGCATGAAGCTTTGCTGGCGTACGGTGGGCAGGTCCAGCGTGCGGCTGCGCACGGTTTGGGCGGCGTTGACAGCCCATTTGGCATAAAAAATCTGGGCCGATGCCAGCCCCGAGTACTGCGCGCTATTGGACAGCCGCAGCCCGGAGTGCCAAGCCAGTTCGGGCTCTTGGGTGGCCCAGGCAATGGCCAGCGATTCGGCAGCCAGGCGGGCGGCCTGCGCCGTGTCACCCAGGCGTTTGACCAGGGTGGACTGCAGGCGCAGCAAGCTGGCACGCTCAACGCTGGTGCGACCGTGCACCTGCTGCTCCACCGCGGCCAATGCAGCAATGTCGGCCACGGCCGGGGCCAGCACGGCGGGGTCTTCGACTTCAAAGTGGGCCAGCAGGTCGAGCCGGGTACGCCGGGCGGCTTGCAGTGGCGGGCTGTCGGCAGGCAGGGTGGCCGCCCGCGCCAGGGCGGTGTCCAGCCATTGCAGGGCTTCGGCCTTGCCTTCCTTTTGGCGGGCCAGGTCGGCCAGGTTGATGGCGTTCCAGGTGGTGGCCTCCGGTGGCACGGGCGCCGGGTTGCGTTCGATGGCCAGGGCCAGGGCGTAGGCGGTGTCCACCTCGCCCAGGGCTTTGTACAGCAGCAGGCGGTTGCCTTGCACCCAGCGGCAGCGTAGGTCGGCACAGGCGGCATCCGACGGCAGCCGGGGCTGCAGCCAGGCGATCTGGGTCTGGGCATCGCCCCAGCGATGTTGGCGCACGGCGCGGGCCAGCTGCTCTGCGTGCCCATCCAGGGCTGGCAAAGGCTGGGCGGCTTGCAGGCCCGTGCAGACCGCCAAGGCAAGGTAAAAGGCGTGCTGCCAGCGCACTAAAAATCCTTCTCCAAGGCCACGGTGGCGGACCAGAGCCGGGTTTGCAGCAGGGCATCGCGCTGTTCGTTGCCGTAGGTGTCGGTCATCAGATGCGACACGCTGGCGTAGCGGGTGCCCAGGCGGGATGCGTTCAGGCGCAGGCGGGTTTGCGGGTCGAACTGCCACTGGGCGTACAGGTCGATGGCGTGGGTGGCGCGGATGTCCAGCGTTTGCCGGGAGCTGGTGCGTACGCTGTAGCCCGGCGAGGCATTGAAGTTGCCGCCCCAGGTGAGTGGCCTGAGCGGCCCGGTGGCGTTTTGCACGTCAAAGCCGATGTTCAGCACGGCACGGGGCTGGCCCGGCAGGCCATTGGGAGCGTCCACGCCGTCCAGTTGCGAGCGGTACAGGCCCAGGCTGCCACGCAGGGTAAGCGGCAGGGCCACGGCGGTCGAGGCCAATGCCCAGCGGCCATCCAGCTCCAGGCCCTGCACCCGCGCACTACCGGCGTTCACCGGGGCCAACAGCCAGCGGTCGTCCACAAAATCCAGCTGGTACTGGATGCGCTGCTGGATACGGCGTTGCAGCAGGGTGACGTTGATTTCGCCCTGCTGGCCCTCTTCCCCCAAGGCCTGCTCCAACCCCAACTCGATGCCCGTGGCACGCTCGGGCAACAGCAGGGGGTTACCACGGGTGTCGGGGTTGCCGGGCACGTTCCAGTCGGTTTGGCGGGTCGAGGGCGACAGGTCTTTCAGACGCGGCGACCGGTAGGTGCGGCCAGCGTTCAGGCGCAGCGTGCGCTGCTCCGCCATGTCCCAGGCCAGGGTGGCTGAGGGCAGCCAGATGCCACTTGTGGTGTAGCGCGCGGTGTCGTCGTCGCCCACACCGAGCTGGGTGCGTTCATGGCGCAGCCCGGCATCCAGCCGCCAGCCCGGCGCGAGCTGGGCCTTGGCCTGCGCGAAGACGGCGGTTTGGCGGCGCTGCACGCGGCTGTGGCTGGTGTCGCCCGCTTCGACATCAGTTTCACGCTGGGCCTCGGCATCCACCCGGGTGCCCAGCGCCCAGTGCAACGCGTCGCTGCTGGCCAGGTCCCAGCGCAGGCCGAGGTGGTGGCCGCTGCTGCGGGTGCGCCATTGCTGGTCATCGGCAAACACCGCATTGCCCGCCACATCCAACTGCTGCTGGGCCCAGCTGCCCGCTTCCCCGCTGCGGTTACCGCCCATGTCGAAAGTGAAGCGGTTGCCATTGTCCCAGCGGTGCCTCCACTGCAGTTGCGGACGCAGGCTCCAGAACTGGCTGCGTTCGCGGGTGGACTCCATGGCGTAGTCGGCGGGCCAGGCGGCTTGCAGGGCGTACGACTTGTCGGTGTCCAGACGCACCCCACTTTGCTCGGCCATGCTGGTCAGGGTCAGGGTGTCGCGGGGGCTGGCACGCCAGACGATTTGCGGCTCCATGGTGAGGCCGCCGGTCTGGTTGTGGCGCAGGGTGTCGGCGTGGTCGGTGTAGTACGGTGCGCCGCTGGCATCAATGCCCGTGCCATCGGCCCGGTCGGCGGGAGAGGCGCGGCGCTGCTGGACGCGGGCCGTGAGTTGGTAGTCCACCGCGCCCGTGCTACCGCTCCATTCCAGCGCCAGCTTTTCGCTGGGTCGACCTGCGTCGGAACCCACCTGGGCCTTGAGCCGTAGCCGGTCGTGGTCGCTGGCGGCGCGGGTGGTGATACGTACCGTGCCCGCCACGGCCTCGCCGCTGCCGGTGGCCGTGGCACCCCGCACAATTTCAACCTGCTCCACCATGTCGACGGTTAATCCGTCCAACACCGGGCCTTCACGCAAGCCGCCCACGGCCTGGCCGTTCACTTCGACACGGGTATAGCCATTGCCCATGCCGCGCAACTGGATGCGGCCTTCGGACAAAATTTGTACGCCGGGCAGGCGGCGCAGCGCGTCCAGCAGGTCCGCACCGTCGCCAAAGCGGGCCAGTTCATCGTGGTCAAACCTGCGGGTGTTGGCATCCTGGTCGAGCAGCGGGCTGTCGGTAACGGTCACGGGGGCCAGGGTGGCGGCCATGCCAGCGGTGGGGAGCAGCAGGGCCAGGAGGGACAAGGGATACAGGGGTTTCAAAAGGTGCATAGCGTCCCAGTATCTCAAAATGTAACGATAGGTACGCCACTCAGACGCTATTATTTTCATAGCTCATTGCGTAGATACAACATGCGCTGCAGGCCTTACCATTCCATGCTGGACCGGCACCGCCAGCACACCCACCGCCCTCTGGATTGAACCCTATGACCTTCACACTCGACGCGCATTGCAAAAGCTTCCCAGCCTCCACCCCGGTGCATGCCTGCGACCTGGCGGGCCTGGGCTGGAACCTGCTGGCCAACGACCTGGCGTTTCCACTGGCCGCCCTGAACCGACCCGCCCTTGCGCACAACATCGCCTGGATGCAGGCCTATGCCGAGCGCAAGGGCGTGGTGCTGGCCCCGCACGGCAAGACCACCATGTCGCCCGAGCTGTTTGCCCAGCAACTGGTCGCCGGTGCCTGGGGCCTGAGCTTTGCCACGGTGTACCAGGCCCGCGTAGGCGTGGCTGCCGGGGCGCAGCGCATCATCATCTGTAACCAGGTGGTCTGCGATGCCGACTTTGATGCACTGGCGGCGCTGCTGGCGGCGCAACCCGGCCTCAAGGTCTGGTTTCTGGTGGACTCGCTGGCGCAACTAGGCTTGATTGAAGACTGGGCGCAGAAGCGCCAAGCCAGCGTGCCTTTCGATGTACTGCTGGAAATGGGTATTCCCGGCCAGCGCACCGGCTGCCGCACTGCCGAGCAGGCCATGGCCCTGGCCCGGGCGCTGGCAGCGTCCCCGGCGGTGCGCCTGGGCGGTATCGAATGCTACGAGGGCGGTGTGGCCCGCTGCGACAGTGCGCACGATGCCCGGGAGGTGACGGCGCTGCTGCGCCGCGTCACCGAGGTGGTACGGGCGGTGGATGCCGAGGGCTTGTGGCAAGGCGAAGAGCTGCTGGTCACCGCCGGGGGCTCGGCCGTGTTTGACCTGGTGCTGCCGCTGCTGCGCACGCAAGATTTATCGCGCCCGTTTACCGGCGTGTTGCGCTCGGGCTGCTACATCACCCACGACCACGGCAATTACGCCCGGTATTTGAAAAAGTTGGAGCAGCGCGAAGGGCTGGACAGCTCTTTGCGCGCCGCCTTGTCGGTGTGGACGCTGGTGCAATCTGTGCCCGAGCCCGGCCTGGCCCTGCTCACCTGTGGTCGCCGCGATATTTCTTATGACCTGGAAATGCCGCTACCGCAAAGCTATGCTGCACGGGGCGCTACTCAAACTGTAGCAACGCCAGCCGACTGGCACATCAGCGCGCTGAACGACCAGCACGCCTACCTGCGCTTTGACCCCGCAGGGGTGGTGCCCCAGGTGGGCGACCGCGTGGTGCTGGGCATTTCCCACCCCTGCACCACCTTTGACAAATGGCGCTGGATGGCGGTGGTGGAAGACGATGGCAGCGTCACCGGGGCCATCCACACCGAATTTTAATTTTTATAGCGCCACACGCTTGCCGGATGCGCGCTGGAGGCCTTTTTTCTTTAAATACTGGGCGACACGCCAGCCTAGCAACACGGCGATGATGGCGGCGTACACCGCCACCTCGGCGAAGTTGTTCTTGCCCGCCCGCATCCAAAAGAAGTGCAGCAGGCCCAGCCCGGCAATGCCGTAGACCAGCTTGTGCAACGTCTGCCAGCGCTTGGCACCCATGGCCTTGATGGCGCGGTTGAACGAGGTGGCAGCCAGCGGGGTCAGCAGCACAAAGGCCAGGAAACCCACCAGGATGAAGGGCCGCTTGGCGATGTCGTGGGCAATGTCACCCACGTCAAAACCCATGTCAAAGCCGCTGTAGCTCAGCAGGTGGACCACCACGTAAAAGTACACGTACAGCCCCAGCATGCGCCGAAAGCGCGCCAGGCCGGGGGTGTTGGTGATGGTGCGCAGGGGCGTGACGGCCAGCACGATGCAGATGAAGCGCAGTGTCCAGTCGCCGGTGGCGCGGATCAGGTGCTCGGCAGGGTTGGCCCCCAGTGTGTTGGCATGGCCCAACTGCGCCTGGAAGACGTTCCATGCCAGCCACAGAAAAGGCAGCAGGCACAGCAGAAACACCACCGGCTTGGCGGCGGGGTGGAGCAAGAGCTTTTTCATGGACTGCTCAGAAGTTTTTCTGCAGATCCAGCCCGGCATACAGCTGGCCCACCTGGGCCTCGTAGCCGTTGAACATCAGGGTTTTGCGCTTCTTGGCGAACAGGCCGTCTTCGCCAATGCGGCGCTCGGTGGCCTGGCTCCAGCGCGGGTGGTCCACATTCGGGTTCACATTGGAATAAAAGCCGTATTCGTTGGCGGCGGCCTTATTCCAGGCGGTGGCGGGCTGCTTGTCGGTGAAGCGGATCTTGACGATGCTCTTGCCGCTTTTGAAGCCGTACTTCCACGGCAACACCATGCGCACCGGCGCGCCGCTCTGGTTGGGCAGCACTTCGCCGTACATGCCGAAGGTCAGCAGCGCCAGCGGGTGCATGGCTTCATCCATGCGCAGGCCTTCCACGTAGGGCCACTGCAGCACGCGGGAGCCTACAAAGGGCATAGTCTTGGAGTCGGCCAGGGTGACGAATTCGACAAACTTGGCACCACTGGTGGGTTCCACCGCCTTGATCAGCGCGCTGAGCGAATAGCCCACCCACGGAATCACCATGGACCAGCCCTCCACGCAGCGCAGGCGGTAGATGCGCTCTTCCATGGGTGCGAGCTTGAGCAGGTCTTCCAGCGTGTACTTAGCGGGCTTTTTGACCAGGCCCTCGATCTCCACCGTCCAAGGCGTGGTTTTCAACGTACCCGCGTTTTGCGCCGGGTCGGCCTTGTCGGTGCCGAACTCGTAGAAATTGTTGTAGGTGGTGGCATCTTTGTACGGTGTGAGCTTTTCCGTCACCGTAGCCCCCGCCACAGCCGACTTGGCACCGACCAACGGGGCTAGCTTGCCCGAGCCTTGTGCCATGGCTTCACGCCCGGCCCAGGTGGCCAGCGCCACCCCGGCCACGCCGCTGGCCATCAGCTTGACCATGTCGCGCCGCCCGGCGTAGACGCGCTGCGGCGTGATCTCGCTGGAGGCTGGGTGGAGAAATCCGTCGGAGTGGGTCTTGATCAACATGGGGCAAATCCTTGTGGTTTAGCTATCAGTCGTCCGAGAAGCGAAAGTCTTACAAGGTTCCGTAGCTGTGCAGGCCGCTCAGGAACATATTTACGCCCAAAAAGGCAAAACTGGTCACGCCCAGACCTGCCAGCGCCCACCAAGCCGCCACGGTGCCGCGCAGGCCCTTCATCAGGCGCATGTGCAGCCAGGCGGCGTAATTCAGCCAGACGATCAGCGCCCAGGTTTCCTTCGGGTCCCAGCTCCAGTAGCCGCCCCAGGCCTCGGCCGCCCACAGGGCACCCAGTACGGTGGCAATGGTGAAGAAGGCAAAGCCCACAGCGATGGACTTGTACATCACGTCGTCCAGCACCTCCAGGCTGGGCAGGCGCGAGGCGATGCGCTTGCGGCCCCACAGGATGCTGCCCATGATGATGGCCGATACCAGCAGGTATCCGGCCCAGTAGCCGCCGCCCGCGTCCGAGGTGGTTTTGCGGAACACCAGCGGAATAAAGCACAGCACCACGCCCAGCAGCCACAGCGGCGTGAGCTTGTGCCAGCGCGTCTCGGCGGCCTGCTGCTTGATCAGGTAGGCAAAGGCCAGCATGGCGGCCAGCGAGAAGGTGCCGTAGCCGATGAAGTTGGCGGGCACGTGCAGCTTCATCCACCAGCTTTTCAGCGCGGGTACCAAAGGCTGGATTTCATGCGCCTCGCGTACCACGGTGTACCAGAGTAGAAAGCCCACCGCGGCGCTCACCACCAGCATCACCATCGCGCCCATGGAACGGGTGTTGTACTGGGCTTCAAAGTACAAATAAAACGTGGCGGTGAGCCAGCAGAACAGCACAAACACCTCGTACAGGTTGCTCACCGGGATGTGGCCCACGTCGGCCCCGATCAGGTAGCTCTCGTACCAGCGCACCATGGTGCCGACCAAAGCCATGGTGACTGCCGCCCAGGTAATGCGCGAGCCAATCGACTCCATGCTGGCGCTATTGCTGCCGGATGCGGCCATGCCCAGCCAGTAAAAAATGGTGGCCATGAAGAACAGCACGCTCATCCACAAAATGGCCGACTGGCTGGACAAGAAGTACTTCAGCCAGAACACGGTTTCCGAGCGTGGCAGGCTGCCCTGCCCATCGACCTGGTAAGACCAGATTGCCAGCAGCGACAACGCCGCCACGGTGAGCATCAGTACCCGCAAAGGCCGCCAGAACCAGCCGATCCAGATGGCAGCAGGCATGGCTGCCACCAAAATGCCTTTTTCGTACACGTCCATGTAGGCCATGTAGTGGCTGAACACAAACAGGCCACCGGCCACCACCAGGGCGGCAAACAGCCAGTCGAAGAGGCTGCGGCGGCCCCAATAGGCCTCGTTGAGCTGGATGGTGGTGGGGGATGTAGTGGTGGTCATATCAGTCTTTCGCCCCAATCAATTTGTCTTTGAGGTGGTCAAATTCGCGGTCGCCGTCCATCGTCTTGCGGTTGGTGGACAAGGCCATGCTGGCTTCGGTACCGCCCTCCCCCTGGCTGAGCCAGACCCAGACGCGGCGTTCGCGGATGTACAGCATCGCAAACACGCCCAGGATCAGGAACGCACAGCCAAGATACACCACCTTCTTACCGGGTGCGCGGGCCACCTGGAATACGCTGGCCTGCACCTGGGTGAAGTTGGTCAACTCGAACGCCATGGGCGCGGGGTAGAACTGCACGTCGCTCAGGGCCAGCACGGCCTGGGTCATGTAGCCCTGGGTTTTTTCTGAAGGCTCCAGGGGCGGCAATCCGGCCTGGGTCTGGGTGGTTTGCAGCAGCTCAAACAGCACGCCGTTCAAGATGCGCACCAGCACCGAACCGGCTTTTTCACGCTCGGCCTCGGGCACATTGGCTTCGATGAAGTCGGCAATCGCCTGCAGGCCGCCTTTAGCGCTTTTGCCGCCAGATCCGTCCCCGGCAAACAGGGTCAGGGCGCGGTTGGCCGACAGGCTGAGTTGCTGCGCCAGCTCGGGCCGCGATGGATCAACCGCCTTGGCGGTGTAGCGCTGCACCGCCTGGGCGCGCAGGGCCGGGTCCAGCAGCCCGGCGCGCAAGCGGGCAAAGCTATCCATGCTGCCCTCGCTGTCCACCGGGATGCGCAAATAGCGGAAGGTGTCAGCCGGGTTCTCGCGCATGCCCAGCAGGTAGACCGGCACGCCGTCGCCGGTATCCACCGGCAGCATGTAGTTGTGGAACTCGCGGGCCTGGCCTGCAGCATCGCGCAACTTGTAGGTGATGCTGGGGCCGACGTTACGCAGCACTTTCTGGGTCTGGGTCTTGTTGGCTGCGCCTAGGCGCGAGTCGATGGAATGGCGCAGATCAACCTTGCGCACGTCCGCGCCAGAGGCGGTGGGGTCGGAGCCGAAATTCTCCACGTTGATGACGCGCAGGGCGGTGTATTCCAGCGCGAGCTTTTCGCCACCGGCACCCTGGGTGAGCTGGGACGTGCCACCGATGATGCCGTCAATCTCGAATGGCTTGGTGGCCGCCCCCATGGACACGGCCCGCAACGACACCTTGGAGCCACCGTCGTCAAAGCTGGACTGGTAAATCTCCACGCCCTTGTAGTTGGCCGGGTGGTTGACCTCGACACGGGCCGGAATGGCGGCCCCGGTTTCCTTGTCGTGCAGCACGATTTCGCTGGCAAACAGCTTGGGCATGCCGGTGGAGTAGTACTCGACGATGAATTTCTTCAGCTCGATCGAAAACGGCAGGTCTTGCAGCACCACGCCTCCGGTCTGGTTCAGGATGGCGGTGCTGCTTTGAGAACCCTCGGCCACCAAAATATTGCCGCGAAAGGTCGGGTTATTAGGGCCTAGGCGGTATTCGGCAGGCACATCGGCAATCAGCCCACCGCCCTTGTAGACCGACTTGCCGTTGAGCAGCATCTGCGCCTTGACCACCAGGTCGCCATCGAACAGGCCACCCAGACAGATCAACACAATGGCGCTATGGGCGGCGATGTAACCCAGCTTGTTGGCGGCACCGGCCTTGGCGGCCACCATCCAACCGTTGTCGCGCTGCTGCAGCTTGACCTTCCAGCCGCCGCTGACCAGGGTCTGGCCGATGCGCCGGGCCGCCACCTCGGGCGATTCCGCCAGGCTAGCCTGGGCGTGGTGGGCAAAGGCTTTCAGGCTTTGGGCGCGAATGTTTTCTTTGTAAATTTTGAAGTCGGCCCAGATCTTGGGCGTGCTGCGCGCAATGCAGAGCGAGGTGCTGAGCACCAAAAACGCCAGAATCAACATGAACCACCAGGCGCTGTACACCGTGGTCAGGCTGGCCGCCGCAAACACCTGGGCCCAGAACGGCCCGAACTGGTTGACGTAGTTGACCAGCGGCTCCTGCTGCTTGAGCACCGTGCCGATGACCGAGGCAATGCAGATGACGGTCAGCAGCGAGATCGAGAACCGCATCGACGAAAACAGCTCCACCGCGGCGCGCAGGGCATGGGAGCGGGTTTTGACGCGAACGCCGTGGGTGCTAACAGACATGGGGAGTCACTACTTCAATAACAGGAATCAAAAAGGGCGGGCCATCCTGGATAGCCCGCCCTTTTAGGGTGTAAAGAGGGCGCTTGGTTCCCTAGAAACCGCTGCGCCAGGCCGCTATCAATGCAGGCCAGCGATGTAATCGGCCACGGCCTTGATTTCGCGGTCGTTCAGCTTGGCGGCCACCATGGTCATTTGCACGCTGTTCTTGCGGCCACCGTCACGGAAGGTGGTCAGCTGCGTCGCCACATAGTCGGCGTGCTGGCCACCCAGGCGTGGGTACTGGGCTGGAATGCCTGCACCGTTGGGGCTGTGGCAGCCTGCGCAGGCGGCAATCTGGCGATCGGCAATACCACCGCGGTAAATACGCTCACCCAGGGCCACCAGCTCTTTGTCTTTGGCAAAACCGGGTTTGATGGGCTTGGACGTGACCCAGTAGGCGATGTTGCGCATGTCGTCATCGCTCAGGGTGGTGGCGAAGCCCTTCATGATGGCGTTGTTGCGCTTGCCGGACTTGAATTCCTGCAACTGCTTCACCAAATACTGGGGGTGCTGCTGCGACAACTTGGGGTTGGCGGCAATGCCTGAATTGCCGTCGGCACCGTGGCAGGCGGCGCACACCGCGGTAAAGCTGGCCTCGCCTTTGACCAGATCTGGCTTGGCGGCCATAGGCGCGGCGGGCTTTTCCTCGGCGGCAAAAGTCGACACAAAGGGGCTCGCCAGCGCGGCGGCGGTCAACAGGGAGACAAGTAGCTTCATATTCGAGGGGGCCTATCGATTTGTCTTTTTCGGGGGCGCTTCTGGGGCTATTTTGGGGCGCACAAGCCAATGATTCTACAATGCAGGCCCGGTTCTCTTTACGAGAACCCCCTGAACACGACGGGCGCAGCACCTGCACCCTGTCCTCCGAAGACTCCATGATTCCTACCTCTCCCCCGGCAGCCGACGGCGCGCCCTTGCCCAAATTGCCGCCCGCCAAAAGCCCAGCGGTCATCGCCTCGGGCTGGATGCACACGGCCAAGTTCCTGACCACCGCGCCGCAACTACACCATCTGCCCCCGCTGACGGTGCCGGAAATCGCCTTCGTGGGCCGCTCCAACGCAGGCAAATCCACCTGCATCAACACCCTGACGCAGCAAAAGCAGCTGGCTTACGCCTCCAAAAAACCCGGCCGCACGCAGAACATCAACCTGTTCAGCCTGGGCAAACAGGGCGTGACCGACGCGGTGCTGGCCGATTTGCCCGGCTACGGCTACGCGGCCGTGCCCAAGGCCGACAAGATCCGCTGGCAGCGCGTGATGGCCAATTATTTGATCACCCGCGAGAACCTGATCGGCATCGTGATGATGTGCGACCCGCGCCACGGCCTGACCGAGCTGGACGAAATCTTGCTGGACATCGTGCGCCCCCGCGTCGCCGAAGGCCTGAAGTTTCTGATTTTGCTGACCAAGTCCGACAAGCTGAACCGCGAAGAAGCCACCAAGGCCTTGTCGATCGCGCGCCTGCAAGCCGGTGGCGGCGAGGTCAAGCTATTCTCGGCCCTCAAAAAGCAAGGTATCGACGAAGCCAGCCAATTGCTGTGGCAGTGGGCCCACCCCGAAGGTGCCGATGCACCCGCGCCCAAGCCAGCCGCGCCGGTGATCGACGAACCCGAGAATCTGGATGAGCCCGAGAACCTCGACGAAAATTAATGGTCTTTTAGGTCCCCAGCGCATATTCCACGTGCGCTAGAAGCTCCTAAAAACATAGTAAAACTCAATACACCTCGGGCGCGCCTGGGGGCCGGGTTTTGAAGCGTTTATGCACCCAGAAGTACTGCGCGGGCATGGTGGCGATGTAGTCTTGCAGGCGGCGGTTCATCAGGGCGGTGTCGGCTTCTGCGTCATTGCTGGGGAAGTTTTCCCAGGCGGGCAGCACTTCCACCTCGTAGCCCCAGTCGGTCATGCGGGTCAGCACCGGCACCACCTTGGCGCGGCCCAGCCGGGCGAAACGCGACAAGGACGGCACGGTGGCCGCGGCCACGCCGTAAAACAGCACAAAAAACGCGTCCTTGGACCCAAAGTCCATGTCGGGCAGCAGGTACAGCGGCTGGCCCTGGCGCAGCGAAGCGACGATTTCCTTCACGCCCTGGCGGCGGTCAAACAGGCGGGCGTTGCCAAAGCGCTGGCGGCCCTGGGCGATCCATGCGTCCATCACCTGGTTGCTTTGGGGGGTGAAGATGGTGTTGAAGTCGCGCGGAATCTGCTGCGACAAGGCGGTAGCCCCCGCGTCCAGCCCCACAAAGTGCGGCACGAACAGCACGGTGGGGGTGTCGCCGTTCAATTGCGCCACGTCGCCCACGATTTTGAGCCGCTGCAAGGTGCGCTCGGGTGCGCCGTGCCACAGCCAGCCCCGGTCCAGCCAGGCCCGGGTGAAGTATACAAAGATTTGCCGCACCAGCGCCCGCCGCTCCTGCGCAGACTGCTCTGGAAAACATAGTGTGAGATTGGTGGTGGCAATGGCCCGCCGACCGCCCAGCAGACCGTACAGCAGCAGCCCCAGGACCCAGCCCACGCCGCGCACCCAGACCAGCGGCAGGCGCGCCAGCAGGCGCATGAACACAATCAATCCTTGGGACAGCATCAAAAATCCAAATCAGAAACAAAAACGGGAGGAAACCGGGAAATCAGGGGCGGGATTCTGGCCGCGGCTGTTTGTAGCGCGCGTAGCTCCAGAGGTACATGCCGGGGCGTTGGCGGATCAGGTCTTCCATGGCCGCGTTCAGCGCCACGGCAGCCACCGTATCGCCCTGGTCCAGCGGCAAATGCAGGGGGTGCACATGGATGACATAGCCGCGCCCCCAGGGCAAACGGTCGCCCAAGGCTACCAGCATCGGCGCACCGCTTTGCCGGGCCAAACGTAAAGCCAGGGTCATGGTGTAGGCCGGGCGGCCAAAAAACGGCGCCCACACGCCCTGCCCCTCGCCCGGCACCTGGTCGGGCAGCATGCCCACCACCCGGCCCTGCTTGAGCGACTTGAGGATCATGCGCACGCCGCCGGTGGTGGTGGGCGCGGCCTCCAGCCCCGGCGCGGAGCGGGCGGCCTTGAGCAATGCATCCAGCCATGCGAATTTGGATGGTTTGTACAGGATGGTCATGGCGCCGTACTGTTCGCTGAAACGGGCGGCGTGCGCCTGCGGCACCACCTCGAAGCTGCCCACGTGCGGGGTCATGAACACCACGCCCTTGCCCAGGGCCAGCGCGGCCTCCAGGTGCTCCACGCCCTGCCACTGGATTTTGGGCAGCTTCTGGGCACGGGGGCGCAGCCACAGCCAGGGCAGCTCGGTGGCCAGCTTGCCCGCTTCGGCAATGGCGCGGCGGGCCTGGCGCGGGGCAATCCCGGCCTGGGCCACGTTCTCATTGAAGCGCTTGCGGTAGGTGGGCGATGCCAGATACGCCAGCCAGCCCAGCAGCGCACCCAGCATGTGCAGCACCGCCAGCGGCAGGTGGGCGGACCATCGGAACAACAAGGACATAGTTTGTGGCGGTAAAATGATAGGGTCGCTGAGTTAACTGAACTACTTGCAGGGCGACGTTAAACACATCTGCTAAAGCGTTCGCCAAAGCTCCCCAGGCTGGCAACGCGCCATCACCAACACAGGAGTTTACAAAATGGCGAACGACTTTCTTTTCACCTCCGAATCCGTTTCCGAAGGCCACCCCGACAAGGTCGCCGACCAGATCTCGGACGCGATTCTGGACGCAATCTTCAAGCAAGACCCGCTGAGCCGCGTGGCCGCCGAAACGCTGACCAACACCGGCCTGGTCGTGCTGGCCGGTGAAATCACCACCAACGCGCATGTGGACTACATCCAGGTGGCGCGCGACACCATCAAGCGCATCGGCTACGACAACACCGAATACGGCATCGACCACAAGGGTTGCGCGGTCATGGTCTGCTACGACAAGCAGAGCAACGACATCGCCCAGGGCGTGGACCACGCCAGTGACGACCACCTGAACACCGGCGCGGGCGACCAGGGCCTGATGTTCGGCTACGCCTGTAATGAGACGCCCGAGCTGATGCCCGCGCCGATCTACTACGCCCACCGCCTAGTCGAGCGCCAGGCCCAGCTGCGCAAAGATGGCCGCCTGCCTTTCTTGCGCCCCGATGCCAAGAGCCAGGTGACCATGCGCTACGTGGACGGCAAGCCGCACAGCATCGACACCGTGGTCTTGTCCACCCAGCACCACCCCGACCAGTCGGAAACCGCACACAAGATGAAGGACTCGTTCATCGAGGCCGTGATCGAAGAAATCATCAAGCCGGTGCTGCCCAAAGAGTGGCTGCAAAACACCAAGTATTTGATCAACCCCACCGGCCGCTTCGTCATCGGCGGCCCGCAAGGCGACTGCGGCTTGACCGGCCGCAAGATCATTGTGGACACCTACGGCGGTGCCTGCCCGCACGGCGGCGGCGCGTTCAGCGGCAAAGACCCAACCAAGGTGGACCGCTCGGCCGCCTATGCCGCCCGCTACGTGGCCAAGAACATCGTGGCCGCTGGTTTGGCGCGCCAGTGCCAGATACAGGTGGCCTACGCGATTGGCGTGGCGCAGCCCATGAACGTGACCATCTATACCGAAGGCACGGGCGTGATCCCCGACGAGCAGATCGCCGAGCTGGTCAAAGCCCACTTCGACCTGCGCCCCAAGGGCATCATCCAGATGCTGGACCTGCTGCGCCCGATCTACGAAAAGACCGCCGCCTACGGCCACTTTGGGCGCGAAGAGCCTGAATTTACGTGGGAACGGACGGACAAGGCGCAGATCCTGCGCGCTGCTGCGGGCCGGAAGGGCTAAGCCAAATGTAACGAAGCACACCATGGTTATAGACATAACGCACGCCGTCCAAGGATGCCGTGGAACCGGCTTTGCCGGGCCACTGGCATCGCCCCCTGCAAGGGGGTGGGCGAAAGATGCGCAGCACTGCAGCCTGGGGGTGTGCCTATGAACCCTAATGCCGCCCAGTTGTGGCCCGCGCCACGTTGGGCACTGGCAATTTTGTTGGCCCTGCTCGGCATGCTCGGGCCGTTTTCCATCGACACCTTCATCCCGGCCTTCGCAGGGATAGCGGCATCGCTGGGCGCAACCCCGGCGCAGATGCAGCAAACGTTGTCGGCCTACCTGTTTGGCTTTGCGTTCATGAACCTGTTCCACGGGGCGCTGTCGGACAGCTTTGGCCGCCGCCCGGTGGTGTTGACGGGCTTGGCAGTATTCACCCTGGCCAGCGCAGGCTGCGCACTGTCGCAGAGCATCGGGCAACTGGTGTTCTTCAGGGCGCTGCAGGGCCTGTCTACCGGCGCGGGCATCGTGGTGTCGCGGGCGGTGGTGCGCGATATGTTCCCCCCGGCCGATGCGCAAAAAGTGATGAGCCAGATCACCATCTACTTCGGCGTGGCCCCGGCGATTGCGCCCATCATCGGCGGCTGGCTGTTTGTGCACCTCGGCTGGCACAGCATCTTCTGGTTTTTGACCGGCGTGGGCGTGCTGCTGTGGGGGGCCAACTTCCGGTTTCTGCCCGAAACCCTGCACCTGGACCAACGCCAACCTTTGAACGCCCGGCACCTGCTGCGCGGTTACTGGCAGTTGTGCTCGAACCCGCGCTTTGTGCTGCTGGCGCTGGCCAGCGGCGTGCCCTTCAACGGCATGTTTTTGTACGTGCTGTCGGCCCCCGAGTTTCTGGGCCACCTGCTGGGGCTGGGGCCGACGCAGTTTTTCTGGTTCTTTTTGCTGACCATCAGCGGCATCATGTCCGGGGCCTGGTGCAGTGGCCGCATGGCGGGCAAGGTGCCGGCCAAGACACAAATCCGCCACGGATTTGTGATCATGGTGGTGGTGTCGGTGGTGAACGTGCTGGCCAACCTGCTGTTCCAGGCGCACGTCAGCTGGGCGCTGTTTCCGGTGGCCATCTTCGCGTTTGGCTGGGCCATGATGGTGCCCGCCGTGACCCTGCTGGTGCTGGACCTGTACCCCGAGCGGCGCGGCATGGCGTCCAGCCTGCAGGCCTGCCTGGGATCGACGGCCAACGGGCTGGTGGCCGGGGTGCTGGCCCCGCTGGTGATGCATTCGGCGATGGGGCTGGCCACCGCCTCTATGGGCATGCTCGCCGTGGGTTTGCTGGCCTGGATGTGGCTGCACCGCCGCTGGCCAGACATCGGGCGGGTGGTTTAGCCAATATGCGAAAAATACATGCCTTATATCAAATAGCAATATCAAATAAATAGCAACTAGCGCATATTAAACATACGCAAGAAGCCAAAAATATGTTCCTAGAGATACCACCCAGATACCTCAAATACGCATATCTCGATTAACCGGCCGCGCTGAACCCGGTCGGGTTGGCGCTCTGCCAGCGCCAGGCATCGGCACACATGGCATCCAGCCCGCGCTCGGCGCGCCAGCCCAGCAGCGCCAGGGCCGCAGCGGGTTCGGCATAGCAGGCGGCAATGTCACCAGGCCGCCGGGGGGCGACCTGGTAGGGCACGGGTTTGCCGCTGGCTTTTTCAAACGCACGCACCATGTCCAGCACGCTGTAGCCAATGCCGGTGCCCAGGTTCACCGTCAAAAAGTCGGGCACGGCCTGCAGACGCTCCAGCGCCTTGAGGTGGCCCACGGCCAGATCGACCACGTGGATGTAGTCGCGCACGCCGGTGCCGTCGGCGGTGGCATAGTCGTCGCCCCACACATTCAAAAAGGCCCGCTGGCCCACAGCCACCTGGGCCACAAAGGGCAGCAGGTTGTTGGGTGTGCCACGCGGGTCTTCACCAATCAGCCCGCTTTCGTGCGCGCCCACCGGGTTGAAGTAGCGCAGGATGCCGATGCGCCACGACGCGTCGCTGTGGTGCAGGTCGCGCAGCAGGTCTTCCACCATCAGCTTGCTGCGGCCATAGGGGTTAGTGGCCGAGAGCGGATGATCCTCAGTGAGCGGCAGGCGCTGCGGGTCGCCGTACACCGTGGCCGACGAGCTGAACACCAGCGTCTTCACGCCGCACGCGCCCATGGCTTCGATCAGGCGCAGCGTGCCCACCACGTTGTTGTCGTAATAGCGCAGCGGCTGCGCCACCGACTCGCCCACCGCCTTCAGCCCCGCGCAGTGGATCACCGCCGTGGCCCCGCTGGACTGCAGCGCCGCCGTCAGCGCCGCCACATCGCGGATGTCGCCCTCGATCACACGGGGCTTCTTGCCCGTGATGCGCTCCACCCGCGCCAGCGACTCGGGCTGGCTGTTGCAGAAGTTGTCAAACACCGTGACATCCAGGCCCGCGTTGAGCAACTCGACGCAGGTATGGGAACCAATATAGCCAGCACCACCGGTCACAAAAATCATAAGAATCTTTCCATGCAAACGCGCCGAATTCCGGGCGAACTGGCATTGTAGGGGTGCCATTTAACGCGGCGATGCGCGTTAGGGCGGCGGGGTCATTGGTGCATCGGCGCGGGCCAGCATGGGCATCAACTGCGGTGCCAGCAGCTTCAGCAATTGCACCGGCAAGGCGCTGGTGAAGTCGTAGTCGGCCGCCTGTGCGCCCGGTACGTAGGCAATGAGAGTGCCAAAGAAGCGCTCGTCGATATTGAAGACAAAGGTCGCCGAACGATTCACCACCCGCGACTGGATCAACCGTCCACCCGCCCCATAGGTGTCATAGCGCTGGTCACCGGTGCCGGTCTTGCCGCCGACCGGCAGAACGCGGCCATCGGCGCGCACAAAGGCCTTGTTCACGCGCTTGGCGGTACCGTCCCCTACCACCTGCCGGATAGCGCCGCGCACGGCCTGGGCGACCTCCGGCGCCAGCACGCGCTCGGCCCGGCCGGTACTGCAGCAGCGTGTCATACGGCGTGGCGGCCGCGAAATGCAGCGACTGGATGCGCGTATTGGGTTTGCGCAGACCGTCGTTGACCAGGATGCCCATCAATTCGGCCAGCGCCGCCGGGCGGTCCGCCGAGGCCCCCAGCGCGGTCGCATACGAGGGCACCAGCGTGTCGAAGGGATAGCCCATCTGCGCCCATTGCCGCTGGATTTCCAGAAACCCCTCGCCTTCGAGCAAGCCCAGAATCCGCTTATCCTGCGCCTGCTTGCGGTGGGTAGAAAACAGCAATGCATAGACCGCCTGGAGCTCGGCCACACTGGCCTGCATCACCTGCGTCTGGCCCGCGCCCGGATGGGCTTGCAGGTAGCCGACCAGCCACAGCTCCAGCGGATGCACGCCCGCCAGGTAACCACGGTCGGCCAGCGACATGCGGTCCGGGGCGTACTGCGCATACAGCCTGGCCAGCGTGGGCTCGGCCGGGTCGATACCGTCCGGCAAATTGCCCTGCACCCAGGCGATGAACTGGTCGCGTGGTGCCGCCGGAAACAGTGTGCGGTGGATGGCCGCCAGCCGCGAGGCGGTGGGCCGCACATTACCCAATAGCAGCTCCTGCGCCTCCTGGGCGGTTTTGCCATGGTATTTGACCAAGAAGCGGCGCATGAAAACCTGGCCTTCGTGGTCGGCAAAGCGCGCCAGATAGGCCGCACGGCGCGGGTCATCGGCATCCTGCAGCAGCTTGGCCGAGGAACCTGGAGTCAGGAACATGTAGTGGCGTACGACATCGCGCATCAGCCGGATGAACACCAGATTCACCGATTTGCGCAGGCCATCGCGCACCGACAGCACCCGGCCGTTGTCTTCCGCATTGAAGTTGACAAAGTGGTACAGTCCGTCCCCCGTCATGAAGCCTTCGCCGGGGCTGGCAGAGTACCGCCGCTGCAGTGCCGCCTCCAGCATCGCGCCCAGACTTTTGTCGCTGGCCGTCGCGAAGTAGTCGGCGGCCCAGCGCGTCAACACATCCTGCCGATCGATGGCCAGCGCGCGCAATTGCGCGGCAGCCAGCGGCGACAACTGCTGGTGCAGCTTGTCCATGATGTCCAGATAGGTCACCAGCGTGCGCAGCTTGGCGGTGGACCCCAGGTCAAGCTTGATGCCTTCGTTGATATTCAACGGCTGGTCGAAATTATCGGTTTGTACCCGCATGACATTGACATCGCTGCCGCGCTCATACAGCGTGAAGCTGTACACCACCTTGGCCGGATCGCCACGCGCCAGCAACTGCTTGGCCGACAGCCCGGCCGCCTTGACATGGGCCGGATCACGCAGGTCGCGCAGCAGACTGGTGACCGCAGTCTGCACCGGCGCATCCAGCGTGCTCACTACGCTGAGGTCCAGCCGATCCAGGTCGTACAGCCGCTGGCCGCCGAGCAATCCGGCCAAATGCGTGCGTACGGTATTGGCCGCCTTCTGCGCCACAAATGAGACGGTGGCGACAGGCAGCTTGCCGGACCGCCGCTGCAGCTTCACCCGCAGCGCCGCATCGCGCAAGGCCAGCGGGATCACGCCGGCATGGCCCAACAGGTTCAGGTGGCTGTTAGTCAACTGCTCCAGTTCGGCCTCATCGGCATCGAAGTAATAGGACGGTCGGCGCTGCGCGATCAGCAGACTCAGCGCCTGCTTGTACAGCTGCGCCTGGGCATCCCAATCCCCCTGCGGCGAGGCCCCAGCTTTGCCAAGTGGACCCAAGATGCCGCCCACGTCCTGGAAATCACGCCCATACCAAACCCACAGCCCGTCACCCAGGCCATGCACTTCGCCAAAACCGGCCTTGGCCGACAGCGGCATGGTATTGATATAGGCAAGCACGATCTGGCGCCGCGCCGCACTGGTGTCCTCGCCCGGCTGGTAGGCGCGCAAGGCTGCCGACACCATTTGCTGCAATTTTTCGTACACCGACGAGGTCCGGCCCTCGGCCGAATGGCGGTATTTTTCGATCTGCGTCGCCAGCGTGCTGCCACCGGGCGAACGGCTGTCACCCGCTAGGCTGGCCTTGGCCTTGCTCAGCACTGCATTGGCCAGCCGGTCCCACTCCACCGCAGGGTTGCGCAGAGGCTGTTGCGGGTCCAGCAGCTCCCGGTTTTCGATGTACAGCAGACTGGACACCAACAGCGGCGGAATGTCGTCCAATCGCGCAAACACCCGCTGCGGATAGCGCTCCTGGAACAGGCGCTGGCGGTCACGGTCAAAGATGCACAGGCCGGCCTGGGTCTTTTCCGCATAGGGGGCGAAATAGCCAGCGTCGACGATCTGGGCCATGGTGGGGGAAATTCGCGCCTGCTCAACCACCTTGAAATCACGGGCCTGCAGCCTCTGCAAAAACACCGGTAACTGCGAGTAGCCCAGCCGGTCGTCATACGGCGCGCGCTGGGGAAAGCGGATCAACGGGCTGGGACCGGCCGCCACTTCAAAACTGGCCTTGCGCGCCAGTGCAGCAAAAAACCGGGCCTGGTAGGCCGAAGTCTGCATTTCCCGGGCAATGCACAACCCGGCCAAGACCAGCAAGACCAAGACCACGGCAGCCCATAGCATCCGGCTGCGGAACGACCACGAAAATCGCTTTTCCCGCATATGCACCACCTGAACTCCATTATTGGCCCGCCAGGCGGATCAGGCCATACCGCCACCCACAAAGAGGCCAACGAAACCGATAAATCACCCAGCAATCCACCACGGCCAGAAGAATTCACGGTGCGCGCTTGAACTCGGCCCGCATGGCGTCACCTATTTAACCCGATCTATTCGTCGCATAGGCATGCGATGCGACTGTCCATGGCATTGCTCCCCGTCTTCCTGTTCTCTGTGCTGGTACACGCCCTATTGGGCTGGCGCATGGCCCCCGACCTAGCGCTGCGACTGCCGCTTTTCGGCGCGCTATTTTGGGTCTGGATGGCGGCATCGGCCGTGTTGATGCCCATGGGCATGGTGTCGCTACGCTTTGCACGCCCCCCACTGCACACCGTGCTGACATGGCTGGGCCTGCTGTGCATGGGCCTGTTCTCCAGCCTGTTCACGCTGATGGTGCTGCGGGAGCTGTTGAGCGCCCTACTGCTCATCACGGATTGGGCCCAACTGCCGCTTATGGGGCTGGGCAAGTTTCGGTCGCTATCCGCGATGGCCATTCCGCCGGCCGCCTTGCTGATGAGCATGGTGGGCTTCTGGAATGCGCGTCGCACGGCCAGCGTGGTGCGGGTCAATGTACCCATCGCCAATTTACCTCTGGCGCTGGAAGGCTTCAGCATCGCGCAGATCAGCGACATCCATGTCGGCCCCACGATCCGCAAACGCTACCTGGAACGCATCGTCAACCGGGTGAATGGCTTACAAGCCGATCTGGTGGCCATTACCGGAGACCTGGTGGATGGCTCGGTGAAATCGCTGGGAGAGCACGTCCAGCCGCTGTCTGGTCTGCAATCTTTGCACGGCACATTTTTCGTTACAGGCAACCACGAGTACTACTCGGGTGCAGATGCCTGGATCGCCAAACTGCGCTCCCTCGGAATCAAGGTCCTGGTCAATGAACACGTAGTAATTGCCCACCACCGCGATCCGGGTGCAGCCCCCGCTCAATTGCTCGTGGCGGGGGTTGCCGACTTCAATGCGCACCATTTTGATGAAAATCACCGCAGTGACCCGCTGGCCGCCATCGCCAACGCACCGGATCTAAACCTGTTCAAGTTGCTGCTGGCGCACCAGCCACGCACGGCCCCCGCAGCCGAACAGGCCGGCTTCGACTTGCAGCTCAGTGGACACACCCATGGCGGCCAGTTCTGGCCATGGGCCTACTTCGTCAAACTGCAGCAACCTTACACACAAGAGTTGCACAAGCTGAAAAACATGTGTACACCAATCGGGGCACGGGCTACTGGGGTCCGCCCAAACGTCTTGGCGTACCCTCCGAAATTACGCATCTTCGACTCGTACGGTCTAGCGTTTGAGGGGCTTACCGGGGGTGGATGCGCACGAAGTGCTTTGCGGATTGCCTGGTGAAGCCGCAATGTAGAAACGCCCCAAAACCCAAATAGGTGCTGAGGCGCATGGATTTGAATGGTAGGGCGTGAGTGACTTGAACACTCGACCAAAGGATTATGAGTCCTCTGCTCTAACCAACTGAGCTAACGCCCCACACAACCCGACATTATACTGTGCGAAAAACGGCTTACTTCTGGTGGCTCAACGCGTTGCTAACCAGCTTGGAGGTGATGTCCACGATCTGGATCATGCGGTCGTAGGCCATGCGGGTGGGGCCGATCACGCCCAGGGTGCCGACGACCTGGCCGTCCACCTCGTAAGGGGCGCTAACAATGGACAGTTCTTCAAACGGCACCACCTGGCTTTCACCACCGATGTAGATACGCACGCCCTCGGCCTGGCTGGAGATGTCCAGCAGCCGCATGATCTGGGTTTTTTGCTCGAAGAGGTCAAACGCCCGGCGCAAATGGCCCATATCGCCCGAAAAGTCGCTCACGGCCAGCAGGTTGCGTTCGCCCGAGATCACCACGTCGCCCTGTTCGCGGGTCAGTGCTTCGGAGCTGGCGTTGACCGCTGCCTGCATCAGGCTGGCGATCTCGCCGCGCAGGGTTTCCACCTCGTTCTTAAGGCGTTCGCGCACTTGCTCGATGGACAGGCCGGCGTAGTGGCCGTTGAGGTAGTTGGCGGCTTCGACCAGTTGGGAAGACGTGTAATCCACCTCGGTGAAGATCACGCGGTTTTGCACATCGCCTTCGGGCGAAACGATGATGACCAGGAAGCGTTTGTCCGACAGGCGCAAAAACTCAATGTGGCGAAACACCGAGGTGCGCCGCGGTGCCATCACCACGCCCACAAACTGCGACAGGCTAGACAGCAGGTTAGCCGCGTTGACGATGACCTTCTGCGGCTGCTCCGCCACCAGCTTGGGGGGAGCCAGCGGGCCGGATTGCACGGTGAGCATGGTGTCCACAAACAGGCGGTAGCCGCGCGCCGTGGGAATGCGGCCCGACGAGGTGTGCGGGCTGACGATCAGACCCAGTTCCTCCAGGTCGGACATCACGTTGCGGATGGTGGCGGGCGACAGGTCCAGGCCCGAGGCTTTAGAGAGCGTGCGGGAGCCTATGGGCTGTCCATCGGCGATATAGCGCTCGACCAGCGCTTTCATTAACAACTTGGCACGGTCATCGAGCATGGCTTCATTTTAATGATGTAATTTGTGAATGAAATCACAATTCCGCCACGTTGCGCTATTCGGCAAATACGCCGCGCCGGGCACCCACGTTGCGAACGCCTCTTCGTGCCATGTGCTGGCGGAGATTGCGCAATTTTTAACCGGTCAGGGCTGCGAGGTGGTGGTCGAAACCGACACGGTGGCCAACACCGGACTGACCGGCTACCCAGTACTGGACGTGGAGGCCATTGGCCGCCAGTGCGATTTAGGGCTGGTAGTGGGGGGCGACGGCACCATGCTGGGCATTGGCCGCCAGCTGGCCCGCTTTGGGGTGCCGCTGATCGGTATCAACCAGGGGCGGCTAGGCTTTATCACCGACATCCCGATCAACGCCTACCAGGCCACCCTCACGCCCATACTGAACGGCACCTTCGAGGAAGACCACCGCAGCCTGATGCACGCCCGGGTGATGCGCAACGGGGCCTGCGTGTTCGACACCCTGGCGATGAACGACGTGGTGGTGAACCGCGGTGCCACCTCGGGCATGGTGGAGTTGCGGGTCGAGGTGGACGGCCACCTGGTGTCCAACCAGCGGGCCGACGGCCTGATCATCGCCACGCCCACCGGCTCCACCGCCTATTCGCTGTCGGCTGGGGGGCCGCTGATGCACCCGTCCATCCCCGGCTGGGTGATGGTGCCCATCGCCCCGCATACATTGACAAACAGGCCGATTGTGCTGGCTGATGCGGCGGAAGTAGCTATTGAACTTATAGCAGGACGCGATGCCAGCGCCAATTTCGACATGCAGTCTCTGGCCACGCTTCAGCACGGCGACCGCATCATCGTACGCCGCTCCGAGCACCGCGTACGCTTCTTGCACCCCCAGGGCTGGAGCTACTTTGACACCCTGCGCAAAAAACTCCACTGGAATGAAGGCACCTAAAGTTATGGCACTGAACACATGGCGTTGAAACGTATCACCCTGCGCGACTTTGTGATCGTGCGCGAGCTCGATCTGGAGCTGGACACCGGTTTCAGCGTGCTCACCGGCGAAACCGGCGCGGGCAAATCCATCCTGATCGACGCGCTGCAACTGGCCCTGGGCAGCCGCGCCGATGCGGGCACAGTGCGCGAAGGCGCGGCCCGGGCCGACATCAGCGCCGAATTCGACAGCCTGCCCGCCATCAGCAGCTGGCTGGACGCGGCCGGGTTTGACCAGGCCGACAGCCTGCTGCTGCGCCGCACCGTGGACGCGCAGGGCAAAAGCCGGTCGTGGATCAACGGCAGCCCGGCCACCGCCACCCAGTTGCGCGAGATCGGCGACCAGCTGCTCGACATCCACGGCCAGCACGCCTGGCAAAGCCTGACCCGCCCCGACACCGTGCGCAGCCTGCTCGATGCCTACGCGGGCACCAGCACCCGCGCACTAGAGGCGCTGTGGACCCAATGGCGCAGCACCCAGAAAGCCCTGGCCGATGCCCAGGCCGCGCGCGACTCGCGGCAGCAAGAGCAGGAGCGCCTGGCCTGGCAGATTGGCGAAGTGGGCAAACTCAACCCCGGTGCCGACGAGTGGGCCGAGCTGAACGCCGAGCACACCCGCCTCTCCCATACCCAAGCCCTGCTGGATGCGGTGCAAACCGCCATCGACGCGCTGGAAGGAGAAGACTCTGGTGCATTAGCCGGTTTGTCCCGCGCCCACACTGCGCTACACAATCAAGAGCACATAGCGCCCGAGTACGCTGCGCTGGCCGAGGTTTTGGCATCTAGCCTGGCACAGGCCGAAGATGCCGCCCATTCGCTGCACACCACCCTGCGCAAAACCGAGCTGGACCCGGCCCGGCTGGGTGCACTGGACGACCGTCTGTCGCAATGGGTGTCGCTGGCCCGGCGCTACAAGCGTACGCCCGCCGAGCTGCCCGTGCTGCTGGCCAGTTGGAAAACCGAACTGGCCCGGCTGGACGCTGCCGCCGACAGCCAAGCTTTGGAGACCGCCGAGCGCAAAGCCCAGACCGCCTACCGCGCCGAGACCACGGCGCTGACCAAAGCCCGCAACCAGGCCGCCCCCAAGCTGGCCAAGGCCATCACCCTGGCGATGCAGGGACTGGGCATGCAGGGCGGCCAGTTCCAGGTGGCGCTGCAAAAAATCGAGCCCAGCGCCAGCGGGCTGGAAGAAGTGCAATTTTTGGTGGCCGGGCACGCGGGCAGTACCCCGCGCGCGGTGGGCAAGGTGGCCTCTGGCGGCGAGCTGTCGCGCATCGCGCTGGCGATTGCGGTCACCACCAGCGAGCTGGGCACGGCGCAAACCCTGATTTTTGACGAGGTGGATTCCGGCGTGGGCGGTGCCGTGGCCGAAACCGTGGGCCGCCTGATGAAGCAGCTGGGCCGCGACCGCCAGGTACTGGCCGTCACCCACCTGCCCCAAGTAGCGGCCTGCGCCGACCATCACTTGGTGGTGGCCAAGCAGCGCGACGGCAAAAGCACGGTCAGCAGCGTGGCCTTGGTACTGGGTGAACAGCGCGTGGCCGAAGTTGCGCGCATGCTCGGGGGTGAAAAACTATCCGGCACCACGCTGGCCCACGCCAAAGAGATGCTAGGGATTGCGCTATGAAGCTTGAAATTGTGTTGATCACCGGCATGTCGGGCTCGGGCAAGTCCGTCGCCCTGCACGCACTGGAAGACGCGGGCTACTACTGCGTGGACAACCTGCCGCCCGAGCTGCTGCTGAGCTTTGTAAAACTGGAGCAAACCCAGGGTGCGCAGAAGGTGGCCATCGCCATGGACGTGCGCAGCGCCACCGCCCTCCCCTTGGTGCCACAGCACCTGGAGACATTGCGCAAACAGGGGGTACACATCAAATCGCTGTTTCTGGACTCGGCTACCGACACCCTGGTGCGCCGCTACTCCGAAACGCGGCGCAAGCACCCGCTGTCGCGCTCCGAGCGCACCGACCAGCAACACGCCCTGGTCGAAGCCATCGAGCTGGAACGCGAGCTGCTGGCCGACCTGCGCGAAGAAGCCCATATGATAGACACCAGCTTCATCCGCGCCTCGCAGTTGCAGGGCTACATCAAGTCGCTGATCGCCGCGCCCGAGGCGCAGCTGACGCTGGTATTCGAGTCCTTCGCCTTCAAGCGCGGCATTCCAGTGGATGCCGACTTTGTGTTCGACGTGCGCATGCTGCCCAACCCGCACTACGAGGTGGACTTGCGCCCCCTGACCGGGCGCGATGACGCGGTGGCGGCGTTTTTGCGCCAAAGCCCTGACGTGGCGCAGATGTTCAACCACATTGAAAAGTTTTTGACCCACTGGCTGGAGCCCCTGGCCCGCGACCACCGCAGCTACGTCACGGTGGGCATTGGCTGCACCGGCGGGCAGCACCGCTCGGTGTATCTGGTGGAGCAACTGGCAGCGGCTTTCAGCAAGCGCTGGGTCACACTGAAGCGGCACCGCGAACTGGATGCGCGGGGCGACCTTCCGCCCCTGTCAGGTGGCGCTACCGTTTTTTAAGCCTTTTAGGCCTCTAGCGTAGGTAGCATCTACGCCAGTAGCTACAAATTAAATAGCAGACAAGAGTTTACGGATGGGTGCGGGCAAACCCATGTCAACCCAGCGCTGGGCCTCGACCCAGTCGCCGTTCGGGCCGGGGCGGGCATCCTGCGGCCACTGGGTCTGTACCGGGTGCAGATACAAATCCTTGTGCGTCAGCACGTGCAGAAACACGGGCAAGTCATCCAACACCGCAGCCCCCACCGATGCAGCCAGGGCCTCGCGGCTGTCGAACACCGGCAGGCAGTACAACCCCGCCCACACGCCCGCATCCGGCCGCCGCTGCAGCCACACACGCCCGGCGGCATCCTGCGCCCACAGCAACCACCAGGACTCGGTGCTGCGCTTGAGCTTGCGGGTTTTGACGGGGTATTTTTCGGGCGCGCCCTCGCGCTGGGCCTTGCACACCGGCTGCACCGGGCACAGCAGGCAGGTGGGCTGGCGCGGCGCACACACCGTGGCCCCCAGGTCCATCAGGCCCTGGGTGTAGCGCGGCATGGTGTCCAGCCCGGCCTGGGCGGGCAGCAAGGCAGTGGCCTGGTCCCACAGCGCGCGCTCGTTGGCAGCTACGGCCAGATCGGCCCCAAAACCCAGCACCCGGGTCAGCACGCGCTTGACGTTGGCATCCAAAATGGCAGCCCGTTCGCCGTAGCAGAACGAGGCAATGGCGGCGGCAGTGGAGCGGCCGATACCCGGTAGGGTTTGCAGCAGCTCTGCCGTGGGCGGAAAACGCCCGCCGTGCACCTCCATGACCTGCTGGGCACAGCGGTACAGGTTGCGGGCGCGGCTGTAATAGCCCAGGCCGCTCCACAGGCCCAGCACGTCATCCAGGCTGGCGGCGGCCAGGCTTTTGACATCGGGAAAGCGGGCCAGAAAGCGCGGAAAATATTTCAGCACCGAGCTGACCTGGGTCTGCTGCAGCATGATTTCCGACAGCCAGACGCGGTAGGGGTCGTGGGTGTTTTGCCAGGGCAGGCTGTTGCGGCCATGGGTCTTTTGCCACTGGATCACCTGGGATGCGAAGGCGGTGGCCACCGCTTGCGGAGCGGTAAACACCGCTTCTAAAACTGCCGTCATGCCGAAGTCATTCCAAAGTAGGCCGGGGTCCGGCGGTGGTCAAAAAATACGAGGTCAGCAGCTGTAAACGGGTTTCAAACTGGCCCAGCACGGCCTCTTGGCCTTCGATCTCGGCCACCTGCGCGTCCAGCCCCCCGGCCGCAGTTTGCATGCGGTCAATGCCCTCGATGCGCCGGGTGAAGCTTTTACGCCGCTCTTTGAGCTGGTCTTCCAACTGGGCAGCGGCAGATTTGCTCCACAGCTCCACGTCGTCAAAGGCCGACTGGTTGACCCCGCGCAGCCGCGAGCGCAGCGCCCGCACCAGGCGTTCGGCAAACTCGGGCTGGGCCAATTTGAGGGCGTTGCGCAGGCTCAGGTACTGCACATGGCTGGCCTCGATTTCGGCCAGCTCGGCCTGGTAGCGCTGCACATCCGGCGTGCCCGCCAGCAGCAGCGAGAAGCCGAACTCGGCATTGAGCTGGTCAAAGGTGGCGGCCAGCATGCTGTGAATTTCCGCACTCACGGCCTGGGCCTTGGCCAGGTTGTCGCGCAGCCGGGCGAAAGTGTCGGCGTACACGCCTTTGACACCGCGCTTCCAGCCGGGTTGGCGCAAAGCCTCGGCCAGCAGGGTCATTTCGGCTTTCAGGGTGCGGCTGCCGAGCAGCGTGTAGACCTCGCCCAGCAGTTTGAGCTGGATGGCGCGCACCGCATGGATCTTGGCATTGCCCATGTCGAACTCGTGCTTTTCCTGCTCGATGCGCTGGCGCATGTTCTTCACCACGGTCAAGTTCTTGCCGCCCAGGCCCTGTAGCTCCATTTTTTGCTCGGCCAGGTCGCGGCGGCGCACGTGCAGCACGCGGCTGGTCTCGGTGCGCAAGTCGGTGATGCCACGGGCCACGGCAGAGCGCAAAATTTCTTGCCGCTGGCCCAGAATGCCCTGGCCCAGCGCTGCCTCCAGCTCTGGCAGGCCGCTGGCTTGCAGCAGCGCTGCGTCGCCGGTGATCTTGGCCACCAGGCCTTTTTGTGCCGATACCGCCAGCACCTGCTGCGCAGGCACCCCCAGCAGCGCCGCCGAGGCGACCCGCTGGCGGTCAACTTGCGCCTGCACCTGCGCGGGCGTGCTCAGCGCGTCCCACAGGGTGTCGACTTTGTTGAGCACTACCAGGCGCGCGTCCATACCGTCGGCAGCGGGGCTGAGGTGGTCGCGCCAAACGGCCAAGTCGGACTTGGTGACCCCGGTGTCGGCACCTAATATGAAGAGCACCGCGTGCGCCTGGGGGATCAGGTTGACGGTCAGCTCGGGTTCGGCGCCAATGGCGTTCAGCCCCGGCGTGTCAAGAATCACCAGGCCCTGCAGCAGCAGCGGGTGCGCCATGTTGACCAGCGCATGCCGCCAGCGGGGCACCTCGACCCGGCCTTCGGCATCCAGCGGCGGGTTGTCGTCGGGCTCCTGGTCGTGCCAGAAACCCAGCGCACGGGCTTCGTCCTGGGTGACGCGGCGGACTTCGGTGACCTTCTCCATGGTCTGGGCCAACTGGGCCGCGTCGTTCACGTCCAGGCCGATATGGGTCCATTGCTCCGGGGCTTGCCGCCATTCGGCCAGCGACTGGGGGTGCAGGCGTGACTCGATGGGCAGCAGCCGCAGGCTGGGCGGCACCCCCGCGTCATAGCCCAGCTCGGTCGGGCACATGGTGGTGCGGCCGGCGCTGGCGGGCATGATGCGGCGGCCGTAGCCAGCAAAGAATACGGCGTTGATCAGCTCCGACTTGCCGCGCGAGAACTCAGCCACAAAGGCGACCATCACCTTGTCGCTGCGCATCTGGTCTTCCAGCCGACGCAGCCGGGCCTCGACCCCGGCATCCATCAGCGCGTGCTCTTTCATCCACGCAGACAGCAGCTTTAGACGCAGCGCCAGCTCACGCCGCCACGCGCCATGCTGGCCTAGTTGGTCATTGAAGGAGGTCGCCACAGAGGGATAGTGAGGTAATAAGAATACAAAAAATCAATATAGCACTCAGCGCTTTTGGCAGACGGGGCAGAAGTAGGTTGAGCGCTGGCCCTGGCGTATTTGCTGGATGGGCGTGCCGCAGACCCGGCACGGCAGGCCCTGGCGGTCGTAGACCATGGCTTCGAGCTGGAAGTAGCCGCTCTCGCCGTGGGCGTTGGAAAAGTCCCGCAGGGTGCTGCCGCCCTTCAATACCGCCCGGGCCAGCACGCTACGCACGGCCGCATGCAGCTTGGCGGCGCGCGGCTTGCTGATGCTGTTGGCACGCACCGTAGGGCGGATACCGGCGATGAACAACGCCTCAGACGCATAAATATTGCCCACCCCCACCACCACCTCGCCCGCCAATAGCACCTGCTTGATGGCGGTTTTGCGTGCTTGTAGCCCCGCGTAAAAAGCCGGTAAAGAAAACCCGTCGTCCAGCGGCTCCATGCCCAGATGGCCCAGCAGCTTGGCGGCCTCGGGCGCGTCCTGGCTGTCGGCATACACCACCGCCCCAAACCGGCGCGGGTCGTGCAGGCGCAAGATGCCCAGATGGGTGACCACATCGCAATGGTCGTGCGCGCCCGGCTCTGGCTGCTGGGGCGCGAAATGCAGGCTGCCCGACATGCCCAGGTGCAGCAGCAGCAAGCCGGCATCCAGGTCCAACAGCAAATACTTGCCCCGGCGACGCACCTGCAGCACGGTGCGGCCCGCCAGCAGGGCGGGGTCGTAGCCCAGCGGCCAGCGCAGCGGCTTGCCCATGCGCACGCTGCTGATGCGCGCGCCCTGGATCCGGTCGGCAAAACTCAGGCGGGTGACTTCAACCTCGGGTAACTCGGGCATGGCACGTGGCTAGTTAGGGAGAAAAATAGAGCCTTGCCAGGGAGCTTTACCCCCCGAACACGGCATGTGAATAGGCTTGGATTATTATGAGCCGATGAAGCGATATATCAGACTGGCTACCCACGGATTGGCAACTTTGGCTTTGGCCATGGGCGGCCTGCACGCATTTGCGCAGACGGCACCCGAGACCGCGGCCCCCAGCGCGTTAGAAGCCGCGCCCGAGCAGTCCGCCATGAATGGCGAGCTGTTCTACATCGTGCTGCTGGGTGAATTAAACGCTGCCGGTGGTGAGCCCGGCATTGCCTACCAGCTGTACCTGGAAGGTGCCCGCAAGGCCAACGACCCCGGCCTGTACCGGCGTGCCGTAGAGATCGCCTTGCAATCACGCTCCGGCGAGGCCGCGCTGCAAGCCGCCCGCGCCTGGAGCAAGGCCGAGCCCACATCGCGTGATGCCAACCGCTACGTGCTGCAAATTTTGCTGGCGCTGAACCGCGTGGCCGACACCGCCGAGCCGCTCAAGACCGAGCTGGGGATGGCCCCGGAGACCGACCGCTCAGCAGCCATCAACGCGATTCCGCCCGCCTATGGGCAAATTTCCGACAAGAAACTGGCCGCCATGGTGGTCGAGCAGGTGCTGGGCAGCTACCTGGCGGATCCATTGAATGGCCCGGCAGCCTGGACCACGGTGGGCCGTATGCGACTGGCCGCGGGTGACACGTCTGGTGCGCTGGAAGCGGCCCGCAGCGGCCAAGCCCTGTCTATCGCCGCGCCCGGCCCGGTGCAGTTGGCCCTGGAAATGATGGGCCCCAAAGTCCCGCTGGCCGAACCCCTGGTACTGCATTACCTGGGCGGTCAGCCACTGCCCGAGCTGCGCATGGGCTATGTCCGGGTGCTGCTAGAAATCCAGCGCTACGGCGAAGCCATGCAGCAACTCAGCCTGCTGACCAGCCAAACCCCTGATTTCCCCGATGCCTGGCTGGTGCAAGGCAGTCTGCAAGTGCAGGAAAACCAGCTCAACGCGGCCGAGAGCTCGCTCAAACGTTTCATCACTCTGGCCGAGCCGCTGCCTCCTGGCGAAGGGCGCACACGGGGCTTGTCGGCAGCGTACATGGCCTTGTCGCAAGTGGCCGAAAACCGCAAAGACTTCCCTGCGGCAGCGGTTTGGTTGCAAAAAATCGATAACGCCGAGGAACTGCTGAACGTGCAAACCCGCCGGGCCTCGCTGCTGGCCAAACAAGGCAAACTGGCAGAAGGCCGCGCCCTGCTGCAAGCCCTGCCTGAACGCAACCCGGCAGAAGTCCGCATGAAGTTGACCGCCGAAGTGCAGTTGCTGCGCGACAACAAGCAATACCAAACCGCCTATGACCTGATGGCCAAAGCTGTGGCCGAACACCCCGAAGATGCCGACCTGCTGTATGACCAGGCCATGTTGGCTGAAAAGCTCGACAAAATGGACGACATGGAGCGCCTGCTGCGCAAGCTGATCGCCATCAAACCCGACTACCACCACGCCTACAACGCCCTGGGCTATTCGCTGGCCGAGCGCAATGTGCGCCTGCCCGAAGCCCGCGACCTGATCCGCAAAGCCCTGGAATTTGTGCCCAACGACCCCTTCATCGCCGACAGCCTGGGTTGGGTCGAGTTCCGCATGGGCAACAACGACGAAGCCCTGCGCGTGCTCGACGGGGCCTTCAAGGCCAAGCCCGATGCCGAAATCGCCGCCCATCTGGGCGAGGTGCTGTGGACCCTGGGCCAGCGCGACCGCGCCACCAGCATCTGGAAAGAAGGCCTGCAGATCAATAGCGACAACGAAACCCTGCTGGCCACGCTGAAACGCCTGCAAGTCAAGCTGTGACCGCCCTGGCCCGCGGGTGGGCGCTGATGGTGTGCGCATTGTTGCTGGCCGGGTGCGCGTACCTGAACAGTGGTCGCCAGAACGCCGACCCGTCCGCCTTCTGGAGCGGTCGGCTGGCCTTGCAGGTCGATGGATCGGCATTGCAGTCTTTCGCAGCCAGCTTTGAGCTCAAGGGCTCGGCAGAAACGGGCGAGCTCATTCTCTTCAACCCGCTGGGTGGCACGCTTGCACGCTTGGTGTGGCAACCCGGATCCGCGACGCTGCACGCCAATGGCGACGTCCAGCCCTTCGATTCACTGGAAGCCCTGGTGGCACAAGCCACTGGAGCCCCGCTGCCGTTGGCGGCGCTGTTCGACTGGTTGCACGGTAGCAACACCCAGGTGCCGGGCTGGCAAGCCGATTTAGCACGCCTGGAGGATGGCCGGATTACAGCAGTACGCAGCCAGCCAGAACCCACGGCCACCCTGCGCCTCGTCCTCGATAAATAGACATGCAAGCCTTGTACAACGTGGCCGCCCCGGCCAAGCTGAATCTTTTTTTGCACATCACCGGTCGCCGCGCCGACGGCTACCACCTGCTGCAATCGGTTTTCATGCTGATTGACTGGTGTGACACCTTGCACTTTGAATTGCGCTCCGACGGCCAGCTCAGTCGCGAAGACCTCAGCACCCCGCTGCCGCCCGACGACCTGGTGCTGCGCGCCGCCCGTGCGCTGCAAACTGCCACCGGCACCGCTCTGGGTGCGCACATCGGCGTACTCAAAAGCATTCCGGCACAGGCCGGCATGGGCGGTGGCTCGTCCGATGCGGCATCCACCCTGCTGGCGCTGAACCGCCTATGGAAATTAAATCTGTCGCTGGAGCAACTGCTAACCATTGGCCTGCAGCTGGGGGCCGATGTGCCGTTTTTCCTGCGTGGCAGCAACGCCTGGGTCGAAGGCATTGGCGAAAAAATCACCCCGATTTCGCTGCCTCCGGCCCGCTTTGTGGTGATCAAACCGCCCGAGGGGCTGGACACCAAGTTGATTTTTTCATCGCCAGATTTAAAACGCGATTCAGGTAGTGCTATACTCGCAGGCTTTGCTGTACAGCCTTATTACTTCGGTACTAATGACTTGCAGCCAGTTGCAAAAAACCTCTGCCCTGCTGTAAACCAAGTCCTTGAGTGGCTTGGAGGCAAAGGTTTAAATGCTAGAATGACTGGCTCAGGTAGCGCGGTGTTTGCGCAAATGCTGAGCGATGTAGATTTGTCAGATGTACCCAGTCAACATGGGGCGTGGCAGGTTCGCAAATGCAACAATATGGACGTTCATCCTCTCAAAGGTTGGGCCTCCAGCGATGGTTAATCGGTTTGCAGCTTCATGCTGTGGACCCGTGTAGGGGAGTCGCCAAGTTGGTTAAGGCACTGGATTTTGATTCCAGCATGCGAAGGTTCGAGTCCTTCTTCCCCTGCCAAATATTCTGAATACGCTGATATTCAGAATATTCACACACAGTTATTTCATCGCCAGTTACTACATCGCCGAGATGCTCATGCAGCCCCACCACACTGATTTCATGATTTTCACGGGCAATGCCAATCCGGGCATGGCCGCTGACATTGCCAAACACCTTGGCATTTCATTGGGCTCCGCCCGCGTGGGCCGCTTCTCCGATGGCGAAGTCACCGTCGAAATCAACCAGAACGTGCGCGCCCGCGACGTGTTTGTGGTGCAAAGCACTTGCGCACCCACCAACGAAAACCTGATGGAACTGCTGATCATGGTGGATGCGCTCAAGCGCGCTTCCGCTGAACGCATCAGCGCCGTGATCCCCTACTTTGGCTATGCCCGCCAAGACCGCCGTCCCCGCTCTGCCCGTGTGCCTATCACCGCCAAGGTGGTGGCCAACATGCTGCAAGCCGTGGGCGTGGACCGCGTGCTGACCATGGACCTGCATGCCGACCAGATCCAGGGGTTCTTTGATATCCCGGTGGACAATATTTACGCTTCGCCCGTGCTGCTCGGTGATTTGCGCCAAAAGAACTACGAAGACCTTATCGTGGTGTCGCCCGATGTGGGTGGCGTGGTGCGTGCCCGTGCGCTGGCCAAGCAACTCGGTTGCGACATGGCCATCATCGACAAGCGCCGCCCCAAGGCCAATGTCAGCGAAGTAATGCACGTGATCGGTGAAATCGATGGCCGCAACTGCGTGGTCATGGACGACATGATCGACACCGCAGGCACGCTGGTCAAAGCTGCCGAAGTTTTGAAAGAGCGCGGTGCGAAAAAAGTGTATGCGTATTGCACCCACCCCATCTTCTCCGGCCCGGCCATCGAACGCATTGCGAACGGTTCGGCCCTGGACGAAGTCGTAGTGACCAACACCATTCCGCTCAGCGCTGCGGCGCTGGCATGCCCCAAAATTCGCCAACTCACCGTGGCCCCTCTGATCGCCGAAACGATACAGCGGATTGCCAACGGTGAGTCGGTCATGAGTTTGTTCTCGGACCAAGAAAACCTTTTCTAGGGCAGAGAACAAAAAAGCAGGCCCGTGCGCATACTGCGCGCGGGCCTTTTTAAATCGGAGTGACACTGGTCGCGGTGCACTCTTACAGGAGTTGATTATGAAATTCGTCGCTTTTGAGCGCGCAAAGCAGGGCACGGGTGCGAGCCGCCGTCTCCGCATTACTGGCCGTACCCCCGGCATCGTTTACGGTGGTGAAACACCTGCAACCCAGATCGAAATTGACCACAACGCTCTGTGGCACGCTCTGAAAAAAGAAACCTTCCACTCCACCATTCTGGACATGGAACTGGCTGGCAAGGAAAGCAAAGTGCTGTTGCGCAATGTGCAAATGCACCCCTTTCGCCAACTGATTTTGCACGCTGACTTCCAGCGCGTTGAAGCCAACACCAAGCTGACCATGAAGGTGCCTCTGCACTACAGCGGCCAGGACGTGTGCCCCGCCGTCAAGACGGAAAACTGCATGGTTACCCCTGTGGCGACCGAAGTGCAAATTTCCTGCCTGCCTGCAGACCTGCCCGAATTCATCGCGGTGGACCTGAGCGGGCTGACCAAAGGCTCGTCTTTGCACGCCAAAGACCTGGTTTTGCCAAAGGGCGTGTCGGTTGTCACCAAGGGTAAAGAAAACCCCGCACTGGTCTCCGTGATTGCTTTGGCCGAAGAAGTTGCTGTTGATCCAGCGGCTGCTGCACCCGCCAAGGGCAAAGCCGGTGCCAAGGCCCCCGCCGCTGCCAAGCCTGCTGCCAAGAAGTAATTCTTTTCAGTCCGGTTCAGCCCTGAAAAGGCCCACTTCGGTGGGCCTTTTTTGTTTTTAGATAATCACAGCCATGATCAAACTGTTTGTTGGCCTGGGCAACCCCGGCCCCGAGTACGAAGCCACCCGCCACAACGCCGGGTTCTGGTGGATAGACGCGCTGGCGCACGAGCTCAAAACCAGCCTGCAGCCCGACAAAAGCTACTACGGCCTGGTGGCCCGCGTGGCGGTGGATGGCGAGCCGCGCTGGCTGCTCAAACCGCAAACCTTCATGAACCTGTCGGGCAAATCGGTGGGCGCGCTGGCCCGGTTCTTCAAAATCCAGCCCAGCGAAATTCTGGTGGTGCACGACGAGCTCGACATCATCCCCAGCCAAGCCAAGCTCAAGCTGGGTGGCAGCCACGCGGGGCACAACGGCCTGCGTGACATCCATGCACAACTGGGCAGCCCCGACTATTGGCGGCTGCGCATCGGCATCGGCCATCCGGGTGCGCGCGATGAGGTGCTGAACTGGGTGCTGAAAAAGCCGTCTGCCGACCACCGCACGGCCATCGACGACAGCATGACCCGGGCGATTCTGGCTGTGCCCGCGCTGATGGCCGGCGATATGGACAAGGCCACCATGGCCATCCACACCACCAAGCCGCCCAGGCCCAAGCCGGTACGGCCGTCCGAGCCGGTTTAAACCGCCGGTTTCACGATCTCTGCCTGCAGGCGACGGTACTTGGCCCATAGGCTTTCGTTATCTTCTACATGCTCCGGGTTCACCGGAATGCACGACACCGGGCAGACCTGCACGCACTGCGGCTCATCGAAATGGCCGACGCACTCGGTGCACTTGTGCGGGTCGATCTCGTAGATCTGCACGCCCAGGTAAATCGCATCGTTCGGGCACTCGGGCTCGCACACATCGCAGTTGATGCACTCGTCGGTGATGATCAATGCCATGGCGCGCTCCGGGAAGTCATAGCCTGATGGTAGGTCACACTGCAGCCAGGGCGCTGCGCATCGCGTCGATCACCGCCTTGTAATCAGGGTTGCCGAAAATCGCGCTGCCCGCCACAAAGGTGTCCGCCCCGGCCGATGCCACGCGGGCAATGTTGTCGGTCTTGATGCCGCCGTCCACTTCCAGGCGGATATCTTTGCCCGAAGCCTCAATGCGCTTGCGCGCCTGCTCCACCTTGCGCAGGGCCGAGTCGATGAAGCTCTGGCCACCAAAGCCGGGGTTGACGCTCATGATCAAAATCAGGTCAATGTCGTCAATCACCCAGTCCAGCACGTCCAGCGGCGTGGCCGGGTTGAACACCAGCCCGGCTTGGCAGCCCTTGGACTTGATGGCCTGCACGCTGCGGTGCACATGGCCCGTGCCCTCGGGGTGGAAGCTGATCAGCGACGCGCCTGCATCGGCAAACGAGGCCGCCAGCGCGTCCACCGGCTGCACCATCAGGTGCACGTCGATGGGTACGGGCGTGCCGTCGGGCTTTTTGGCATACGGCTTCAAGGCGCTGCACACCATGGGGCCGAAAGTCAGGTTGGGCACGTAGTGGTTGTCCATCACATCAAAGTGGATCCAGTCGGCACCGGCGGCAATGACGTTTTTGACTTCGTCGCCCAGGCGGGCAAAGTCGGCAGCGAGGATCGAGGGAGCAATGCGGTAATTTTTCATGGGCCGTATTTTCGCAGACGCTGTATGCAAGCACGGTACGATCCTGCCCATGCCCAAATACCAGTTCACCGTCGAAGTCTTGCCGCAGTACCTGCCCGAGCAATCCGACCCCACCCAAGCCGTGTACAGCTTTGCCTACACGGTCACCGTCCAGAACACCGGCGACACCACCGCCCAGCTGATTGCCCGCCACTGGACCATCAGCGATGCCAATGGCCACATCGAAGAAGTCAAAGGCCTGGGTGTGGTCGGCCACCAGCCCTTGCTGAAGCCGGGCGACTCGTTCCAGTACAGCAGCGGCTGCCGCCTGCGTACCGGCACCGGTGCCATGCGCGGCAGCTATTTTTGCGTGGCCGAAGACGGCGAGCGCTTTGAAGCCCCCATCCCCACCTTTGTACTGGATGCCACCGGCAACCACCTGCCCCCGGCCAACCACACCCTGCATTGACATGGGCGAGTTCGACCTGATCCGCCGCTACTTCACCCGCCCCACGCCGCGCGCCGTGCTAGGCGTGGGCGACGACTGCGCTCTGCTGCAGCCCCGCCCCGGCATGCAACTGGCCATCTCCAGCGACATGCTGGTCGAAGGCCGCCACTTTCTCAGCACCGTGTCCCCCGCCGCGCTGGGCCACAAGGCGCTGGCGGTCAACCTGAGCGACCTGGCCGCCTGTGGTGCGCAGCCGCTGGCCTTCACCCTGGCGCTGGCCCTGCCGCGTGCCGATGCCGCCTGGCTGGAGCCGTTTTCCCAAGGCCTGCTGGCCCTGGCCGATGCCCACGGCTGTGAGTTGGTGGGCGGCGACACCACCCAGGGCCCGTTGAACATCTGCATCACCGTCTTCGGCGAAGTGCCGCCCGGCCAGGCGCTGCTGCGCTCGGGCGCGCAAGTGGGCGACGACCTGTATGTGAGCGGCACGCTAGGCGATGCGCGGCTGGCGCTGGAGGTGTTTCGCGGCACGGTATCGGTGCCCGAAGCCGCCTTTGCCCAGGCCCGCGACCGGCTGGAACGGCCCATGCCCCGCGTCGCGCTAGGGATGGCGCTGCGCGGCGTGGCTACGGCGGCAGCCGACATCAGCGATGGGCTGCTGGGCGACCTGGGGCACATTCTGCGGGCCTCGGGGGTGGGGGCGGTCATAGACACCTCTATCGCTATTACTTTAATAGCTACTTGTGTAGACATTACATACGCTAACGGCTTATTTGATGCTGAAAACCGCCTGGCCTACGTGCTGGCCGGTGGCGACGACTACGAACTGGTGTTCACCGCCCCGCCCTCGGCCCGCGAAGCTGTGGCGGCGGCCGCCGCCCAGGCGAGCACCCCGGTGGCGCGCATCGGCCAGATCGAGGACCGCGTAGCCCAGGTCCCCATCCGCTTGGTCGATGCCCAAGGCAGCCCCATCTTGCGCACCTTTGCCGGGTTCGACCACTTTGCTTGATTGAAATATGCATTGCCCCAATGCTTGCGTAAACTAGCTAACCATGAGTGAAGTCGACGCCATCCGCCAAATCCTGACGCACGCCCGCACCATCGCGGTGGTGGGCCTGTCCCCCGACCCCAGCCGCCCCAGCTACCAGGTGGCACGCAGCCTGCAGTTGCATGGCTACCGCATCATCCCCATCAACCCGAACGCCACCGAGATCCTGGGCGAAACGGCCTATCCCAGCCTCACCGAAGCGGCCCAGCACCACGTGATCGAAGTGGTCAACTGCTTCCGGCGCAGCAAGGACATTCCGCCCATCGTTGATGAAGCCATCGCCATCAAGGCCAAGGCGGTGTGGATGCAGCTGGGCATCTCGCACGCCGCCGCGGCGCTGAAGGCCCAGACGAGCGGGCTGCGGGTGGTGCAAAACAAGTGCATCAAGACCGAGCACGCCGTGCTGTCGGCCCGAGGCGTGATCTGAGGCCCATATTGGCCGTTTGTGCTTATCTGGCGAGCGTAAGCGGCTACTGAATGCATAGCATCTGAATCTGCACGCACCCAGGCGAAAGGTCGGTGCGGTAAGCTCACCAGTTTGCCCGCCCCCGCCGCTATGTCCTTCGCCCCCCTCCAAAACGACAGCTTTCTGCGCGCCTGTCTGCGCCAGTCCACAGACCATACCCCCGTGTGGTTGATGCGCCAGGCGGGCCGTTACCTGCCGGAATACCTGGCCACGCGGGCCAAGGCGGGCAGCTTTATGGGGCTGGCCACCAACACCGACTACGCCACCGAAGTCACCCTGCAGCCGCTGGAGCGCTTCCCGCTGGATGCCGCCATTTTGTTCAGCGACATCCTCACCGTGCCCGATGCCATGGGCCTGGGCCTGAGCTTTGCCCAGGGCGAAGGCCCGCGCTTTGCCCACCCGGTGCGCGACGAGGCTGCCGTGGCCAAGCTGGAAGTGCCCGACATGGACAAGCTGCGCTATGTGACCGATGCGGTCACCTCCATCCGCCGCGCCCTGAATGGCCGGGTGCCGCTGATCGGCTTTTCGGGCAGCCCCTGGACGCTGGCCTGCTACATGGTGGAGGGAAAAGGCTCGGACGACTACCGCCTGGTCAAAAGCATGCTGTACAGCCGCCCCGACCTGATGCACCGCATGCTGCAGGTGAATGCCAATGCCGTGGCCGCCTACCTCAACGCCCAGATCGAAGCGGGCGCGCAGGCGGTGATGATTTTTGACAGCTGGGGCGGCGTGCTGGCCGATGGCGCGTTCCAGCAGTTCAGCCTGGCCTACACCCAGCAGGTACTGAAAAAGCTCAAAACCGAGCACAACGGCGTGCGCATTCCGCGCCTGGTGTTCACCAAGGGCGGTGGCCTGTGGCTGGACGAAATGGGTGGGTTGGACTGCGAGGTGCTGGGCCTGGACTGGACGGTCAACCTGGCCAAGGCCCGCGCCCAGGTAGGCGGCAAAGTCGACGGGCCGGGGAAGGCTTTGCAGGGCAATATCGACCCCAACGTGCTGTTTGCCCCGCCCGCGCAGATCGCCACCGAGGTGGAGCGCGTGGTGAACAGCTTTGGCGTGCCCCACCAGGGCCCAGGCACCGGCCCCACACACATCTTCAACCTGGGCCATGGCATCAACCAGCACACGCCGCCCGAGCACGTGGCCGCACTGGTCGAGGCTGTGCACCGGGCTTCGCGCCAGATTCGGGCCTGAAACGGCCCCCATCGCCCCAAAAATAGTTTTGCGATGCACCACTTATGCACAAAATCTGTGATGCAGAGCTGCATGGCAGCACAAGGGCAGCACCACCCGCTATGAAACCCATAGCGCTTGTAAGTCCTTGATTCATATAGTCATCTGAAATTGCTTTTTTTAGAGGCAATCCGTCGAAAGCCTTGATTTACCGGGCTTCGCAGCCCGCCCCGCAGAGATATCAACAAAGTTATCCACAGATTCTTGGGATACCTTGTAAATCAGTTGCAAATCAAGCACTTAGGCGCTTTCCCTCTAGTTCACGTGAAATAACACACACAAATGCCGCACCGGCTCTCCGTCGTCGTCCAGACCCCCGCCCACAGCGCCATCGCCGGGCCGCTGACCTATGGCCACACCGCCGCCCTGCCGCCCGGCAGCCTGGTGCGGGTGCCGCTGGGCACGCGCGAGACGCTGGGTGTGGTGTGGGATGGCACGCCGGAAGAATCCACTTTCGAGATTCGCCCCCTCAGCGCCGCGCTCGACGGCCTGCCGCCGCTGAACGCCGCCTGGCGCGGCCTGGTGCAGTTTGCCGCGCTGTACTACCAGCGCGCGGTGGGCGAAGTGGCCCTGGCCGCCCTGCCCCCGCAGCTGCGCGAACTGGGCGCGGCGCAGCTCACCCGGCGGCTCAAACGGCCCAGCGGTGCCGTGGATGCGAATGCGGCAGACACTACACATTCCGTAGCACTCAGCGAAGAGCAGATATGCGCTATCGCCGAATTTGAGTCCCAAAAAGGCCCGTTCCTGCTATTCGGCTCCACCGGCAGCGGCAAGACCGAGGTCTACCTGCAACTGGTGCAAAGCCTGCTGGCCCGCGACCCCACAGCCCAGGCGCTGGTGATGGTGCCCGAGATCAACCTCACCCCGCAGTTGGAGGCCCGCTTTCGCGAACGCTTCGAGCCCCGCTTCGGCGCGGCGGCGGTGGTGTCCATGCACAGCGGCATGACCGCCCCGCAGCGCCTGAAAAGCTGGCTGGCCGCACACGGGGGCACGGCGCGCATCGTGCTGGGCACGCGCATGGCGGTGTTTGCGTCCATGCCTCGGCTCAAACTCATCGTGGTCGATGAAGAGCACGACCCCAGCTACAAGCAGCAAGAAGGCGCGCGCTACTCGGCCCGCGACTTGGCCGTCTACCGCAGCCAGCTCGAAACCCGTTTATCCACAGATACCGAACCCTGCCGCGTATTGCTCGGCTCCGCCACCCCGTCGCTGGAAAGCTGGCACCACAGCCGCCCCGCTGCCGAGGGCGGCCGCTACGTGCGGCTGGCCATGCCCAGCCGCATCGGCGCGGGCACGCTGCCCAAAGTGCGGCTGGTGGACATGGGCTTGCAACAAAAGAAAACCGTGTTCTCGCCCCAGCTCCTAGCCGCCATCCAGCAGCGCATTGCGCGCGGCGAGCAAAGCATGGTGTTTTTGAACCGGCGCGGCTATGCCCCGGTGCTGGCCTGCGGCAGCTGCGAATGGAAGAGCGAATGCCCGCACTGCAGCGCCTACCGCGTGTTCCACAAAATCGACCGCAGCCTGCGCTGCCACCACTGCGGCTACGCAGAACCCGTGCCGCGCGCCTGCCCGACCTGCGGCAACCCCGACATCGCCCCTGTGGGCCGCGGCACCGAGCGGCTGGAAGAACACCTGGCTGAGCTGCTCGCCCCCCTGCGCCGCCCCGACGGTGGCCCGGTGGTGGTGGCCCGCATCGATGCCGACAGCACCAAGGCCAAAGGCGCGCTGGAAGCCCAGCTGGCCGAGGTGCACACCGGCGCGGTGGATGTGCTGGTGGGCACGCAGATGATCGCCAAGGGCCACGACTTCCGGCGCATCACCCTGGTGGCCGCCATCCAGCCCGACGGCGCGCTGTTCTCCAGCGACTTCCGCGCGCCCGAGCGCCTGTTCGCCCTGCTGATGCAGGCGGGGGGACGCGCAGGCCGCGATGCCGCCCAAAGCGCTGCCAGCGAAATGTGGGTGCAGACCGAGCACCCCCAGCACCCGCTGTTTGCCGCGCTGCGCCAGCACGACTACCCGGCGTTTGCCGCCAGCCAGCTCGAAGAGCGCCGCATCGCCGGGATGCCACCCTTCAGCTTCCAGGCCCTGGTGCGCGCCGAGGCCCGCACGCAAGAAGCCGCCCAGGCCTTCCTCACTCTGGCCAGCGCTGCCGCCTGCGACGTGCCGGACGTAGACCGCGTCACCCTCTACCCCGCCGTGCCCATGGGCGTGCAGCGCGTGGCCAACATTGAACGCGCCCAGATGCTGGTGGAAAGCCCGTCCCGCCAGGCCCTGCAGCGCTTTCTGCTGGCCTGGCAAGCCGTGCTACGTGCCACCCGTAGCCAGCCCGAGGCCAAGGGGCTGATCCGCTGGGCGATTGACGTGGATCCTCTGGGAATTTAAAGAAAATCAGGCTCTAGCGCATATGGAATATGCACTAGTAGCTACTTAATTTATAGCAAACCTAGCGCAACAGATAACCCGCCTGCTGCGCTACAAACCCGTCGAACGCGGCCAGCAAAGGCATGAAGCGGTCGGCATCCCCCTCCAGTTGCGCCAGTGCCGCGCAGGTCGCCTCCAGCGTGGACAGTTGGTCGCGCAGGTGCGCCTTGCGGATGCGGTACTGCGAGGGCGGCAGGCCGCACAGGGCCAGGCGGGGCAAAGCTTGCAGCGGCGGACTCTGGTAGAGCATCTTGCGGCTTTTGCGCCAGGTGCCGTCCAGCACCACCAAACGCAGGCGCGACGGGTCTTGCAGCCATTCGGGGGGTAGCGGGGGCGGGGTCTGCAGGTCCGGGGCCGTATCCAACGGGGTGTCCGGGTACAGCAGCAGCGTGTGCTGGCCGTCCTCCGGCCAGGCCGGTGTGGCAAACGCCTCGCCCACCACCAGGCGGCTGTGCGGCAGGCTGAGGTGCAGCAGGCGGGCGCTGCCTTTGGCCTGGTGCACTTCCAGCGGGTGCTGCAGCACCAGCACCTCCACCGCGTGGGCGGTTGGGGTCACCCATGGGCAGATACAGGTGCTTTGCGGGCGCAGGCAGGTGGCGCACAGGGGGCGGTGGGGGGCAGACAGCATGGCGGGATTCTAGGCAATGTACCCAGGCCGCCACGCCCCTCGAACGCTATTAAATAAGTAGCATTACGTGCAGAATTTGATTGCGCAAAAAGCCTTTTTGATGCGTAAACACACCCCCCGCCGCGCATCCCTACAATAGCCGCTTGTAACAACCTGTAAAACCCCCACCCCATGGCATTTTGGATGGTGAAACGCAAAATTCGCCTGCGCATCGGCATCGCCATGATGTTTCTGGCGGTGGTGCTGCCGCTGACGGTGGCGATGGTGGCCGTGTTGTTCCAGCAAAACGCCCGCCTGGCCCGCGCCATGGCCGACCAGGCGATGGACATGGCAGAGCGCGAAGCTGTCGGCCAGGTGCAGCGGCTGGTGAACGACTTCTCCAGCGCGGTCGAGCTGTCTGCCGCCTTCAGCCGGGTTGAAAAAACCACGCTGCGCCAGCCCGCTGCCATGCGTGCGCTGCTGGAAGAGCTGCAACGCCTGCCGCAGGCCTACAGCCTGCACTTCAGCCCCGCAAATGCACAAGGTACCGGGGGCACGGGCGACTTCTACCAGGTGGTGCGGCTGTCCGAAAACGTGCGCCTGTTTGGCCCCCACGGCATCACCCCACCGGAGGGCGCGCGCTGGGTGCTGCGGCGTATCCAAACCCACAACGGCCAGCGGGTAGACCGCTACCAGTACCTGGCGGCCTGGGGCCAGGTGCTGAAAACCGAGCAGGCCGATGCCAGCTTTGATCCGCGCACCCGCCCCTGGTTTGAAGCCGCCCTGCAGCAGCCGCGCATGGCCGTGTCCGATGTGTACCTGTTTGCCGGTACCGGGCGGCCGGGCATGACGCTGTCGCGCCAGTTGCGCAGCGACAGCGGGGTGGCGCTGGGCGTGTTTGGGGCCGACCTGTCGCTGGCCACCCTGGCCGACTTTTTAAAGGCCCGCGCCATCGGCCAATCCGGCACCACCTTTGTGCTGGACGAGCAGCACCGCCTGATTGGCTACCCGGAGCTGGCCCAGGTGCTGATCCGCCAAAGCCGCCAGATCACGCTGGTCACCGGCGAAGCCGTGGCCAACCCGGCGGTGGCCGCCGCCACCACGGCCTACTTTGCGGGCACCGCGCGCCAGTTCTCGGTGCAGGCGGCGGGTGCCACCTGGCTGGCCCACTTCAGCCCGCTGCCCAACACGCTGGGCCGCCAGTGGACGGTGGGCGTGGTGGTGGCCGAAGACGATTTTGTCGGCCCGGTGAAGCGCGCCAGCCTGGTGATTGTGCTGGTCGGGCTGGTCTTCATCCTGCTGTCGACGGCCGGTGTGGTGTGGATGTCGCGGGTGCTGGTGCACCCCATGCAGCAGCTGATTGACGAGACCGAACGCATCCGCGACTTCCAACTGCAAGCCCCGCTGAAGGTGCACTCCGCGGTGCAGGAAATCGATGCCCTGGTGGCCGCCGTGGCGTCGATGAAAACCGGGCTGGCCAGCTTTGGTGCCTACGTGCCCAAGAGCCTGGTGCACAACATCATCCGCTCGGGCGTGGGCACCGGGGTGGGCGGCCAGCGCCTGCCGCTGACGGTGATGTTTACCGACCTGCAGGGCTTCACCGAAGCCGCGGAACGCATGGAGCCCGAGCAGGTGCTGCTGTGGCTGTCCGAGTACTTCAACCGCCTGACCCAGGCGGTGCACGCCCACCAGGGCACCATCGACAAATACATCGGCGACTCGGTCATGGCCCTGTAGAACGCGCCGGTGGCCGATGCCGACCACGTGGCCAACGCCTGCCGTGCCGCCCTGGCCTGCCGCGCCGCATCGCGCATCCTGGGCGTGGATGGCAACGGCCCCCGGCTGCGCACCCGCATCGGCCTGCACACCGGCATGGCCATGGTCGGCAATGTGGGCTCCAACGACCGCATGCAGTACACCGCCATGGGCGCGATGGTCAACCTGGCCTCGCGCGTGGAGGGGCTGAACAAGGCCTTTGGCACCGAGCTGCTGGTGACCCAGGCGGTGGTGGATGCCGTGGGCGCGCAGTTTGTGTTCCGCCCCTTTGGTCCGGTGCTGGTGGCGGGGGCAACAGTGCCGCTGGCGGTGTTTGAAATGCGCGAGGACAGTGGCGGTTTAGCGCTGTGGATGCAGGCCCACAACGCCTGGCTGGCACGCGACTGGCCGAGGGCCGAAGAGGCATTCAGCCGCTATGCCCAGCAGCACCCGCACGACCTGGCCGCACCGCTGTTTCTGGCCACAGTGCGCTCCTTTGGGATGGACAGCCCCCCGCCCGACTGGGACGGCGTACTGCGCTTTACAAGCAAATAAGCGCGCGCATCCGCGAAGGCACGGATACTATGGTTTTGATAGCCGCTTGCGCAGGCAGAATATGCGCTAGCAGCCCTTTTTATCCTAAGAATTGAGACAAAAGCGAAATGACAACGCTCCTTCTCCGTATCTCGCTGCCCCTGGTCTTTTTGCTGGCCAGTTGCACCACCACCACCAAGGTGGCCCAGGCGGTGAACGAGGCCCAGGCCGCCGCCAACGTGGCCACCACGGCGGCCATCGTGGCGCAATCGGCCGCCAGCGCACCGCGGGCCCCCGGCGCGCCGCCGTCGCCCCTGCCGCTGTTTGCCACCGTGCTGCAGGGCACGCAGCGCAGCATCGGGCTGTTTCCGGTGTACCAGCGGGACGAACGTTTTTGGCTGGAGCTGGGGCCGGACGACTTTGGCAAGCCCTTCTTTTTGTCGCCCAAGATGGCCAGCGGGATTGGCGAAGGCGGGCTGTTTGGCGGCCGCATGCTGGCCCCCCGCCTGGTGGAATTTCGCCGCGTGCACAACCTGGTGCAGCTGGTGGCGCGCAACACCGACTTCGTGGCCCCGCCCGGCACGCCCGAGGCCCGGGCCGTGGCCGCCGCCTACGCCCCCAGCCTGCTGGGCAGCACGCCCGTGGCCAGCCAGCCACACCCGAACCGCCAAAGCGTGCTGGTGGATGCAGGCGCGCTGTTCATCAACGACATGGGCGGCGTGGCCCAGGCGCTGGCCCAGACCTACCGGCAAAACTACGGCGTGGACATGCGCAACTCGGCCATCCTGAAGGTGCGCGGCACGCCCGACCTGCTGGTGCTGGAGGTGATGAACCACTACGCCACCGCCAGTATCGCCCTGCCCATGCCCGGCATGAGCATGCCCGGCACGCCCAACAACCTGGTGGACCCGCGCAGCATGTTCATCCAGATCAACTACTCGCTGGCCCGCCTGCCCGCGCAAACCATGGCCCCGCGCCTGGCCGACCCGCGCATCGGCCATTTTGTGGAGGCGGTAGACAACTTTGGCGACGACCTGGCCCCCACCGCCCGGCAGCGCTTCATCGCCCGCTGGCGGCTGGACAAACAAGACCCGCTGGCCGACCTGGCCGAGCCGGTAAAACCTATCACCTACTGGATCGACCGCAGCGTCCCGCTGAAATACCGCGAGGCCATCCGCGCGGGCATCCTGGCCTGGAACCCGGCGTTCGAGCGCATCGGCTTCAAAGACGCGATCCGGGTACAGCAGCAGCCCGACGATGCCGACTTCGACACCCTGGACTTTGGCCGCGCCTCGGTGCGCTGGTCCACCAACAACAGCACCGGCTTTGCCGCCATCGGCCCGCGCCACGTGGACCCGCGCAGTGGCGAAATCCTGGATGCCGACATCCGCATCGAAAGCCAAAGCGTGCGCGCCACCCGGGCCTCGGCCACCCGCCGCCTGGGCCTGCCGGTGGCCGAAACCACCGCCCACGCCCTGCCAGAGTCTGGCCAAGACTGCGACATCGGCGCCGAAGCAGGCGAGCAACTGGCCTACGCACTCGACCTGCTGGCATCCCAGGGCGACATCGCCCCGGACAGCCCGGAGGCCGAGCAGTTCGTGCGCGACTACATTACCAGCCTGACGATCCACGAGGTGGGCCACACCCTGGGCCTGCGGCACAACTTCCGTGCCTCGCGGCTGTTCACCCAGGTGCAACTGGCCAACCCGGCCTTCACCCGGGCGCAGGGGCTGGGCGGCTCGGTGATGGACTACCTGCCGGTCAATCTGGGCCTGCCCGGCCAGCCGCGCCCGGCGGCCTTCCAGACCACGCTGGGCCCGTACGACTACTGGGCCATCGACTACGCCTACCGGCCCATCCCACCCGCGGTAGAGGCCGCCACGCTGGCGCAGATTGCCAGCCGCAGCGCCGAGCCGGCCCTGGCCTATGGCACCGACGAAGACTTCAGCCTCGGAGCCGACCCCGAAACCCTGCAGCGCGACCTGGGCGACAACCCGGTGGCCTTTGCCCGGCAGCGCTTTGCCATTGCCCACAGCGTGTTCCAGCGGCTGGAAACCCTGCAGCCCCGGCCCGACCAGGACTGGAGCAGCGTGCGCCGCCTGCTGCGCGAATCGCTGAACGACACCGGCTCGGCCACCGGCATCCTGCTGCGCCAACTGGGTGGCGTGCGCATGCTGCGCGACTTTGCCAACACCGGGCGCGACCCGGCCCAGCCCACGCCCGCCGCCGACCAGCGCGCCGCGCTCGACCTGCTGCTGCACGAGGTGCTGGCCGCCAACCGCTTTGCCATCTCGCCCGCGCTGCAGCGCCGTCTGGTGCCCGACTACCTGGCCCGTGCCGAAGCCCCGGCCAGCGCTGGCGACCTGCCGCTGGCCCGCGAGGTATTTGGCCTGCGCCTGCTGGTGCTCAACAGCCTGATGGGCGATGCACTGGCGGGCAAGCTGCTGGACAACGACAGCCGCCTGGCCCCCCTGGAAGACGCGCTGCGCCTGCCCGAGCTAGTGCGCCGCGTGGAAGCCGAGGTCTGGACCGACCTGAACGCCCCCACCATCGCTCCCAGTGCCGAGCAGCGCGAGCTGCAACACGCCTACACCGAGCGCCTGGCCGCCCTGGTGCTGCGCCCCGCCGGAGCCACCCGCGCCGATGCCCGCAGCATAGTGCGCGGCCAGGCCACGGCCCTGCTGGCGCGCATCACCAGCGCCCAGCAACGGCGCGGCAACAGCGCAGAAACACGCCAGCACCTGGCCGACAACGCCCTGACCCTGCGCAACGCCCTGTCGGCCAAGCTGGTACGCGCAAGTTAATTTTCAGATAAAAACAGGCTATAGCGTATATTCCATATACACCATTAGCTATTTATTTAATAGCAATTATTGGGCTACCGTGTACCGGTCAATTTCAGCCTGTGGGCGGTAATACGGCATCCAAATCGACCCGAAAATGCTACGCTTTGTAACTTTTCTGTAAACCGTCTTTTGGAGAGCCTCAACATGATCTTTAACGGCTTACGCAATCTCACCATCTCCCGCCGTCTGGCGCTGCTGAACTTCAGCGCGCTGATCGGGCTGGTGGTGCTGACGGCGGTGTTCCTCACCTCAGAGCGCCGCCTCATCATGGAAGAGCGGCAAAACAGCGTGCGCCAGGCGGTAGAAGTGGCGCACAGCCTGGTGGCCAGCTACCAGGGCCTGGTGGCGCAGGGCAAGGCCACCGATGCCGAAGCCCAGGCCTTGGCCAAAACCGCCCTGAAAGCCCTGCGCTACAGCGGCAGCGAATACTTCTGGATCAACGACCTGCAGCCGGTGATGCTGATGCACCCCATCAAGCCCGAGCTGGACGGCAAGAACCTTAGCGAGACCAAGGACCCCACCGGCAAGCACATCTTTGTGGAATTTGCCAACACCGTGCGCGCCAGCGGCGGCGGCTTTGTCAACTACATGTGGCCCAAGCCCGGCAGCGAAAACCCGGTGCAAAAGGTGTCTTACGTCCAAGGCTTTGCGCCCTGGGGCTGGGTGATTGGCTCGGGCGTGTACGTGGACACGGTGGATGCCACCATCCAGGGCCGCATCGTCAGCTTTGGCCTGGCCACGCTGGTGCTGATCGCCCTGCTGCTGGGCCTGGGCGTGCTGATTGCGCGCGGCCTACTGCGCCAGCTGGGCGGTGAGCCCGACTACGCCGCCAGCATCACCGGCCACATGGCGCGCGGCGACCTGTCGGTGCCGATTGCCTTGCGCCCGGGCGACACCCACAGCCTGCTGCACGCCATCCACGGCATGCGCGACAGCATTGCCAACATCGTGGGCGAGGTGCGCAGCGGCACCGACAGCATCGCCGCCGCGTCCAGCCAGATTGCCGCCGGCAACAACGACCTGAGCGTACGCACCGAGCAGCAGGCCAGCGAGCTGGAGAAAACCGCCTCGTCGATGGAGCACCTGACCCACACCGTCAAGCAAAACGCCGACAACGCCCGCCACGCCAGCCAGCTGGCCGCGGCCGCCAGTACGGTGGCCGTGAAGGGCGGCGCGGTGGTGGCCCAAATTGTGGGCACCATGGGCACGGTCAACGCCAGCTCCAACAAGATCGTGGACATCATCGGCGTGATCGACGGCATTGCGTTCCAGACGAATATTTTGGCGCTGAACGCCGCCGTGGAAGCCGCCCGTGCCGGGGAGCAGGGCCGGGGCTTTGCGGTGGTGGCCAGCGAGGTGCGCAGCCTGGCCCAGCGCAGCGCGGCGGCGGCCAAAGAGATCAAGACCCTGATCCACGAGTCGGTCAGCAATGTGGATCACAGCACCCGCCTGGTCAACGACGCGGGCACCACCATGACCGAGGTGGTGCAAAGCGTGAAGCGGGTGACGGACATCATCAACGAGATCGCCGTGGCCAGCCAAGACCAATCGCAGGGCATCGACCAGATCAATGGTGCCATCACCGCCATGGACGGCGTGACCCAGCAAAACGCCGCCCTGGTGGAGGAAGCCGCTTCGGCGGCCGAATCCATGCGCAGCCAGGCCGAGCGCTTGTCGGAACAGGTCAGCGTCTTCAAACTCTAGAAATTACACGCCAAATCAGCCTCTAGCGCATGCACCACCTGCACCATTAGCCATCAAAAGTCTAGCGATACGCCATCGACGGTTTTGCAGGCGGCAGGGTGAACACGGCCACGGCGGCCACCAGGTCTTGCGCCTGGGTCTTCATACTGCTGGCGGCGGCGGCCATTTGCTCCACCAAAGCGGCGTTTTGCTGGGTGGCTTGGTCCATCTGGGTCACGGCCTCACCGACCTGGGACACGCCCAGGCTTTGCTCGCGGCTGGCGGCGCTGATCTCGCCCATGATGTCGGTGGCGTTGCGGATGGCGGCCACCACCTCGGCCATGGTGGTGCCGGCTTTGTCCACCAGCGCGGTGCCCTGGGCCACGCGGTCCACGCTGGCGCTGATCAGCAGTTTGATTTCCTTGGCGGCATCGGCGCTGCGCCCGGCCAGACTGCGCACTTCGCTGGCCACCACGGCAAAGCCCCGACCTTGCTCGCCTGCCCGGGCGGCTTCCACCGCCGCGTTCAGGGCCAAAATATTCGTCTGGAAGGAAATGCCGTCGATCACGCCGATGATGTCGGCGATTTTTTTCGAACTCGCATTGATGCCCTGCATGGTGGTCACCACCTGGGCCACCACCTCACCACCTTGCACCGCCACTTCGCTGGCACGCCGGGCCAATTGGTTAGCCTGGGCGGCACTGTCGGCGTTTTGGCGCACGGTGGAACCCAGCTCTTCCATGCTGGCGGCGGTTTCTTCGAGTGCGCTGGCCTGGTGCTCGGTGCGGGCGCTCAGGTCGTGGTTGCCCTGGGCGATTTCGGCGCTGGCGGTGGATACGCTTTCTGACCCCTGGCGCACCGTGGCCACCACCTGCGACAGGCTGGACTGCATGGCGGCCAAGGCCTGCATCACCACGGCCACTTCGTCTTGGCCCGAGGTGTCGATGGTCTGGTTCAAATCGCCCTGGGCCACGGCGTTGGCCACTTCGCCCGCCCGCAGCAGGGGCCTGGTGATGCCGCGCACCAGGGTGTAGCCAAACAGGGCCGCAAACACGATGCCGACCAGGATGGAGGCAATGACGGTGGTGCGGATGGCGGTGTAGCGGGCCACGGCGTCGTCAAAGTCGCGCTGGGTGTCGGCCTTGGTCAGCACCAGCAGGCCGCCGATGTCGTCAAAAATGGGGTCGAACAAATCGCCAAACTTGCGCACCGCCAGTACCCGCGCGGTGGCCACGTCTTCGTCGGCCAGGGCCTGCAGCGCGGGGCGCAGGCCTTCTTGCATGATTTTTTGCTGCTTGGCCGCGATGGCTTTGACCAGGGTGGCACCATCCGGGTTCATGGGAGTGGCCTCCAGCGAGGCCCAGACCTTGTTGACCTTGAGGATGTTGGCCTCGACCTCGGCCGTGGCCTTGGCAATTTTCTCGGGCACCGGCGACAACAGCGCGTTGGAAATCAGCTGCCGGTTGCGCATAGTCAGGTACTGGAATTCGGCCACCGAGCTTTGGGTCTGCATGCGGTTGTGGTACATCGACTCCATGGCCGCATTGGACTTGGCAATGCCCAGCAAGCCCACCGCCCCGATCGCCACCAGCAAAGCCGACAACACCCCCACCAGCACCAATAACCGGGTCGAAATCTTCAGGTTTTTCATGCGCTCTGTCTCTGTCGCCAAATGTAAGTAATTGTTCAGAATACCCGAATATCTACATATTCTTACAGTCGAACAAAGACAAATGAGCCCAGCTAGGGTTTAACCGGATACGCATGCGGCAGCCCGGAACAGCTATGCTAAACATAGCATACAGTGTAGGTAGAGCACGCGCCAGAGGCCTAAAAAGCTTAAAAAAATGCACCTGTGTGTGCCCCCTACAATCCGTTTCGACTTCAGACACGCAGGACCCCACATGCTATTTGGCTGGTTTAACGCAAAAGAGGCCCAACAATTTGGGGCCGAGCAGGCGCAGTTTTTCATCGCCAAAATGCCGCTGGACACCCAGCGCAAAGACAAAAAAGTAGCACAAAAAACCCAGGGCGCGCTCGACACCATTGCGCTGCGGGTCCAGCAGTTTCAGCGCAGCCACCCGCTGAACATCTACACCCGCGCCAAGCTGGCCACCACCTTCAAGTGGACGCTGAAAGACGCGGGCTATGACGCCGCCTACGTCGAGCAGTTGACCGAATGGCTGGTCAAACGGCTGTGACGTCCTGGCTCAAAAAACTCTTCGGCACTGGCCCGGCACCGGTGGTGCCCGTAGCAGCGCCTGCGGCGGCAGCCCCCACGCCACCCACGGTCGATGCCAGCACCGCGCAGCGCCAGCAGGGCAACCGCTTTCTGGACCAAGGTAATCTTTCGGCTGCCGTGGCCTGCTACCGCCAGGCCGTGGCGCTGGACCCCGCTTCGGCCGATGCCCACACCAGCCTGGGTTTTGCGCTGCAGCAGCTCGGCCAGCTGGCGGCGGCCCAGACCGCGCTGACCCAGGCGTTGGCCTTGCAGCCTGGCAATTTCGATGCCGCCTACCTGCTGGGCCAGGTCCACAACAGCTTGCAGCAGCCGGAGCGTGCGATGGCGTATTTCGAACAGGCGCTGGCGCTGCAACCGGCGTTTGAGCCGCTGTATGGCGAACTGTGCCAAGCCCTGATCCAGGCGGGTGCGCTGGATGCGGCCCGCAAGTTGCTGGTCGAGGGCCTCCGGCGCTTTCCCCAAAACGCCATGCTCCATTTTTTCCTGGGCAACCTGCATACCCTGGCGCAGGAATGGGCCGCCGCCATTGCCAGCTACAGCACAGCGCAGGCTCTGAACCCGGCCTTGACCGAGGCATCGGAAGGCTTGGCCGCGGCCCACCGGCGGCTGGGTTACGCCGATCTGCAGTCGGAAAACTACGCCGCGTCCGAGCAGCACAGCCGCCAAGCCCTGGCGCTGCGCCCCCAGGATGCCCCGGCGCAGAACAACCTGGGCAGCGCACTGGCCGCCCAAGACCGGCTGCAAGAGGCCGAAACCGCTTTCCGTGCCGCGCTGGCCCTGGCCCCCCAAACGGCTTTGTTCCACAGCAACCTGGGTGGCAATCTGGTGCTGCAAGGGCGCTTGGAAGAGGCCGTGACCAGCCTGCGCCAGGCCATCGCATTGGACGACAGCGGCAACCCGGGCGGCTTTTCCAACCTGCTGTTTGCGCTGAACTACCACCCGGACCTGGCGGCAGAGGCCATTTTTGAGGACTACAAGGCCTTCGAGCAGCAGTTTGGCGCGCCGCGCCGGGCGGACTGGCAGCCGCACCCCAACGACCGCAACCCGGCGCGCCGTCTGAAGGTGGGCTATGTGTCACCGGACTTCAAAAACCACGCCGCCCGCTTCTTTATCGAGCCCCTGCTGGCCTGGCACGACCGCAGCGTGGTGGAAATCTACGCCTACGCCGAGTTAGCCCAAGAGGACAGCCTCACCCAGCGCTACAAAAGTTGTGCAGCCCACTGGGTGCCCACCCGGGGCCTGTCGGATGCCGAGCTGGCCCAGCGCATCCGCGCCGACGGCATCGATGTCCTGGTGGACATGGCGGGCCACACGGCGGGCAACCGGCTGGGGGTGTTTGCCCGCAAGCCCGCGCCAGTCTCTTTAAGCTGGATGGGCTATGGCACCACCACCGGCTTGCGCGCCATCGACTACTACCTGACCGATGCCACCAGCGCACCGCAAGGCAGTGAACACCTGTTTTCCGAAGAGCCCTGGCGCTTGCCCGGCAGCTTTGTCAGCTACCGCCCCGGCGCGGCCATGGGCGAGGTCAACGTCCTGCCCGCGCTGGAGCGTGGCTATGTGACCTTGGGCACATTGACCCGCAGCATCCGCATCAACCACCACACCGTGCGGGTGTGGGCGCAGATACTGCAACGCCTACCCACCGCCCGGCTGGTGGTCGACAGCCGCTCGTTTGAAGACGCTGCCGTCAAAAATACGCTGGCGCAGCAGTTTGCCGCGCTGGGCATCGCGCCCGAACGGCTGCAGATGGGATTTACCAGCCCCCCGTGGGACGTGCTGCGCGGCATCGACATCGGACTGGACTGTTTTCCACACAACAGCGGCACCACTTTGTTCGAGACCCTGTACATGGGCATTCCGTTTGTGACCCTGGCTGGCCGCCCAAGCGTGGGCCGCCTGGGCAGCGCCATCCTGCAAGGCGCAGGTCACCCCGAGTGGATCACCCAGAGCGAAGCCGAGTACATGGAAAAAGTGGTCGCCCTGGCCAGCGACCTGCCCGCCCTAGCCCAGATCCGCGCCACGCTGCGAGCACATATGCAGGCCAGCCCGCTGATGGACGAAGAAGGCTTTGCCAAAACGGTAGAGCAGGCCTACCAGGCAATGTTTGCGCGCTGGTTAGAAAAAACCGGAATGCTATTTAATTAGTAGCAACTTATGCAACTTACGTAAGCGCTAGCGGCCTAAAAAGCTTAAACCCAACCCAATAACCACCCCTTCCAAAGATTCCGTGGAACTGGCTCCGCCAAGCCACTGGAATCGCCCCCTGCAAGGGGGTTGGCGCTGCCACATGCGTCCTCGGCTTTTCAAGCCGATTCCGGGGCAGTGGGCAAGCCTGGGGGTGTACTCAGAACTTCGGCATACCCTTCATGCCGCCCATGCGCTTGATCATCTTCATCATGCCGCCACCCTTCATCTTCTTCATCATGTCCTGCATCTGGCCGAACTCGTTGAGCATGCGGTTCACCTCTTGCACCTGGACCCCGGCACCGGCGGCGATGCGGCGTTTGCGGGTGGCCTTGATCAGGTCGGGCTTGCGGCGCTCCAGCGGGGTCATGCTGTAGATGATGCCTTCCTTGCGGCGGATGTCGCGCTCGGCCTTGTCCATGTCCATGGAACCGGCCTTGGCGGCCATCTGGGCGGGCAGTTTGTCCATCAGGCTGGACAGGCCGCCCATTTGCTTCATCTGCTGGATCTGGCTCAGAAAGTCGTTCAAATCAAAGCTTTCGCCGCTTTTGACCTTGGCGGCCAGCTTCTGCGCTGCGGCCATGTCGACGCCGGCCGTGACCTGCTCGACCAGCGCCAGGATGTCGCCCATGCCCAGCACGCGCCCGGCGTGGCGTTCGGCATCGAACACCTCCAGGCCGTCGATCTTTTCGCTGGTACCCGCAAACTTGATCGGCACGCCGGTGACGTGGCGCACCGACAGGGCCGCGCCGCCGCGCGAATCGCCGTCGGTCTTGGTGAGAATGATGCCGGTCAGCGGCAGCGCATCGGCAAAGGCCTTGGCGGTGTTGATCGCGTCCTGGCCCTGCATGGCATCGACCACGAACAGGGTTTCGACGGGTTTGAGGAAGGCGTGCAGGTCCTTGATTTCGCGCATCAGCACTTCGTCGATAGCCAGGCGACCGGCGGTATCGACCAGCAGCACGTCAAAGTAGTGCTTGCGGGCGTAGTCGATGGCGGCGGCGGCAATGTCCAGCGGCTTCTGGTCGGGCGTGCTGGGGAACCACTCGGCCCCGGCCTGCTTGGTGACCATCTTCAGCTGCTCGATGGCGGCTGGGCGGTATACGTCGCCCGACACGGTGAGCACTTTCTTCTTGCGCTTTTCGATCAGGTGCTTGGCCAGCTTGGCGGTGGTGGTGGTTTTACCTGCGCCTTGCAAACCGGCCATCAAAATCACGGCGGGCGGCTGGGTGGCCAGGTTGATGTCGCTGATGCCCTCGCCCATGGTGCGGCTGAGTTCGCGGTTGACGATGCCCACCAGCGCCTGGCCGGGCGACAGCGAGCCCATCACCTCCTGGCCCAGGGCTTTTTCTTTCACCCGCGCAATGAAGTCGCGCACCACCGGCAGGGCCACGTCGGCCTCCAGCAGGGCCATGCGCACTTCGCGCAGCATGTCGGCCACGTTGGACTCGGTGATGCGGGCCTGGCCCCGGATTTCTTTGACCAAGCGGGAGAGTTTATCGGTAAGAGCGGAGGCCATAAAGAAGTGTCCGGGGAGGGTTGTGCAGGCGAAAAAAGGGGATAGGGTGAAACGCTAAACTTCGCCCATGATTTTAACGACCGCGCCCCTTGCCACCGTGCTGCTGTTTGCCGCTACGGCGCTGGCCTATGCCGTGCCCGCGGTGGGGGCCGGAACCTTGAGCATGCGCGCCAGCCGTGGGGCTCTGTGGCTTGCCTGGTTGCTGCACGCCCTGGTGCTGAGCCTGGGGCTGTTTGGCACGCCGCCGCGTTTTGGTTTTGCGCCCGCACTGTCGGTCACGGCCTGGCTGGTACTGACGGTGTACGCGGTGGAAAGCCATTTGTTCCCCCAGCTCCAGGCCCGCTGGGCGCTGGCCGGGCTGGGCGCGGTGGCGGTGCTGCTGGCCTTGCTGTTCCCCGGCACACCACTGCACGAAATGGCCTCGCCCTGGCTGCCACTGCACTGGGCGCTGGGCATTGCCTCGTATGGCCTGTTTGCGGCAGCGGTGGTGCATGCCTGGCTGATGACCCGGGCCGAACGCCAGATGCGCCAAGCCGCCGATGCGACCAGCGGCATCCCGCTGCTGACGCTGGAGCGGCTGACCTTTCGGCTGGTGAGTGCGGGCTTTGTGCTGCTGTCGGCCACGCTGCTGGTGGGCTGGCTGTTTGGCGAACAGCTCTACGGCATCCACGGCTGGAAATGGAGCCACAAAACCGTGTTTTCGGTGCTGTCCTGGCTGACCTTTGCGGTGCTGCTGGTGGGCCGTAGCCGCTTTGGCTGGCGCGGCCGCAAGGCCGTGCGGGTGCTGTACACCGGGGCCGGACTGCTGCTGCTGGGCTATGTGGGCTCGCGCTTTGTGCTGGAAGTGGTACTGGGGCGGGTCACATGAAGCTGCTGATCGTTTTGCTGGCGGTATTGCTGGGCGTGTGGCTGTGGCGCTCGCGGCGGGTGCAGGACAAGCGCCCCACCACGGCACCGCCCAAAGTACTGCAAAACATGGTGCCCTGCCAGGTGTGTGGCGTGCTCTTGCCGCAAAACGAGGCAGTCACCACCCCGCACGGCGTGTACTGCGGCCCAGCCCACCGCAAGCAGGCCGAGCAGGCCCCGCGGTGACACCCACCAGCCCCGCGGCGCATCTGGCAGAGCCTGACCCGCTCGCCCTGGCGCGGGTCTGGTATGGGTTTATGACGGCCCGGGTGACGATTGCGCTGGCGATTCTGGTCTGGCACGGCGCGCTGCTGGCCCTGGGCCAGACGGTGTCGCCCTGGCTGCTGCTGTTTTGCAGCGGCTACCTGGCCAGCGCCCTGGCGCTGCGCCTGACCGGACGGCCCAGCCACAGCGAGCACCCCTCCAAGCGCTTCTGGATTGGCACGGTGGGGGTGGATGCGTTGGTGTTTTCCACTCTGCAGCTGATGCAGTCAGGGGGCAGCATCAACTACAGTCCGCTGCTGGGCTTGCCGGTGCTGCTGGCGGCCGTGCTGGGCCGGCGAGGTATCGCCCTGGGCACGGCGGCGGGCATGACGCTGCTGCTGCTGCTACTGGACATCTGGAAGCTGTACACCCGCCAGGCGGGCGACGAAGCCGCGCTGTTCATGCAAAGCGGCCTGACCGGCATGGGCTATTTTGTGGTGGCTTTTCTGGTCAACCAGTTGGCGGCCCGGCTGGAGCGCGAAGAACAGTTGGCGCTGCGCAGCCAGATGGACGTGCAGTTGCAAACCCGGGTCAACGAACTGGTGATTGAAACCTTGACCGACGGCGTGCTGGTGGTCGACGCCCGCGGCAGCGCCCGCGCAGCCAACCCCGCCGCCCGCCTGCTACTGGGCACCGACAGCCGCACCGGCCAGGCCCCGCTGCAACTGGGCAGCCAGCCCGGCTGGCAGGCGCTGCTGGCCCTGGCGCAAAAGACCTTTGCCGAAGAAAGCACCCAGCAGGCCGATATCCGTATCCAGCACAACGGCCGCAGCCCGCGCCGGGTGCGGGTGCGCACCCGCATGACGCCTGCCGTGGCAGGGCAAACCGACAGCCTGTGCGTGATGTTTTTGCACGATCTGCGGGAGATGGAAGCCCGGCTGCGCACCGAAAAGATGGCCGCCATGGGCCGCATGTCGGCCGCCGTGGCGCATGAAATCCGCAACCCGCTGGCAGCCATCACCCAAGCCAATGCCCTGCTGGAAGAGGACCTGACCGACCCGGCCCAGCAGCGGCTGACCACCATGGTGCGGTACAACGCCCTGCGACTGGCCAAAATTGTCGATGAGGTGCTGGAGATTGCCCGGGTGCCGGTGCACTCCGGGCACGGCAGCGCCCCACCGCAGATCAAGCTGGACGAGGCGGTGGACACCGTCTGCCGCGACTGGTCGCAGCAGGACCCGACCCGGCGCAACGTGCAGGTATCGCTGGGCACGCTGGGTTTGCCGGTGGACTTTGACCCCGACCACCTGCGCCGCGTGCTGGTCAACCTGCTGGACAATGCCTTGCGCTACGAGAGCGGCCAGGTCGGAGCCATCCAGGTCGGCACCCGGCTGCTGCCCAATCGGCAATCCAGCCTGCTGGTGTGGAGCGACGGCCCGCCCATGGAGCAGGCGGTGGAGCAGCATTTGTTCGAACCTTTTTTCAGCTCGGAAAGCCGATCCAGCGGTTTGGGTCTGTATATTTGCCGGGAACTGTGCGAGCGGCACCGCGCCAGCATCGGCTACCAGCGCGCCACCCGCGAGCGCGGCGGTCTGGCGGTGCAAGGCAATGAATTTTTTGTGCAGTTTCGCCCGCCCAAGCCCAGTACCCTGGTGGCCCGCTCTTTTGACATCCAACCGGTCTGATCTCCCCACACTATGGCCCAGCCCCCTTCTTTGCCTGCCGCATCCGTCCTGGTGGTAGACGACGAGCCCGACCTGCGCACGCTGTACGAGCTGACCTTGCTGCGCGAGGGCTACCGCATCGACACCGCCGCCGACCTGCAAGAGGCCCGCGTGCTGCTGGAGGACAAACGCTTTGACGTGGTGATCACCGACATGCGCCTGCCCGATGGGTTGGGCATCGCCCTGCTACACAGCCTGAAGGCCCAGCAGCGGCCCGAGCGCGTCATCGTCATGACCGCCTACGGCTCGGCCGAGAACGCGGTCGAAGCCCTGAAAGCAGGGGCCTTTGACTACCTGACCAAGCCGGTGGATCTGAAGCAGTTTCGTGCCGTAGTGGCATCGGCCATCCAGGACACCAGCCAATCCTCACGTTCTGCGACTCCTAACGAAAAAGCCCCCTTGCGCTTATCAGGTGGACAAGGGGCGCTACAAAAATTGGTAGGCTCATCGGAGGCCATGCAACTGGTCAAACAGCGCATCGTGAAAGTGGCGCGCAGCATGGCGCCGGTGCTGGTGCGTGGCGAATCGGGCACCGGCAAAGAGCTGGTGGCCCAGGCCCTGCACGCCAACAGCCACCGCGCCGCCGGGCCGCTGGTGGCAGTGAACTGCAGCGCCATCCCCGAGAACCTGCTGGAGGCCGAGTTTTTTGGTGCCAAGAAAGGCTCGTACACCGGCGCGGTGCAAGACCGGCCAGGCTATTTCCAGGCGGCCCGCGACGGCACCCTGTTTCTGGACGAAATTGGCGATCTGCCGCTGGCCATGCAATCCAAACTGCTGCGCGCCATCCAGGAGCGCAGCGTGCGCTCGCTGGGCTCCACCCAGGAGGATGCGGTGGACGTGCGGATCGTCAGCGCCACCCACAAAGACCTGGCCGCCGATGTCAAGGCCGGGCGCTTCCGGCAAGATTTGTACTACCGGCTGAATGTGATCGAAATCGCCGTACCGCCGCTGCGCGAGCGTCGGGGCGACCTGCCCGCGCTGTGCGAAGCGCTGCTGGCGCGCATTGCAGCCGAATCCGGCATGCCGGTGCCCCTGCTGTCGCCCGAGCTGCTGGCACAGCTGGCCAGCCACCCGCTGAGCGGCAATGTGCGCGAGCTGGAAAACCTGCTGCACCGTGCCGTGGCCATGGGCGACGGCGAGGCTTTGCACGTCGACTTCAATGCCGACTTTGACGCCACCGAGCCGACACCGCTGCAGGCCTCGCCCCAGGAGCTAGGCGCCAGCACCACCATCCCCACGGACCTGCAGGCCTTTCTGGACCAGCAGGAGCGCGACATCCTGGTCAAGGTGTTGCACGAGACCGGCTTTAACCGCACGGCCACGGCCCAGCGCCTGGGCCTGAGCCTGCGCCAGATCCGCTACCGCATCGAGCGCCTGAACATCGCCACCCCGCAAGACAATGAACCCCAAGACTCCTGAACCGCAAGCGCCTTTGTGGCGCAATGGCTGGTACCGGTTTGCGCACCAGCACAAGTCCCCCAACTTCGGCCCCCGGCCCGAAGGCGCGCGTACCGACCTGGTGGTGGTGCATTCCATCAGCCTGCCACCGGGCGAGTACGGCGGCAACCATGTGCTGGCTCTGTTTGGCAACACCCTGGACTGGAGCGCCCACCCGTACTTTGAAAGCATCCGCGGCTTGCAGGTGTCGGCCCACTTCTATATCCGCCGCCAGGGTGAGTTGTGGCAATTTGTGAGCGCCGACGACCGGGCCTGGCACGCTGGAGCCTCGCACTACCGGGGCCGCAGCAACTGCAACGACGACTCCATCGGCATCGAACTCGAAGGCCTGGAGGGCCAGCCTTTTGAGCCTGAACAGTACGACACCTTGGTCAGCCTGCTGGCCGCGCTGAAGCCCGCCTACCCCATTCTCCATGTGGCAGGCCATGAGCACATCGCACCGGGTCGCAAACACGATCCGGGGGCCGGATTTAACTGGCAGGCGGTGCAGCGTGGCACCGGCTGGGATGCGCGCTGCTTTCCAGCGGCGGTTCAAATATAAAAAATGTAACAATGCGTGCCCTTTCCGCGCTGGGCAAGCCGCCACCGAGAAGGGCGTAGACCCAAGCACTGTGCCGTTTTGCAGGGCAAATGCCCCGCAAAGCCGCTTGTTTACTGGGTGTGCATACCGCCCGCCTGATGGGACAACGCTTGCCGGGTGATTGCCGCCGCAGGCTCTGCAAAGCCCCCAGGCCAGTGCCGCTACCGAGGTCGCGATACACTACCGGTAGTGGCTTGAATTGATTCCAGACCCTATATATAGTGTCTGACTTGCATTACAAAGCGCCCCAATTCCATGACCCGTACGGGCTCTTTACCGTTTTTTGCGGAAATCCCCGCCTGTTTTAGCCCGCCCATTCCACTCTCACTGTCAGACTCCAAGGAAACCATGCAAACTGCATTGAACACCCCCTCCGCCGTCCAGCCGCTGCCATCTGCACTGCGCCCTAGCGACCGCAGCGACACCAGCGACACCAGCGCGCCCGAGATGCTGGCGCACTACCAGATCATCCGCCGCAACGGTGCGGTGGTGCCTTTCGAGCCGGGCAAGATCGCCATCGCCATGATGAAAGCCTTTTTGGCCGTGCATGGCACGCAAGGCGCGGCTTCGGCCAGCGTGCGCGAAGTGGTGGACACGCTGACGCAAGGTGTTGTGCGTGCGCTGGTCCGCTCGCGCCCCGGTGGCGGCACCTTCCATATTGAAGACGTGCAAGACAATGTGGAACTGGGCCTGATGCGTGGTGGCCACCACGAAATCGCCCGCGCCTACGTGCTGTACCGCGAGCGCCACACGCAAGAGCGCGCCAAGCAGGTCGCCGAGCAGACCCCAGCCGCCCCCGTATTGCATGTTCTGGACGAAGGCCAGCGCGTGGCCCTGGACACGGCCCGCCTGCAACAGCTGATTGAACAGGCCTGCGCCGGTTTGGGCAGCGAAGTCACTGCTGCCCCTATCGTGGCCGAGACCATGCGCAACCTGTACGACGGCGTGCCCATGGAAGAGGTCTACAAGGCCGCTATCCTGGCCGCCCGGACCCTGATCGAGACCGATCCCGACTACACCTATGCCACCGCCCGCCTGCTGCTGCACACCATTGCCAAAGAGGTGCTGGGTGCCGACCTGACGCAGGCCGAGCTGGCCGCAAAGTACGTGGATTACTTCCCCCAGTACATTCAGAAAGGCGTGGATAACGAGCTGCTGGATGCCGCCCTGCTGACCTACGACCTGCCCCAGTTGGCCGCGGCCCTGAAGCCCCAACGCGACCTGCAGTTTGACTACCTGGGCCTGCAAACCCTGTACGACCGCTACTTCCTGCACGTGCGCAAGACCCGCATCGAGCTGCCCCAGGCTTTCTTCATGCGCGTGGCCATGGGCCTGGCGCTCAATGAGACGAACCGCGAAGCCCGCGCCATCGAGTTCTACGAAGTGATGTCGTCGTTCGACTTCATGTCAAGCACGCCCACGCTGTTCAACAGCGGCACGCTGCGGCCCCAACTCTCCAGCTGCTACCTGACCACCGTGCCCGACGATCTGGACGGCATTTACGAGTCCATCAAGGAAAACGCGCTGCTGTCGAAGTTTGCCGGTGGCCTGGGCAACGACTGGACCCGTGTGCGCGCCCTGGGCAGCCACATCAAGGGCACCAACGGCGAATCCCAAGGCGTAGTGCCGTTCCTGAAGGTCGTCAACGACACCGCCGTGGCGGTGAACCAGGGCGGCAAGCGCAAGGGTGCGGTCTGCACCTACCTGGAAACCTGGCATCTGGACATCGAGGAATTCCTGGAGCTGCGCAAGAACACCGGCGATGACCGCCGCCGCACCCACGACATGAACACCGCCAACTGGGTGCCCGATCTGTTCATGCGCCGGGTCATGGAAGGCGGTAGCTGGACCCTGTTCTCGCCCAACAACGTGCCCGATCTGCACGACAAGTTCGGCTCCGAGTTTGAGACCGCCTATGTGGCTTACGAAGCCCGCGCCCTGCGCGGTGAAATCATGCCTTCGCGCACCCTGCCCGCCAGCGATCTGTGGCGCAAGATGCTGACCATGCTGTTTGAAACCGGCCATCCCTGGATCACGTTCAAGGATGCCTGCAATGTGCGTAGCCCCCAGCAGCACGCTGGTGTAGTGCACTCCAGCAATCTGTGCACCGAAATCACCCTGAACACCAGCGACACCGAAACGGCTGTCTGCAACCTGGGCTCGGTCAACTTGTTGCAACACATCACCAACGGTGCACCCGATGCCAATGGTGTTGTATCCAAGGTTCTGGACCACGCCAAGCTGCAAAAGACCATCACCACGGCCATGCGCATGCTGGACAACGTGATCGACATCAACTACTACGCTGTTACCAAAGCCCGTAACTCCAACATGCTGCACCGCCCGGTCGGCCTGGGCCTGATGGGCTTCCAGGACAGCCTGTACGAACTGCGCATCCCCTACGCCAGCGAAGCTGCCGTGGCCTTTGCCGACACCTCGATGGAAGCCATCTGCTATTTCGCCTACTGGGCTTCCAGCGAGCTGGCCAAAGAGCGCGGCCAGTACTCCAGCTACAAGGGTTCGCTGTGGGACCAGGGCATCCTGCCTCTGGACACCCTGGACCTGCTGGCCAAGGCCCGTGGCGGCTATGTGGATGTGGACCGCTCCGCCACCCTGGACTGGAACAGCCTGCGCCAGAAAATCCAGGCCGACGGCATGCGCAACTCCAACTGCGTCGCCATTGCGCCCACCGCCACCATCTCCAACATCATTGGGGTGGATGCGTCGATCGAACCCTGCTTCGGCAACCTGTCGGTCAAATCGAATCTGTCGGGTGAATTCACGGTCATCAACAGCTACCTGGTGCACGACCTGAAACGCCTGGGCCTGTGGGACAACGTGATGCTGATGGACCTGAAGCACTTCGACGGTTCATTGCAATCCATCGACCGCGTGCCGCATGAAATCAAGACGCTATACCGCACCGCGTTCGAAGTGGAAACCACCTGGTTGGTAGAGGCCGCATCGCGCCGCCAGAAGTGGATTGACCAGGCCCAGTCGCTGAATATCTACATGGCTGGTGCCTCGGGCAAAAAACTCGACGACACCTACAAACTGGCCTGGACGCGTGGCCTGAAAACCACCTACTACCTGCGCACCCGCAGCGCCACCCACGTTGAGAAATCGACCGTGGCCGCAGGCCGCATGAATGCCGTGTCTTCGGGCCAGGCACCCAGCCAAGCCATGAGCGCCATCGACACTGCCGCCGTAGCCGCACGCCAACAAATGAACGCCGATGCCCTCAGCGCCAACCCCGCCACCGACATCAAGTTTTGCGCAATTGACGACCCTGGCTGCGAAGCCTGCCAGTAAGCCTGCCAAAGCATCGTAAAAAGCCTGTTTTTTACGATGCGATTGAGCAACAAACCCCCTGAAAATAGCGGCATTGGAAATGAATACTTTTCATTTTCCGGTGCTGCTCTCATAATCCTAGCATTGGAAAATCTATGTTGACCTGGGACGAAGAAGTCAAGCCCTCTCCGCCATCTGTAGCGCCCCTCGGTTTACCCACCAGCCGTGTGGAAGCCCACGCTGTTTTTCCGGCCGAAATTCTTTCTGCAGCGCCTACGGCTGCCCCCGTTGTCGCCCTTTCGGCCATGGACACTGCCACCGCCCACGTCGCCGTGCAAGCCACCGCAGCACGCCGCGTCAATGCCGCCGACAAGCGCATCATCAACGGCCAGACCGATGTCAATCAGTTGGTGCCGTTCAAGTACAAATGGGCCTGGGAAAAGTACCTGGCCTCCTGCGCCAACCACTGGATGCCGCAAGAGGTCAACATGACCCGCGACATTGCCCTGTGGAAAGACCCGAACGGTCTGACCGAAGACGAGCGTCGCATCGTCAAGCGCAACCTCGGCTTCTTTGTCACCGCCGACTCGCTGGCCGCCAACAACATCGTGCTGGGCACCTACCGCCACATCACTGCCCCCGAGTGCCGCCAATTCCTGCTGCGTCAGGCGTTTGAAGAAGCCATCCACACCCACGCCTACCAGTACATCGTGGAGTCGCTGGGCCTGGACGAGAGCGAGATCTTCAACGCATACAACGAAGTCGCGTCGATCCGCAACAAAGACCAGTTCCTGATCCCCTTCATCGAAGCGATCATGGACCCCAACTTCCACACCGGCACCACCGAAACCGACCAGACCCTGCTCAAGTCGCTGATCGTATTCGCCTGCCTGATGGAAGGCTTGTTCTTCTACGTTGGTTTCACGCAGATCCTGGCACTAGGCCGACAGAACAAGATGACCGGTGCCGCCGAGCAGTACCAGTACATCCTGCGCGACGAGTCCATGCACTGCAACTTCGGCATCGACCTGATCAACCAGCTCAAACTGGAAAATCCACACCTGTGGACAGCCGAGTTCAAAATGGAAATCAAAGACCTGTTCATTCGTGCCGTCGAACTGGAATACCAGTACGCCGAAGACACCATGCCGCGTGGCGTGCTGGGCATGAACGCCTCCATGTTCAAGGGCTATCTGCGCTACATCGCCAACCGCCGTGCGACCCAGATCGGCCTGGAAGCCTGCTTCCCGCACGAAGAAAATCCATTCCCTTGGATGAGCGAAATGATTGACCTGAAGAAAGAGCGCAATTTCTTTGAAACCCGCGTGATTGAGTACCAATCGGGCGGTGCGCTTTCCTGGGATTGAACGCCATCACGTCCATGCTTTTAAATACCGCGCAAACCCCGACCTGCACACAGGTGCGGGCCGCTCTTTGCGCCCCCGAGTCCATGGTGCTGGGCAAACGCCCAACACCATGCATCGCTCTATGCCTAACAATCGGCATAAAGTGCTCTTTGTAAACAGATCAAGGAGAAAATAATGGCAACTGCAAAAAAACCGGCCGCAAAAAAGGCATCCCCCGCAAAGACGGCAACCCCTACCAAGGTCGTCGCTGCGAAAAAAGTAGCACCCGCTAAAACCGTAGCAAAACCTGTCGCTGTAAAGGCGGCTCCCGTCAAAGCGGCTGCCGTCAAGGCCGCACCGGCCAAGAAAGCCGCTGCGCCTGCTAAAAAGGCAGCTCCCGCCAAAAAGGTAGTCGCAGCCAAGGCAGCCCCCGTCAAAGCAGCTCCAGCCAAAGCAGCTCCCGTGAAGGCAGCGCCAGTCAAAGCTATAGCCAAGGCCGCGCCTGCTGCCAAGAAGGTTGCTCCCGTGAAAAAAGCTGTGGTCGTCAAGGCCGTTGTGGCAAAAGCAGCACCTGTGAAAGCAGCTCCCGTCACCAAGAAAGCGGCAACTCCTGCGCCCAAAGCCGCAGCCAAAGCCGCCGCACCAGCCAAAAAAGCGGCTGTAGCCAAGAAGGCCGCGGTGGTTGCCAAGGCAGAGCCCGCCAAAAAGGCAGCAGCCCCGAAAGCAGCGGCGCCTAAAGCCGCGGCCGAGAAGGCCGCCAAAGCACCTGCCGCCAAGCCGGCCTCTGCGCCGGCTGCAGCGTCGGCCCAAACGACCCTCAACCCGCAAGCGGCTTGGCCTTTCCCTACGGCCAACAAGCCCTGACCGGATACGTTTGATCCGCATCAGGCTCGGTATCGCAAGGTACCGAGCCTTTTTTATGGGTAAAAGGCTAACAATCGGTAGCCGACGATGCGTCCCTTGTTGGGGTTATCGATGACCCGCAGATCAACCGAGGTGGCCCATTCGCGCCCTGCAAACAGCACCCGGGATGCCGCGCCCAGCTCGGCCGGGGTCAGCACCCGCCGAAACACCGCCTTCTCGTCGGAATCGGTCAGCACAAACTCGATTGCAGGCATTGCCAGATCCAGCGTGGCCTGGTTTTTGAGCACCAGACTCAGACGGTAAGCATCCTCGTCCTGCAGGGCGCTCAGTGTGGAACTGTCGATGACGATGGCTTCGATCTGCCGCAAAGCCTGTACCGTGCACCCCAGCCGGGCACAGGCGGCCTGCAACCAGGGCCGGATTTCGGGCCAGGTCGCCGCTAGGCGGTCACGCCCCTGGAAAACGCCTTGCAGGCCCAGGGCCACGACCAGCACCGCCGCAGCTGCCGTCCACAGGCCCCGCAGTACAGGGCGCGGCAGCACAGCCTGAGAAGGCGTTTCACGGGTAAAAGAATAGCTGTCGTCCTCCACAGGTTCGGGCAGAAGCACGATCGGACTATCTAGAACATCTTCGACCACAGGGGCGGGCAAAGAGATCGGTGCCTCCATTTGCGCGGAAGGTTTGGGTTCCTCCTCCAGAGCCGGCATCGGCTCGGCGATGATCTGCTCCAGCTCAGGTAGGTGGATGGGCTCGGGCGGCAGCTCGACGGGTACCGGAACAGGCGGCAGTGGCGGCACCTCGGGCAAAGGGCCCGCCGGCTGGACCTCCGGGTGCTCAGCAAAGCTTTGCTGCAGATCCCCGGAAGCATCAAATATTTCAGCGCAATGGCCGCAACGCACCCAGCCTTCAGAGATACGGAGCTGGTCTGGAACCACCTTGAACAGGGTCCCACATACCGGGCAGCGCGTGATCAATGCCATGGTCTGCGGGTTCCGTGCACGGGCCTGAAAAGACGACGCGTAAAGGCCGCGGCCTAGAGCCGAGCGGTCATCAAGACCCAGCCGTCTTGCGTCTCCGACACTTCGAGCGCGGCGTAGGGGGCGTAGGCCTCTTTCAATTCGTCAGTCTGGCGCTCCAGAATACCCGCCAGCACCAAGGCACCGCCAGGAGCCACATGGGCGCACAGCAGCGGGGCCAGCACCTTCAGCGGCGTGGCCAGAATATTGGCCAGCACGGTGCCGTAAAGGCCTTGCGCTTGGTCGGGTAAACCGGCTTTGAGCTGCACATGGTTGGCATGGGCATTGAGCACGGTGGACTGCACCGCCGCATCGTCAATATCCACTGCATCGATATCGATCGCGCCGAACTTGGCCGCACCAATCGCCAAAATGCCCGAACCACAGCCGTAGTCCAGCACCCGTGCCAAAGCTCCCGCATCCTGCCGGGCAATCCAGCGCAGGCACATGCGGGTGGTGGGGTGGGTGCCGGTACCAAAGGCCAGGCCCGGGTCGAGGCGGATCACCCGCGTCGCCTGGGCAGGTGGTTCGTGCCAGGTGGGCACAATCCAGAAATCCGGTGTGATGTCCACCGGGGTGAACTGCGACTGGGTCAAACGAACCCAATCCTGCTCCGGCACCGGAACGATACCCAGCAGGTCACAGCCCGCAAAAAAGTCTTGCGCCGCCAAAACGCCGGCGGCATCGCGCGCCAGTGCTTCGGAGGCAAACAGCGCCTGGATACGCGAACGCTGCCAACCGTCTTTGGGCGGCGGCATGCCGGGTTCGCCAAACAGGGCTTGCTCGGCATCGGTCTGAGCGTCCGCGTCTTCCACGCTCACGCTCAGGGCATCCAGGGCATCCAGCGCATCGCTGACCATCTCGACCCGGTCTTGCGGGCACATCAAACTGATTTCAAACATGATTCAAAGATCTAGCGCTTGTGCTGCGAGAGCCACTCTTCCAGGTAATGGATATTGGTACCGCCCGCCATGAACTTGGCATCCACCATCAGCTCACGGTGCAGCGGGATGTTGGTATTGATGCCTTCGATCACGGTTTCCAGCAAGGCCGTGCGCATGCGCGCCATGGCTTGTTCGCGTGTGTCGCCGTGCACGATGATCTTGCCGACCATCGAGTCGTAGTTCGGGGGCACGTAGTAATTGGTGTAGACATGCGAATCCACACGCACACCCGGACCACCGGGCGGGTGCCACATGGTGATGCGGCCGGGCGACGGCGTAAATTTATACGCGTCTTCGGCGTTGATGCGGCATTCGATGGCATGGCCATGGATGCTGATCTGGCGCTGGGCAAAGGGCAGTTTTTCACCAGCCGCCACCATGATCTGGGTGCGCACAATGTCCACCCCTGTGATCAGCTCGGTCACGGGATGCTCAACCTGCACGCGGGTGTTCATTTCGATGAAATAAAACTCCCCGTTCTCGTACAGAAACTCAAACGTACCCGCACCCCGGTAGCCAATTTTCTTGCAGGCTGCCGCGCAGCGCTCACCAATGCGTTCGATCAGTTTGCGGGGAATACCGGGCGCAGGCGCTTCTTCCAGTACCTTCTGATGGCGACGCTGCATAGAGCAATCACGTTCGCCCAGGTACACCACGTTTTTGAACTTATCGGCGAGGATCTGGATTTCGATGTGGCGGGGGTTCTGGAGATATTTCTCCATGTAGACCGCGCCATTGCTGAATGCCGCCAGGGCTTCCGCCTTGGTCATTTGCACCGCGTTGATCAACGCCGCTTCGGTGTGCACCACGCGCATGCCGCGCCCGCCACCACCGCCAGCCGCCTTGATGATGACCGGGTAGCCCACCGCCTTGGCCGTGCGCTTGATCACCACCGGGTCGTCCGATAGCTCGCCTTCGGAGCCGGGCACGCAGGGCACGCCAGCTTTGATCATGGCTTGCTTGGCCGAGACCTTGTCGCCCATCATGCGGATGTTCTCAGGCGTGGGCCCGATAAACTGGAAGCCGCTTTTTTCCACGCGCTCGGCAAAGTCAGCGTTTTCGCTGAGGAAACCGTAGCCGGGGTGGATGGCCTCGGCATCGGTCACTTCGGCGGCCGAAATCAGCGCGGGCATGTTCAGGTAGCTCAAGGCCGAAGCCGCAGGCCCGATGCACACGGCTTCGTCGGCTAGCTTTACGTATTTGGCATCCCGGTCCGCCTCGGAATACACCATGACGGCCTTGATGCCCATTTCACGGCAAGCCCGCTGGATGCGAAGGGCGATCTCCCCCCGATTTGCAATCAATATTTTTTTAAACATGCGCCACCAAACTCTGTGGGTTTACTCGATCACGTACAAAGGCTGGCCGTATTCGACGGCTTGGCCGTTTTCGCACAGCATTTGCACCACGGTGCCCGCTTTGTCGGCCTCGATTTCGTTCAGTATCTTCATCGCTTCAATGATGCAGATGGTGTCGCCTTCCTTGACCTGGCTGCCCACTTCCACAAAGGACTTGGCTCCAGGGCTGGACGAGCGGTAAAAAGTACCCACCATCGGCGACTTGACCACATGGCCTGCCGGGGCTGCAGGCGCGGCAGGAACCACATCCACCGCCTGGGGGGCCGCCATCACCGGCGCCGCCACCATGGTGGGTTGGGCGGCTTGGTACACCATCGCACCGCCACCCTTGACGATACGGACCTTGCCCTCGGCTTCGGTAATTTCAAGTTCTGACACGTTGGAATCAGACACCAAGTCGATCAACGTTTTGAGTTTGCGCAAATCCATAAAACCTCCAGCTACGATGTACGAAAAGGGGTGGAATCTACCTTAATTTCACACAACGATCGTTTATTTCTTTTATTTACAGTGGACAGGCTGCCGTAAAAAGCAGCCCACAGGGTGGTCAAACTGCCACCGGATGCGCTATTTCAACCCAGCCCACACTTGTAAATCAGCAGGGCTAACCCGGCCCATTTTACGATGAAGCACCGTCCCAGCCGACCCAAGCACCACGGTAAAAGGCAAGCCCCCCGCCAGATTGCCCAGTGAACGCCCCAGCTCGGTGCCGCCCAAACCGGCCATGCCGATGGGATAACTGACCGGCGTTTTTTGCAGAAAGCTGCGCACCGAGCTGGGCTGGTCCACTGCCAAGCCCAACACTTGCCAGCCATTGGCCGCATTTTCTTGAAAGAAGCGGTTGATCATGGGCATTTCCTCCACACACGGCGGGCACCAGGTGGCCCAAAAATTCAACAGCACGGGCCGACCGCGCAAAGCCTGCATTGCCAGCGGCGTGCCCTGCGGGGTGTCAAAACTGAGCCGCCACAGCGCGTCTTCCACACCCGACAGCAAGGGCGCGGGCTGGTATTTCCACCAGGCCACGCCTGCGCCCGCCAGCCCGGCAGCCGCCGCCACCCCGGCCATCAACTTACGGCGTGAAGCGGCCATCATGGCGCGTCCTCCGCCAGCAAGCGGCGCACGGCGGCGGTGTCGCCCCGGGGAGCGCGGCCTTTGGAGTCGGGCTTCAAGGCACCGCGCAGGTCGTCCAGGTCGTAGACCATGAAATGCACGCCCACCGTCTCGCCCAGTTCGGGGCTCAGACAAGCAAAGCTTAGCGCCTCGACCGGTTCACCACGGAACCCGGTGACGGTGGCCGGGGTGTAGGGCACGCGGTGGTCGATTAGCGCAATTTCGGCGGATTTGGAGTCATCACAAAACAGCTGGATCGCCACATCCGACAAGCGTGTCGCCGTGCCCTGCCACACCGCGCCACACAAATGGGGACGAAACGGGGCCATACGCTCCATCCAGACCAGGGCCAACTGCCGCAGAGCACGCAGCTCGGCAGGCTGGGTGTCGCCGCAAAACAGGTCGATATAGGCCCGCACCGCGTCTTCCACGGTGTCGTTGCCAGGCAAAGGCGCGCGGCCTGCACCCAGTTGCGAGGCGGCGCGGCGCTTGGCCGGGCCGTATTCCAGGCCTTCTTCGACCACCATACGGGCGGCGGTCTCGGCGATCTCTAAGGTCAGTGCATCCATGTCCGTGATTCTGCCCTTTTTGCCGATCCAAGTTAGAACCAGGGCCACCCCTAAAATCCCCGCATGCACATTCATATTTTGGGTATTTGCGGCACCTTCATGGGAGGTTTGGCCGCTTTGGCGCGGGAGGCTGGGCACCGGGTTACCGGTTGCGACGCGGGGGTCTACCCCCCCATGAGCGACCAGTTGCGCGCACTGGACATCGGGCTGATCGAAGGTTTCTCGGCCGACCAGTTGGCGCTGGAGCCGGACATGTTCGTGGTTGGCAACGTGGTGTCGCGCGCCCGCACGGTCGACGGCAGCCCCAAATTTCCGCTGATGGAAGCCATTCTGGACGCGGGCCTGCCCTACACCAGTGGCCCGCAGTGGCTGGCCGAGCACGTGTTGCAAGGCCGCCATGTGCTGGCCGTGGCCGGTACGCACGGCAAAACCACCACCACCGCGATGTTGGCCTGGATTTTGGAACACGCCGGGCTGCAACCGGGCTTTCTGGTCGGCGGCGTGCCGTTGAACTTTGGGGTGTCCGCGCGTTTGGGCGCGGGCAAGACCTTTGTGATCGAGGCCGACGAGTACGACACCGCCTTTTTCGACAAGCGCAGCAAGTTTGTGCATTACCGCCCGCGCACGGCGGTGCTGAACAACCTGGAATTCGACCACGCGGATATTTTTGACGACCTGCCCGCCATCGAGCGCCAGTTCCACCACCTGCTGCGCACCGTGCCCAGCACCGGCCGGGTGGTCACCAACGGGCTGGAAGAAAGCCTGGCCCGCGTGCTGCACCAGGGCTGCTGGAGCGAAGTGCGCAGCTTTGGCGCGGCGGTGAGCGACTTCACCGCCCAGGGCGAACCGCACCACTTCCAGGTGCTGCAGCAGGGCCAACCGGTGGCCACGGTGGAATGGGCGCTGGGCGGCGTGCACAACCAGCTCAATGCGCTGGCCGCCATTGCCGCCGCCGACCACGTGGGCGTGCCCGCCGATGTGGCGGCACGGGCGCTGGGCGCGTTCCAGAACGTGAAGCGGCGCATGGAAGTGATTGGCAGCGTGCGCGGCATCACCGTGTACGACGACTTTGCCCACCACCCCACCGCCATCCGCACCACGGTGGACGGCCTGCGCCGCCGCATCGGGCCGGGCCAGCGCATCCTGGCGGTGTTCGAGCCGCGCAGCAACACCATGAAACTGGGGGCGATGAAAGCCCAGTTGCCGTGGAGCCTGGAAGATGCCGACCTGGCGTTTTGCCACAGTGGCGGCCTGGGCTGGGATGCCCGCAGCGCCCTGGAACCCATGGGTGCCCGGGCCCAGGTGGCCGACACGGTGGACGCACTGGTAGCGCAGGTGGTGGCAGCGGCCCAGCCAGGCGACCACGTCCTGTGCATGAGCAACGGCGGCTTTGGCGGCATCCACGCCAAACTTTTAAGCGCACTACAAAATAAATAGCAGCTTGCGCAGGTGGAATCTACGCTACAGGCACTTTTTGCTTAAATTCTTAAATAAGGACGATCAACCGAAATCCGATGGGCGCAGGTTGGCCGATGACAACCACGGCACGTCACCCGAAACAGTAGACACCGCACCATCAAAGTACAGGCTGCCCAGGTCGCGCACCAGTTGCTCGGGGTTCACACCGCTTTGCAGCAACTGCGCCAGGCTGGCCGGGCCGGTTTCCAGCACGCGCAACACCGTGCGCTGGGAGTCCTTGAGCCAGGCCTCAGGCACCTGGGGCGGGCGCAGCAGGCGGATGCCATCGGTTTTGAACGCCGCAGGCAACAGGTCGGCAGCCGAGTGCTGGGCAAACTGCCACATCACCGCCCGCAAACTTGCTTGCCTGAACCGGGGCGGCAGCGCGTCGGGGCTGGACGCACGCTGGTTCCACACAGCCTGCTCCAGCTGCACCGGGCTGGTATCCACCAAATAATCGATCCGCCGCCTAGGGATATCCACCACCGCCAGCAAAACCGTCTGGTGTGTCAGCTCGCAGACCGCGTGCGGCAGACCGCCCACCCGCTGGTGCAGCAGGGCCCCTAAAAAATACTGGGCCCGCAAAGGCTGCAGCCAAGCCTCGAACTTTTTCAGCACCATGCGCACCGCGCGCTCGGATTCGGGCTCAAAAGTGGTCAGCGGTTCAATTTCGGGGGCCGACAAGGGGGTGGTAAAGGCCAGTGGCCGGTCCACCTGGTCCAGTTGGAGCAGCAAGTCGGATTCAGCACTGCGGCTGTCGGGTACGGCCAGGGTGCCGTCGTCGTGCAGCCGGGCGGCCGCGCCGCTGATGCACCAAGCATCAGCTTCGGAAAACTTGGCCACCCGCCAGGCGGGCAAGCTGGTCGGCTGGCTGGGCAAGACGGCCACCAAAGCGGCCCGCTGCTGCGGCGACAGCCCCGCCAAACCCAGCCAGAAAATAGGGCGATCTAGTGCCATGCTGCTGCTCCGTTCACAAAGTCAACGAATCCGCACCGTAAAGGGTGCAGATTCGCTGCGTGCAACTCAGCTTACCCGACGGGCCTGGACTGCGGCAGACAAAATTTCCAAGGTCTGCAAAGACTGGTCCCAGCCCAGGCAGGCATCGGTGATGCTCTGGCCGTAGGCCAAAGACTTCTGGTCGGTCTTGCCGGGGGTGAACTTTTGTGCGCCTTCGACCAGGTGGCTTTCCACCATCAGACCGAACACCTGGTGCGAACCACCGGCCACCTGGCCAGCGATGTCGCGGGCCACCTCGATTTGCTTTTCATGCTGCTTGCTGCTGTTGGCATGGCTGCAATCGACCATCAGGGTGGCGGGCATTTTGGCGGCGCTGAGCTCGGCGCAGGCTGCGGTCACGCTGGCGGCGTCGTAATTGGGCGCTTTGCCGCCGCGCAGGATGACGTGGCAGTCCTTGTTGCCGTTGGTCTGCACGATGGCGACCTGGCCGTTTTTGTGCACCGACAGGAAGTGGTGGCCGCGGGCGGCCGCCTGGATGGCATCGGTGGCGATGCGGATATTGCCGTCGGTGCCGTTCTTGAAGCCGATAGGGGCCGACAGGCCGGAGGCCAGTTCGCGGTGCACCTGGCTCTCGGTGGTGCGTGCGCCAATCGCGCCCCAGGCGATCAGGTCACCGATGTACTGGGGCGAAATCACGTCCAAGAACTCGCTACCGGCGGGCAGGCCCAGGCGGTTGATGTCGATCAGCAGCTGGCGGGCGATGCGCAGGCCTTCATCGATGCGGTAGGTTTCATCGAGGTAGGGGTCGTTGATCAGACCCTTCCAGCCCACGGTGGTGCGGGGCTTCTCGAAGTAGACACGCATCACGATCTCCAGCGTGTCGGCGTATTTCTCGCGCTGCACGACGAGACGGCGGGCATATTCGAGCGCCGCTGCGGGGTCGTGGATGGAGCAAGGGCCAATCACCACCAGCAGGCGGTCGTCGGTGCCGGCCATGATGTTGTGGATGTTTTTGCGGGTGTCAGAGATCAGCGTCTCGACCGGCGTGCCGCTGATGGGGAAGAAGCGGATGAGGTGTTCTGGAGGAGGTAGCACGGTGATGTCCTTGATGCGTTCGTCGTCGGTTTTGCTGGTTTTTTCGACGCTCGCATACCAGTTGTCGCTGCTGGGGTGGGTCTTGGCATTCATGGGCTGCTCCTGTGGGTTTTGTATAAAAAGGAAAAAAGGGACGAAAAAAAACCGCCTGAGAGCTGAGGCTCCGGCGGTTTTCATGAAGGGCTTGCTTGTCTACAACTTAGCCTCTCATCCGCCGGGGACCGAGAACCAAAAGTAAAAGTAGGCAAACACGCTTTGATGCATGCGATTCAATGTACCACAGCGCTCAAGCCGTGCCGCCGACGGTCAGGCCGTCGATGCGCAAGGTGGGCTGGCCCACGCCGACGGGCACGCTTTGGCCTTCTTTGCCACAGGTGCCGACACCGGGGTCCAGCTTCATGTCGTTGCCGATCATGCTGACCTTCTTCAGGCACTCAGGGCCGCTGCCGACGATGGTCGCGCCCTTCACCGGATACTGGATCTTGCCGTTTTCCACCCAGTAGGCTTCGCTGGCCGAAAACACAAACTTGCCCGAGGTGATATCCACCTGGCCGCCGCCAAAGTTGCTGGCGTACAGGCCTTTTTTGATGCTGCCAATGATTTCCTGCGGATCTTTGTCGCCACCCAGCATATAGGTGTTGGTCATGCGCGGCATGGGGATGTGGGCGTAGCTCTCGCGGCGGCCATTGCCAGTGGGTTTGACACCCATCAGGCGGGCATTCATTGCGTCCTGGATGTAGCCCTTCAGGATGCCGTCTTCGATCAGCACATTGCGCTGGCTGGCACAGCCTTCGTCGTCCACATTCAGCGAGCCGCGGCGGTCGCTGATGGTGCCGTCGTCCAGCACGGTCACGCCCTTGGCGGCCACGCGCTGGCCGATGCGGCCACTGAAGGCGCTGGAGCCCTTGCGGTTGAAGTCGCCTTCCAGCCCGTGGCCAATGGCTTCGTGCAGCAGGATGCCGGGCCAGCCGGAACCCAGCACTACCGTCATCACACCGGCCGGGGCCGGGCGGGATTCGAGGTTGGTCAGCGCGGCATGCACGGCCGCATCCACGTATTCATTGAGCATGGCATCGTCAAAGTAGGCAAGGCCAAAGCGCCCGCCGCCGCCGCCCGAACCCATTTCGCGGCGCACCACGCCTTTGACAGTGGCCTCAGCGATCACGGTGACACTCAAGCGCACCAGCGGGCGCACATCGGCAGCCAGGGTGCCGTCGGCACGTGCGACCATCACCACGTCGTATTCAGCGGCCAACCCGGCCATGACCTGGGCCACACGCGGGTCTTTGGCCCGGGCCAGCTTTTCCACCCGCTCCAGCAGTTTGACCTTAGCGGTGCTATCCAGCGTAGCGATGGGGTCCACACCGAGGTACAGGCTGCGGCTTTTTGCTACTTTTTGTGTAGCAACCTTCGCACGCTTGTTCTGCGCTGCAGCCGAAATAGACCGTACCGTGCGGGCCGCGTCGAGCAGGGCCGCCTCCGAGATGTCGTCGGAGTAGGCAAAGGCGGTTTTCTCGCCGCTGACGGCGCGCACGCCCACGCCCTGGTCGATGCTGAAGGAACCGGTTTTGACGATGCCCTCCTCCAGGCTCCAGCCCTCGCTGCGGGTGTACTGGAAGTACAGATCGGCATCGTCCACCTTGTGGGCGGTGATTTCGGCCAGCGCGCGGCTCAGGTGGGCGGGTGTCAGGCCAAAGGGCTCCAGCAGGAGCGATTGGGCAATGGCAAGACGTTCGAGGGTGGGTTCGCGAGAGATCATCGGGACATTTTAGGCCCGGATCACAGGGCCCGCCGGGCTCCCGGCGATCCCCCTGCCCGCGTCAGGACTGCACCAAACGCCGGGCCTTGGCGATCGACATCAGAATGCCCAGCCCCAGCCCCAGCGTCACCATGGCCGTGCCGCCGTAGCTGATGAAGGGCAAGGGCACGCCGACCACCGGCAAGATGCCACTGACCATGCCCATATTGACGAAGGCGTAGGTGAAGAAGATCAGGGTCACGCTGCCCGCCAGCAGGCGCGAGAACAGGGTCGGCGCGTCCATGGCGATCACCAGCCCGCGTAGGATTAGAAACAAAAAACCGGTGATCAGCAGCAGGTTGCCGATCAGGCCAAATTCTTCGGAAAAAGCCGCAAAAATAAAGTCGGTGGTGCGCTCGGGAATAAATTCCAGATGGGTTTGCGTGCCCTGCATGAAGCCCTTGCCCAGCACCCCGCCCGAGCCGATGGCAATCATGCCCTGGATGATGTGAAAGCCCTTGCCCAGCGGGTCGCGGCTGGGATCCATCAGGGTGCAGATGCGCTGCTGCTGGTAATCGTGCAGCACCACCCAGCGCACGCCGTCGGCGCACAGGGCGGGTTCGTTCCATACCACCAGACCAATCGCCACCAGCCCCAACAACACCGGCGGCACGATGAGCTTCCAGCTCAGCCCGGCAAAAAACAGCACCGACAACCCGGTAGTCATGACCAGAATGGCGGTACCCAGGTCCGGCTGTTTGACGATCAGCGCCACCGGCACCGCCAGCAGCAGGCCGCCGACCAGAAAGTCCAGTGGCCGCAACTGCCCCTCTCGCCGCTGGAACCACCAGGACAGCATCAAGGGCATGGCGATTTTGAGAATTTCGCTGGGCTGGATGGTGATGCCCAGGTTGAGCCAACGCCGGGCCCCCTTTTTGGTCACGCCAAAAATGGCCACGGCAATCAGCAAGGCCACACCCACGGTGTACAGCGGTACGGCAAACGCCATCAACCGCTGCGGCGGAATTTGCGCCACCACGAACAAAATAGCCCCCGCCAGCAACATATTGCGGCCATGGTCCACAAAGCGCGTGCCGTGGTCGTAGCCCGAGGAGTACATGGTCAGCAGGCCCGCACAGACCAGCATGAAGACGGCAAACGCCAGCGGACCGTCAAAGCCGCGAAACAGCGGCCCAACGCGCTGCCACAGCGGAGGTTTTTCAAAGACAACAGACATGCCGCAATTATCGCGGCTGCCAGCGGCTAGCCCGCCAGGACGCGATTCTTGCCGTTGCGCTTGGCCAGGTACATGGCCTGGTCGGCGCGCTTGATGCAGTCGCTGCCCGATTCGTCTTCGGCCAACTGCGCTACCCCGGCGCTGAAGGTGATCAGGACCTTCAGGTTATCGTGCAAAAAGAATTTCTTGGTCAGCTCACGCTGCAACCGGGTCAGGGCCACCACGCCCAGCTCCAGCAAAGTGTCAGGCAGCACGATGACAAACTCTTCGCCGCCATAGCGGGCCAGGGTGTCTTGTGGCCGCATGGATTCGCGGGTGATGTTGGCCAAGTGGGTCAAGGCCTCGTCCCCGGCTTCATGGCCCAGGTCGTCATTGAGCTTTTTGAAGTTGTCGATGTCCAGCAGCGCCAGACACAGCGGCGTGCCCTTGCGCCGGGCGTTGGCGATTTCGCGCTGGATGGCCTCCTCCATGCCGCGGCGGTTGAGGGCACCGGTCAGCGGGTCGTGCCGGGCCTGGGCGCTGACGCGGTCCAGCTCCAAGTGAAGTTTGCTGATTTCGGCCTCGGCCTGGGCCGTTTTTTCGCGCATGGTCTGGAGCTGGTCGCGCGAGTTTTGCGTGTCCAGCGCCATGCTACGGGTGGCGCTGAGGGCGGTTTGCAGCACCGGGCCAAGTTCTTCAATCGTCTGCACCTGCTCGATCTGGCGGGCGCATTCTTCAATTTTGCTGTGGTACACGCCGCTGGACTCGCCCATCAGCGACAACCGGTCCACAAATGCGGCCAACAGCTGGCGCATTTGCGTCTGGGCTTCGAAGGCGCGGGCCTTGGCTTCGGATTGCTTGGCGATCACATCCACCAGCCGCCGCTGCACATCGTCCAGACGGCGCAGGCTCAGGGGCGGGGTGGATGCCACCACCAGCGCGTCGATCTGGCCACGCAGCCATTGGTCGTCTAGGCACAGCTCGCCAATATTGGTGAACAGCAGGTGCAACAACTGCAGCAAGGCGTTTTTGATCTCGAACTGGTCTTCGGCCGTGAACGACAGCCGGTGCGTGAAATTGGCCAGCATGGTTTTGGTGCGTGGCAAATCCGGCACCGGCTGGCGGATAAACACCAGCAGCTCGCGGGCCTGCTCCACAAAACGCGGATCGTCGGAGCCCAATGCAGGCAGGGCGTTGTCGATCAGTCGGGCAATTTGCTCCATGAACTCGGGGGTCAGCGCCGGGTTGCTGTGGGCACTGGCCGAGCTGGCTGGCGGCGCAAAACCGCTATCGCCAAAACCCGAGTGGCCATTGGAGGCGGTACCGAGCATGCCAAAACCGGCATAGCCCACCAGCGCGTTTTGCACGCCGTCCCAGCTGCGCTGGGTAATGGCCGATTCGAGCAGACCGCATTGTTTTTGCTGGCCGGGATTTTTCGCGGGTAAGGCTGCCGCAATCAGACGCAGACGTTCAAACGGGAAATGCGCAGGCACCATGGTGCCGGCCACCTCGTGGTACAGCGTCTGGTAGTTTTCGGGCGTGGGGGGCAGCTTTTTGACGCTGAGCAACTTGAAGGTTTCACGCGCAATTTCAGCAGGGGATCGTTCAGCCATGGAGCTCTGTAGTTAGTCTGTTGGGACTTGCGCCCCCCAAAATGGCCATCGTAATGGCTCCACCCACCGCATCCAAACGGCGAGTGCATACGATTTTGATAGCATCTTCGCATGCTTACGCCCCATTTTGCTACCCATCTGCTGTATCTCCACGGCTTTCGTTCGTCGCCACAGTCGGCCAAGGCCCGCCAGGTTGCCGCACGCGTGCAGGCGCAGCACCCTGGTGTGACCTGGTGGTGCCCGCAATTGCCGCCCTCGCCGCGGGCCGCCATCGAACTGCTGCGCCAGGGCGTCGCCGCCTGGCCATGGGCCACGATGGCCGTGGTTGGCTCGTCCCTGGGTGGTTTTTACGCCACCTGGGTGGCCGAGCACACCGGCTGCAAGGCCGTGCTGCTGAACCCCGCCGTAGACCCAGAGCGGGACCTGGCACGGCACATCGGCGAGCAAACCAGTTGGCAAAACCCCAAAGAGCGTTTCTATTTCGAACCCGCCTTCATCGGCGAATTGCAGGCCCTGACCCTGCACAACCAGCCCCCGCCCGAACGCTACCGCGTACTGGTCGCCAAGGGTGACGAGGTGCTGGACTGGCGCGAAATGGACACCCGCTACGCCAGCGCCCAGCCCATGCTGCTGGAGGGCGGCGACCATGCGCTAAGCGACTTTGACGCGCACATCGACGGCGTGTTTCGCTTTCTCGATCTGCTGCCCGCAACCCCGCCCGGCTAAACCGGCCGCGGCGCATGGGAGAATTCAGCCCATGTTTGCATTATTTGAAGAAGCCGGAAAATTCATGGCCGGCCGCATCTTGTCCGAAGCGGAGTCGTCCGCGCAGGTAGAGCTCGACAGTGGCAAGCGGGTCAAGGTCAAGGCCGCCAACCTGCTGTTGAAATTCGACAAGCCCACGCCCGCCATCCTGTTGCGCGATGCCCAGTTAGTTGCCGCCGACATTGAGCTGGAAATGGCCTGGGAGTTCGCTCCCGAGGACGACTTTGGCTTTGCCGACCTGGCGCGCGACTATTTCAGCGACAAAGCCACGCTGGAGCAACAAACCGCCATGCTGCTGCGCCTGTTCGACGCGCCGCACTACTTCCGCCGCGCGGGCAAGGGGCGGTTTCGCAAGGCCTCCGCCGAGATCCTGCAACTGGCGCTGGCCGCCATCGAGAAAAAGCAGCAGCTTGCTATACAAATTGCGGCCTGGGCAGAAGAGCTAAGCCAGGGCTCGTGCCCGCCAGCCGTGCGTGAGCAGCTATACAAAATACTGTTCAAACCCGATAAAAACGGCCCTGAATACAAGGCCGTGGTCGAGGCATCCCGCGCCACCCACAAGGCCCCGCTGGTGCTGCTGCAGCATGCCGGGGCCATCGACTCGCCCTACCAGTTCCACTGGCGGCGCTTTTTGCTGGAAAACTTCCCCAAGGGCACAGGCTTCCCGGCCCTGGACGCGCCGCAGATCCTGGACGACCTGCCGCTGTCCACTGCGCAGGCGTTTTCCATCGACGATTCGCAAACCACCGAAATCGACGACGCGCTGTCGGTGCAAGGCCTGGGCACGGGCACGGTGACGCTGGGCATCCACATTGCCGCGCCCGGCCTGGCCATTGCGCCGGGCAGCGCCATCGACCAGCTGGGCCGCGCCCGCTTGTCCACCGTCTACATGCCCGGCTACAAGCTGACCATGCTGCCCGACGCAGTGGTACAAAACTACACCTTGCAAGAGGGCCGCGACTGCCCCGCCGTATCGCTGTACGTCACGCTGGATGAGGACACGCTGGAGATCACCGCTTCTGAGACCCGGCTGGAGCGGGTACACATTGCCGCCAACCTGCGCCACGACCAGCTCGATACGCTGGTCACGGCCGAGTGGCTGGAGAACCCAGACTTTGAGCATGAAATTGGCACCTCGTGCTTATCCATTGAGCATGAGCAGCTATCATTTTTATATAAGCTCGCCAAACACCTGAAAGCCCAGCGGGAAGTGGTGCGCGGCAAGCCCGAGAACTTCAACCGGCCCGACTACAACTTCAAGCTGCTCGGCAAAACCGCCGACGAACCGGTGGGCGACGAGCAGGTGCAGATCACCACCCGCCAGCGCGGTGCGCCCCTGGATCTGATGGTGGCCGAGGCCATGATTTTGGCCAACAGCACCTGGGGCAACTGGATGGCCGAGAACGGCGTGCCCGGCATCTACCGCAGCCAGGCCAGCCTGCTGCCCGGCGTGAAGGTGCGCATGGGCACCAGGGCGCTGCCGCACGCGGGCATCGGGGTCAAAAGCTACGCCTGGAGCACCTCGCCCCTGCGCCGCTACACCGACCTGGTCAACCAGTGGCAGATCATTGCCTGCGCCCGGCACGGAAAAACCGCCGCCCTGGCCGCGCCGTTCAAGCCCAAGGATGCCGATCTGTTCTCCATCATTTCGATGTTTGACGCGGCCTACGCCACCTACAACGGCTACCAGGGCGCGATGGAGCGCTTCTGGACGCTGAAATACCTGCAGCAAAACGCCATCACCGAGATCGTCGGCACCGTATTCAAGGACGGCATGGTCCGCGCCGACGGCCTGCCGCTGGTGTTGCCGGTGATGGGCGATGCGCCACGCGGTGCCAAGGTGCGGGTCAAACTGGGTGATATCGACGAAATCACCCTGGACGTGCACGGCACCGTGGTCGAGCGGCTGGACACGCCGGTCGAAATGGCATCTGACGCAACCGCCGAAGCAGCTGAGGACGACGAGGAAGACACCTCTGCCGGGCCGATCGCCATCGCCGTCGATATGGACGAGCCCGAAGCCGCCGCTGCATCCGCCGCCGAACCTGCACCGTGACCTGGCGCTTCTTACGCAACTTCACCGCCCTGCAGCTGGCGCTGGGGGTGTCCATCACCCTGCATGCGGTGCTGCTGACGCTGCGCTTCATCGACCCCGAATCCTTCAACCGGGTGTTCCAGGACACGCCGCTGGAGGTGATTTTGGTCAACACCAAATCCACCACCCCGCCCGACCGCGCCACGGCCATTGCCCAGGCATCACTGGCCGGGGGCGGCGAGGCAGATGCAGGCCGGGCCACCACACCGCTGCCGCCGTCGGCCATCACCGACCTGGGTGAAACCATGGAGGCCACGCAGCGCAAGATGGACGCGATGCAGCAACAGCAAACCATGCTGCTGGCGCAGGTAACCCAGCAACTGGCCAGCCTGCCCATTCCAGACCCCAAAAAAGCCAGCAACTCGCCCGAAGCCGCCGCACAAGAAGAAAAGCGCCGCCAGTTGCTGAACCTGCTGGCCGAGATCGAGCGGCGCATCAACCAGGAAAACGCCCGCCCCAAGCGCCGCTACGTCAGCCCCGCCACCCGCGAAGAGGTGTACGCGGTGTACTACGACAACCTGCGCCGCCGGGTGGAAGACCGGGGCACCGAGAACTTCCCCGAAGTAGCGGGCAAAAAGCTGTATGGCGCGCTGACCATGATCGTCACCGTCAACTTTGACGGCCAGGTGCTGGCCACCCAGATCGCCGAAAGCTCGGGCAACCGCACGCTGGACCGGCGCGCCGAGGCCATCGTGCGCAATGCCGGGCCGTTTGGCCTGTTCAGCGACGCGATGCGGGCTAAAGTCGACCAACTGGTGGTGGTGTCACGCTTTCGCTTCACCCGCGACCAGACGCTGGAAACCAAGGTCGGCGCCACGCCCTGATCCCCCTTTTTAGACAGAAAGTACGTGTATGGACCGCTATTGCGTGATGGGCAACCCGATAGAACACAGCCGGTCGCCGTGGATCCAAAGCCGGTTTGCCGCCTTGATGGGCCACAACCTGCAATACGACAAGCGCCTGGTGCCGCTGGACGGTTTTGCACAGGCCATTGCCGCATTCCGCGCCGAGGGCGGGCTGGGCTGCAACATCACCGTGCCCTTCAAATTTGAAGCCGCCGCAGTCGCCGACCACCAGTCGCCGCGCGCCCAACTGGCCGGGGCCAGCAACTTTCTGCATTTCCGCGACGGCGGTATCCACGCCGACAACACCGATGGTGCAGGCCTGGTCAACGACATCCAGAACAACGCCGGCGTGGCCCTGGCCGGGCGCGACGTGCTGCTGATCGGTGCCGGGGGCGCATCCGCCGGGGTGCTGGGGCCGCTGATCGCCGCCCAGGCCCGCCGCATTACCGTGGCCAACCGGACCCTGGGCAAAGCCGAAGCGCTGGCGGCACGCCACGCGGCGCTGGCCCAGGCGCACGGTGTGCAGGTCGACTGCGCCGAACTGGCCGCCGTACAAACGCCGTATGACGTAGTGGTCAACGCCACCGCCAGCAGCTTGAGCGGCGCGGGCGTACCGGTGTCGCCCAGCGTGCTCAAACCCGGTGCATTGGCGCTGGACATGATGTACGGCCCGGCGGCCGCAGGCTTCATGGACTGGGCCCGCGCGTACCAGGCCATTGCGCGCGACGGCCTGGGCATGCTGGTCGAGCAGGCCGCCGAGGGCTTTTTACTCTGGCGCGGCGTGCGTCCGCCGTCCGCACAGGTGTTGGCCGAGCTGCGCGCCACCCTGGGCTGACGCGATGCGCCCCCTGCTGCGCTGGCTGGTGCTGGTGGTTTTTGCCACGCTGGCGCTGCAACTGTTCTTTGTGGGCCGCATTGCCCTGATGCTGGTCGTGGATCCGCAATCCACCGCGTTTGAGCGCTCGGAGGCCTGGCGGCTGCTGACCGGTGCCGACGCGCAGCTGCGCTGGCGGCAGGAATGGGTGCCGTACAGCCAGATTTCGGACAACCTCAAACGCGCCGTCATCGCCTCGGAAGACAGCAGCTTCACCAACCACGACGGCGTGGACTGGGAAGCGCTGGAAAAAGCCTGGGACAAGAACAAAAAAGCCCAGGAGCGCGCAGCCAAACTGGCCGCCCCGGCCAAGGCCAAGACGACTGCCCCGGCCAAGCCGGTCAAACCGCCCAAGGTCATCGGCGGCTCCACCATCACCCAGCAGTTGGCAAAAAACCTGCTGCTGTCGGGCGAACGCACGCTGCTGCGCAAGGGCCAGGAGTTCGTGCTGACCATGCTACTGGAGCACTTGCTGGACAAGCAGCGCATCCTGGAGATCTACCTGAACAACGTGGAATGGGGTGAAGGCGTGTTCGGTGCCGAGGCCGCCGCCCAGCACTATTTCCGCAAACCGGCCTCCCGCCTCAGCGCATTTGAAGCCGCCCGGCTGGCCGTGATGTTGCCCCGGCCCAAGTATTTTGAAAAACTGCCCAATTCCGGCTACCTGGGCAGCCGCGCCTCCACCATCGTGGCCCGCATGGCCAGTGCCGAGCTGCCTTGAATGGCCGGGATGGATAATGCAGCGGCATTCCTGCTGAAACTGCCTGAGCCCCTCCATGTCTGACATCCTCGAACAAATCATCACCGTCAAGCGCACAGAAATCACCGCAGCAATGCGCCGCACCTCCTTGGCAGACATGCGTGCCGACGCAGAGTCCCGCGTGCTGACCCGCGACTTTGTGGGTGCCATGCGCAAGAAAATCGCTGCGGGGCAGGCCGCCGTCATCGCCGAAATCAAAAAAGCCAGCCCCTCCAAAGGTGTGCTGCGCGCCGACTTCATTCCCGCCGACATCGCCCAAAGCTATGCCGAATATGGCGCGGCCTGTTTGTCTGTGCTCACAGACAAACAGTTCTTCCAGGGTCAGGTGGATTACCTAAAGCAAGCGCGCGCTTCTTGCCAATTGCCGGTGCTGCGCAAAGACTTCATCGTTGATGCCTACCAGGTCTATGAATCCCGCGCCATGGGGGCCGACTGCATCCTGTTGATCGCCGCAGCCCTGGACGATGGCCACATGGCCGAGCTGGAGGCCATCGCCCGCTCGCTGGACATGGCGGTGCTGGTGGAAGTACACGACGCGGCCGAACTGCAGCGCAGCCTGAAGCTGAAAACCCCGCTGATCGGCATCAACAACCGCAATCTGCGTACCTTTGAAGTCAGCCTGGACACCACGCTGGCCCTGCAAAAAGACGTGCCCGCCGACCGCCTGCTGGTCACCGAAAGCGGCATTCTGACCGCTGCCGATGTGCAGCGCATGCGCGACGCGAAAGTCAATGCCTTCCTAGTTGGCGAAGCCTTCATGCGCGCCGCCGACCCTGGCGTGGCGTTGGCCGGCCTGTTCACCACCCAATAAAGAGCCCGCAATGCCTCTTTTCCAAGAGGATTGCCTTCAAAGCTGGCCGCCGGCTGCGGCCTGCGTCGCACCCGACTGGCAGCCTTGCGTGGCGGACTTTCTGGCCTCGGCGCGAGGCCAGCAGCTCGGCCAGTTTCTAAACCAGCGCCTGGCCCAGAAAGCCACAATCTACCCGCCACACCCCCTACGCGCCCTAGCCCTCACGCCGCTGAGTGCTATCAAGGTGGTCATCCTGGGCCAAGATCCTTACCACGGCCCCGGCCAAGCCGAAGGACTGGCATTTTCAGTCGCGCCCGGCATCCAGCCACCACCCTCGCTGCGCAACATCTTCAAAGAGCTCCAGCAAGAAGGCATGCCACCCCGTGCACCGGGCGGATCTCTGGCCGCCTGGGCGGAACAAGGTGTTTTGCTGCTCAATGCCTGCCTGACGGTCGAGGACGGATTACCCGCCAGCCACGCCAAACGCGGCTGGGAGGCCTTGACGGACGCGGTGGTCATGCAGGTCGCACAAACCGCGCCAGTGTGCGTCTACCTGCTGTGGGGAGCCCATGCCCAGACCAAAGCGCCATTAGTCCAGCAACTCGCCGCAAACTATGGCAATCAGATTCTGGTGTTGCAATCCAACCACCCGTCTCCGCTCTCGGCAATGCGTCCGCCCGCGCCGTTCATAGGCTGCGGGCACTTCCAGCGCGCCAATAGTTTTTTGACCCAGTTGGGCGCAACCGCTATCGACTGGCCGCGCACGGCCTGAAGACAAAATTAAGTAGCCCAAGCCATCGGTCGCCACAACGCGGTATGATTGAAAGCTATTCAACACAGAGGTTTAGTCAGTGAAAAACTCTGTGCTATAATTTGAGGCTTCGCCGGAGAGGTGGCCGAGTGGTTAATGGCAGCAGACTGTAAATCTGCCCTCTTACGAGTACGCTGGTTCGAATCCAGCCCTCTCCACCAGCGAAACGTCAGCAATGACAGCCAGTTTTGAAAGTACTGACAAGCGGGTTTTGGGTTTGGCGTGAATGTTTCGTCTTGGGTGCTACGGCACCTGAATGCGGGAGTAGTTTAATGGTAGAACCCTAGCCTTCCAAGCTAATGACGCGGGTTCGATTCCCGTCTCCCGCTCCAAAGGCGTTTGTCAATAGTAAGTTAAGGTTTTGTTGCTTCGGGCCTTCCGCAGCAACAAAACAAACGCCCATTTGGCTCAGTGGCAGAGCACTCCCTTGGTAAGGGAGAGGTCCCGGGTCCGATTCCCGGAATGGGCACCAGTATTTTGAAGGCGCGCCGAATCCAGTAGGTGCGACGGTTGGGTAAATTTGGTTTATTTTTTTCGGAGCTCTTTGGAGAATTGAAAAATGGGAAAAGAAAAGTTCACACGTACCAAGCCCCACGTCAATGTGGGCACGATCGGCCACGTTGACCATGGCAAAACCACACTGACCGCCGCCATCACCACCGTGCTGGCAGCCAAGTTC
>NZ_JANXMU010000081.1 GCF_025354435.1 Rhodoferax sp.
ACCCTTTCAGGGTGCTGTGGCTACCAGAGTCACCGTGGCTGTGATCGTCATGGCTGCCGCCGTTTTCAGTGTGTGCGCCCATTACAGCACTCCCATCAGATAGACAAAGGTAAATACGCCGATCCAGACCACATCCAAGAAGTGCCAGAACATCGACAGACACATCAGGCGACGACGGTTCTCAGGGATCAACCCGTGTTTGCCTAGTTGGAACAGCAGCGTGATGAGCCAGATGATGCCGAAAGTCACGTGCAAACCGTGTGTGCCAACCAGCGTAAAAAAGGCCGACAGGAATGCACTGCGTTGTGGGCCTGCACCCTCATGGATCAGGTGTGTGAACTCATACAGTTCCAAGCCAATAAACACAGCACCCAAAAGCCCTGTCACAACCAACCATACCATGGTCGGTTTGAGGCGGTTTCTTTGCATCTCCAGCATTGCAAAACCATAGGTGATGGAGGAGAGCAGTAGCATGGAGGTGTTCAATGCCACCAGTGGCAGGTTGAACAAATCGGCACCCGATGGCCCGGCAGCATAGCTTCGGCCTACGACGGCGTAGACGGCAAACAAGCAGGCGAAGATGAGGCAGTCACTCATCAGATAAAGCCAGAAACCCAGCAAGGTGCCGTTTTCGGGGTGCTGCTCAGTAGTCGCGTAGAACTGCATATTGCTAGGCACGTTGGCTGTGCCGTGGGAGGAGGTGGCGGTCATATTAGACATGGCTGGCGAGCAGTTGGGTGCGTGCAGCTTCGGTGCGCAGGACATCAGCGGCAGGGATGTGGTAATCACGTTTGTAGTTGAACGTATGGGCGATGCAGGCGACCAGGACGGCAACAAAAGAAATACCAGCCAGAAGCCACATGTGCCAGATCAACGTAAAGCCCATCACCGTGCTAAGGCCAGCGATAACGACACCCGCTGCCGTGTTCTTGGGCATGTGAATAGGAATGAAGCCTGCAAGTGGGCGTACGTAGCCGTGCTTTTTCATATCCCACCATGCATCATGGTCGTGGACACGTGGTGTAAAAGCGAAGTTGTAAGCTGGCGGCGGTGACGAGGTAGACCATTCCAGGGTACGCGCATCCCAGGGGTCGCCTGTGGTGTCGCGCAGGGATTCACGCCGGATGAAGCTCACCACAAGCGTTATCAGGAAACAGGCTATACCAATGGCAATCAGGAAGGCACCAAATGCAGCAATCACAAACCATATTTGCAAAGAAGGATCTTCAAAATGGCTCATCCGGCGGGTCACACCCATCAGGCCCAGAACGTACAACGGCATGAAGGCAAAGTAGAAGCCTATGCACCAGAACCAGAACGAGCACTTGCCCCAGAACGAATCCAGCTTGTAGCCGAATGCTTTGGGGAACCAATAGGTAATGCCAGCAAATGAACCGAACACCACGCCACCAATGATCACGTTGTGAAAGTGTGCAATCAGGAACAAGCTGTTGTGCAGCACGAAGTCAGCTGGTGGCACTGCCAGCAGCACACCTGTCATACCGCCGATGGTGAATGTCACCATGAAGCCCATGGTCCACAACATGGGGACTTCAAAGCGGATGCGTCCGCGGTACATAGTGAACAGCCAGTTGAAAATCTTCGCCCCAGTCGGGATGGAGATAATCATGGTCGTGATACCAAAGAACGAATTGACGCTGGCACCTGAGCCCATGGTGAAGAAATGGTGCAGCCACACGAGGTACGACAGTATGGTAATCACGATCGTCGCATACACCATGGATGCATAGCCAAACAAGCGCTTGCTGCAAAACGTGGCGACCACTTCAGAGAAAACGCCAAAGATGGGCAGAATCAAAATATAGACTTCGGGGTGGCCCCAGATCCAGATCAAATTCACATACATCATGGCGTTACCGCCAAAATCATTTGTGAAGAAATTGGTGCCGACATAGCGGTCCATCGACAGCAGGCCCAGCACCGCGGTCAACACGGGGAACGCCATCACGATCAGTACATTGGTGCACAAGGCCGTCCACACAAAGATTGGCATCTTCATCAAGCCCATGCCTGGGGCACGCATTTTGATGATTGTGGCCAGCAGGTTGATACCTGATAGCAAGGTGCCCACGCCCGCAATCTGCAATGACCAAATGTAGTAATCCACTCCCGGATCCGGGCTGTACAGAATGCCCGACAGCGGGGGGTAAGCCAGCCAGCCTGTGCGGGCAAACTCACCTACAAACAAGGATGCCATCGTCAGCCCCGCGCCACCTGCGGTCATCCAAAAGCTGAAGTTGTTCAGGAACGGAAACGCCACGTCACGTGCGCCAATTTGCAGAGGCAGCACGTAGTTCATGAGTCCAGTGACGAACGGCATGGCCACGAAGAAAATCATGATCACGCCATGCGCCGTGAAGACTTGGTCGTAATGGTGTGGAGGCAGAAATCCGGTGGAATCACCAAAAGACAAAGACTGCTGTATGCGCATCATCACTGCATCGGTAAAGCCGCGCAGCATCATCATCAAGCCCAGGATGATGTACATGATGCCGATTTTTTTGTGGTCGATACTGGTAAACCATTCGCTCCACAGGTAGCCCCATAGTTTGAAATAGGTCAGTGCGCCCAATACCGCAATGCCACCAATCGCGACAGCGATAAAAGTAGCCAGCAGGATCGGTTCGTGGAATGGAATCGCGTCCCAGGTGAGACGGCCAAAAATGAGCTTCGTAAGATCGAGGTTGTCGAACATCGTTATTCCGGATGCCAAAAATAATGCGGCGCAGGCCGAAATGCCGTAGTAAGCGGCGCGGAGTAAGTGGGGAGCTTGACCAGGAACTTAAAGGGGCTAAACACCAGATGCAATAGCTGCACCTGTTGGGTTGCTCACGGTGCACATTGCACCTACGTAGTTGCGCACAGGCGCGTTGTCTATGCCCAAGCGTTTCCGTGTTGCGGTGTCCATGGATGCGATGTTGTAGGCACCGACCTTGCCTTGACCGCCATTGGTGTCAATGGCCATCATGTCCTTCATACACATACTGTTTTGCTCCACACAGCGGTTCAAAATAGCGTCGTACAGATCTGGATCTACCGTGGCGTATCGGCGTACCGGATCGCGCTCACTCGGCTGTGACAGCTGGATGTAGCCATCGCGGTTCAATTCCCCGCCACCAGCCTTGGTAGCCTTGGCCCAGGCATCAAACTTTTCAATGCTCATGCCGTGGAACTTGAAACGCATGCCCGAGAAGCCAGCACCGCTGTAGTTAGCTGAAAAGCCTTCATATTCGCCCGTTTTGTTTATCACAGCGTGCAGCTTGGTTTCCATGCCCGGCATGGCGTAAATTTGCCCGGCCAATGTAGGAATGAAAAATGAATTCATGACCGACGAAGCAGTGATCTTGAAGGCGATAGGCCGGTCTATCGGGGCCACCAGTTCATTAACGGTGGCAATGCCTAGCTCAGGGTAAATAAACAGCCATTTCCAGTCCAGCGCGACCACTTCCACCACCAGCGGCGCTGTGCCAGGGATCACGTCGCGGTTGGCATCAATGCGTTGCAGCGGACGGTACGGATCAAGGGTGTGGGTGCTGATCCATGTGATGGCGCCGAGGGCGATGATGATCAAAAGTGGAGCAGCCCAAATGACCAGCTCTAACTGGGTCGAGTGGTGCCATTCCGGATCGTAAGTGGCTGCGGTGTTGGACTTGCGATAGTGCCAGGCGAACCACAAGGTCAAGGCAATCACCGGGACGATGATCAACAGCATAAGCACAGTGGACACGATGATGAGGTCGCGTTGTTGCAGGGCCACATCGCCAGACGGATTCAGCAATACAGCGTTGCATCCAGCCAGTAAAATGGCCGCCGGAAACAGGAGCAATCCGCGTAGGTTTTTGAAGGAGGGCATGCCGGACAATATGAGATTACGTAAGCGCATAGTGTATGAAATTTACGTTTATTTGTGGGCGATGGGGATAGGACGTTTTGTCCTATGGCATCATTCTCTTAGCTGTGTTGTCCCGCAGCGTCTATATATTACAACCTCCGAATCACGAGTAAACATGATGTCCAGCATTAATCATGAACACGCCGCTGTTGCACCGCCCACTTTTGAGCGTGATGCGAGGGCCTCCGTTGCAGACCATTCCAAGATCGCACCAGGTGAAATCGCCATCGGCGTAATCATTGGTCGCGCGTCCGAATATTTTGACTATTTTGTCTATGGGATCGCCTCGGTCCTGGTGTTTCCCGAGATCTTTTTCCCGTTCGAAAGCCGCCTGGATGGGACATTGTTGTCGTTCGTGATCTTCTCTTTTGCGTTTATCGCTCGGCCTATCGGGACCGTTGCCTTCATGGCGATCCAGCGCCGCTGGGGACGCGGGGCCAAGTTGACGGGATCGCTGTTCCTGTTGGGTATAGCCACCGTGGGTATTGCCTTTTTGCCGGGGTACGCAAGCCTGGGGTTCACGTCTATCGTGTTTTTGTCGGTCTTGCGCTTCTTGCAAGGGATTGCCCTGGGTGGATCATGGGATGGTTTGCCTTCGCTGCTGGCGCTCAATGCCCCCAAACACCGCCGTGGCTGGTACGCCATGATTCCCCAGCTTGGCGCACCTATCGGGTTCATTGTGGCGAGCGGTCTGTTCCTGTTTTTGCATTCCAGCTTATGGCCGGTTGACTTCATGGACTGGGGCTGGCGCTATCCGTTTTATGTAGCTTTTGCGATCAACGTGGTGGCGCTGTTTGCCCGTCTGCGTTTGGTCGTGACCGACGAATACGACCACCTGCTCAATGAGCACAAACTGGAGCCCAGCAATGTGGGCGACTTGGTGCAGGCGCAGGGCAGTAACCTGCTTATAGGTGCCTTTGCCGCACTGGCCAGCTACGCACTGTTCCACTTGGTTACGGTTTTCCCGCTGTCGTGGATCACCTTGTACGCCACGCAGCCCGTTGCCGACGTGCTGGTCATCCAGATGATCGGCGCGGCGATTGCCATGGTGGGCATCATTGCTTCCGGGTTGATTGCGGACCGCGTGGGTCGGCGCAGTACGCTGGGCAGTCTGGCGGTGTTGATTGCGATTTTCAGCCTGTTTGCGCCCATGTTGCTGGATGGTGAACCCTTCCGCCAAGACGTCTTCATTCTGGTGGGGTTTGCCCTACTGGGCTTGTCGTATGGACAGGCAGCGGGTGCGGTGAGCTCCAACTTTGAGCCCCAGTACCGTTACACCGGCGCGGCTTTGACATCTGATTTGGCGTGGCTGATTGGCGCTGCCTTTGCGCCGCTGGTTGCCCTCGGTCTGTCGGCCCATTTCGGATTGGCCTATGTCAGCATCTACCTGCTGTCGGGGGCGATTTGCACCTTGGTGGCGCTGCGGGTGAATCGGAGCCTGGAGCTGCGCGACTAGGTCGGGTCATGGCGTTTGACCGCTACGGCGCCGTTCCCGGGCACGGCCGTTTCGCCTACTCCGCCATCCACCAGCGGCCCGACTACCGCTGGCCTAATGGCGCACGGTTGGCGGTGTACCTGGGTTTCAATATTGAACATTTCGCCTTCGGCGAGGGCCTGGGTGCCAACCTGGGGCCGGTTTCGCCGCAGCCGGATATTTTGAACTACAGCTGGCGCGAATACGGCAACCGAGTAGGGGTGTGGCGTTGTCTGGAACTGTTTGACGCGCTCAATCTACCTACCGGCACGCTGATCAATACTGCCTTGTACGAACACTGCCCCGAAGTCATCGCGGCCTGTGTGGCGCGGGGCGACGAACTCATTGGGCACGGCCACACCAACGCCGAGCGGCAAAACAGCATGGACGAAACCCTGGAGCGCGATCTGCTCCAGTCGTGCCGGAACCTGATCCTGCAGCACAGCGGCACCGCACCCGCAGGCTGGTTGTCACCCTGGATCGCCGAAACCGCGCTAACCCCCGATCTGCTGTTTGAGACCGGTTACCGCTACACCTTGAACTGGTGCCATGACGACCAGCCGGTGGCCATGCAGACCCGCAGCGGCCCAATCTGGTCGATACCGTATCCGCAAGAGCTGAACGACATTCCGATGGTCATGGGCCGCCAGATGGATGCCAAAGACTTTGCCCAGATGGTCATCGACAATTTTGACGAAATGCTGCTGCAGTCCCAGGCTCAGCCGCTGGTGATGGGCATTGCGCTGCACCCCTACATCATCGGCCAGCCCTACCGCTTGCGGCACCTGCGCCGGGCTTTGCAGCATATTGCCCAGCACCGCAGCGACATTTGGTTCACCACGCCCGGTGCGATTGCCAACGCGATGGATTCTTTGCCTACGCGTTGATCCAGATCGGTGTGTCGCCCAAAGGGTGTTCGTCACAGTTAGCGTCCGCTGGCGCACCCCCACGGTCCACTACCAAAAAATCGCAGGGTGCTTGCAGTGCGATCAGCGGGTGGTGCCATGTGCCGCGGGTGTAGTTGACCCCTTGGCCAGGTGTGGCGCGAAAGCAGCGGATCTGCGCCAGGTTCGGCATCGGCGCGGCTTCGGCCACCACCACCAGATACGGCAGGTTTGACAGCGGCATGAACGCCTGGCTGCCCAGCGGATGCCGCTCCAGCAACACAAGCTGCATGGGCAGGCTGCGTGGCAGTGCTTTGAAGATGCTCAGAATGGCCCGTCCACCGCCGCTGGCCACGTCGATCTGGGCCAGGTCGTGGTAGCGCTCGGCAAAGCCGTCGTTGATGGAGAAGTGCCGCCCGCTGTCGCTGGCTTCTATCACGTCACCAAAGGGTCGAAAGGCTTGCGCCGTCAGGGGTTCAATTACCAGAGTGGTCATATCAGCAGTCAATATCGTCCAGATCGGCCGCCAGCGGTGGTGGAGTAGCAGATTTTTTGGCGCGTTTGTTGCGTTTCGCGAAGGCTAGGCCCATCGCCAGGGTTTGGGCCAGGCACATGGCAGATGTCAGAGAACGAAAGCCCTGCAGCTTGGCATCGTTTACCTCCAGCACCAGGTCGGCACCCTTGGCCACCGGGCTCATGAAGGCATCGGTGATGGCCAACCGCTTGGCACCGCGCAGGCGCACCTGTTCGCAGACCTGCAGGGTATCGGCCGCGTAGGGCGGGAAGCTGATGGCGATCAGCAGGTCTTGCGGGCTGGCGGTGCTGGCCTGCTCGGCGATGGTACCGCCCAGGCCGGTGATTTGCACGGCGGGCTGGCCCACCCGGTTCAGCGCGTAGGCCAAGTAGGCTGCAACCGCGTACGAGCGGCGCAGGCCCAGCACATGCACGATGCGGGCGTTCTGGATCAAGGCAATCGCCTCCTGTAGCGGCAGGCTCGCGGCATCGTCTTGCAAATGCTCTAGCGACACGATATTGGCTTGGCTGAAGGCGCGCAGCACTTCGGCCGGGTCGTCGGGGTTGTCCAGTGTTTGTTCGCCGCCAAAGTGGCGGATGCGTTCGCGGAAGGTGGGTTTGACCGCATGCTGCAGCGGTGCGCGGAACAGCCGCTGCAGATCCGAATAGCCGTCAAACCCCAGTGCCTTGGCCATACGGATGAAGGCGGCGGGTGCGATTTTGGCCACCGCGGCCACCGTGGCGACCGGGTTTAGTGCGATGTCGTTGGGGTGGTCCACCGCGTAGCGGGCCGCGTCGCGCATGCGCGGCGTGAGGCGCTCGCTTTCACGCCCAATCAGGTCCCGCAGCGCATCTAGATTGCTTGGTTTGCTATTATCCATATAGCAATCATACGGTGTTGGCAGGGTGCCGCCACAGAATAGGTTTTGGCATATTCAGGCCATTTTTTATGCATTAAATTGGCCTCTAGCGTATATTATGTCTACACAATATGCTATCAAAATAGTACTTAAATACAATAGCAAGGCCTAGAACGCCCGCACCTCACCACGCGGCACAAACTGGCCCATGCCTTCGCGCCCTAGCCACTGCGGGCCATCCACAATCAATGTGCCGCGCAAAAACACTTTTTTGACCTGGCCCCGCAGGGTACGGCCTTCGAGCAAGGTGTAGTCGCAGTTGCCGTGCAGGTCTTTGGCGTAGATGGTTTGGCTGGCAGCGGGGTCGAACAACACCACGTCGGCATCGCTGCCCACGGCGATCGTGCCCTTTTTGGGGAACAGACCAAACAGCTTGGCCGGGGTGGTGGAAGTCAGCTCCACAAACCGGTTCAGCGACAGTTTGCCCTGCATCACGCCGATGTCGAACAGACTGACTAGGCGCGTTTCGATGCCCGGCGCGCCGTTGGGGATCAGCGAAAAGTCGTCCTTCCCGCGCATTTTCTGCATGCGGTAGCCCAGGTGGCCTTCTTTCATGCAAAACGGACAGTGGTCGGTAGCGATGACCTGCAGGTCGTCATAGCGCAGGGCGCGCCACAGGTGCTTCTGGTCATCGGGCGTGCGCAGCGGCGGGGTCATCACGTACTTCACGATTTCCACGTCGTCGGTGTTGTAGACCGAATCGTCAAACAACAGGTAGTGCGGGCAGGTTTCGGCAAATACCGGAATGCCCTCGGCCCGGGCCGCCACGATGTGTTTCAGAGCCTGGTTGCTGGAGACGTGCACAAAGTAGATCGGCGCGTTCGCCAGCTCGGCCAGGCGGATGCCGCGGTGCGTGGCCTCGCCTTCCATGATGGCAGGGCGGGTCAGGGCGTGGTAGCGCGGCGAGGTGTGGCCGGCTTCCAGCGCTTCCTTGATCAGCAGGTCAATCACTGTGCCGTTTTCGGCGTGCAGGGCCACCATGCCGCCGTCGGCACCCACCTGGCGCAACATGCGGAAGATGGCGGCATCGTCGGCCATCATCACACCGGGGTAGGCCATGAACATCTTGAAGCTGGTCACGCCCTCGTGGCGCATGGCGTAGCGCACGTCCTGCAGCACCTGCTCGTCCACCCGGGTGATGATGACGTGGAAGCTGAAGTCCACCGCCACCTGCGATTCGGCGCTGCGCTGGGCGCGGGCAATGGCGCCCAGGGGCGAGTCGGTGGCCGTTTGCAGCGCAAAGTCGACGATGGTGGTGGTGCCGCCAAACGCCGCGGCCTTGGTGCCGCTGGCAAAGGTGTCGCAAGTGATCGTGGGGCCGATCACGTTTTCCAGGTGCACATGGGTGTCCACGCCGCCGGGCAGCACGTACAGGCCGGTGGCATCGACGATGGCCACATCTTCGCCGACCTGGATGTTGCGGCCAATGGTGTGGATTACGCCGTCCTGCATTAGCACGTCGGCCACGTAGTCGTCGGTGGCGGTGATGATGCGGCCATTGCGAATCAGGGTTGTGCTCATGCAATCACCTCGTCCAGATGCAGAACTAACTTATCGATCTCCGCAAAAGTGTTGTAGTGGGCGATGGACATCCGCACCACGCCGCCCTGGGTGTGCAGGCCCAGCGACTCGACCAGGCGTTTGGCGTAGAAGTCGCCAAAACGGATCCCGATACCGAACTGGTCGGTATGGCGCACGATGGATTCCGACATCTGCCCGGCCACCATGAAGCTAATGGTGGGCACCCGGCCCCCCTGGGCCGCGCTGTCCATGCCGATGATGCGCACCGACTTCTTGCTGCGCAAATACGCCAGCAGCCGCTCGGCCAGCGCGTCCTCGTGCTGCTCAAACGCATCGAAGGCGCACTGCATCTTTTGCCGTGCGGTGCCGGTGCTGCCCAGTTGGCTGCCCACCGCCACCAAGTAGTCATTGATCCCCATGCAGCCGTACGACAGTTCGTAGTTCACATTGCCCGGCTGCAGCTTGTAGGGCAGCACATCTGCGCCGATGAAATAGTGGTTCAGGCTGGGCAACGACACCAACAGGTCGCGCTGTACCCACAGCACCGCGTAGTGCGGGCCAAATACCTTGTAGAAGCTGAAAACGTACATGTCGGCTCCGCTGGCCTGCACATCCACCAGCCGGTGCGGCGCGTAGGCCACGGCATCCACGCACAGGCGCGCTCCCACGGCGTGGACCCGGCGGGCGATCTCGGCCACCGGATTGATGGTGCCCAGGATGTTGGAGGCGTGGGTTACTGCCACCCATCTCACGAGCGGCGACAGCAGGCGGTCCAGGTCGGCCAGGTCCAGCGCCAGGGTCTCGGGGTTCACTTCCCAGACCTTGACCACCGCGCCCGCCGCCTTTAGCCGCATCCAGCCACCGATATTGGCCTCGTGGTCGGTATTGCTGACGATGATCTCGTCGCCCGGCTGGATGCCTAGCTGGATGGCTTGCGTTACCTGGAACATCAGCGAGGTGGTGGAGCCGCCCATCACCACTTCGTCGTCAAACGGGGCGTTGATGAGTTCGGCTACCGCGCGGCGTGCTGCCAGCACTTTGCCGCCCGCGTCTTGCGACTGGGCGTAGCTGGCACCGAGTTGCACGCTGCTGGTCAGCAGGTAGTCGCGCACCCGGTCGGCCACGCGGCGCAGTACCTGGGAGCCACCGGCGTTGTCCAGGTAAGCGCAGTCGTTCTGTAGGGCCGGGAACTCGGCGCGGATGTGGTCTAGGTTGAGTACGTTCGGCATGGGATACATCAATGTTGAAGAATGGCCTGCAAAAAGGCCTGGGTGCGCTCCTCGCGGGGCGCGCTGAAGAATTCGGCGGGCGGGGCTTGTTCGATCACCCGTCCGGCTTCCATAAAAATTACCCGGTCGGCCACACGGCGGGCAAAACCCATCTCGTGGGTCACGATCACCATGGTCACACCGGTACGTGCCAGGTTTTGCATCACGTCCAGCACCTCGCCCACCATTTCCGGGTCCAGCGCCGAGGTGGGCTCGTCAAACAGCAGCACCTTGGGCTCCATGGCCAGGGCCCGGGCAATCGCCACCCGCTGCTGCTGGCCGCCCGACAACTGGCCCGGCAGCTTGTGCGCGTGCGCGGCCAAGCCCACCTTGTCCAGCAACGCCAGGGCGCGGGCCTCAGCCTCGCGCTTGGGCATGTGGCGCACCCGCAGTGGACCCAGCGCCACATTGGCCAGGGCCGTCAGGTGGGGAAACAGGTTGAAGCTCTGGAACACCATGCCGACCTCGGCGCGCACCTTGGCCAGGGCCTTGCCGCGCACCACTTTCTCGCCGTCCACCAGAATCTCGCCGCCCTGGTAGTCCTCCAGCAGGTTGATGCAGCGGATCAGCGTGGACTTGCCCGAGCCGGACGGGCCTATGACCACCACCACCTCCCCGGCGTTCACGTCCAAGTCGATATGGTGCAGAGCTTGGAATGAGCCGTAGGACTTGCACAGACCACGGATTTGGATGAGTGCCGTCATATCGTTCTTAGCGTGTGGCAGCGCGGTGCCGCGCTTCAAAGTAGCCGACCAGCCGCACCAGGGGCAGCAAGAGCAGCAAATACAGCACGGCCGCGCCAATCAAGGGCGTGGGGTTGGCCGCCAAGGCCTGGGCCTGGGTGGCTTGTTTCAGCAGATCGGGCATGGCCACTACCGAGGCCAGGGCTGTGTCTTTCAGGACATTGATGCAGTTGCTGGTCAGCGGTGGCACCACGATGCGCAAGGCCTGGGGCAGCACCACGTCGCGCATGCTGCTGAAAAAGCCCAGTCCGATGGCATCGGCCGCCTCAAATTGGCCCTTGGGAATGGCCTCGATGCCCGCCCGCATGATTTCTGCCGTGTAGGCGCACGACACCAGCGACAGCGCGGCGGTGGCGGCGGCAAAGGAAGTGAGTCGGATGCCCACAAAGGGCAGGGCGTAGTACACCAGCACCAGCAAAACCAGCAGCGGAATCGAGCGGAACACGTCGATGTAAATGCGGGCGATGGTGCGCAGCCAGGGTGCGCCGTATAGCCGCACCAGCGCCAGTACCAAGCCGCCCACAAAGCCCAACAGAATACTGACGGCCCCCAGCAGAATCGTGGTCCACAGCCCCTGCATTAGCAAAGGCAGGGCATCCCGGAAAACCGGCCAGTTGAAGAAGGTGTCGAGCAGATTCATGCTGGGAACTTGAGGCTTTTACGGTTTTACAGCTTGGGAACGTCCATCACCATCACGCTGGACGAGGTGGCTGGTGGGGTCGTGCCAAACCATTTCTTGTGGGTGGCGGACACAAAGCCGTCTTTCTTCATCGTGGTCAGGATCTCATTCACCTTGGCTGCATCGGGAAAGTTCTTGGCAAACATGAAGGAGTAGCGCTCATTGGTAGGAATGCGGGCGGCAATGCGGTACTGCGGTTTGTCCTTGATGTAGTACTCCACGGCCGGGATATCGCTGATGTAGCCGTCAATGCGGCCCGAGGCCAAGTCCAGCATGGCGGGGGCCAGGCCTTCGTAGCGGGAGATGGTGGCGATCTTCAGCTTGGCGGTGTTTTGCGTGGCGTAGATGTCACCAGTGGAAGCGGTGTCCACGCCCACGGTCTTGCCCGCCAGGTCTTCCAGTTTGTCGATTTTGGTGGCTTTCAGTACCGACACGGACTGGTCGCTGTCGTAGTAGGGCTGGGCAAAGGCCAGCGACTCCAGGCGCTTGGGCGTGATGGTGATGCTGGACACCGCCATCTGGATGCGGCCCGACTGCACGGCGGGGAACAGGCCGTTAAACGGAATGTTCTCGATCTGCACGGACTTGCCTGCGCGTTTGGCGACCTCGTTGACCAAGTCGATCTCGAAGCCGACAAACTTGCCGGTCGCGTCCTGGAATTCCCAGGGCACGTTACCGATGTTGGCACCGACCGTCCAGTCGGCTGCCATTGCGGGGGCGGTGGCTGCAGCAACCGTGGCCACTGTGAAGGCGACTTTGGCAGCAAATTTAGTGAATTTCATGCGGGCTACTCCTGAAAAACCGGGTTGAAGGATGTATTTCCGACAGCGGTGTGCATTGCAAATGTCTGGAGTCGCAAAGATAGCAAATTGAATCAAATAAATCAATAAAAATTAAAATGAATTATTTGAGCCAAAACGGTGCAAAGAAAAAGGGCTTGCACCCCTTTGGCGCAAGCCCCTCTTTTTTTGCACCAAGTGCGTAATTACTTTTTGGCCACAATGCTGTAGATCACCAGCAAAACAATGGCGCCCACAACAGAGGCAATCCAGCCTGCTGGCGCGCCAGGTGCATACCAACCCATCTTTTGGCCGATAAAGCTGGCACCGAACGAGCCTGCAATACCCAGAATGGCCGTCATGATGAAGCCCAGCTTGTCGTCACCGGGCTTCACGGCCCGGGCAATCAAGCCCACGATCAAACCCACAATGATGGTGCCGATCAAAGAAAACATAGAAGATCTCCGTATACAAAAATTGCAGGAACCTTGACTGTACCTTATCTTTGTTAACTGGCCATGGCACCGGCAGATTCCAGCTGCTCAGACAGCGCCATCCAGCGCACTTCCAGCGCAGCCATGTCGGCGGTGACCTTTTTGAGCCGCTTGCCGGCCTGGCCAATTTCGTGGGGATTTTTGGCTGCAGCCAGCTTTTCGTCCAGCCCGTCTTTTTCCAGTTGCAAGGCGGCCATTTCGGTGTCGATCTTGTCCAGGTCGCGCTGCAGCGTCTTGGTGTTGAACACCGGGGCGGCTACCACTACCGGCGCGGGCGCTGGAGCGGCGGTTTTGCCTGCATCCTTGGCGGCTTCGCGCAGGCGTTTGGATTCGTCCAGCAGGTAGCGCTGGTAGTCGTCCAGGTCACCGTCAAACGGCTCGACACCGCCGCGCGACACCATCCAGAACTCGTCGCACACCGAGCGCAGCAGGGCGCGGTCGTGGCTGACCAGCATCACGGTGCCTTCGAATTCGTTCAGCGCCATCGCCAGAGCTTCACGGGTGGCCAGATCCAAATGGTTGGTAGGCTCATCCAGCAGCAGCAGGTTGGGGCGCTGCCAGACGATCATGCACAGCACCAGGCGGGCTTTTTCGCCGCCGCTCATGCTGCCCACGGCCTGTTTGACCATGTCGCCGCTGAAGTTGAAGGTGCCCAAAAAGCTGCGCAGGTCTTGCTCGCGCGTGCCTTGGCCGGCCAGCTTGCCCGCCGCGGTGGTTTCTTTCACCAGGCGGATCATGTGCTCCAGCGGGGTGTCGGCGGGGCGCAACACGTCCAGCTCTTGCTGGGCAAAGTAGCCGATGTTCAGGCCCTTGCCTTCCAGAATTTCGCCGTGAATAGGCGCGAGCGCGCGGGCCACGGTTTTTACCAGGGTCGATTTACCCTGGCCGTTGGCACCCAAAATGCCGATGCGCTGGCCTGCCAGCACCGATTTGTTGACTTTTTGCACGATGACCGTGGGGCCGGTGCCTTCGGGCGCGTCTTCTGGTGCGGGATAGCCAAAGGTAGCATCCGACATCGACAGCATCGGGTTGGGCAGATTGGCGGGTTCTTTGAATTCGAAGGTGAATTCGGCCTCGGCCAGCAGCGGCGCAATCTTTTCCATGCGGTCCAGCGCCTTGACCCGGCTTTGCGCCTGCTTGGCTTTACTGGCCTGGGCCTTGAAGCGCGAGATGAACTTCTGCAAGTGGGCGATCTTGTCCTGCTGCTTGCTGAACGATGCCGACTGCTGCTCCATCTTCTCGGCGCGCATGTCTTCAAACTTGCTGTAGTTGCCGCCGTAGCGGTTCAGCTTGGCGGTTTCGATGTGGACCGTCACGTCGGTGATGGCATCCAGGAATTCGCGGTCATGGCTGATGACCAGCATGGTGCCGGTGTAGCGCTTGAGCCAGGCTTCCAGCCACACCAGTGCGTCCAGGTCCAAGTGGTTGGTCGGCTCATCGAGCAGCATCAGGTCTGACGGGCACATCAGCGCGCGGGCCAACTGCAAGCGCATGCGCCAGCCGCCCGAGAAGCTGTTGACCGGGTTCTCCAGTTCGGTGGTTTTGAAGCCCAGGCCCAAAATCAAGGCCTGCGCCCGGGCCTGCGCGTCGCCAGAGCCTGCGTCGTACAAGGCCATGTAGGCGTTGGCCATGCGTTCGCCGTCATCGGTCAGCTCGGAGGCGGTGACTTCCTGCTGGGCGGCCAGCAGGTTGGTGTCGCCCTCGACCACGAATTCGGTAGCGCTTTGCTCGGTTTCGGGCATGTCCTGGGCGACCTGGGCCAGCCGCCACTGCGAGGGCACGTAAAAATCGCCGCCGTCCTCGTGCAACGTGCCGTTGAGCAGCGCAAACAGGGTCGATTTGCCCGCGCCGTTACGGCCTACCAGGCCGACCTTTTCGCCGGGGTTGATGGTGACATTGGCGCTATCAAGCAACACTTTGGCGCTGCGGCGCAGAACTACGTTTTTAAGGGTGATCATCGGGAGTACGACGACCACAAAACGATCGTCAAGAAAAACTAAAGGGTAGCGAGAGCTTCGCGTGTCACTAACAACACTTGGTCTTCGCCTGCGCTGGTGTCTAACCACACCACTTCGAGCGCGGGGAAGGCGGCTTCAAAGTGTTCGCGCTCGTTGCCGATTTCCAAAACCAGCACCGCGAGAGGAGCCATTTTCGCAGAAACCCCATGCAACAGTTTTCGGACAAAGTCCATACCGTCTTTCCCGCCCTCCAGCGCCAGTGCGGGCTCGGCCTGGTACTCGGCGGGCAGGGCGGCCATGCTCTGGCTGTTGACGTAGGGCGGGTTGCACAAAATGATGTCAAACGGACCACCCACCTGGGCTAGGCCGTCCGATTCCACCAGGGTGATGCGCGCCTGCAGGCTGTGTTTATCCACGTTGATGCGGGCCACGGCCAGGGCATCGGCGCTCAGGTCGCTGGCGGTCACCTGCACGTCCGGGTAGACCATGGCTGCCAGCACGGCCAGGCTGCCGTTGCCTGTGCACAGGTCTAACACGCGGTGCGATTCCTCGCGCAGCCAGTAGTCGATGCCACCGTCCACCAGCAACTCGGCGATAAAGCTGCGCGGCACGATGGCGCGCTCGTCCACATAAAACGGCACGCCCTGCAGCCAGGCCTCTTGCGTAAGGTAGGCCGCGGGCTTGCGGCTGAGGATGCGTGCTTCTAAAAGTGCAGCTACTTGCGTAATCTGTTCCTGGGCTACAGGTTGATTTTCTACAGAATCCAGGTCGTCCAGCGGCAGACCCAGTTTCCACATCACCAGCCAAGCGGCTTCATCGAATGCGTTGATGGTGCCATGGCCGAAGGACACGCCTGCGGCCTCCAGCTGGGCGGCGGATTGTTCAATGAGTTGGAGGACGTTCATGGTGCGGAATGGAGGCTGGACAGGTTTTCCAGCGTGCGGCGGTAGATATTTTTCAGCGGCTCGATGTCGGCCACCACGATGTGTTCGTCAATCTTGTGGATGGTGGCGTTGGGCGGGCCGCATTCAATGACCTGCGGGCAGATTTGGGCGATGAAGCGCGCATCGCTGGTACCGCCGGTGGTTGAAAGTTCGGTGGTGATGCCCGTCTCGGCCAGGATGGCGCTGCGCACGGCATCGACCAGGGTGCCGGGGGTGGTCAAGAATGGCAGGCCGCCTACCGTCCAGGCGATATCGTAGCTAAGGCCATGGCGGTCCAGCACCTCGTGCACGCGGCGCTGCAGGCCGTCGGGCGTGGATTCGGTGCAGAAGCGGAAGTTGAAGTCCACCACCACCGTGCCGGGAATGACGTTGTTGGCACCCGTGCCCGCGTGGATGTTGCTCATCTGCCAGCTGGTGGGTTGGAAGAAGGCGTTGCCGCCGTCCCATTGCGTGGTCACCAGCTCGGCCAGGGCGGGCATGGCCAGGTGGATGGGGTTTTTGGCGAGTTGCGGGTAGGCGATGTGGCCCTGCACGCCGCGAATGGTGAGCTTACCGCTCATGCTGCCGCGGCGGCCGTTTTTAACCATGTCGCCGGTGCGCTCGACCGCCGTAGGTTCGCCGACGATGCAGTAGTCCATCTGCACGCCGCGCTCTTTTAAGAGCTTGCAGACCACCACCGTACCGTCTACCGAAGGGCCTTCTTCGTCGCTGGTCAGCAGCAGGGCGATGGACAGCGGGGTCTCGGGCTGGGCTGCCAGAAATTCTTCCACCGCCACCACAAAGGCTGCGATCGAGGTTTTCATGTCGCTCGCGCCGCGGCCAAACAGCTTGCCGTCGCGGTGCGTGGGGGTGAACGGGTCGCTGCTCCACTGTGCCAGCGGTCCGGTAGGCACCACATCGGTGTGGCCTGCGAATGCTATGAGTTTAATAGCTGCTAGCGTAGATGCTACCTGGGCTAGAGGGCTAAAACCCTTGAAAATGCTGTGGCGTACCGCCCACAGGTTGGTGACGCGGAAGTTCTCGGGGCCGCTCTCAATGGTTTCACACACAAAGCCCAGCGGGGCCAGGCGCTCGGCGATCAGGGGCTGGCATTGCGCGTCATCCGGGGTAACGGAGGGCTGGGCAATCAGTTGCTCGGCCAAATACAGGGTCTGGGACATAGGTAGGAAACGTTAAGGCCGCACGTCCAAGGTGAAGTCGGTAAAACTGGGTTCGTCGTCGGCCTCGGCTTGCAGCACGGTGACCTCGGCTTTCTGGCTGGCGCGGGCAAAGTCGTTTTGCAGCCGCCACATCAGGTTGGTGGCCGAATCGGCGTTGGCCAGGCCTTCCTTGCGGTCGATGGTGCCGTCGGTGATCAGGCGGGCGAGGTCGCTCTCAAAGGTTTGCGAACCCTCGGCCAGCGACTTCTCCATGGCATCCTTGACGCCGCCGATATCGCCTTTTTCAATCATGTCGGCCACCAGCAAGGTGTTGAGCATGATCTCCACCGCCGGTACGCGCTCGCCCGACGGCGTGCGCACCAGCCGCTGCGAGACGATGGCGTTCAGCGCCACCGACAAGTCGGCCTGCATGGTGGCGCGCACTTCTACCGGGTAGAAGTTGACGATGCGGTTCAGCGCCTGGTAGGAGTTGTTGGCGTGCAAGGTGGCTATGCACAAGTGGCCGGTCTGGGCGTAGGCGATGGCCGCAGACATGGTTTCACGGTCGCGGATTTCGCCGATCAAAATCACATCTGGGGCCTGGCGCAGCGCGTTCTTCAGGGCCACTTCAAGGGATGCGGTGTCGGTGCCGATTTCGCGCTGGTTGACGATGGAACGCTTGTTTTTGTACAGGTATTCGATCGGGTCTTCGATGGTCAGGATGTGGCCGCCCGCCCGCTGGTTGCGGTGGTCGATCATCGCCGCCTGGGTGGTGGTTTTACCGGCGCCGGTAGAGCCCACCATCAGCAGCAGGCCGCGCTTTTGCATCACCAGATCGCCCAATATGGCGGGCACCTTGAGGCTGCTGAGCAAGGGCACGTCCACGTTGATGTAACGCACCACCACCGAATAGCTGCCGCGCTGGCGCATGGCGCTGACCCGAAAGCGGCCTACGCCGGGCACCGACACGGCCATGTTCAGCTCGCCGGTGGCCTCTAGTTCGGCCATTTTCTCGGCCGGCACAATTTCGGCCAACAGGCTGCGCGGCGCATCGGTTTGCAGCAGTTGGCTGTTCACCGGCACGCACATGCCGTTGATACGGATCAGCGCGGGCGCATTGGCCGACAAGTAAACATCGGAGGCTTTCTTCTCCTGCATCAGTCGCAGAATGCGTTCCATAGTGCTCATGGCTTACCTCCGATGGGGGTGGTGGGGTCAGTCGCGCAGGAGGTCGTTCAGGCTGGTTTTGGAGCGCGTCTGCGCATCCACGCGCTTGACGATGATGGCCGCGTACAGGCTGTACTTGCCGCCGTCCTTTGGCAGGGTGCCGCTGATGACTACCGAACCCGAAGGCACGCGGCCATAGGTGACGGTGTCGGTAGCGCGGTCGTAAATGGGGGTGCTCTGGCCGATGTACACGCCCATGGAGATGACCGAGTTTTCTTCGATGATCACGCCTTCCACCACTTCGGAGCGTGCGCCCACAAAGCAGTTGTCTTCGATGATGGTAGGGCCTGCCTGCAGGGGTTCCAGCACGCCGCCAATGCCCACGCCGCCGCTCAAATGCACGTTCTTGCCGATCTGTGCGCACGAACCCACGGTGGCCCAGGTATCGACCATGGTGTTTTCACCCACGTAGGCGCCGATGTTCACGTACGACGGCATCAGCACCGCACCCTTGGCGATAAAGCTGCCACGGCGGGCCACGGCAGGGGGCACCACACGCACGCCGGTGGCCTTCATTTCTTCGGCGCTCAGGTGGGCGAACTTGGTGGGTACCTTGTCGTAGAAGCCCAGCGAACCGGCTTGCATGATTTCGTTGTCTTTCAGGCGGAACGACAGCAGCACGGCCTTCTTGATCCACTGGTGCACGGTCCATTGGCCGACCGCTTCGCGGGTGGCGACGCGCAGGTGGCCGTTGTTCAGCTCATTCAGCACGTGTTCCACGGCATCGCGCACTTCGGCGGTGGACGCGGTGGGCGACAGGTTGGCGCGGTCTTCCCATGCGGCTTCGATGGTGGCTTGGAGTTGTTGTGTCATGTTGGTTCTTCAGTTACGGGATTGGATAAATTGGCGGATTCGTTGAGCGGCTTCGGCACACTCTGCGGTTTCGGCCACCAGGGCCATGCGGATGCTCTGGCGGCCGGGGTTCTGGCCATGGGCTTCGCGCGCTAGGTAGCTGCCGGGCAGCACCGTCACATTGTAGGCAGCCAGCAGGTCGCGGGCGAAGGCGACATCGCTGTCCAGGCCGTCCACCAGTGCCGGGCCAGGCACCTGCGCCCACAGGTAAAAACCCGCGTCGGGCAGGGCTACATCCATCACCTCGGCCAGGATGGGCGTGACCTGGGCAAATTTGCTGCGGTACAGGGCGCGGTTCTCGACCACGTGGGCTTCGTCGTTCCAGGCCGCGAGGCTGGCCGACTGCACCACCGGCCCCATGGCGCTGCCGTGGTAGGTGCGGTAGAGCAAAAACGGCTTGATGAGTGCTGCGTCACCCGCCACAAAGCCGCTGCGCAGGCCGGGCACATTGCTGCGTTTGGACAGGCTGGTGAAGGCGATCAGGTTTTTAAAGTCGCTGCGGCCCAGCTTGGCGGCGGCTTCCAGCCCGCCTAGCGGGGGTTCGTCACGGAAGTAGATTTCGCTGTAACACTCGTCGGAGGCAATTACAAAGCCGTATTTGTCGCTGAGTTCGAACAGTTTTTGCCATTCACCCAGCGGCATCACCGCGCCGGTGGGGTTGCCGGGCGAGCAGACAAATAGCAGTTGGGTCCGCGCCCACACGTCCAAGGGCACGCTGTCCCAGTCCACCGCGAAGTTGCGCGCCGGGTCGCTGGGGGCGTAGTAGGGCGTGGCCCCGGCCAGCAGGGCCGCGCCTTCGTAGATTTGGTAGAACGGATTCGGGCAGACCACCACCGGAGCCCCCACGCTTGCCACTTCGTGTGCATCGCTGCCCCCCGAGGGGGTTCCACCCGCCTTGGGGCGGCCCTGCGCCGGGCGGGCCCCCGGCTGGGTGGGGTCGATGACGGTCTGGGCAAACGCAAACAGCGCCTCGCGCGAGCCATTCACCGGCAGCACCTGGGTGGCGGGGTTCAGTTCCAAGCCGTAGCGGCGCTGGATCCACTGCGCCATCGCCGTGCGCAAGGCCGGTTCACCGCCCGTCGCCGGGTAGCCCGACAGGCCTTTGATGCCTGCCAGCATGGCCTGCTCGATGAACGCAGGCGTGGCGTGCTTGGGTTCGCCAATGCCCAGGCTGATGGCGCGGTGGGCCGGGTTGGGGGTGACGCTGGCGAAAAGTTGCTTGAGCCGCTCGAAAGGGTAGGGCTGGAGGGTGGAGAGCAAGGGATTCATGGGGCCTGATTATCGTTGCAGCCACTTATCATCCCCACCACACTATTGCTAAAACTTGCCATGACCGATTTCACCAAAGTAGTCCTTTTTACCGACACCGACGGCGTTGCCAAATTTCGCGACGAGTCCATCCCGTTGACCGAGGGCAAACCCACCTCCCAGCTCAGTGCCCTGCAAGCCAGCGGCGGCTTCCAACTGCGCCACAGCCCGGTGGGTTTTGCCAGCAGCTTCCACTGCACCACCGACCCGCAGTGGGTGGTGATTCTGGCCGGGCAGATGGAAATTGGTTTGCAAGACGGCACGGCCCGCGTGTTTCAGCCGGGCGACCATTTTTATTCGGCCGATGTGCTGCCTGCGGGGGCGACGTTTGATGACAGGGTGCATGGGCACCGGAGTCGGTTGCTGGGAGATGTGCCGCTGGTGACTATGTTTGTACGTGGCTCGTGATTTTCAGCGGGCTGCGTTGGGCCAGATCGTCCATGTAGCCCGCAATCCCCGCCCCCTCGCGCTCTAGAAACCGCTCCACCGCATCGGCAAACGCCGGGTGCGCCAGCCAGTGGGCGCTGGTGGTTTTGACGGGCAGCAGGGCGCGGGCCATTTTGTGTTCACCCTGCGCGCCGCCTTCGAAACGGGCCACGCCGTGGGCGATGCACCATTGCAGCGGCTGGTAGTAGCAGGCTTCAAAGTGCAGGCAGTCCACGCGCTCCAGTGCGCCCCAGTAGCGGCCATAGGCGACCAGGGGCTGGATTGAGGTATCTTTTAGGTCTATAGCGCAGGTGGTGTCTTCGCTTATAGCTATCAAACTAGTAGCAATTGGGATTTTGACGCCCTGCACCTCGCGCTCGGCCACAAACAGCAGCCAGTGCTCTGGCATGGTGTCGGCCATGCGCTGGAAGAAGTCGCGGCTCAGGTAAGGCGCGTTGCCGTGCTCCAGGTAGGTGCGCTCGTAGCAGCGGTAAAAGAAATCCCAGTCTTGCGGCGTGATGGCGCGGCCCTGGGCCGAGCGGAACGTGATACCCGCGTCGGCGACCTTGCGGCGCTCCTGGCGGATCTTTTTGCGTTTGTCTTGGGCCATAGAGGCGAGAAAGTCGTCGAAGTCGCAGTAGCCATCCACCTTATTCGTCCAGTGGAATTGCACGGTGTGGCGCAGCATCAGGCCCGCGTCGGCGCAGGCGGCAACATCCACCGGGTTGGCGAACAGTACGTGCAGGGACGACAGTTCTTCTTGTTCGCACCAGGCCACCAGCGCCTGTACCAGCACCGTCCGAGACTCCGCATCCCGCGCCAGCAACCGCGCGCCGGGCACAGGAGTGAACGGTGCGGCCACCACGGCCTTGGGGTAGTAGGGCACGCCGTGCTGTTGGTAAGCGTTGGCCCAGGCCCAGTCGAAAACGTATTCGCCGTAGGAATGGTCTTTGATGTACAGCGCGCAGGCGGCTTGCAGCACGTCGCCCAGCCACACTGTGACTAGCCGCAGCTTCCAGCCGGTGGCGGACGTGGCGCTGCCGCTGTGGTGCAGCGCGGCCAGGTATTCATAGCGCATGAAGGGGCTGGCATCAGGCTGCTGGGTCAGCAGGCTGTTCCAGGCCTCGGCGGAAAGCTGCAGGGGCGAGTCCAGCACCCGAATGACATAATCAGTCGCACTGTCCTCCACCCCATTTTGGCCCGCCGCCACCACCGTTTTTTTTGTTTCCATGACTCTCAAACTCTGTGTTGCCCAGCTTAACTTTGTCGTCGGCGACCTGGCCGGCAATGCGCAAAAAATCATCGATGCCGCCCGCACGGCCTATGCCGACGGTGCCCGGCTGGTACTGACCCCCGAACTGTCGATCTGCGGCTACGCGGCCGAAGATCTGTTCTTGCGCCCGGCCTTTACCGCTGCCTGTGATGATGCCGTGAAAACAGTGGCCCGCGAACTCGCCGGGTTAAAAGGCCTGCACGTGGTGGTCGGCCACCCGCAGGGCGGCGACGACCGCACCAAATCGGTGGCCGTGCAGCACCGTTTCAACGCCGCCAGCGTGTTCTGCGAGGGCCACATGGTGGCCACCCACATCAAGCGCGAGCTGCCCAATTACCAGGTGTTCGATGAGCGCCGCTACTTCACGCCGGGCCAGGGCGTGTGTGTGTTTGCGGTCGAGGGCGTGCAGGTCGGTCTGCTGATTTGTGAAGATGCCTGGTTCGAGGCACCCGCGCGCGCCGCCAAGGAGGCCGGGGCCGAGCTGCTCGCGGTCATTAACGCCTCGCCTTTCCACATGGGCAAGGGCGGCGAACGGGTGCTGCGCATGGCCGACCGCGCCCGCAGTGTGGCGCTGCCGCTGGTGTACGCGCACATCGTCGGCGGACAGGACGAGGTGGTGTTTGACGGCGGCTCGTTCTGCGTCAATGCCGACGGTGCCCTGAGTGGCCGCGCCCCCAGTTTTAAGGAAAATCTGTTCTTTGTGCAGACCGCACGGGCGCAAGCAGCTATTGAATTAGTAGCAACTATCGAGCCCGAGCGCAGCCTGCATGCCGAGCTGTGGGATGCCCTGGTACTGGGCCTGCGCGACTACGTGGGCAAAAACAACTTCCCCGGCGTGCTGCTGGGCCTGTCCGGCGGCATCGACTCAGCCCTGGTGCTGGCGATTGCGGTGGACGCGCTGGGCAAAGACCGGGTACGCACGGTGATGATGCCCTCGCCCTACACGGCCGACATCTCCTGGATTGACGCGCGCGACATGGCCGCCCGGGTGGGTGTGCGGTACGACGAAATCTCCATCCTGCCTGAGTTCGAGGCCTTCAAGACCTCGCTAGCCGTGCATTTCATTGGCTGCGACGAGGACACCACCGAAGAAAACATCCAGGCCCGCATCCGCGGCACGCTGCTGATGGCCTTGAGCAACAAATTCGGCAGCATTGTTGTAACCACCGGTAATAAAAGCGAGATGGCCACCGGCTATTGCACGCTGTACGGCGACATGGCCGGCGGCTTTGCGGTCATCAAAGACGTGGCCAAAACCCTGGTGTTTGCCCTGGCCCGCTGGCGCAATGACAACGACCCGTACGGCACCGGTAGCAACCCCATCCCCGAGCGCATCATCACCCGTCCGCCCAGCGCCGAGTTGCGCGCCGACCAGACCGACCAGGACAGCCTGCCGCCTTACGAGGTGCTGGACGCGATCCTGGAGCGCTACATGGAAAACGACCAAAGCCTGGAGACCATCATCGCTGCCGGGTTTGCGCCCGCCGACGTGGAGCGCGTCACCCGGCTGATTAAAATCAATGAGTACAAACGCCGCCAGTCGCCCGTCGGAATTCGGGTTACCCACCGCAGCTTTGGCAAGGATTGGCGCTATCCTATTACGAGCAAATTTCGCGCTTAATTCAACCAGACAAGGGTTCTATGAAACAAATTACTGCCATCCTGAAACCGTTCAAAGTGGAAGAAGTGCGCGAGGCATTGGCCGAATGCGGTGTGACCGGCCTCACCGTCACTGAAGTTAAGGGTTTTGGCCGCCAGAAGGGCCACACCGAGCTGTACCGCGGTGCCGAATACGTGGTGGACTTCTTGCCCAAGGTGAAGATCGAGGTGGTGGTGAAAACCGAAGAGGTGGACCGCTGCGTGGAGGCCATCGTCCGCGCTGCCCGCACCGGCAAAATTGGCGATGGCAAGATCTTTGTGACCAGCGTAGAGCGCGTGGTGCGCATCCGCACCGGCGAGCAGGATGAAGCAGCGGTCTAGGCTTTTTAAGCGCTGAAGCGCTGCACCAGCGCCAGAATCCAAATGGTGGCCGTGATCAGCACGGTCAGCAGCACGGCAGCGCTGCACATGTCTTTGGCCCGTTTTGACAGCGGGTGCCATTCGGGGCCAATGCGGTCAATCGCGGTTTCTATCCCGGTGTTAAGCAGCTCCACCACCATCAACAGCACCACAGAGCCCGCCAGTAGGACAAATTCCACCCAGCTATGGGCCATCCAGGCGGCCAGTGGTACCAGCACCATGGCGGCGATGGCTTCCTGGCGAAAAGCCGTCTCTCCCCAACCTGCCCGCAGCCCCGCAAGCGAATAGCCTGCAGCGTGCCAGAGGCGGTTGAGGCCCTTGCGGGATTTTTGGGCGGTAGGGGATTCCACTTTTAGCGACTCAATGGCAGCGAGCCGACCAGTCGGGTGCCCGCCAGTGCGTCATGCCAGAACTGACGTTGCGGGTGAAAGCGGCTGAGCAAGGCCCAGAAAGCCACCCAGCCCAACACAATGACCAGGGTTTCGCCAACTGGCAAGCCAAACGGCGCCATGGCACCCAAGGGCGGCAGAAACCACACCCAGCTCCACACATAGCGCAGCAAGGCGCGCGGCTGGCTGATGGCCTGGCCGTCACGGCCCACCACGCGGATGTTCCAGGTCTTCATGGCCAGGGTCTGGCCCTTGGACCAGAACCAGGTGAAGTAGATGCCGAAGATGACAAACAAAAAAGCCTGCAAGCCGGGTCGGTTGTCCATGGCGTTGCGTGTTTGGCTCAGGGTTCCGAAAAGGTAGCCCGAAATGAATACCACACCAAACATCAGCATGCCTTCGTACAGCCAGCAGGCCATACGGCGGCGCAGGCTGGGTGCGGTCAAAGGAGTGGGGGGAAGGGCTGGTGCCGCCAATATGCTCATTGTCCGGCGGGCTTGGCCGGTTGGGGTACTACCGAGCTACCACTGCTGAACCGGTAAGCGGGCAGCGGGAGCAGGGTGTGCGGGTCAATCTGGTGTGCACCCGTGGCAATGGAGGGGCCTTTGGGTTCATTGATGCGCGGGGGCGGCACATTGGCCAGCTTCTGCGAGGGGGTGAGCTTCACGCCCGTCGCTGCACCGGCCAGCTTTTTCTGCACCTGCTTGACCAGTTTGGCTTTTTCTTCCGGGTCCAAGGTTTGGTAGGCCTCCCATTTGGCCTGCTTTTCTGCAGGTGACAGCCGCTTTGCTTCGGCAAAATTCAGCCGTGCCTGGCTGCGTTGTGTGCCGCTAAGGGCCCCCCAGTCCAGCATGCGCTCTTGCAGTACGGTTTGCATGGTGGGCGACATTTTTTCAAAGTTTACCGACAAGGCCAGCCATTTGCGCTTTTGCTGCTCGCTGATATTGTTCCAGTGCGTAGCCAGGGGCTTGAGCGCCTGCTGCTGCGCCGGCGTGAGCTCTTTCCAGAGCGGTTTTTGCTCGGGCTTGCTGGCGGAAGCCAGGGGGATGGAGGCCGGACCAAAATCTGGAGCGATCTCCGCCCATGCGGTTGGCAACACGCCCAGGGACAACACTACCCCCACACAGGAGGCAGACAACAAGTTCCTAAGCGATAGCAGCATCCGTATCCGTTCCAATTAAGGGGAAGTGGTGTCTCGGTTGGCCTTGAGGAACTCCACAAAACCAGGGTCGGTGTAGGCCACGGTGGGCAGGTCGTCGGTCAGCAGGGCGGTATCGACTTCGGCCAACTCGTCGGCACGCAGATCGTTTTGCACCACGTAAATCGTCAGCAAACCGGCCACCAGTGCGACCAAAGGCAAGGCCGCGGCAAAACGCGTCCACCAATTGGGCCTGTCGTTATCACCTTGGTTGCCAAATGTAAGCGCGGCTGTGCCGCCACCTTGGCTAGCGACCACGGTGGCGCTGCGCATGATGACCTGCTTACGGTGCGCCAGTGCCTGCATACGGGCAATACGCAGGCGTTCGGAAATATCGTGCGGTAGCGCCGCCGAGCCTTCCGTCAGGCGCGCCGTGACGTTGCGCGCAAAACGGTCTTGCGCCGACAGCATGGGGTTGGTTTGCAGCTGTGTCATAAATGTATTCCTCTGGCCTTGAGCGCCTTGCTGAGCGACTGGACTGCACGGGAGCAGTGGGTTTTGACGCTGCCTTCCGAGCAGCCCATAGCGCTGGCGGTTTCGGCAACGTCCATCTCCTCCCAGTAACGCATCAAGAACGCTTCTCGTTGACGCGCCGGTAACTCTTGTATCTGGGTGTCAATCTCACGCAATACCTGTGCCCGGCGCGTGGTGTCTTCGGCGCTCTCTGTGCGTTCGGCGTTGTCGGACGACTGCAAGGTCTCCAAGAGGTCGAAATCGCCATCGCCGTCACCTGATTCAAAGTCGCTCATGTTCGAGAACAAGGCGTTGCGGGTTTTTTGGCGGCGGAACCAGTCCAGCGTGCAGTTCGACAGAATCCGCTGGAACAGCATGGGCAACTCAGCCACTGGCTTGTCGCCATAGTGCTCAGCCAGTTTCATCATGCTGTCTTGCACGATGTCCAGCGCCGATTCTTCGTTGCGCACGTGGTACACCGAGCGTTTAAAGGCTCGGCTTTCAACGCTTTTGAGGAAATCAGAAAGTTCGCGTTCAGTGGCCAAAAGGGTCTTGCCTGTAGGGCGGATCGGTGGGGATGCGTGGTTTTCTGGGAAAACGGAATGCCCCGGTATGGGGCGCGTGCGGCCGGATTATGGCATTGACCGGCGAATTTCTTGGTGCGACGCGCAGTTTTTGCGCAGTACGATGCCATAATCCGCATTGCTAGTTAAAAAGCAAACGGATCATGGTTCGGCGATGCAAGCAGCTCGCCCATGGCTTTGGTCTTAAGTTCCAACACAACTCCAAAAGAGTGCGTGAAGTAGCACCCAAGGTATTTCGTTAGAGAAATTCACAAAGGTTCATCATGGAAATCAACAAAGCCGAAATCGCTTCAGCCGCCGCAGCTTCTACTTCCACCATCTCGCGTCCCGCCCCCGTTGAGCTCATGGGTGCCGAAATTCTGGTGAAGTGCCTTCAGGCCGAGAACGTCAAGCACATCTGGGGTTACCCCGGTGGCGCAGTTCTGTACATCTACGACGCGTTCTACAAACAAGACACTATTCAGCACGTGCTGGTGCGCCACGAGCAAGCGGCCGTGCACGCTGCCGACGGCTATGCCCGCGCCACCGGCGATGTCGGTGTGGCGCTGGTTACGTCGGGCCCTGGCCTGACAAATGCCGTGACCGGTATTGCCACTGCGTACATGGACAGTATTCCCATGGTGATCATCAGTGGCCAGGTGCCCACGCACGCCATTGGCTTGGATGCATTCCAGGAATGCGACACGGTCGGCATCACCCGCCCGATTGTTAAGCACAACTTTTTGGTCAAAGACGCGCGTGATCTGGCCGAAACCATGAAGAAAGCCTTCCACATTGCCCGTACCGGTCGCCCCGGCCCGGTGGTGGTCGATATTCCGAAAGACGTGTCGTTCAAGAAGGCGCTGTACGCGGGCTACCCTGAAACCGTGACCATGCGCTCGTACAACCCGGTGCGCAAAGGCCACGGCGGCCAGATCCGCAAGGCTTTGCAACTGCTATTGGCTGCTAAGCGCCCGTATATCTATACCGGCGGCGGTGTCTTGCTGAGCAATGCTTCGCAAGAGCTGCGCACCCTGGTGGACATGCTGGGCTACCCCTGCACCAACACTTTGATGGGCCTGGGCGCGTACCCCGCCAGCGACAAAAAATTCCTCGGCATGCTGGGCATGCACGGCACGATTGAGGCTAACAATGCGATGCAGCACTGCGACGTGCTATTGGCTGTGGGTGCCCGCTTTGACGACCGCGTCATCGGCAATACCAAGCATTTCGCGCAAAACGAACGCAAGATCATCCATATTGACATCGACCCGTCGAGCATTTCCAAGCGCGTCAAGGTCGATGTGCCTATCGTTGGCGACGTGAAAGAGGTGTTGACCGAGCTGATCGCCATGATCAAAGAGTCCACCACCAAGCCCGATGCCGTTGCTTTGGGCAGTTGGTGGGACACGATTGAAGGCTGGCGCAGCCGCAATTGCCTGAAGTTCAGCATGGGCTCGCCCGACGTGATCAAGCCCCAGTACGTGGTGCAAACCCTGTGGGACATGACCAAGGATGCCGACACCTACATCACCTCCGATGTGGGCCAGCACCAGATGTGGGCTGCGCAGTACTACCGCTTTGACGAACCCCGCCGCTGGATCAACTCCGGCGGTCTGGGCACCATGGGCGTGGGCATTCCTTACGCTATGGGTGTCAAGCTGGCTAGGCCTGACAGCGAGGTGTTCTGCATCACCGGCGAAGGCTCGGTGCAGATGTGTATCCAAGAGCTGTCCACCTGCCTGCAGTACAACACGCCGATCAAGATTGTCTCGCTGAACAACCGCTACCTGGGTATGGTGCGCCAGTGGCAAGAGGTGGAATACGCTGGCCGCTACAGCAGCAGCTATATGGATGCACTGCCCAACTTTGTCAAGCTGGCCGAGGCCTATGGCCACGTCGGCATGCTGATCGAGCGCCCCGAAGATGTGGAGCCCGCCCTGCGCGAAGCCCGCAAGCTGAAGGACCGCACGGTGTTCATGGACTTCCGCACCGACCCCACCGAGAACGTGTTCCCGATGGTGCAGGCCGGCAAGGGCATTACCGAGATGCTGCTGGGCAGCGAAGATCTTTAAGCCAAATCAGGCTCTAGCGTAGGTTAGGCTTACGCTAGTAGCTATTATTTCGATAGTATTAACTTTCTGACGAATCTATTGCTTGCCGAGCCTGCACATTACCGTGTGCGGGGGAGGGCAGCGAAAAGAGGAATCTAGTCTTATGAAACACATCATTGCTGTCTTGCTGGAAAACGAGCCCGGCGCTCTTTCCCGCGTCGTGGGCCTGTTCTCCGCCCGGGGTTACAACATCGAGTCGCTCACGGTGGCTCCCACCGAAGACGCGACGCTGTCGCGCATGACCATCCAAACCTCTGGTTCCGACGACGTGATCGAACAGATCACCAAGCACCTGAACCGCCTCATCGAGGTGGTCAAGGTGGTCGACCTGACCGAAGGCGCCTACACCGAGCGTGAACTGATGATGGTCAAGGTGCGTGCCGTCGGCAAAGAGCGCGAAGAAATGAAGCGCATGGCCGACATCTTCCGCGGCCGCATCATTGATGTGACCGAAAAGAGCTACACCATCGAATTGACCGGCGACCAGGGCAAGAACGACGCTTTCTTGGAAGCGCTGGACAGCGGTGCCATTCTGGAAACCGTGCGTACCGGTGCCAGTGGCATCGGGCGCGGTGAACGCATCTTGCGGGTTTAAGTTTTGAGTTGTCCGTACGCGCGTTTTGACGGGCTCAACGCGAACGGACTATTTTTGGCGATTGCGGTAAACGTTCGCCCTGGGCCTGTCGATGGGCATTTCGCCAAACCCTTTATTTTTTCTGAAAGAAGATCATGAAAGTTTATTACGACAAAGACTGCGACCTCAGCCTGATCAAGGGCAAGACAGTCGCCATCATCGGCTACGGTAGCCAGGGCCATGCCCACGCGCAAAATCTGAACGACAGCGGCGTGAACGTCGTGGTCGGTCTGCGCAAGGGTGGTGCTTCTTGGGACAAGGTTGGCAAGGCCGGCCTGAAGGTCGCCGAAGTGGCAGATGCCGTCAAGTCCGCTGACGTGGTCATGATCTTGTTGCCCGATGAGCAAATCGCTTCGGTTTACGCCGCTGACGTGCACCCCAACATCAAACAAGGTGCAGCCCTGGTGTTCGCCCACGGCTTCAACGTGCATTACGGTCTGGTCACGCCCCGTGCTGACCTGGACGTGTGGATGGTCGCTCCTAAAGCCCCTGGCCACACCGTGCGCGGTACCTACGCCCAAGGCGGCGGCGTGCCCCACCTGGTGGCGGTGTACCAGGACAAGTCCGGCAAGTCGCTGCAAATGGCGCTGTCGTACTCCATGGCCAACGGTGGCGGCAAGTCCGGCATCATTGAAACCAACTTCCGCGAAGAAACCGAAACCGATTTGTTCGGCGAACAAGCCGTGTTGTGCGGTGGTGCGGTCGAGCTGATCAAAGCCGGTTTCGAAACCCTGGTGGAAGCCGGTTACGCGCCAGAAATGGCCTACTTCGAATGCCTGCACGAGCTGAAGCTGATCGTCGACATGATCTATGAAGGCGGCATCGCCAACATGAACTACTCGATCTCGAACAACGCTGAATACGGTGAATATGTTACCGGCCCGCGCATCGTGACGGCAGAAACCAAGAAGGTCATGAAGCAAGTGCTGAATGACATCCAGACTGGTGAATACGCCAAGAGCTTCATCCTGGAAAACAAGGCCGGCGCCCCTACGCTGATCAGCCGCCGCCGCCTGACCTCCGAGCACCAGATCGAAGTCGTCGGTGCCCAGCTGCGCGCCATGATGCCTTGGATCGCCAAGAACAAGCTGGTCGATCAAACCCGTAACTAAGTACCCTCCCAGGCTACAGCGCAAACGCTTTTCGCCAACCCCCTTGCAGGGGGCAACACCAGCAGCCTGGCAAAGCCAGTTCTGCGGTGTTTCTGGTGGAGGGGCGTTCTAGCTGAAACTGGGTTGGTTTGCAATAAGTCCCGCTTCGGGCCTGCTAGCTTTTGGGCTAGCGGGCCCGAAGTGCGTTTGGGGCTATCTCAATAGTTGCCCAGCAGGATCTGCGCGATGATGCCGGTGGTGATGGCGATCAGCACGTAGTCACCGCCGGTTTGTACCCAGTGGTAGCCGCGGGGAGGCGCGCTCAGGTGGTGGTCGCGCCAGTTGTCTACGACGTACTGGTTGTTGCGGTATTGGTTGGGCAGACGGCCACCACGGCGGAAATTGTGGTCGGGACCCGCGCCACGCTCTTGCGCAAAATCGGGGCCGTTGCGATGCTGCTCTTGCATGCGCTGCGGGCCAGGGCCGCGGTTGTTGCCAGGCCGGTTGTTGTCTTGCCGGATATTGGGCTGGTCGCGCTGCTGGTTCTGGTGTCGGAAGTCATCACCTCCACGGCCGCTGTTGCCTTGGGCAAAAGCGATGCTGCTGAACGCCAAAGAGGCGGCGGTGAGTGCGGCGACAAAAACTGTCTTTTTCATGAAAACTTCTTCAAGGTGTATGGACCTATTTGAGCGGAAAGCACAGGGTTTTCCTGTAGGAGAAGGTCTGCTTTACCGGGTGCTTACCGCTGGGTTTGCCAGAAGTACCACCACGAAAAAGCGCCCCGCAGGGCGCTCTAGGACGGTCCGCCAGGCTTTAGGCCTTGCGGCGCTGTGAAAGGATCAAACCTACCAAGCCCAGGCCCATCAAGGCCAACGAGCTGGGTTCTGGCACCGTGTTGCGGGCCGCGGCAGCGTGGTAGGTCACGTCGTCCATGACGAAATTACCGTTGGTGACGGACAGGCGCACTTCGTCCACCAGGCCCGAATAGCCCGAGGACAGGAAGCTGGGCGTACCCGACAAGCCCAGCAGGGACGAGGTGAACACCAGTTGCCCGTCGTTGAACAGCTCAAATCCAGCAGTTTGGTAGCCCGCGAAGAAGGCACCGTCAAAAATGACGTCGTTGGAGAATTTGAACCAGTCGGTGGTTGCACCGGTGTTGTTGTAGATACGGGTTTTACCCGACGCGGCGTTGTAAGGCGATTGCGCCGAGTCGTAGTATTCCCAGCCAGCGCCCCAGGTGAGCCCAGCGTAATTGGATGCCAAGGTGCCCTGACCGGGGATGTCCTCAAAAGTCAACACGGTGGCGTTGCCCATCCCTGCGAAAGCGATAAAGGAAGTGGCCAGTAATTTCGGTAAAAAGCGCATCGTGATCCTGTGGTTATGTAATCTTCTATTAAGGAGTGTTACACAGGGTCGCGCGTAAGCTATTGAAAAATATAGATTTTAGGATAATGGAGCGGGTTTTCGTGACATTGTCGAGCTTCCAGAGTGTTGTGTCTACCACAACCCATAGGGTCGGGCGTGCGGTCTGTCTAAGCGGTTTAGCTAGGCAATTTATGGCCCGGTTTGGGCCTTCACGGCGGCGGCCACTTCACGCCCCAACTCGACCACCGCCATGGCGTAGTAGCTGCTCCAGTTGTAGCGGGTGATGGCGTAGAAATTCTCGGTACCCGCCACGTACTGCGGCGGATCCCCTCCGTTTTGCAGCTCCACCAGCGCCAGCGGGCCGGAGTGTTGGAGGGCCGGGCCTTCCAGCACTGCACCCAGGGTCTGAAAACGGGCCACGCTGAAGGTAGGCAGGATGTCGGGGGCCATCAGTGCGTCCATGTCCAGGGTTTTAGGGTCGAACTGCACCGGGTAGTAGATCGGCATGCCAGGCTGCCAGTGGAAGGCCTTGAAATAGCTGGCCACCGAGCCAATCGCGTCGGCCGGGCTGTTGAACAGATCGACACGGCTGTCGCCATCAAAGTCCACCGCAAATTGCACCCAGCTGGTCGGCATGAACTGCGGCAGGCCCATGGCCCCGGCGTAGCTGCCGCGCAAGCTCAGGGGGTCGATGCCGGCGCGCTGGGTCAGGCTCAGGTATTGCTCCAACTCGCCCTTGAAGTAGGCACTGCGCTCCTTGGCGCGCGGATGGCTGGCGGGGAAGTCAAAGGCCAGCGTGGCCAGCGCGTCCAGCACCCGGAAGTTGCCCATGTTCTGGCCGTAAATCGTCTCCACGCCAATGATGCCGACGATGATTTCGGCCGGTACGCCGTATTCCTTTTCGGCCCGTTCCAGCGTGGCGCGGTTGGCCTGCCAGAAACGCACCCCGGCGGCGATGCGCACCGGGTCGATGAAGCGGCTGCGGTAGACCTTCCAGTTTTTCACCGTACCCTTGGGTGCGGGGGCCATCAGGCGCGGCACGCTGGGGATAAACCGGGCCTGCGCCAATATCTGGTGCACCCAGGCCGGGTCCAGGCCGCGGCGCTCGGCGATGTCGTCGGCGATGGCCATCACATCCTCGCGGCTGGCGTACAGCGGGCCGCTGGGTGTGGCGGTAGTGACAGGCTTATTTTTTATGCTTTTTTTGGTGCTAGCACAGACGGGAATTAGGCAGGTAGCTATTAAAAGAAGAGCAATCGGGAGGAGTTTGTGCATGGGCGTCAATAGGTGGTCGCCCAAGTCTAGCGCGGCCACACCAGCCGCTTGAACGCCCGTCGAAGCGCGGCCAGGCTGCCGGGGCTGTGCGGCGCATACCGCAGGCTTTCCATTTGCAGTAGCCAATCGCGCAGGGCGGGCTGGTCCGGCACCAGCGCGGCCATCTGCCGGGGGGCGGCGCTGGCGGGCACGGTGATACCGACTTTGGCCAGTTTGCGCCGGGCCTGGTCCAGCAGACGCAGCCAGGGATCGTGCTGGCGGCGTTCCCACTGGGCCCATGCGGCCCCGCCCAGGCTGGCCAGCACCAGCAGGGCGGCCAGTACCTTGCCCAAGTCTTCCCATTCCGGGCTGTCAAAGCCGATGTTTTTCAGCAGATTGAGCTGCTTGCTCTGGCTGTAGTTCAGCACCCACTGGTTCCAGCCGTTGTTGACCGCGTCCCAGGCGGCGCGCAGGCGGCGGGCGGTGTCGGGGCTGACGGTGGCCAGGGTGTTGGCAATGGCCCCGCGCGGGGCTTGTAGCCGGGTAAAGCTGCCCACCCGGCCCGGCGACACCGCGCCGGTAGGGTCCACCCGGGTCCAGCCCTGGCCCGCCGTCCATACCTCGGCCCAGGCATGGGCATCGCTTTGGCGCACCACCCAGAAGCCGTCTACGCCGTTGAGTTCGCCGCCCTGGTAGCCGGTGACGACGCGGGCGGGGATGTCCAGCGCCCGCATCAGGATCACAAAGGACGAGGCGATGTGTTCGCAAAAACCCTCTTTGCGGTCAAACCAGAATTCGTCTGCGGTGTCGCGCCCATATAGGCCGGGGTCCAGCGTGTAGGCGTAGCCACCGGTGCGTAGGCGGGTCAGCACGGTTTGCACCAGCGCGGCGGTGTCGGCACCGGGCTGGGCGCGGCGCATGTCGGCCGCCAGTTGCAGGGTGCGCGGGTTGAAGCCCGCGGGCAGCTCCACAAAGCTCTGCAGGCTTAAATTTGCACGCTGCGGCCCGTAGCGGAACTGTGAGTAGCTCTGTGCCTGGTAGCGCAACAGGTCGGTGGTGGGGCGGCTGGCCAGCCATTGCAGGTCGGGGGTCATTACCGCGCTCAGGCCGTCGGGCAGGGCGGGGGCCTGGGGCGTAGCATCCAGCGCCAGCAGCCAGGGGCGGTTGTTGGGCTCCAGGGTCACCTGGTACTTCAGCGGCGGGCCAGACACCTGCAAATCGCTGGCTCCCGTGCGCGAAAAGTCGTTGTAGCGTGGCTGCCAGGTGCGTCCGTCAAACAGCGATAGCACCGGGCCGCGAAAGTACAGGTCGCGCTGCGCAGGCGGTGGGCCGTCAAATTTCACCCGCATGGCAATGCCGTCGTCCAGCGCCAGGCTGGCCATGGTGCCGACCTGCATTTGGTTGGACAAACCGCTGCGCCCGGCCATGGCATCGCTGGGCACGCCCCACAGCGGGGCCATGCGCGGAAACAGCACAAACAGCACGGCCATGATGGGCGCGCCCAGCAACGCCATGCCGCCGGCAATGCGTGCCGCCTCGCGCAGCGGGGCCTTGTTTTCCACCGGCATATGGGCGTTGACCAGCGCCGTCAGCAGCCCCAGCAGCGCCACCAGCATGGCGATAGCGGTCAACAGCGACTGCGAGAAAAAGAAGTTGCTGAGCATGGTGAAAAAGCCCAGGAAGAACACTACAAAAGCATCCCGCCGCGCCCGCAGCTCCAGGGTTTTGAGGGCCAGCAGCACCACGATCAGTGTCACCCCGGCATCGCGCCCCAGCAGGGTTTTGTGCGTCGCCAGTGTGGCCGCCAGCGCCATCCCCAGAAGCACCGCCAGCCACCAGCGCGACGGCAATGGCCGTGACTTCCACGCCAGCCAGCCACGCCACCCCAGCACCCCCGCCGTCGTCAGGGCGCACCAGACCGGCAGGTTGCCCACCTGCGGCAGCACCACCCAGGCGATGACGGCCAGCAGAAACAGCGTGTCGCGGCTGTCTCTGGGCAAGGTGGTGAAGGGTGTTAGCCAGCGCATAAAGTGTTTGCTAGTAAATAAGTAGCTATTCGTATAGGTGGAATATGCGCTAGAGGCCGATTTGGCATAAAGCCAGCGCTTCCAGGCAACGCCGCCGGTGGGCCTCGCCCGCACCCGGTGCAAGCTCTTGCCCCGGCAGGCGCAGCCCGTAGTCCAGCCCCAGCTTGTCGGCCAGCAGCACCCAGGCGCACAGGCGCGCGAGCTTTGCTTCCCCGCCCAGCGACCCGGCTTGGGCGAAGTCCAGCCACAGTTCATGCCTCTGGGTTTGCTGGCTGTCGCGGCTGACCCATTCGCCAGTGACATCGGCCTTGGCGGATTTTTTCCAGACCACCAGTTTTAGCGGGTCACCGCGCCGGTAGGGGCGCACGTCGTCGAATTCGCCACTGGCGTTGGGCGCGCTGTGGCTGGCCCCTCCGGCACGCGGCTGGCCGGGGGGTAGCGGCGGTGGGTGGGCTTCGGGGCGGGGGTAGACCAAGAGCTGGGCGGCTGGCCGCCAGTAGGTCCAGACACGGAAGGTGCCCAGCGGGAAGCGGGTCTCGGCCGTGATGGCGGGCAGATGCTGCAGGCCGCGCTGGGTGGGGGTGAAGGCGATTTGCACCCGGCGGCTGCCTTGGGCGGGTACGTCGGTCCAGGCCCAGTGGCCACTGCCTAGCAAACCCAGGCCGATGCCATGGCGGGTGGTTTTGCGCGTGCTGCTGATTTGTATGGAAATAAGCGCGCTAGCGCCCATGTACTGTGCGTCAGGCGATATCAAATGCAGAGTAAGGCCGCGCAGCGTGGCGTGGCCTACGTGCATGCCGACCACAGCGCATCCGGCCAGCAAAAAGGTCAGCACATAGCCTAGATTGAGCTGGTAGTTGATGCTGGCCACCAGCAGCACCAGCAAGGTGGCCGCCAGCATGCAGCCGGGGCCGGTGGGCAGGATGTAGACGTTGCGTTGGGTCAGCAGCGTGGTATCGGTGAGATGGATGCGCGCCTGCCACCAGCGCTGGAAGCGGGCCCGCAGCAATTTGGCTGGTTGGATCACGGCATGTTCACGGCAGGGGCGTGCCTGCAATCATGGCTTGGACTTGGGCTACCGCGCCGCGCCCGGCATCGCCTACCGGCACCAGGCGGTGCGCCACGGTTTGCGCCAGGATGGCCTGCACGTCGTCCGGGGCCACGTAGTCGCGGCCACTGAGCAACGCCTGGGCTTTGGCGGCTCGCACCACGGCGATACCGGCGCGCGGGCTCAGGCCTTGCAGAAACCAGCGGCCCGAGCGGGTGGCGGCCACCAGGTCTTGCACGTAGTCGAGCAGCGCATCGGCGGCGTGGACTTGCAGCACCTGCTGCTGCAGGCTTTGCAGTTCGGCCGCACTGAGCAGGCTGGGCAGGTGCTCCACCAGGTCGCGCCGGTCCTGCCCGGCGAGCAACTGGCGTTCGGAGGCGCGGTCGGGGTAGCCCAACGAAATGCGCATCAAGAACCGGTCCAGTTGCGACTCGGGCAGGGCGAAGGTGCCCAGCTGGTCCAGCGGGTTTTGCGTGGCGATGACAAAGAACGGCGAGGGCAGGGGGCGGGTGGCGCCTTCTACGGTGACCTGCTTTTCCTCCATGGCCTCCAACAGCGCGCTCTGGGTTTTGGGGCTGGCGCGGTTGATTTCGTCGGCCAGCAAAATCTGCGCAAACAACGGGCCGGGGTGGAACACAAAGGCCTCCTTGCCGCGCTCGTAGATCGACACGCCGGTCAGGTCGCTGGGCATCAGGTCGGCGGTGAACTGCACGCGTGAGAACTGCAGGCCAAAGGTGCGGGCCAGCGCATGCGCCAGCGTGGTTTTGCCCACCCCGGGCACGTCTTCGATCAGCAGGTGACCCCCAGCCAACAAGCAGGCCACGCAGTCCTGCACCTGCGCGGGTTTGCCCACAATCACCGTGTTAAGCTGTTTTAGCAGTTCGTTGAGTTTGTTTTGTACGTGCATTCGCTGACGTTACCCGAAATACAAAGACCTCTAATCCCTAAGAAAAGCAGTTCACTGTGCACAAGACTGGCTACTTCACCCACCCCGCCTGCCGCAAACACGAAATGGGCGCAGGCCACCCCGAATGCCCGGCGCGGCTGGATGCGATTGACGACCGTTTGCTGATCAGCGGCGTGGGCGATGCGCTGGAGCATCTGCAGGCCGCCCCCGCCGCTCTGGCCGACATCGAACTGGCCCACAGCCGCAGCCTGGTCTCCACCCTGCGCGGCCTGACCGACACGCTGCGCGAAGACATCAACGCCGGTGGCCCCACCCACGCGCAGGTTGATCCCGACACCAGCCTGAATATCTACACCTGGGATGCCGCCCTGGCCGCCGCCGGGGCCACGCTGGCCGCCACCGACGCGGTGCTGGCGGGCGAGCTGGAAAACGCCTTTTGCGCGGTGCGTCCGCCCGGCCACCACGCGGGGCGCGACACCTCCAGCGGCTTTTGCTTTTTCAATAACGTGGCGATTGCCGCCAATTACGCGCTGGAGCGGCATGGGCTCAAACGGGTGGCCATCGTGGACTTTGACGTGCACCACGGCAACGGCACCGAGAACATCGTGGCCGGGGACGAGCGCATCCTGATGGTCAGCTTCTACCAGCACCCGTTCTACCCCGAGGGCGGGGCACAGTCGGATGCGGCCAACCTGGTCAACATCCCCGTGCCCGCCTACACCCGCGGCATGGAGGTGCGCGAGCTCATCGAGATGTACTGGATACCGCGCCTGGAAGAACACCGGCCCGAGATGATTTTCATCAGCGCCGGTTTCGACGCGCACCGCGAGGACGACATGGGCCAGATGGGCCTGGTCGAGCAAGACTACGCGTGGATCACCATGCGCATCAAGGACATCGCCCGGCGTTACGCCAAGGGCCGCATCGTCAGCAGCCTGGAGGGCGGCTACGACCTGAGCGCGCTGGGCCGCAGCGTGGAAGCCCACATTCGGGTGCTAGCGGATTTGTAAGGGCTTTCGGGTGCTAGCGGATTTGTAGCTGCTTGCGCTCTTCCCGCTTGGCCGGGAACCTTTTTTGCTTTGTTTCTTCCAACGTCTCCATGAATTCTGTTTCTTCTTCTAATAGCGCTCCCATCACCGATTTAGACAGCTGGCTTGCCGCCCTGTTACGCCCCACCGCCTTGGTGGAACTGGCCTCTTTAGGCGTGTGCATTCTGCTGGCGTGGACCTTGGTGTGGCTGCTGCGCCGGGCGGTGGGTACGCCAGACGAAAAGTCCATTCTGTTTGGCCGCCGCATCGTCGATGGCGTGATGTTTCCGCTGCTCTTGCTAGGCCTGGGCCTGCTCGACGAATTGCTGCTGCAGCAGTGGATTCCGCTGGCGCTGTTCAAGATCGCCATGCCGGTGCTGGTGTCGTTGGCGGTGATCCGCACGGGGGTCAAGGTGCTGCAGGTGGCGTTCAACAACGCACCCGTGGTGCGGCTGCTGGAGCGCACCATTTCCTGGGTCGCCTGGCTGGCCATGGTGCTGTGGGTCAGCGGCCTGCTGCCGGTGCTGTTGGACGAGCTGGACCAGTTCAAGTGGAAGGTGGGCGGCTCCATGCTGTCGGCCCGCAACCTGGTGGAAGGCGCGCTCACCGCCGGTGCGGTGCTGATCTTCACGCTGTGGATTTCGGCCGCCATCGAGGCACGGCTGCTCAAGTCGGCCACCGGTAGCGCGTTGTCGCTGCGCAAGGCCATCAGCAACGCCACCCGGGCCTTGCTGATGTTTGTGGGCCTGCTGGTGGCCTTGTCGTCGGTGGGCATCGACCTGACGGCGCTGTCGGTGCTGGGCGGTGCGGTGGGCGTGGGTATCGGCTTTGGCCTGCAAAAGCTGGCGGCCAACTATGTGAGCGGTTTTGTGATTCTGGCCGAGCGCAGCATCCGCATTGGCGACTTTGTGAAGGTAGACAACTTTGAAGGCCGGGTCACCGACATCAACGCCCGCTACACCGTGGTCAGCGCCCCCAATGGCCGCGAATCCATCGTGCCCAACGAGATGCTGCTGATCCAGCGGGTGGAAAACCTGTCGCTGAACAATTCCAGAATTTCCCAATCGACCGAAGTGGCCGTAGGCTACGACAGCGATGCCGACCTGGTGATCCGCCTGCTCACCGATGCCGCGCTGCAAGAGCCGCGCGTGCTGCGCGAGCCCGCCCCCAGTGTCACCCTGACCGCCTTTGGCGTTGACGGGCTGGAATTCGCCCTGGGCTACTGGATCGCCGACCCCGAAAACGGGCAGGGCAATCTGCGCTCCGCCATCAACCTGCGCATCTTGCAAGCCCTGCGCGCCCACCATATCGACGTGCCATATCCGCAGCGGGTGGTGCACACGGTCGCGGGTAAACCCGCGGAATCGCTGTCGCCAGATTGACGCTACAGAGTGGTTCTGGATTCGATTTGCCCTCTATAATTTAAAAAAGAACGACCGTACTATTTTTTATAGCCCTGCTTGGGTTGCGGCATAAAATCACGCTCGACAAGCACATTCCATAACTTTGAGGAGCCGTTACATGAAGGTCCTGGTAGCCGTAAAACGCGTTGTTGACTACAACGTCAAAGTCCGCGTCAAAACCGACGGAACGGGCGTAGACATCGCCAACGTCAAGATGAGCATGAACCCCTTTGACGAAATCGCCGTCGAAGAAGCCGTGCGCTTGAAAGAAAAGGGCATCGTCACCGAAATCATCGCCGTCTCCTGCGGTGTCACCCAGTGCTCCGAAACTTTGCGCACCGCCATGGCCATCGGTGCCGACCGCGCCATCCTGGTCGAGACCAGCGAAGAACTCCAACCCCTGGCCGTCGCCAAACTCCTCAAAGCCCTGGTCGACAAAGAACAACCCGGCCTCATCATCCTGGGCAAACAAGCCATCGACGACGACTGCAACCAGACCGGCCAAATGCTCGCCGCCCTGGCCGACCTGCCCCAAGCCACCTTCGCCAGCAAGATCGAGATTGCCGACGGCAAAGCCAGCGTCACCCGCGAAGTCGATGGCGGCCTGGAAACCTTGAGCGTCTCTCTCCCCGCCGTGGTCACCACCGACCTGCGCCTGAACGAGCCCCGGTATGTGACGCTTCCAAATATTATGAAAGCGAAGAAGAAGCAGCTCGATGTCTTCAAACCCGAAGACCTGGGTGTGGATGTATCCCCCCGCATCAAGACCCTGAAAGTCTCCGAGCCGCCCAAACGCAGCGCCGGTATCAAAGTCCCCGACGTGGCCACCCTGGTCGCCAAACTCAAAACCGAAGCCAAGGTGATCTGACATGACGACCCTCATCATTGCCGAACACGACAACGCCAGCGTCAAAGGCGCCACCCTGAACACCGTCACCGCCGCGCTCCAATGCGGTGGCGATGTGCACATCCTCATCGCCGGTAGCAACGCCGGTGCCGCCGCCGCCGCTGCCGCCCAAATCGCCGGAGTCGCCAAAGTCCTGCACGCCGATGCCCCTGGCTTCGCCCACGGCCTGGCCGAAAACGTCACCGCCCAGGTGCTGGCACTGGCCTCCGGCTACAGCCACATCCTGTTCCCCGCCACCGCCTCCGGCAAGAACGTGGCCCCCCGCGTGGCTGCCAAGCTCGACGTCGGCCAGATCAGCGACGTGACCAAGGTGATCAGCGCCGACACCTTCGAGCGCCCCATCTACGCCGGTAACGCCATCGCTACCGTGCAAAGCCTGGATGCGACCAAGGTGCTCACCGTGCGCACCACCGGTTTCGACCCCGCAGCGTCCACCGGCGGCTCTGCTTCTATGGAAGTACTGACTGCCGCCGCCGATGCGGGCAAGTCCAGCTTCCTAGGCAGCGAAATCGCCAAGAACGACCGCCCCGAACTCACTGCCGCCAAGATCATCGTCTCCGGTGGCCGGGCTTTGGGCAGCGCCGAGAAGTTCAACGAAGTCATGGTCCCGCTGGCCGACAAGCTGGGTGCGGCGCTGGGCGCCTCCCGTGCTGCGGTGGACGCAGGTTATGCGCCCAACGACTGGCAAGTGGGCCAGACCGGCAAGATCGTCGCACCCCAGTTGTACATCGCTGCGGGTATCTCGGGTGCTATCCAGCACTTGGCCGGCATGAAGGACAGCAAGGTCATCGTGGCGATCAACAAGGACGAAGAGGCGCCGATCTTCAGCGTGGCGGATTACGGGCTGGTGGCGGATTTGTTCGTCGCGGTCCCAGAACTGGTCAAGGCGCTGTAAGACGCAGGTCAGTGCAAAGGGGCATCGTGCGCGGTGCCCTTTTTTTACATCTATTCGATTTCGGAGACACCCCATGCGCTACACCGCCCCGCTGAAAGACATGCTGTTCAACATCCAGCATCTGGCCCGCATCGACCACATCGCTGCGCTGCCGGGCTTTGAAGACGCGGGGCTGGACACGGCCCAGGCCGTGCTGGAAGAGGCGGCCAAGTTCAACGAGGGCGTGTTGGCACCATTGAACTGGGTGGGCGACCAAAATCCGTCGAGCTGGAAAGACGGCGTGGTCACCGCCACGCCCGGCTTCAAGGCGGCGTTCAAGCAATTTGCCGAAGGCGGCTGGCAGGGCCTGCAGCACCCGGCCGACTACGGCGGCGCGGGCCTGCCCAAGTCGATTGGCGCGGCCTGCGTGGAAATGTGCAACAGTGCCAACCTGAGCTTTGCGCTGTGCCCCTTGCTCAGCGATGGCGCGATCGAGGCACTGCTGACGGCGGGCTCTGACGCGCTCAAGGCCACCTACCTGGAAAAGCTGGTCAGCGGCGAATGGACCGGCACCATGAACCTGACCGAGCCGCAAGCCGGTAGCGACCTGGCCATGGTACGCAGCCGTGCCGAACCGGTCGGCGACGGCAGCTACAAGGTGTTTGGCACCAAGATTTTCATCACCTGGGGCGAACACGACATGGCCGAGAACATCGTCCATCTGGTGCTGGCGCGGGTGAGCGGCGCGCCTGAGGGCGTGAAGGGCATCAGCCTGTTTGTGGTGCCTAAATTTTTGGTCAATGCCGATGGCACGCTGGGCGCACGCAACGACGTGCACTGCGTCAGCATCGAGCACAAGCTCGGCATCAAGGCCAGCCCTACCGCCGTGCTGCAGTACGGCGACCACGGCGGTGCTGTGGGCTTTTTGGTGGGTGAAGAAAACCGCGGCCTGGAATACATGTTCATCATGATGAACGCCGCCCGATACGCCGTGGGCGTGCAGGGCATTGCGGTGGCTGAGCGGGCCTACCAGACCGCGGTGCAGTTTGCCAAAGACCGGGTGCAAAGCCGCCCGGTGGATGGCAGCATCAAGGCCAGCGTGGCCATCATCCACCACCCCGACGTGCAGCGCATGCTGATGACCATGCGCGGCCACACCCAGGGCTGCCGCGCTATGGCCATGGCGGCGGCGGCGGCCTACGACACGGCGCACCACCACCCGGATGCCGATACGCGCCAGCAAAACCAGGCGGTCTATGAATTCCTGGTGCCGCTGGTCAAGGGCTACAGCACCGAAATGAGCCTGGACGTGGCCTCGCTGGGCGTGCAGGTGCACGGCGGCATGGGCTTCATCGAAGAAACCGGGGCGGCGCAGTACCTGCGCGATGCCAAGATTCTGAGCATTTATGAAGGCACCACTGCCATCCAGGCCAACGACTTGGTAGGCCGCAAAACCCTGCGCGATGCCGGTGCCACGGCCAAGGCAATCGCGCGCCAGATCGTGGTGACCGAAACCGCGCTGGCCCAGAGCGGCAGCGCCGATGCGGTGGCAGTAGCCAAGCGCCTGAAAACCGCCCGCACCGCCTTTTTGGACGTGGTGACCTTTGTGGTGACCCAGGTCAAGGCCCAGCCCAACGCCGTGTTTGCGGGCAGCGTGCCTTACCTGATGCTGGCGGGCAAGCTGGTGGCGGGGTGGCAACTGGCGCGTTCGCTGCTGGTGGCCGAGGAACTGCTGGCCAAGGGCGAAGACACCGCTTTTATGCAGGCCAAGATCACCACCGCACGCTTTTATGCCGACCACGTGCTGGTGGCGGCGCAAAGCCTGCGCGACAGCATCGTGGAAGGTGCCGACAGCGTGACCGGTATGGCAGTGGACGCATTCTGACGTGCTATTTATTGTGTAGCTACTAGCGTAGGTAGTAACTATGCTAGAGCCTGATTTCTTATAAAAACCAAGATGGAGACGAAATGTCCAAGCTTCCCGCCGCTTTAAGTGCCTTGCCGCTGCCCATCATCGCCTCACCGATGTTCATTGTCAGCACACCGCAGTTGGTGATTGCGCAGTGCATCGCCGGTGTGGTGGGCTCCATGCCGTCCCTCAACGCGCGCCCGGCATCCCAGCTGGACGATTGGCTGGCCGAGATCACCGAGACCCTGGCGGCCTACAACCTGGCCCACCCCGATAAACCTGCCGCGCCGTTTGCCATCAACCAGATCGTGCACAAGTCGAACGACCGGCTGGAGCACGACATGCAGGCCTGCGTGAAGTTCAAGGTGCCTATCGTCATCACCTCGCTGGGCGCGCGCGAAGACATCAACGCTGCCGCGCACAGCTACGGCGGCGTGGTGCTGCACGACAGCATCAACAACAAGTTTGCCCACAAGGCGATTGAAAAGGGCGCCGACGGCCTGATCGCCGTGGCCACCGGCGCGGGCGGCCATGCGGGCATCAAGAGCCCGTTTGCGCTGATCCAGGAAATCCGCGAATGGTTTGACGGCCCGCTGGCCCTGAGCGGCTCCATCTCTACCGGCGGCGCAGTGTTGGCGGCCCAGGCCATGGGGGCCGACTTTGCCTACATCGGCTCGGCCTTCATCGCCACCACCGAGGCACGGGCTACGCTGGCCTACAAGCAGGCCGTGGTAGATGGCGATTCGGACGACATCGTGCTGAGCAATTTGTTCACCGGCGTGCACGGCAACTACCTGGCCCCATCGATCCGCGCGGCGGGCCTGGACCCCGAGAATTTGCCTGAAAGCGACCCCACCAAGATGAACTTTGGCGGCGATACGGCAGCCAAGGCTTGGAAAGATATTTGGGGCTGCGGTCAGGGCATCGGCGCAGTCCGTAAAATCCAGCCTGTGGCCGACTATGTCGCCCAACTCTCCCGCGAATACGCCGAGGCCAAAGCCCGGCTGTCTTTGTAATTTTTACTGGCGCGCTGCGCTTCTGATACCTGTCCGCCCGCCGCTGCACTGCCAGCGGCGGGCGGACGTTTTTTGTGACGATGCCGATTTCTACACCCCGCGCTTCCCGCATTCCGTTATTGGATGTTCTCAAAGGCCTGGCCTGCATGCTCATCGTGGCCCACCACCTGGTGTTTTACGGCCCCATGTCCACGACCGCCTACCCGCTGGCCAGCGAATTGATGGACTGGCTGTTCACTTACGGCCGCATGGCGGTACAGGTGTTTCTGGTGCTGGGTGGCTACCTGGCCGCCAGCACCCTGGCCCCTGACGGCGTGGCCCGGTTCGAAGGGTCCTGGCAGCAGGTGCAGCGGCGCTTTGTGCGGCTGTCCACGCCGTATCTGGCCGCGCTGCTGTTTGGCCTGCTGGCGGCTGCCGTGGCGCGCTACGGCATGGAGCACCCGTCCATCCCGTCCGAGCCCTCGCTGCCCCAGTTGCTGGCCCATGTGTTCATGCTGCAGGATTTGCTGGGCTATGAGGCCCTGTCGGCCGGGGTTTGGTACGTGGCTATCGACTTCCAGCTGTTTGTGCTGGCGGTGCTGGTGTTCAGTCTGGCGCGTCGATGGTCGGGTGGTCTGTCAAACGGTCCATCGGCCCGCTGGCTGTCCCCGGTGCTGGTGGTGGGGTTGACCAGCGCCTCGCTGCTGTATTTCAACCTGGATGCCAATTTCGACACCCTGGGCCTGTACTTTGCCGGGGCCTACGGCATGGGCATGCTGGCGTTTTGGGCAGGACGCAGTGCCCGGCCCTGGGCCTGGCTAGTGGCCTTGGCCTTGCTGGGCTTGACCGCCCTGGTGCTGGACTACCGCGAGCGCATCGCCGTGGCCTTGGTCACCACCCTGGTGCTGGGCGTGTTGCAGGCTAGCCCCTGGGCACGTCAGTGGTCGCCGCTGCCACGCGTGCAGCGCCTGGGGCAGATGTCGTACTCGGTGTTTTTGGTGCATTTCTCGGTGTGCCTGCTGGTCAACACCGTGTTCAGCCAGTATTTCCCCGCCCAGCCGTGGATGAATGCTGCGGGCATGCTGCTGGCCTTTACGCTGTCGCTGCGCTCGGGGCAGTGGTTGTACCGCAATGTGGAGACCCGTCTGATCTGCATGCCCTCGGCCTTGCGCCTGCAGGGCAGCTTTTTGGCCGCGGGTTTGCTGCTGATGGGGCTTAAGGCGCTCTAGGAAAGGGCAGGCCCGCACTGCCAGACTGCCACGGCGCAAATTTTTGCATCACCTGCGCAAACAGCGCGGATGCTTCAAAATCTGCCAGCCATTTTTGCACCCGCGGCCAAGGCTGGGCCGCAAACCAGGTGGCATCCACATGCGCAAATTGGCGCACAAACGGTGCGGTGGCCATATCGGCCAGCGTGGGGTGGAGGCCGAACAGATAGGGCTGTCTGGCCAGGCGTTGCTCCCATTCGGAAACCATATGCCCGATAGCAATCCGGTGTAGGTACTGACTGGGTGAGGTGCTATCGTCTTCATAGCGACCTGGGTATTTGTAGCGGTCCAGGTGGTGTTTGAAGGGGCCGTCCACCGCACTGGTCAACGCCAGCATTTCCGCCAGTGGCGCTTGCAGCCAGCCCGCAGGGTCGCTGTGCTCCAAAGCCCAGCGCATGATGTCCAGGCTCTGCTCCAGCACGCGGCCATTGGGCAGTACCAGCACCGGCACCGTGGCTTTGGGGGATGCCGCCAGCAGCTCGGGCGGCTTGTTGCGCAGCACCACTTCGCGCAATTCCACTGTTTGGCCACTCACGGCCAGCGCCAGCCGCGCCCGCATGGCGTAGGGGCAGCGGCGGAAGGAATACAGGATGGGCAGCGTCATTTGGCGAGCTTTGCGCCGACGTGCTGTGTTTGCCTTGCGTCGGCCAGCGCCATCTGCCGCTCGCGCTCGCGGTAGCCCTGTTTTTGGGCTTCGGTGGTCTGGTCCACGCAGCGGGCGCAAGCCACACCGCGTTCAAATTCGGGCGATGCCAGGTCGGCCTCGGTCAGCGGGTGGCGACAGGAGCGGCAGAGTTCCAGCCCGCCGGGCACCAGGCCGTGGCCTACCGACACGCGCTCGTCAAACACAAAGCATTGGCCGCGCCACAGGCTGTCGGCCTCGGGCACAGTCTCTAAATACTTCAGGATGCCGCCTTCCAGGTGGTAGACCTCGTCAAAGCCCTGGGCGCGCAGGAAAGCGGTGGATTTTTCGCAGCGGATGCCGCCGGTGCAGAACATCGCGACCTTGGGCTTTTTGGCCAGCGGCTGGCCCTCGGCACGGGCCTGCTCGACCCACTGGGGCAGTTCGGCAAAGCTGCGGGTGTGGGGGTTGAGCGCGCCCTCAAAGCTGCCGATGGCCACCTCGTAGTCATTGCGGGTATCTACCACTACCACGTCCGGGTCGCTGATCAAGGCGTTCCAGTCGGCGGGTTGGACGTACTGCCCGGCCAGTTGGGTCGGGTCCACGCCCGGCACACCCAGGGTGACGATTTCGCGTTTGAGCCGCACCTTCATGCGGTAGAACGGGTCGTGGCGGGCGGTGGCCTCCTTGTGCTGCAACTGCGCCAGGCGCGGGTCGTTGCGCAGCCAGGCCAGCACCGCGTGCACACCGTCTGGCGGCCCGGCGATGGTGCCGTTGATACCCTCGGTCGCCAGCAACACCATGCCCTTGACCCCGTGCGCCTCGCAGCAGGCCAGCAGCGGGGCTTGCAGGGCGGTGTAGTCGGGCAGGGCGACAAACTGGTAGAAGGCGGCGGTTAAAAAATCAGACATGCGGACACACGCGAAGGCAGGGGCGGCAGTTTAGTGCACGGCGGCACGCGGATGGGCCGCAAAGAAGCGCCACATTTCGGCCGAGGCATCCGGGCCCAGCGGGTCGGTGTAACTACCTTTGGCGCTGCCGCCCGACCAGGCGTGGCCTGCACCGTGCAGGTTCCAGTTTTCGGCAATGCTGCCGCCGCCAGCGGTCTGGTAGGTGGTGCGGGTGTAGCTTTGGCCTTGGGCGGCGGTGCCCTCAGTGACTTTGGCGGTGGTGGTGGCCTGGCCAATGGCGGTTTGCAGCACGGCTTCGGCGTTGTGCGGATGGACGGTTGTATCGGCATCGCCATGGAACACGATGGTGGGCAGGCGCGATGGGGCGCCGGCCACACTGCGGCCATTTTTCATCACCGACAGGGCGGTGATCACGTTGCTGGCCACACCGCAGGCCAGACCGGAATGCACGCCCACGGCGGCAAACACGTCGGGGTGGGTGTGGCCCAGGATGCTGGCCATGGCACCGCCGGCGGACAGGCCCGCCACATAGACGCGGGCCGGGTCGATGGCACGCAACTGGCCGACTTCGTGGACCAGTGCAGCCAGCCAGGCGGCTTCACCGCTGTCGCGCTGCTGGTCGCCGGGGGTGAACCAATTCCAACAGCGCTGCGGGTTGGCGCCGGCGTTCTGTGCGGGGTAGACCACCACAAAGCCGTGCTCCAGCGCCAGCGCATTCATGCCGGTGCCTGTGGCGAAGTCGTCCGGGTTTTGGGTGCATCCGTGCAGCATCAGTACCAGCGGCAAGGGCTGGGCCGGGTGGGCAATGGCGTGTGGCGGGGTGTAGAGCTTGTAGCTGCGGGTGGTGCCTGCGTGGGTAAAGCTGGCTTCGGTGAATTCGCCGGGGCCATCGTTAGAGGCCGGCTCCACCGGCGTGAACAGGGGGCGCACGGGCTCGGATACCGGCTGGCGGGGCTGGTGGGTCGCCTTGTGGGCAGGCCGCGCCACCACGTCGATGACATCGCTGTCGGTGCTCCAAGGGGATGCGGCAGGCGGTGGCGTAGCAGGGGGGGCCATGCGGCCCAGCGCCTGCTGGATGGCCCGCGTGGCTTCTTGCAGGCTGCCACTCCGGGTAAGCCGGGTGGCTTCTTGCAGAAATTTTTTGAACAGGGCACTCATGGCAGCTTTCGGTGGGGTGAAAAGGGGGTGAAAAAAGGAGGGGCTACAGATGCCGGCTGGCCAGGGCGGCTTTGACTTCGGGGCTGGCTTGCAGCGAGCCCAGCACTTCGAGCGAAGCGATGGTGGCCAGCGCCAGCTCGGGCGATACGTCGTGGCCTATGCTGGCCAGGCCGAGCACGCGCACCTGCAATTTTTGGTTCGCGGCCTGCACCGCCAACAGGTCGGCCTGGCTGAAATGCTGCAGGCCCAGCACCAGCATCTTGCGGGCCACCACTTGTTTGACCGCATCGGCATGCGAAGCCAACTGGTTGCGGATGGCCGTGCGGATGAAGTCGGTGCGGTTGGCATAAAAGCTCTCAGCCACTAGCAGGTCGATGTGGCCCAGGTCGACGAAACCCAGGTTGATGGTGATTTTTTCCGAGTCCAGCACTCTGGGCTTGGCTGCGGTGGAGGGTGTTTGCGCAATGGCTTTAGAGGGCATGCCTGCAGTTTAAACCATCCGTATGGATGGTATTCGGATGGTTATTTAAATACCGCTCTGGCCACAGGGGTAAGTAAAATTTATAAAAAATAGGCCTCTAGCGTAGGTACTGTATGCGCTAGTAGCTATTTAAATAGGAGCAACAGGGTCAGGGGCTTTTTTTGGCATCGCTGCGGCGGCGCTTTTCGCTTTGGTGCTCGGTGACCAGCGAGACGCTGCCGTCGGCGTTTTGCCGCTCCAGCCGCACGTTGAAGCCCCACAGCGTGGCCATGTGCTTGAGCACGGTGGCGCTGGATTCGCCCAGCGGGCGGCGTTGGTGGGCGAAGTGGCGCAGGGTGAGCGAGCGGTCACCGCGCAGGTCCACGTTCCAGACCTGGATGTTGGGCTCGCGGTTGCCCAGGTCGTACTGCTCCGACAGCTGCTGGCGCAGGGCGCGAAAGCCGCTGTCGTCGTGGATGCTCTGGATGTCCAGCGTCTTGCGGGCGTCGTCGTCCAGCACCGAGAAAAAACGGAACTCGCGCATCAGCTTGGGTGACAGGTACTGGGCGATGAAGCTTTCGTCCTTGAAGTTGTGCATCGCAAAGTCAAAGGTCTTGCGCCACTCGGAGCCCGCGATATCGGGAAACCAGGCGCGGTCTTCGTCGGTGGGCGCTTCGCAGATGCGGCGGATGTCGCGCCACATCGCAAAACCCAGCGCGTACACGTTGATGCCCGAAAAATGCGGGCTGTTGTACGGCGGCTGGTAGACCACGTTGGTGTGCGACTGCAAGAACTCCAGCATGAAACCGTCGCCCAGGCGGCCTTCGTCGTACAAGGTATTGAGCAGGGTGTAGTGCCAGTAGGTGGCCCAGCCTTCGTTCATCACCTGGGTCTGGCGCTGCGGGTAAAAGTACTGGCCAATCTTGCGCACGATGCGCACCACCTCGCGCTGCCAGGGGTCGAGCAGGGGGGCATTTTTTTCTACAAAGTACAGCAGGTTTTCTTCGGGTTCCAGCGGAAAGCGCTTTTCTTCGCGGGTTTCTTCGGCTTCGGCGCGCGGCGGCAGGGTGCGCCACAGGTCGTTCACCTGGGCTTGCAGGTACTCAGCGCGCTCTTTGAGGCGGGTGGTTTCCTTCTCTAGCGACAGGCGGGGTGAGCGCTTGTAGCGGTCTACGCCCAGGTTGCTGAGGGCGTGGCAGGCATCCAGCAGCTGCTCCACCGCCTCCATGCCAAAGCGCTCTTCGCACTGGGCGATGTACTTGCGGGCGAACACCAGGTAATCGACGATGGCATCGGCGCTGGTCCACTGCTTGAACAGGTGGTTGCCCTTGAAGAACGAGTTGTGCCCGTAGGCCGCGTGGGCGATTACCAGCGCCTGCATGGGCAGGGTGTTTTCGTCCATCAGGTAGGCAATGCAGGGGTCGGAGTTGATGACAATCTCATACGCCAGGCCCATCTGGCCGCGTTTGTAGCGGTTTTCGGTAGCCAAAAAATGTTTGCCAAACGACCAGTGGTGGTAGTAGACCGGCATGCCGATGGAGGCATAGGCGTCCATCATCTGCTCGGCGCTGATGACTTCGAGCAGATGCGGGTAGCCGTCGAGCTGGTAGCGTGCCGCCACCTCGCCGATAGCCTGGTCGTACTCTTCGATGGCCTCGAAGGTCCATTCGGAGCCGGTGGGGAGGAGTTTCGGCTTGGTCATGGGGTCAGGCCCTGCGTTTGAATAACTCTCGGAACACGGGGTAGATGTCGGCCACCGTTGCAATGCGCTGCATGGCGAACGTGCCTTGTTTGCTGCTGGCCAGGCGCTCGTATTCCTCCCACAGGTTTTGCGGCGGGCCGTCGGTGATTTCGATGTAGGCAAAAAACTGGGTCAGCGGCAGGATGGATTCTTCCAGCAAGGCCTTGCAGCGGGGCGAGTCGTCGTGCCAGTTGTCGCCGTCCGAGGCCTGCGCGCCGTAGATATTCCAGGCGTTGCTGGGGTAGCGGGCGACGATGATCTCGTGCATCAGCTTCAGGGCGCTCGACACCACCGTACCGCCCGACTCGCGCGAGGTGAAGAAGTCGTCTTCGTCCACCTCGCTGGCGATGGTGTGGTGGCGGATGAAAACCACCTCGATGCGCTCGTAGTTGCGTGTCAAAAACAAATACAGCAGCATAAAGAAGCGCTTGGCCACGTTCTTGCGGCCCTCGTCCATCGAGCCCGACACATCCAGCAGGCAAAACATCACCGCCTGGGTGGTCGGCTGGGGCACGCGCACGCGGTTGTTGTAGCGCAGGTCAAAAGTGTCTACAAAGGGCACGGCCTCGATTTTGGCGCGCAGCTTGGCGATGTCGCGGCGGGCTTGCTCTACCTCAGGGTCGTCTTCAGGGCGGGTACTCAACAGCTCCATCAGCTCGGCTTCCAGCGCCCGGATCTGCGCCGCGTACGGGCCACCGATGGCAATGCGCCGCAGTGCCGCGCCGCGCATGGTGCGGCTGAGGTTGATGTTGGTCGGCACCCCGGTTTGCACAAAACCCGCGCGGATGCGGCGGTACTGCTCGATGCGGGCCAGCTGTAACTTGACCAGATTCGGCAGGGCCAGTTCGTCGAAAAAGATGTCCAGAAACTCGTCGCGGGTGAGGGTGAAGACAAACTCGTCCAGCCCCTCGCCGTCCTGGCTGGCCTGGCCCTTGCCGCTGCCTTTGCCACCGCCGCTGGGCGGGCGCTCCACCTGGTCGCCGCGCAAAAATCGGTCGTTGCCGGGGCGCACCGTTTCCCAGACGCCGCCCTTGCCGTGTTCAAACTGCGGCTCGCCGATGTCGCGGCCCGAAATACCGATTTTCTCGCCGTTGTCCAGGTCCTTCAGGCCGCGCTTGTTGACGGCATCGGACACGGCCTTGCGGATCTGGCCTTTGAAGCGCTGGATGAAGCGGCTGCGGTTGACCGAGCTTTTGTGCTTGCTGTCAAATCGACGGTCTACGATGCGCACGGTCATAAACACTCCAAATGGTGGACGGCAGTTATGAAGACTTACGGACCCTTAAATACCATTCGCACAGCAGACGTACCTGCTTCTCGGTGTAGCCCTTGGTGATCATGCGGTTCACAAAATCTTGGTGCTTCTTCTGCTCTTCGCCGCTGCCCTTGGTGTTGAACGAGATCACCGGCAGCAACTCTTCGGTGTTGGAGAACATCTTCTTCTCGATCACCGCGCGCAGCTTCTCGTAGGAGGTCCACAGCGGGTTGTGGCCGTCTTGTCGGGCGCGGGCGCGCAACACGAAGTTGACCACCTCGTTGCGGAAGTCCTTGGGGTTGCTGATGCCGGCGGGCTTTTCGATCTTTTCCAGCTCGTCGTTCAGGGCGCTGCGGTCCAGCATTTCGCCGGTGTTGGGGTCGCGGTATTCTTGGTCCTGGATCCAAAAGTCGGCGTAGACCACGTAGCGGTCAAAAATGTTTTGCCCGTACTCGGAATAGCTCTCCAAGTACGAGGTCTGGATCTCCTTGCCGATGAATTCGGCGTAGCGCGGCGACAAAAATTCCTTGATGTAGCGCAGGTACTTTTCTTCCACTTCGGGCGGGTACTGCTCTTGCTCGATCTGCTGCTCCAGCACGTACATCAGGTGCACCGGGTTGGCGGCCACTTCGCGGTGGTCGAAGTTGAATACGCGCGACAAAATCTTGAACGCAAAGCGCGTCGATAGGCCGGTCATGCCTTCGTCCACCCCGGCAAAGTCGCGGTACTCCTGGTAGCTTTTGGCCTTGGGGTCGGTATCTTTGAGGTTCTCGCCGTCGTAGACCCGCATCTTCGAGAAGCTGCTGCTGTTCTCCGGCTCTTTCAGGCGCGACAGAACCGAGAACTGGGCCAGCATGCGCAGTGTGTCGGGCGCGCAGGGTGCTTTCACCAGCGACGAGTTTTCCACCAACTTTTCATAAATGTGAATTTCGTCCGACACGCGCAGCGAGTACGGCACCTTGACGATGTAGATGCGGTCCAGGAAGGCCTCGTTGTTGCGGTTGTTCTTGAAGGCCTGCCATTCGGCCTCGTTCGAGTGGGCCAGGATCAGCCCGTCGAACGGAATGGCACCAAAGCCTTCGGTGCCTTTGTAGTTGCCCTCTTGGGTGGCGGTTAGCAGCGGGTGCAAGACCTTGATGGGGGCCTTGAACATTTCCACAAACTCCAGAATGCCCCGGTTCGACAGGCACAGCCCGCCCGAATACGAATAGGCATCCGGGTCGTCTTGTGAATAGGTTTCCAGCTTGCGTATGTCAATCTTGCCCACCAGGGCCGAGATGTCCTGGTTGTTTTCGTCGCCAGGTTCGGTCTTGGACACGGCAATTTGCGACAGCACCGAGGGGCGTAGCTTGACCACCCGGAACTGGGTGATGTCGCCGCCAAATTCCTGCATCCGCTTGACGGCCCAAGGGCTCATGATGGTGCCCAGGTAACGGCGCGGAATCTTGTAGTCGGACTCCAGCAGGTCCGCATCTTCAGCCGGGTTGAACAGGCCCAGCGGCGACTCGTGTACCGGCGATCCCTTGATGGCGTAGAACGGTACTTTTTCGATCAGCGCCTTGAGCCGCTCGGCTATTGACGATTTGCCGCCGCCCACCGGACCCAGCAGATACAGAATTTGCTTCTTTTCCTCCAGCCCCTGGGCGGCGTGGCGGAAGTAGGCGACGATGTGCTCGATCACCTCTTCCATGCCGTACAGGTCTTTGAAGCTGGGGTGGACCTTGAGCACCTTGTTGGCAAAGATGCGCGACAGGCGCGGGTCGGTGCGGGTGTCAACCAGTGCGGGCTCACCGATGGCCATCAACATGCGCTCGGCCACGCTGGCGTAGGCCGAGGGGTCGCGTTTGCACAACTCCAGGTAGTCTTGAACCGACATTTCCTCTTCCTGTGCAGCGGTAAAGCGGCCTTGGTAGCGGGTGAAAATGGTCATGGCATTCTCCTAGGTGTTGTGCTGTCTATGGTCGTATGGGTCTGAGTCGCAAGGCTCGTGGGAAGTTCTTTTTTATGTGTTTTAAATCAGCTCGTAAATCATCATAGAGCCTTAGCCCCAGCGTGTGTCAAGTAAGGGCAAAGGCCATTTAGTTGAGTATCTCTAAGAGCCGGTCCAGCCCGCCAGTGTTGATTGCCACCATCGCCTGGGCCCGTACCGCCGGTTTGGCGTGGTAGGCCACCGACAAACCGGCCACGCCCATCATGGGCAAATCGTTTGCGCCGTCGCCCATGGCGATAGCCTGGTGTGGACTAATGCCCATCTTGGCGCAGGTTTCCAACAGCATCTTGCGTTTTTCGTCACCGTCGCAAATGTCGCCCCAGGGCTGGCCCAGCATACGGCCGGTGAGCAGACCATCGATAGCCTCCAGGTGGTTAGAGCGGGTGGCATCGATGTGCAATAAGTCACGAATCCGGTCGGTAAAAAAGGTAAAGCCGCCGCTCACCAGCAGCACCTGCATGCCCGCTGCCTTGCAGGCCGCCACCAGAGCCGCCGCACCCGGGTTGAGTTGCAGGCGCTGGGTGTAGACCTGCTCCATGCTGGCTACGCTCACGCCCTTGAGCAGGGCGACGCGCTGGCGCAGGCTGTCTTTGTAGTCGGTGATTTCGCCACGCATGGCGGCTTCGGTGATGGCCGATACCTCTGCCTTGCGGCCTGCAGCATCGGCGATTTCGTCCACGCATTCGATGTTGATCAGGGTCGAATCCATGTCGAACGCAATCAGCTTGAAGTCGGCCAGGCGCAGCGGCGGGGTGATGCCTTGGATAACGAGGCCGGGGGAGATTTCTTGGGGGAAGGACATGGCAAATACGGTTGAAAAGATGCCGTATTTTGCTTGAGCTTATTTGGAGGCCGGGGTCAGCGTGGCCAGGTAGGCCACCACGTCCTCGCGGTCGCGGGCAGACTCCAGGCTGAAGTCCATACCCTGGCCGGGAATCAGCGCCTCGGGGTCTTGCAGCCAGGCCAGCAGGTTGGCACGGGTCCACACCAGCTTGCTATGGCGCAGCGCGGGCGAATAGTCAAATCCGGGCACGCTGCCCGCCTTGCGGCCCACCACGCCCAGGTGCATGGGGCCGGTAAGGTTGTAGCCCACGCTGTGGCAGGCGGTGCAATGGGCGGTGTACAGCGCGTGGCCATGTTCCACCGACTGGGCGCTGACCGGTGCAGCGGCCCACAGGGCGAGTAACAAAAAAGGCAGGCGGGGCAGGGCGTGGGCTTCAGAAAACATGTGCATACAGACGGAATAGTTAAGGGCTGCACTATCGCAGGCGACTTGGCGTTTACGCAGCGTCGCACAGAGTAGATGTAAATCCATACTGGCATACTGGGTTATTAGGGTCTGAATCCAAAGCCCCCCAGGCCCCGTATTCCCTGCATTGGAATCTGTATCTGGATATGCCTGACAATCCGGCTTATGAGCCCATCCACACCCACTTCCTCTCTCAACCCGGACACTGAACTCATGGAACTGCTGGACCGAGTCGCCAACCGCGATGCTTCCGCCCTGAAAGCTTTGTACGAGCACACCTCGTCCAAGCTCTACGGGCTGGCGGTGCGCGTGGTGGGCAACCGGGAATGGGCCGAAGACGTGCTGCAAGAGGCCTTCATGACCATCTGGCGCGCCGCAGGCGACTACCGCGCCAGCCTCAGCCCGCCGATGGCCTGGCTGGGGCTGATCGTGCGCAGCCGGGGACTGGACTTTTTGCGCCGCCGCACCGCCGACCGCAATGGCGTGACGCAGGAACTTGACGAAGTGATGGCCGAAACTTTAGAGGGCGACAGCCCCAACCCGATGGACACCACCAATGCCAGCCAGCAAGCCTGGGCGCTGCACCAGTGCATGGCCCGGCTGGAAAACCGCCAGCGCGAGGTGGTCAGCCTGGCCTATCTGCGCGACCTGAGCCACGGCGAACTGGCAGAACAACTCAAGCTGCCGCTGGGCACGGTAAAAACCTGGATCCGGCGCGGGCTGGAACAATTGCGCACCTGCATGGCGCGGTTTGCGTAAGGAGCAAATAAATGCATTTGCCCCAACACCCTGAACTGTTAGACAAACTGGCCGCCAGCTACGCCCTGGGCACGCTGCGCGGTGGCGCGCGCCGCCGCTTTGAAACCTTGGCCCGCGAACAGGCCCCGGTGCGCGCCGCCGCCCTGATCTGGCAGGCCCGCATCGGCAGTGTGGCCGAACTGCAAACCCAGATATTGCCCGAGCCGGTAGTGTGGACGCGTATCGACAACCTCGTGCAGGCCGATGTGCAGCGCCAGGCCATGCGCGATGCACACGTAGCCCCGCCTGCTGCTGTGGGATGGCTGCGCAGCCTGTTCGTTTGGCGCGGCGCGGCGGCTGCCGGTGTGGCAGCCGCCATCGTCGCCATGGTGGTGGGCGTGGACCAGCGCGCGCAGCTGGGCACCCAGATCGCCAGCCTGCAGACCCAATTGCAGGCTGCACCGCAAATCAAATACGTGGCCGTGCTGGCCGATGGCAAGGCCGATCCTTCGATGCTGGTGACCTTCGATGCCAGTAATAACAAGCTGCTGCTGCAGCGCGTGGGCGGCTACCAGGAAGCCAGCGACAAGTCGCTCCAGCTCTGGGCTTTGCCACCAAAGGGCGGGCCGCGTTCGCTGGGCGTGTTGGGAACCGACAAGCTGCTGCGCCTGACCGCCGGTGAAGGCGATGTCCACGCCATCCCCACCCTGGCCATTACCTTGGAGCCCAAAGGCGGCGTACCTGTTGGGTTTGGGCCGACCGGACCTGTGCTGTTCAAGGGCGCTTTGATCCAGAAGATGCTGTAGCAGGCCTAATTTCAGGCATAAAAAAGGTCTCTTGCGTATATTAAATATACGTGAGGTGCTCCTGTTTTCTTTGTCAAAAACAGGAGCATTGGCTCAGCAGCAGCGCCCCACACGCCCTTTGCCCCCGTACCGGGCCTCCTGCCGCTCGCGGAAGAAAGCCTCGTAGCCCATCACTGGCTGGTCCGGGTGCTGGCTGCGCTGGTGGGCGACGTAGGTGTCGTAGTTGGGCACGCCGACCATCAGGCGGGCGGTTTGGCCCAGGTAGCTGCCCAGGCTGGCGATTTCTTTAAGCATTGGCGCGGCCACTCCGACCGGTCATGCGTACGGGCATCACCACGGGCACGCCGGTCTCGCGGGTGGTGGGCTGGCTGGCGCGGCGGGCGGCCAGGCAGGCGCGGATGCCGTAGAACAGGATGCTCACCACCACCACCATGAAGAAGGCGCACAGCGTGGCATCGATGTAGTCGTTGACGATCACGCGGTGCATGTCCTCCATGGCCTTGGCGGGGGCCAGCAGCTTGTCCTGGTCGAGCGCGTCGCGGTACTTGGCAGCGTGGGCCAGGAAGCCGATTTTTGGATTCGCATCGAACAGCTTTTGCCATCCGGCGGTCATGGTGCAAATCAGCAGCCAGGTGGCGGGCAGCATGCTCACCCAGGCGTAGCGCTCGCGTTTCATCTTGAACAGCACCACGGTACCCAGGATCAGCGCCACGCTGGCCAGCATCTGGTTGGAGATGCCAAACAGCGGCCACAGCGTGTTGATGCCGCCCAACGGATCGACCACGCCCTGGTACAAAAAGTAGCCCCAGGCGGCCACGCACAGGCCGGTGGCCAGGCCGCTGCTGATCCACGAGTCGGTCTTCTTGAGCGAGGGCACGAAGGTGCCCAGCAGGTCTTGCAGCATGAAGCGGCCAGCGCGGGTGCCTGCGTCTACGGCGGTCAGGATGAACAGGGCTTCGAACAAAATGGCAAAGTGGTACCAGAAGCCCATCATGGCCTTGCCGCCCACCATGTGCGAGAAGATTTGCGCCATGCCCACGGCTAGCGTGGGTGCGCCACCGGCACGCGAGATGATGGTGGTTTCGCCCACGTCCTTGGCGGTTTGCAGCAGCATCTCGGGCGTGACCACAAAGCCCCACTGCGAGATGACCTGCGCGGCGCTTTCGGCCGTGGGGCCGAGCACGGCCAGCGGACTGTTCATCGCAAAGTACACACCCGGCTCGATGATGGACGCGGCCACCAGGGCCATGATGGCCACAAACGACTCCATCAGCATTGCACCGTAGCCGATGAAGCGGGCCTGGGCTTCGTTTTCCAGCAGCTTGGGCGTGGTGCCCGAGGCGATGAGTGCGTGAAAGCCCGACACCGCGCCGCAGGCGATGGTGATGAACAAAAACGGAAACAGGCTACCCGCCCACACCGGGCCGCTGCCGTCCACAAAGCGGGTGATGGCGGGCATCTTCAGATCGGGGGCAATCACCACGATGCCGATGGCCAGCGCCAGAATTGCGCCGATTTTCAAAAAGGTGGACAAATAGTCGCGCGGGGCCAACAGCAGCCACACCGGCAGCACCGAGGCGATGAAGCCGTAGGCAATCAGGATCCAGGTGAGTTGCTTGCCGTCAAAGGTGAACATCGGTGCCCATTCGGCACTTTGTGCCACCTGGCCGCCGCCGACGATGGAGGCGATCAGCAGCACAAAGCCGATCACCGACACCTCGCCAATCTTGCCCGGCCGGATGTAGCGGGTGTACACGCCCATGAACAGCGCCAGCGGAATCGTGGCGGCCACGGTGAACGTGCCCCAGGGGCTGTCGGCCAGCGCCTTGACCACGATCAGCGCCAGCACCGCCAAGATGATTACCATGATCATGAAGGTGCCGAACAAGGCGATCACGCCCGGTATCGGCCCGAGCTCGGACTTGATCAGGTCGCCCAGCGAGCGGCCATCGCGCCGGGTGGAGATAAACAGCACCAGAAAGTCCTGCACCGCCCCGGCAAACACCACGCCCGCCAGAATCCACAGCATGCCGGGCAGGTAGCCCATTTGCGCGGCCAGCACCGGGCCGACCAGCGGGCCGGCCCCGGCAATCGCCGCAAAGTGGTGGCCAAACAGCACGTATTTGTTGGTCGGCACGTAGTCCAGCCCGTCGTTGAGCCGCACCGCCGGGGTAGGGCGGTCGGGGTCGAGCTTGAGCACCGTGTCGGCGATGAACAGGCTGTAGTAGCGGTAGGCGATCAGGTAAACCGCAATCGCCGTGGCCACCACCCACAGAGCGTTGACGGTCTCGCCCCGGTGCAGCGCAATGGTGGCTAGCGCCCCCGCGCCGCCCAGGGCCACCAGCGCCCACAGGGCGTGGTTGGCCCAGCTTTTTGTTGGAGTGTGCATGGTCTTGTCTCGTTGTAAAAATCAAAGACTTGAGTATTCTTGCCGCGACATGCTTTGGCATCGGTGCTAGTGCGGAGCGCTGCTCTGTGTGAATACGTAAGCGTTTTCCCTAGAGCAGGGCCGTCTACCATCGGTGCTCAAACCGAAAGGATGGCGATGCGTTTACGGTGGAAAGTGTTGCTGCTGGCCGCCGTGCCGCTGTTGTTGGCGATGGCGGCGGTGGCGTGGACGGTGCGCCAGCAGTCCGACCAGTTGGCGCAGGCCCAGATCGCGGCAGTGCAGCCCATTCTGCTGCAGGCCCGTAAGGACGAACTGGCGCATTTTGTGCGCGTGGGCGTGCGCGCCATCGCCTATCTGGTGGAACAAAAAGGCGATGTAGCAGCGGCCCAAAACGAAGCCCTGGCGCTGCTGCGGCGCATGGACTTTGACGAAGACAGCTACTTCTTTGTTTACGACCAAAACGGCAACAGCCTGATGCACCCGCGCCTGCCGCAGCTGGAGGGCCGCAGCCAGTGGGAGCTGCGCGATGCCACGGGCGGCCTGACCATCCAGCAGCTGGTGGCCCGGGCCCAGGGCGGCGGCGGTTTTGTGGACTACCCCTGGAACCGGCCCTCCACCCACCGCGTCGAGCGCAAGCTGGGCTATGTGGAATTCATCCCCGCCTGGGGCTGGGTGGTGGGCACCGGCCTGTACCTGGACCACCTGCAGGAAACCGAGGCGCTGATCACCAGCTCTACCGCGCAAGCCATCGTGCAAACCCGTAACCAGATACTTTTGATAGCACTGGCCGCATTGCTGCTGGTGGCGGGCGGCGGATTTGCCTTGAATTTGTACGAGCAGCGTGCTGCCGATGCCCGGCTGCGGGCCATGGCCCAGAAGGTGGTGCTGTCGCAAGAGGCCGAGCGCTCCCGCGTCTCGCGCGAGCTGCACGACGGCATCAGCCAGTGGCTGGTGTCGGTGAAATTTGTCTTCGAGTCGGCCTTGGTGCAGGTGCAGCGGGGTGGCGGTGATGCCGTCGCCACGCTGCGCAGCGGGCTGGACCTGATGCAGGGCGTGATGCGCGATGTGCGCCGCATCTCGCACGACCTGCGCCCCACGCTGCTGGACGACGTGGGCCTGGCCGGTGCCGTGGCCCAGATTGCCCGTGAATTTGGCGAGCGCACCGGCATCGCGGTGGATGCGCAGGTGGACACGCTGCCGCAGTTGCCCGATGCCGTGGCCACCGCCGTGTTCCGTGTGCTGCAAGAAGCGCTGGGCAATGTCGAAAAACACGCCCAGGCCCGCCACGTGGCGCTGCACCTGCGGTACGACGCCGCGGGTTTACGCTTGGAATTGCGCGACGATGGCCGCGGCTTTGACGTGCAGGCCAGCCAGCGCCAAGTGCGCGAAGGCCTGGGCCTGACCCACATGCGCGAACGTATTGCCACACTGGGCGGGCAGTTCAGCCTGCAGTCAGAGCCCGGTGCTACCGTATTGACCGCCTATTTGCCCCCGGAAGCCCTGAAACTGTGACACCTACCGCCGCGCGCCCTCCTATCAAGCTGCTGATCGTGGACGACCACCCCATCGTGCTGCACAGCCTGGTCAGCCTGCTCACTACCTACGGCCCGCCCGTGCAGGTGGTAGCGCAGGCCCGCAGCGCCGAAGAAGCCCTGGTGCTGGCCGAGCAAAGCCAGCCAGACATCGTGCTGACGGATTTGCGCATGCAGCCCACCAGCGGCATCAGCCTGATCGAGCGCCTGAGCGCGCGCCAGCCGGGCATCCGCTACGTGGTGTTCACGGCCTCCACGCAAGAAGAGCACATGCTGCAGGCCTTTGATGCCGGTGCGGCGGGTTTTGTGGTCAAGGAGTCGGAGGTGGAGGTAATCGTCAAGGCCATCGAGGCGGTGATGGGTGGCTCTACCCATTACCCCGCGGGCCTGATGCGCGCCCTGGAGCGCCGCCAGCAGCAGCCCAGCCTGACCGCCCGCGAGGCCGAGGTGCTGGCCCTGGTGGCCCAGGGCCTGACCAGCAAGGAGATCGCGCGCTTTCTGGGCATCGACTTTCGCACCGTGGATGCGCACCGCGCCAACATCCGCCAGCGCTTCAATTTAGACAGCAGTGCCGCGCTGCTGCGGTTTGCGATGGAAGCTAGCAAGAATTAAGTTGATTGCTACTAAATTTATAGCTAATGGTGTAGATGGCATATGCGCTATAGGCCAATTTGATGCCTAAGTTAATGCCTAGGGCTTCTGCGCTAGCGCCTTGTCAATCGCCGCCACCAGCTTGGGGCTGTCGGGCCCGGTCATGGAGTTATAGCTGTCCACTACCTGGCCTTTGCGGTCGATCAGGTATTTGTAGAAGTTCCAGCGCGGCTCTTGGCCCGTGGCCTTGACCAGTTCGGCGTAGAACGCATTTTTGCCCGCACCCGACACCACCGATTTGCCTAGCATCGGGAATTTCACACCGTAGGTGTTGAAGCAGAAGTCGGCAATTTCCTTGGAGGTTTTGGCCTCTTGCGCGAAGTCGTTGGACGGAAAGCCCAGCACCACCAGCCCCTTGTCTTTTTGCTTGGCGTACAGCGCTTCCAGCCCCTCGAACTGGCCCGCAAAGCCGCAGTAGCTGGCGGTGTTGACGACCAGCACCACCTTGCCGGTGTACTGGCACAGGTTCTGCGGTGCCTCGTCTTGCAGGCGCGGAAACTGGTGCTGCAGCACGGCCGGACAGGCAGGCGGATTTTGGGCGGCAGCAGGCAGACTGCTGGCGACTAGCGCAAAGCCGAAAGCGTAAAAGGCGGGGTGCATGGCGGGCTCCTAATTTTCTAGAACTCTAGTGCTTTTGCATCAGCGCAGCATTCCCAGGGGTTGTTGCAAATGTTGTGGCGAAGGCGATGAAGGCCTGTAGCGCCGGGGTGATCTGCTTGTGGCGCGGCACGATCAAATGGCATTGGCGCAGGATGGCGGGCAGAGGCGTGGCCAGGCAGCGCAACTGCCCGGCGGCCAATTTATCTTGCACCACCCAGCGCGACAGGCAGGTGATGCCCAGTCCGTGCACGGCAGCCTGCTGCATGGCCTCGGAGCTGCCCAGCTCGATGCTGCGGCGGTAGGCGTGCAGGTGCGGCAGCAGGGCCTGGTCGGTGGTTTCGCGGGTGCCCGAGCCGGGTTCGCGCAGCAGCCACACGGCTTCACGCAGGCCGTCCAGCGAAGCGGTGCCGCCCTGCGCCAGCGGGTGCGTGGGCGCGGCCACCAGCACCAGCGTGTCTTGCAGCCAGGGGGTGACCTGCAGCGTTGCCTCGTGGCAGGCACCTTCGATCAGGCCCACGTCCAGCGCAAATTCGGCCACCGCGCGGGCTATTTGCTCGGTGTTACCGATCTGCACCCTGGACTGCCAGGCGCTGGCCTGCCCCGATGCCTGCCAGGCCGCCCAGCCGCCCAGCAGCGGCGGCAGCACATAGTTGCCGATGGTGGTGCTGGCACCGATGCGCAGCGACTGGGCCTGGCCGCTGCCATCACCGCTGCCATAGCGCGCCATCTGTTCAATGCCTGCCGCCCCGTCCAGCAGGGCCAGCGCGCGCGGCAGCAGGGCGCGGCCGTTGTCGTTAAGCAGCAGGCGCTTGCCCACGCGGTCAAACAACTGCAGTGACAGCAGTCGCTCCAGCTCCGTCACGGCAGAGCTGGTGGCCGACTGCGACAGCGCAATCGCCACGCTGGCCGCCGTGGTGCTGCCGCTGTGGGCCACGGCCACAAAAATCTGCAGTTGGCGCAGGGTCAGTCGCAGTACATCCATAGTGAAGCCTTTGGGTATCGGTTGTATGGATGCATATTACAAAAATAAGTAAGTGGGTGGGTATGTGCTGGATTGGGAATATTTTTGCGGCCGCGGGAATAAACCACAGACACTTTGCGTCTACCCGGATGTAGGCGCTTTTTGCCCTACCTTGCCCGATTTTCTTTCCAAGGAAACCACACCATGTTCACAAAATCCTTTGCCGCAGCCCTGCTACTCGGCTGTGCCACCCTGGCTGCCAGTGCGGCCGATGCCCCCGCCAAAATGGCCGGTGGCGTGCTGGTCGGGCCCAACGGTATGGCGCTGTACACCTTTGACAAAGACATGGCGGGCAACGGCAAAAGCGTTTGCAACGGCCCCTGCGCCACCTTGTGGCCGCCCCTGATGGCCGCGGCAGCCGACCAGCCCACAGACGGCTACACCCTCGTCACCCGTGACGACGGCAGTAAACAATGGGCCTACAAGGGCAAGCCGCTGTACTTTTTCCAGAACGACAAAACCGCCGCCGACCGCATGGGCGATAACTTCAAGGATGTCTGGCACGTGGCGAAGTAGGGATTTCGCAAGCACGCCTATGCCCCAGGACGACCTGCAACTCCTCAGCGCCGTGCCGCGCCTGCGCCGCTACGCGCGGGCTTTGGTGCGCAACCGCGAGGATGCCGACGACCTGGTGCAAGACACCTTGGAGCGCGCTTGGGCCAAATCCAGTCTGTGGCGCGGTGTGGTCGATATGCGCGCCTGGCTGTTCGGCGTCATGCATAACTTGCACGCAGACGGCCAGCGCCGCCCCCGGCTGGCCACCGTAGAGCTGGACGATGCCACTCCCGAAATTCCCGTTGCGGCCAGCCACAGCGAGCGCCTGGACGTGCTGGACCTGCAGGCCGCCCTGGCCTTGCTGTCGCACGAGCAAAAAGAAGTCTTGCTGCTGGTGGCGCTGGAAGACATGGCCTATGCCGACATCGCCAGCACGCTGGGCATCCCTATCGGCACGGTGATGTCGCGCCTGTCGCGTGGCCGCGAGCGCCTGCGTGCCCTGATGGAAGGCCGCGCCGAGCCGGTGCACCTGAAAGTTGTCAAATGAGCCCCGTCCACCCCCCCATCACTGAAGCCGATTTGCACGCCTACGCCGACGGCCAGCTCGCCCCCGAGCGCCAGGCCGACATGCAGATCTACCTGACCCAGCACCCCGACGAGGCCCTGCGCATCAACGCCTACCGCGCCCAAACCCGGAGCCTGCGCGCCCTGTTTGCCCCAGTGCTGGCGGAAACCCTGCCGCCGCGCCTGGTGCAGACGGCGCTGCCCAGGTCACCCTGGTACGGTCAACGCCTGGCCGCGGGCGTAGCGATTGCCGTGGTCAGCGCCGCATCGGCCTGGTTTGTGCGCGGGCATGTTGACCAGACCGTGGCCTTGGCTCCCCTGGGGGCAGAGCCCGCGCTGACCGGCTTTGCGCTGCGGGCTGCCGTGGCCCATGTGGTCTACAGTCCCGAGGTGCGGCACCCGGTAGAAGTAAGCGCCGACCAGGAGCAGCACCTGGTGGCCTGGCTGTCCAAACGCCTGGGGGCCACCGTTACTGTGCCCAGCCTGCAGCCCATCGGCTACGCGCTGCTGGGCGGGCGCTTGCTGCCTGGCGACAGCGGCCCGGTGGCGCAATTTATGTACGCCGATGCCGGCGGCCAACGGCTGACCTTGTACCTCACCCACGAAGTCCCCACGGGGCCAAACCAGCCCGCAACCGCCTTCCAGTTCGGCCAAGACGGTAAGGTCAATGTCTTCTATTGGGTGGATAAAAGCTTTGGCTACGCCTTGTCAGGCAGCATCGCCAAACCCGAGCTGACGCGCGTGGCCCACGAGGTCTATCGGCAGCTGGCACCGGGTTGAGCGCAGTGCAACAAAAAAGCAGGCACGCGGCCTGCTTTTTCATGCTTGCTGGATGTGCCTAGCGCACAAACAAGGCAATCAAAATGATGATGGGAATGGGGATACCGATCAGGTACAAAAGCAGTGAACGCATGCTGTTCTCCAAAAAAGTGAAAAGGAATCAGGGGTAACGCAAGGATTTAAAGGTCGCGCTGGCGGCCGCCATAGGTGGCGACCCAGCTGGCCACAAAGGCACCCATCAGCAGCGCAATGAACAGCCACAAGGCGGCGTAGGCCGACAGCTTGCGGCTTTTTTCCACGGCCTCCAGCGCGGTGGCCTTGGCGGTTTGCAGCTGGGCCTGCATCTGGGCATAGACGGTGTTGACGCGCTTTTCGGCATCCGCCTGCGGCAAGCCCGTGCGCTGTGCTACCAGTTGGCCCACGTAGCGCGCATCGGCTGGGGGCAGGGTGGCAGATTGCAGGTTGCTGGCAAAAATACGGCCTACCTCGACCAACGGGGCTGCCGAGACGGGTTCTGCCTGAGCCACCTCACCATCCTTGCTTTCTTTGCGGAACAAGGTGTCGACAAAATAGCCCATGGAGGTGTCTGCGCTATCGGTTTTGGCCACCAGTTGCGCACCTGCGGTGGCCGCTGTACCCACCACCTGTGCACCTCCGCTGAGGATGGAGCCCACGGCCGAGGCCAGCAGCGTCACCGTTACCAGCGAGGCAATGGCCCAGGCCAGAAATCCATGCGCGGTGTCGCGAAAGTACACCTCGTCGGTGTGGGTGTTCGCCCAGCGGTGCCGCAGCCGCCCGGCCAAGTAGCCGCCAAACGCCGAAGCCGCCAGTTGGGTCACCGTAATCCACACCACGGTGGAGGTGCCAAAGGTGGTGGCGCTGACCCCGTCACGGGCCCAGGGCGATACCGACGACAGGCCCAAGCCCACGCCCAGCATCAGCAAGATCAGCGACAAGGCGGCGGCGGCGGCGGTGCCCGCCAGGATCGCTCCCCAGGACACGGCACTGGCGGGGCTGGCCGTGGGGGGCAGGCCGGGGTCTGCACGGAAGCTGCCGATGTCATCGGCCGTGGCAGGGTAGGGGCGGCTCATACAGGTCTCCAAAAGTTGTGTGGAGTGATGATTGCCGAGCGCCCGCCCGCTGTCAGACAGTTTGGATAAGCTTTGTAGGAAAAATACCGGTGTGCATTGCAGGTGCTGCTTTGCTATGCATTTTGATGGTCGAATGCAGGCGGAATAAGCGCTAGAAGCCTGTTTTTCTTAAACCGGGCGGCGCATCTGGAATAGCTGCTCTGGCCTGATATGGAAGTAATCCGCAGGCCCGCCACCGCGCAGAATGTGCCCGGCGCGGGCCGTGTCGTACACGCCGTCTTTCAGCAGCACGGTATCGATGTGCACCGCCACCACCTCGCCCAGCACCAGCCAGGTCGGCACCTTCTCGCCGTTCGCGCCTTGCAATTGCAGAATTTGCGTGGTGCGGCACTCGAACGCCACCGGGCTCTCCAGCACCCGAGGCACCGCCACCAGTTGTGATGCCACCGGGGTCAGCCCCGCCAGCCCGAATTCGCTCACCTCGGGCGGCACGGCGGCGCAGGTCTGGTTCATGGCCTCAGCCAGCGTGCGCGTCGCCAGGTTCCACACAAATTCGCCGGTGGCTTCGATGTTGCGCACCGTGTCCTTGTAGCCCACGCTGGCAAAGCCAATGATGGGCGGCGTGTAATTAAAGGCGTTGAAAAAGCTGTACGGAGCTAGGTTCAAAGACCCGGCTGCGCTGTGTGAGGCAATCCAGCCGATGGGCCGCGGCCCGACGATGGCGTTGAACGGATCGTGCGGCAGGCCGTGGCCAAGGCGGGGTTCGTAGGAGTGGATGGGCATGGCCAGAAGATACCAGTCCGGTGCAAACCGGCGCTGCCTCAGGTCTTTGGCGAAATGATCGAAGGTTTCGAGAGCGATGCGTTGCACAAACATCCTGGCAAATGGCGTGAAGACCTGAGTCCTCTGCACAGGTGAGTACTAGCACCCCAGCGGACATTGGTAAAGAAGATACAGGGGTTCATCAAGTTGCGCGATTTGCCAAATAAATTACGGTAACAATTTGTACTAAATGTGAAAATTTGTTCATCTACTTACCCTGGTTACTACCGTAGCCTTTTTCTTAAAAAATATGACTATTTCTTCAAAAATTCTCTCGGCCGTTATTCTGGGTGCGGTGTTAGGCCATTTTGGCGCGGCGCAGGCGACTCCGGTGGGTTACGTCACCACGCCCACTACCTACTTTGGCCCCGTCACCAGCCAAATAAACAACGCTCCCTACACCCGATTTGCATCCCAGGATTGGAGCTGGAGGCAGGCCGCCTATGGCGGCTTGTTTACCTCGGCCATCTTGACCATTGGCGCACATGACGTGGACCCTGGTGAAATTGACAACATCTATGCCTACGATGCCAATTCGAAGGGAGGCCAGTGGGTGCAGTTGGGCAAGCTTACTGGCGCAAACGATGCGTTCTCCAATACCAGTTTTACACTTGCGAGCAACTTTTTCGACGATATCGCCACCGGATTGATGCTGCGGATTGATATCGATGCGTTGAGCGCAGGCTGGGGCGTTGGGTTGACGAATTCGGTTCTTAACCTGACCACCCCCAATGCTGTGCCAGAGCCAAGTTCTCTCGCTCTCTTGGGACTGGGCCTTGCCGGGCTGGTGGCTGTGCGCAAGCGCAAGCAGGCCTGATCCCTTGGGTTGATCGCATAGACCTGCTCACAAACCCGCTTCGGCGGGTTTTGTTGTTTTAGTGGGCTATTGGTTGGGCTATTGCCCGACCATGGAGCGTCCGGGTTGGCTCGTCAGGCCTCAGGGCCTGCGCCGTTCACCAGCACTTCTTCAAACTCGGCCAGCTCTTGCGCAATGGCGGCGTATTTCTTGGACTTGGCTTTGTTGTCGGCCCACTGGAGCGTGGCGGCTTCCAGGTCGGCTTTGTAATGGGCGAGGGCGGCTTGCTTGCGCTGCTGGGTGGCGGCCTTATCCAGGCTGGACCACAGGTCGATCAGCTCGCCCAGGCCATTGTCGAAGTCGTCATAAGTCTTAAGGGGAATCCACTGGCCGCTTTGGTCAAACATGTGTGCTTTCGGTAATTGCATTTACTGCGGGAGGTGATTGGACATAAAAAAAGCACTTAACCTAGATGGGTAAGTGCTTTTTTCATACTGGAATTCAGTGGCTCCTCGACCTGGGCTCGAACCAGGGACCTACGGATTAACAGTCCGGCGCTCTACCAACTGAGCTATCGAGGAATACAAATACTTTTAACTGAAATAAAAAGGGCCTACGGGTTGGCGTAAGCCCATTTTGAAATTTTGGCTCCTCGACCTGGGCTCGAACCAGGGACCTACGGATTAACAGTCCGGCGCTCTACCAACTGAGCTATCGAGGAATATTGCAGCCTCAAATTATAGCGTGGGAATTCACCGTTTCTGCGCTGTAGTCAAAAACTTCTGGATGGTAGCGCCCAGTTCGGCGGCTGCTAGCTCGGGATCAGCCGCTGCCGTCAGTGCCCGCACCACGCCAATCGAGCCCACGCCGCTGGCCAGCACCTCGGGTAGCCGTTCGGTATCGATGCCGCCGATGGCGACCAGCGGGTAGCCGCGCAACAGCCGGGCGTAGGCGGCCAGCCGCGCTGTGCCTTGCGGGGCGGTGGCCATGCGTTTGAGCGTGGTAGGGAAAACGGCACCCAGCGCGATGTAGCTGGGGCTGACGCGGTCAGCGCGCTGCATCTCGGCGTAGCCGTGGGTGCTGACGCCCAGGCGCAGGCCTGCGGTGCGGATGGCATCCAGATCTACCGGCTGCAGCACGTCCAGGTCTTCCTGGCCCAGGTGCACGCCGTAGGCCCCGGCCTGGATGGCGGCTTGCCAGTGGTCGTTGATGAAGAGCCGGGCGGACGTGCCCTGCACCGCAGCCACGGCGGCGGCGACTTCTTGGGCGATGGCTTGCGCATCGTCCGATTTGAAGCGCAATTGCACGGTGGGTACACCGGCCCGCACCATGCGGCCCACCCAGGCGGCATCTGGCAGCACGGCGTACAGGCCGAGCTGCTGCGGGCAGCACGGGAAGGCATCTTGGCGCGGCCAGGGGCGCAGGCCGAAATCTTGCGGGGCATCGGGCCAGTCGGTGGTGTTGCCGGTGCGTGCAATCTGCGCCTGCCAGGCCTGGGCGATGCAGGCGGCATCGGCGGGGATGAAGCCGAGTTGCAGGCAGGCGCTGATGCGGAGCGCTTCGTCTGTGGCCGGCAGCGCCATGTCGGCATAGCGCGTGAGGATGTCGTGGGGCATGGTGTTTATTCCTGCGCGTGGTGCCAAAACGGCGTGCCGAGTACCGGGGTGCTGGGCTGGGCGGCTTGCTGCTCCAGCATTGCGCCGCCCAAAAATGCGTTGCGCCCGGCCTGCACGGCATCGGCAAACGCACCGGCCATCCGCACCGGGTCTTGGGCCAGAGCCACCGCCGTGTTCAGCAGCACCGCGTCATAGCCCCATTCCATCACCTGGCAGGCGTGCGAGGGGCGGCCTAGCCCGGCATCGACCAGCAGCGGCACGCTCAAGCGCTCGCGCAGCACCTGCATGGCGTAGGGGTTGATGGGGCCCTTGCCGGTGCCGATGGGCGCGGCCCAGGGCATTACCGCTTGGCAGCCCACATCGACCAGGCGCTGGCACAGCACCAGGTCTTCGGTGCAGTAGGGCAGTACTTTGAAGCCGTCCTGGATCAGGCGGCTGGCGGCTTCCACCAGGTTCAGCGTGTCGGGCTGCAGGGTGTAGTCGTCGCCAATCAGTTCCAGCTTGATCCACGGCGTGTCGAACACCTCGCGGGCCATGTGGGCGGTGGTGATGGCTTCCTGCAGGCCGTGGCAACCGGCGGTGTTGGGCAGCACGGGCACGCCGGTCTGGCGCAGCAGCTCCCAGAAACCATTGGCACCGGAATCGGCTTGGCCCAGGTTCTGGCGGCGCAGCGACGCGGTCAGCATGGCGGGCTGCGCGCGCGCGATGGCGCTGCCCAGGATGCTAGGGGAAGGATAGCGCGAGGTGCCCAGCAGCAGGCGGCTGGCGAAGCTTTCGCCGTAAAGGATAAGGGGATCAGGTGTCATGTTTCAGCCGCCGGTGACGGGGTGGATGATTTCGATGCGGTCAGCATCCTGGAGTGCGGTCTGCGGGTACAGCGCGCGCGGAACAAAGCTTTTATTGACGGCGGCGGCAAAGGGTGGCTGGGCCTGCAGCAGCGCCACCGCGTCGGCCAGCGTGGCGCCCAAGGGCAGGGTGTAGGGGAGGTTGTTGATCAGGACGTTCATACAGTTTCTATAGCAAGATTCCATTGCACGGCAAGCGCTGACTGCCCTTTTTCTACTAATTCCAGCACTGCGTCCAGCATCGCCGGGGCGATCAAGAAACCGTGCCGGTACAGGCCGTTGATTTGCAGCACGCGCGGGGCCTGAGCGCTGAGTTGGCGGATGGCGGGCAGGTTGTTGGGCAGAGTGGGGCGGCACTGGGTGTTGGACTCCAGAATGCGCGCCTCGCCAAAGCCGGGGTGCACGCTGTAGGCGGCACTGAGCAGCTCCAGGCTGGAGCGCACGCTTATGGGCGACATATCGTCGGACTCGATTTCGGTGGCGCCCACCACGAACACGTTGTTTTCTTTGGGTGCGATGTACAGCGGATAGCGCGGGTGCACCAGGCGTACCGGGCGGCGCAGGTCCACCCCTGGCGCGTGCAGGCGCAGCACCTCGCCACGCACCGCGCGCAAGCCGGGCCATTGGCCACGTGCGCCCAGGCCCCGGCAGTCAAACACCCAATCTGCCTGGCAATCTTCAGGTTGCCGTGGGCTGTGCCAGTGCATGTTGACACCGTGCTTTTGCAACTGCAACAGCAGCGCAGCCAGCAGTTGGCGGTTGTCCAACTGGCCTTCATCTGGAAGGTACAGGCCCTGGGCGAAGCGGGTGCCGATGCTGGGCTCCAAATCGGCGATGGCGGTGGCATCCAGGGCCTGCGGGGCAGGCAGGCTGGGCAATGCCTGGCGCGTGGCGGTCAACTGGTGGCCGAAGCGCGTGGCCTCGGCCGCGTCTTGTCGGTGCCACAAGATCAAAGTGCCGTTTTGCTGGAAGAACACGGGTGCGTCGAGTTGTGCGATCAGCTCTGGCCAGCGCAGCAGGCCGTACTGGCCCATTTGCACCACTTGTGTTTCGGTGATGGCCGACTCGGCCAGCGGGGCCAGCATGGCGGCGGCTACGCGTGCGGCTGCGCCCTCGGCCTCTGGCCCACCGGCTTCAAACACCTGCACCGTGTGGCCCGCGCGCACCAAGGCCAGGGCCAGCAAGCGGCCCATCAGGCCTGCGCCGAGGATGGTGGTAGTAAGAGGTGTTGCCAAGGAGTCGTCCGTAGGTAAAACAGGACGAAACGAGGCTGGGTCGTTGATAGAAATCTTCCCACGCCAGTATTACCTGGATCGGGTATGAGGGTTTTTCTCAGTCCAGCTTCATCCGCCAGACACCCCTGTTTCATCCGTGGCGTGAATTACATCACATTCGCTCGCCGATAATTTCCCCATGACCAACCCACCAAGCTATCCGCGCTACCTGCGTCTGCTCTCCATCGCCGGGTCCGACAGTGGCGGCGGCGCGGGCATCCAGGCCGATTTGAAAACCTTCAGCGCCCTGGGCTGCTACGGCATGACCGCCTTGGCCGCGCTGACGGCGCAAAACACCCGGGGTGTCACCGCCATCCATCCCGTGCCCCCCGCGTTTTTGAAAGCCCAGCTGCAGGCCGTGTTGGACGACATCGGTGCCGACGCAGTGAAGATCGGCATGCTGCACTCCCCTGAAATGGTGGAGGTGGTGGCCTGGGCTATCGACCACTACCAGTTGAAAAAAGTGGTGCTCGACCCGGTGATGGTCGCCACCAGCGGCGACCGGCTGATGGCCCAGGAGACGGTGCAGGTGCTGGTAGGCCAGCTGTTTCCCCGCGCCACCGTGGTCACGCCCAACCTGGACGAGGCCAGCTTGCTGCTGGGCCGCAGCGTGGACGACCAAGCTGCCTTGGAGCCCGCCGTGGCCGACTTGTTGGCGCTGGGCGCGCAGGCGGTATTGGTCAAAGGCGGGCATCTGCCGGGTAGCGCGGTGGTCGATGTGCTGGGCCTGGCGAATGGTGTGCGCCAGCGCTGGGAGTCGGTGCGCATCGCCACCCACAACGGGCACGGCACCGGCTGCACGCTGTCGTCGGCGATTGCCGTCTATCTGGCACAAGGCCATGCTTTGCGCGAGGCGGTGGGGCTGGCGCGTGCCTACATCCTGGGGGCTATCACCAGCGGTGCCGATGTGCGCACCGGGCACGGCCAGGGGCCGTTGAACCACGGCTTTGCGCCCTTGCCCATGGGGATTGTCCGCAACTAGAAATTTATGAGAAATAGGCCTCTAGCGTAGTTTCTACCTACGCTAGTAGCTATTATTTTTGTAGTGCGTAGGTAATCCGTAGCGGGCGGCTTAGCCAGGCGGCGATGAACACTACGGCCAGCGTGGGCAGGGCCGCGCCAAACTGTGGTGCGTAGGTGGCCAGCAGGTGGTACAGCGCAATACCCGCCAGCCACAGCCCGGCGGCCATCGGTTCCACCAGGCGCTGCACAGATGCGGTGGCATGGCTGCCCAGACGGCCCAGAATCACACCGAACAGCGGCACAAACACCGAGCTCAGCAACAGCAAAAACGGCTCCAGGCTGTGGACGGGCAGCGCCAGCGCCAACGCCGTGCAGGCCGCGGCCAGCAGCAGGCCCCAGCGCCGGATGCTCAGCTTGGGGTGCAGGCTGTGGGCCGACACCGAACCCGAGTACACGTCGCCATAGGCATTGTCGATTTCGTCGAACAAAATCAGCCCCAGCGCCAGCAAACCGCCTTGGGCGATCAGCAGCGCGGTGACCAGGTCGGTGCCCGGTGCGGCCACCGTCACCACCACCACACCCAGTGCGTAGCACCAGATGTTGGCCAGTGCGTAGCCCAGCCAGGTGCCGCTCATGGCGGATTTGCCATTGCGCCCATGGCGGGCGTAGTCGGCCACCAGGGGCAGCCACGACACCGGCATGGCGATCACCAGGTCCATGGCCGACAGCAAACCCATGCTGCCGTCGCCAGAGCGGTGCCAGAAGGCCAACGCGTCACCGGCCAGCAGCTTCTGGGCGAACTGCCAGCTCAGCCACAGCAGCGACAGCACCACCAGCGGCAGGCCGAAGCGGCCAATAAACTTGCGCACCAGGGTCAGCATGGAGCCCGCCATCAGGGCGGTCAGTACCATGCCCCACAGCAGCGTGGTCAGCAGCACGCCGCGGGTACTGCCCAGGTCCCAGCCCAGGCTGTGCTTGGCGATGGCTGCGGTGCCGTCGCGCATGATGACCAGCTCAAAGGTGGTCCAACCCACCAGTTGCACGATGTTCATCAGCACCGGCAGGCGGGCAAAACCGCTGCCAAAGGTGGCATGCATCAGCCCGGCGCTGGACAGGCCGCTGTCGCAGGCGATGCGCGCCACCCAGGCCAGCAGGCCTGCGCCCAGTACCGACCCCAGTACGATGGCCACCAGTGCCTGTTGCGTGCCCACGGCCGGCACCAGGTAGGCCCCGATCTGCATCACCAGCAGGCCCACGCCCAGGCTGAACCACAGGGCGGCGTGCGATGACCAGCCGAAAACGCGGTCTGCGTCCGGGATCGGTGTCAGTGCATCATTGTGAAAAAACGGTGAATTTGCCATTCATTTGCTCCATGCAAAATAGTGGCAGGGGGCTTGAACCGAACGGGCCAGCGCTGTGCCGAGAAGGCAGCGGTGCCCGTTGAAGAACATGCTTCCCTGCGCGAGGATTACCTCAATCAGGTTCAAAGGGACTTTCTCAGTCGGGGCCATTACAGCCCCAACACCCCTAGCGGAACTCTGCCAGGCTTGGATGCGCTGGCAGAGTGCCGAATTCTAACGCAGTGGCTTACAAATTTATACAAAATAGGGCTGAGGTGTAGGCGTTACCTGTGCGTATAGCTATTAAAACAGTAGCGGTACAATGCTTGTCAGCCAGGTACGTGGTTCGTGCGCTCCAGCGATGGATGTCGGCCTTGCACCTTCCCAGCCACTTTTTTCTTTCAAGACCCCCATGGATGCTTTTTTGATTCCCCGCCGCCTCGCCGCTTGTGCGCTGCTGGGTCTGGCCTGCAGCGCCATGGCCCAGACGGCCACCGCTCCTGACTCGGCACCGGCCGACGCGCCTGCGGTGCCCTACCGCTGGCGGCTGGAGCTCAGCCCGCACACCACCCATTTCAGCTACAACGTAGAGCACCACCCGGTGCACCTGGTGGGCCTGGAACGCGAATCCACCGTGGACAACAGCTTCTACGGTCTGGCGCTGTTCACCAACTCGTTTGGCCAAGACAGCGGCTACGCCTACCTGGGCAAGACCTACTACAACGTGTTTGACAGCCTGCCCAAGGTCTACCTGAAATGGTCGGCGGGCGTACTCTACGGCTACAAGCCACCCTACAACCACAAGGTGCCGCTGAACTACAAAGGCTTCTCGCCCGCCATCGTGCCGGCCGCGGGCTGGCGCTTTGGTTCGGGCTGGAATGCACAGATCGACATGTTGGGCACGGCCGGGCTGACCTACTCGCTGGTCAAAGAGTTTTAAAGATTCCTGGCCTGACCAAGGCCTCCGATAAGCCCGCTTTTTGCGGGCTTTTTTTACGGCTGTGGGTTGGGGAAAAAGCTGGTAAAAACGCGGCGGCGCAGCACAATAGTGGTAATTACACCAAGGTGTGCCGCCATGCCTGTAATCGCTTTTCGCCCCGACGTGCTGCTGTACCCGCGCTGCTGGGTAGCGCTGGTTGTGCTGTGCTGCGATGGCTTGGTGTGGGCCCAGGTGCAGGGCGAGTCGGCTGCGCAACTGGAGCTGGCTACGCTGACCATCCCTTCGATGCAGCGGGCCGATGGGCGCATGGATTCCCGTATGAGTTTGACCGGCTGGTCCGCCCCCACGTCCCAAGCGGGCGTGGGCTTGGGGTTGGGCTGGTCCGTACCTAGCCAGAGCGCGCTGGGGGATGGACGTAACGCTGCACCTGGGCTGGATCTGGGGTTGCACTGGCGGTCTGCCGACCAGGGCCAGGGCCGGGTCCGCATCGGCGTATGGCAGCACGTGAATCCCTGGCAGGACCCTGTAGGTGTTGCCAATCCAGCCATAAATCCCGTTAACTACAACACCCGGCTGGAGATGCAGTTCAGTGCGGCCAGTGCGCGCGGTATCCAGTTTGAATTGGGTGGGGCCTTGGGCCTGCAGCTCAACAATAACGAACGGGTGGTACTGCGCCTCAGCCGGGGCAAGCCAATGGTGTACTACCGCGTCAAGTTTTAAGACGGTGTTGGTACACCCAGCAACTGGTGCAGCCGGGGGGAGGTGGTGGTGTACTGGAACGGAATCTTCTTGCCTGGAAACACCAGCGGTGCCGCCGCGTACGCCGCCAGCGTGGCTTCGTGGAAGCCGCAGACGATGAGTTTTTGCTTACCCGGATAGGTGTTGATGTCCCCCACGGCGAAGATGCCGGGCACGCTGGTTTCAAACCGGGCCGTGTCCACCTGCAACTGCTTGCGTTCCATGGCTAAACCCCAATCAGCCACCGGGCCCAGCTTGGGCGACAGGCCCAGGAAGACGCTCAGCGCATCGACTGGCAGTTGGTGTAGCGCTGCGTCCACATCGCTGACTTCCAGGCTGGCCAAGCGGCCTTCTGCCGCACCAAACCCCGTAATCTGCCCCACCATGAAGCGCATGCGCCCGGCCGCCACCAGCATTTGCATTTCAGCGATATTGGCCATGGGCGCTTGCAGTACATCGCGGCGGTGCAACAGGGTGACGCTTTTGGCATCCAAGTCGGCCAGGGTTAGCGCGCAGTGCAATGCGGCCTCGTCGCCACCGACCACCACCACGTCCTGCCCGGCCACCGTGGCGGGGGCCGCGTGGTAGCGCAGCTGGCCGCCTTCAAAGGCTTCGATGCCGTCCAGCTTCAAGCGTCGGGGTTGGAATGCGCCCACACCGGCGGCGATGATGACCACAGGTGCCAAAAACTGCGTGCCCTGGTCGGTCTGCACCAGAAAACGGCCATCGGCCTGCTTTTCGATGCGGCTGACCTGCTGGCCGAGGTGGAAGGGCGTTTGGAACGGCTGGATTTGCTGCAGCAGCGAATCTGCCAGCGCCCGCCCGGAGGTGGCGGGTGTGCCTGGGATGTCGTAGATGGGTTTGTCGGGGTACAGCTCCATGCATTGGCCGCCCGCATGGGGCAGTGCGTCGATGACATGGGTGGGCACTTCCAGCAAGCCGAGCTGGAACACCTGGAACAGCCCAACCGGGCCCGCGCCGATGACGACGGCCCCGGTTTCCAGAGGCACGGGCAATACCAAATTAACGCTCCAGCAACTGGATTTTGGGCATCACATCTTTCCAGTCGTCGGCATCGGCCAGGGCGGGTTTGCGTTTGGTGATGCTCTTCCAGCCTTCGGCGCGGGCGAGTTCGACGTTGAGCTTGATGAAGGCCAGCTGGTCGGCGGGCATGTCTTCTTCGGCGTAGATGGCGTTGGCCGGGCACTCGGGGATGCAGACGGCGCAGTCGATGCATTCATCGGGGTCGATGACCAGCATGTTCGGGCCTTCGCGGAAGCAGTCCACGGGGCACACGTCCACACAGTCGGTGTACTTGCACTTGATACAGGATTCGGAAACGACGTGGGTCATGGTATTTTCGAGATGCGGGGGATAGACCGTGATTTTAGGGGTGGAATGCTTAGCGCACCAAAACGGCGGCTGAGGTTTTGTGCGTAGCGGTATCGACCAAAACCAAGGCACCCAGGGAACGCGACTGCGTATAGGGCCGGGTGGCGATCGCCTCTTGCAGCGCCAGCTCGACATGGCCGATGGCGTTGGGTGGCAATTCGGTGGCATCTTCCTCGACCAGGGTGTTGATGTCCAGCTTGTGCACGATGCGCTTGACCTTGGCCTTGACCCAGCGGTGGCCGTGCAGCGCCCAGTAGACGCGGCCTGCGACCAGGGGTTCGTCGTCCATCCAGGCGACGGTGGCCGAAATCTCGCGGCTGGCTTCGAACTGGCCGGGGGCCAGCAACCAGTCGCCACGCGACACATCGACCTCGCGGTCCAGCGTGATGCCGGCACTGTTGCCAGCCAGCACGCTCTTGGGGTTGCGGGCATGGTCCAGCACTTGGGCCACGGTAGCGGTTTGGCCACTGGGCAGGATGCGGATTTCTTGGCCCACTTCCACTTTGCCGGTGGCGACGCGGCCCCAGAACACGCGGCGGCCCTGGCTGGTGTCGGCGCTAGAAGAGAATTTTTCCACCCACTGCACCGGAAAGGCGAAGGGCTGCTCCACTTCTGCGGGCGTGCTGGGCAATTGCTCCAGAATCTGTAGCAGGGTCGGGCCGGTGTAATTGCACCAATCGGGTGTATCCGTATGGCCCGCTTCCACCACGTTCCAGCCCTTGAGGGCCGAAATCGGTACGATGGCCTTGACGGGAATCTCGGCAGCGGTGGCAAAGCTGTTCAGCGCGGCGCTGATGTGGGCAAACGCCAGGCAGGAGTCTTCCACCGCGTCCAGCTTGTTGATGGCAAAGACGATGCTGGGCACGCGCAGCAAATGGCACAGCAGCGAGTGGCGGCGGGTTTGCGGCAGCAGTTCCAGGGCAGCGTTTTTCCAGTCCAGCTTGGTGGCATCGACCAGCACCACGGCGGCATCGGCGCTGCTGGCGGCGGTGACCATGTTGCGGGTGTACTGCTCGTGGCCGGGCGCGTCGCCGATGATGAACTTGCGGTCTTCGGTGTTGAAGTAGCGGTAGGCCACGTCGATGGTGATGCCTTGCTCGCGCTCGGCGCTCAGGCCGTCGGTCAGCAGCGCCAAGTCGGTTTCGCCCTGGCGTTGCACACCGGCCAGATGGTCTTGCAGCACGGCCTTGGTGTCCACCAGCAGGCGGCCAATCAGGGTGCTCTTGCCGTCATCGACTGATCCGCAGGTGATAAACTTTAAGGCGGAAAGGGCTGTGGCGCTTGTAGTGCCTGCGGGAGTAGCTATAGAAGTAGTAGCATTCATTAGAAGTATCCGTCTTTCTTGCGCTTCTCCATCGAAGCCTCTGATGTCTTGTCGTCCATGCGGGTCGCGCCGCGTTCGCTCACGTCGGCGGCCAGGGTTTCGATCACGATGTCGGCGGCGGTGGCGGCCAAGCTGTCCACCGGGCAGGTGCAGGTGATGTCGCCCACGGTGCGGAAGCGCACGTCGCGCTGCTCAGAAGTTTCACCGGCCTTGAGCGGGGTGAGTTCGGTCACCGGCACCAGCAGGCCCTTGCGCTCCACCACTTCGCGTTTGTGCGTGTAGTACAGCGACGGCAGGGCGATTTTTTCGCGTTCGATGTACTGCCACACGTCGAGTTCGGTCCAGTTGCTGATGGGGAACACGCGGAAGTGTTCGCCGGGCTGCAGGCGGGTGTTGAACAGGGTCCACAGCTCGGGGCGCTGGGCCTTGGGCTGCCACTGGCCGAAGCTGTCGCGGTGCGAAAAGATGCGTTCTTTGGCACGGGCCTTTTCTTCGTCGCGGCGGGCGCCGCCAATCAGTGCGTCAAAGCGGAATTCTTCGATGGCTTCGAGCAAGGTGACCGACTGGTGCACGTTGCGCGACTCGCCAGGGTGCGCCAGGCGCACGGTGCCGCGCTTCATCGAGTCTTCGACGTTGCGCACGATCAGCTCGGCACCCAGTTCCTGGGCGCGGAAGTCGCGGAAATCGGTAACTTCATGGAAGTTGTGGCCGGTGTCGATCATCAACAGCGGGTAGGGAATGCCGCCGCTGCCGGTGGATACATTCTTCGCACCAAAGGCTTTTTCGGCACATTTCAGCAGCACCAGCGAGTCTTTGCCGCCCGAAAACAGCAGGGTAGGGCGTTCAAACACGGCAGCCACTTCGCGCAGGATGAAGATGGTTTCTTCTTCCAGTGCGTCAAGGTGGGTGTTGCTCAGGTGGTGTGGGGTAACTTGGGTATTCATGTCGGGGGTCAAATTTCAGTGGGTCTCAATGGGCGAGATGCAAGCCGCACTCGCGGTTGTCATCACCCTTGGTGGGGTCCACGTAGTCGAAGTTGTTGGGCAGGCCGTGGGTTTCACAGTATTGGTAGAGCTCTTTGGACGACCAGTGCAGCAGCGGCGCGACCTTGATCAGGCCGTCGGGGTTGATGCTGACCGGGTCCATCTGGGCGCGTACGGCGGTGTCGGTGGCCCGCAGTGCGGTGAACCAGACCTTGGGTGCGGTTTCGCGCAGTGCGCGGGCAAAAGGCTCCAGCTTCACTTCTTCGGTGAAGGCGGCGTGGCGCGGGTCGTCCAGCGCGGGCGTCGGGCCGTCCACGGCCTCGCGGTGCGCCCGCGAGCGGCGCGGCAGATAGATGTGCAAATTGAGCTTGAGCCGCTGGGTGACTTCATCGACAAAGCGGTAGGTGGCCTCGGTGTTCAGGCCGTTGTCCATCCAGACCACCGGCACGTCGGGGCGGGCGTTGGTGACCATGTGCAGGATGACCGCTTCGAACGGGCGGAAGTTAGTGGTGACGATGGAAGGCTGGCCCAAGCCGAGGGCCCATTCCACCAGTCCGGGTGCATTGCGGCCGAGTTCGGCGTTGATGTGTGCGAGGTTGAGGGTGCTCATGGTGTCAGCTCCGATCAGGCCGAGTCTTGCAGCGCAAACTCAGCGGCATAAGCTGCGGAATTTTCGGCTTCGGCGAAGTGCGGTTCGACATGCACCGCGTCGCCCTGGTAGAAGCCTTCAAAGCGGTCGAACTGGCGCTGGGCAGCGCTGGCGTCCACGCCTTCGCGCAGCACGGCAACGGTGAAGCCGCTGCGTTGCATCTGCACCAGTTGGTCGATCAGTACATCACCGGTGGCGCGGATTTCGCCGGTGTAACCCAGGCGGCGGCGCAGCAGGAAAGCCTGGCTGTAGGCGCGGCCATCGGTGAACTTGGGGAAGTGCAGATCGATGCGGGTCACGCCGTCGAGCGACAGTGCACGCGGATCTGCGTCGTTCGCCAGAAAAATTTGGTCTTTTTGGCCTTCAGCGTAGGCAGTGTGTGCGGTAGCAGCTATTATTTTCATAGTATTTGACCTTTTAAGCTTCGGCCGCTGCTCTGGGCGCACGGGCGGTGCTGGTACGGGCGGCATTGGCGGCCAGCTTGAACGGGTCCTGGCCGACGCGTCGCAGGGTGTCGATGAAGGCTTCTCCGCTGGTGCGGTTGGCGCGGTAGGTGTCCAGCACGGCTTCGATGACTTCGGGCACTTCGGCGGCGCTGAACGATGGGCCGACCACCTTACCGATAGCGGCGGGGCCGCTGAGGTTGGAGCCGTCCGAGCCTGCCAGCGTGACCTGATACCACTCTTGGCCGTCTTTGTCCACGCCCAGAATGCCGATGTGGGCGCTGTGGTGGTGGCCGCAGGAGTTGATGCAACCACTCATGTGAACGTCTACTTCACCGATGTCGTGCAGCTCGTCCATGTCCTGGTAGCGCTGGCTGATGGCTTCGGAAATCGGTAGCGAACGGGCGTTGGCCAACGAGCAGAAATCGCCGCCGGGGCAGACGATCATGTCGGTCAGCAAACGGATGTTGGCGCGGGCCAGGCCGGCGGCTTTGGCTTCGGCGTAGAGCGCGGGCAATTCGTCAGCGCGCACCCAAGGTAGCACCAGATTCTGGTCGTGGGTAACGCGGGTTTCACCGGCGCTGTAGCGGTCGGCCAAGTCTGCCGACAGATCAAGCTGGTCGCCGGTGGCATCGCCGGGCGAGTATCCCAGACGCTTGAACGATAGCGTTACAGAGCGCAGCAACGGGTTTTGGTGCGCGGCCACGTTTTGCTTGAGCCAGCGGGTGTAGTCTTTGTCGTCCACTGGGGCGGCGACCGGGTTGGCCAGGGCGGGCAGGGTGCCGACGCGGCTGGCCGGGGGCACAAAGCAGGCGGTCACGCGGTCGAGCTCGGCCTGGGCGATGGTGTGCGGCGCGCCGTCCACGGTCAGGATCTGCTGGTACTCGGCTTCTACCTCGTCGATATAGCGCTGGCCTTCGGCCTTGACCAAAATCTTGATGCGCGCCTTGTAGATGTTGTCGCGGCGGCCCCAGCGGTTGTACACGCGGACCACGGCTTCCAGGTAGTTGAGGATCTGGTCCCAGGGCAAAAAGCTGCGGATCACCGTGCCCAGCACCGGGGTGCGGCCCATGCCGCCGCCCACCATGACACGCAGGCCGACTTCACCGGCTTCGTTCTTCAGTACATGCAGGCCGATATCGTGCCAGGCGGTGGCGGCGCGATCATCGGTAGCACCGACGATGGCGATCTTGAACTTGCGCGGCAAAAAGGCGAACTCGGGGTGCAGCGTGCTCCACTGGCGGATGATTTCGGCCAGCGGGCGCGGGTCGGCGATTTCATCTTCGGCAATACCGGCGCGCTCGTCGCTGGTGGTGTTGCGGATGCAGTTGCCGCTGGTCTGGATGCCGTGCAGATGCACGCTGGCCAGCAGGTCCATCACGTCGACGCTTTTGTCGAGCGGAATCCAGTTGAACTGGACGTTTTGGCGGGTGGTGAAGTGGGCGCAGGCGCTGGGCAGGCTGTGCAGGTCGCTCAGGCCTGGGTTGGCTTTGCTCAGGTCGTGTGCGTCTTTTTTGTCGTAGTCGCGGGCGATGGTGGCCAGCACGCGCAGCTGGGCGCTGGACAGTTCGCCGTAGGGCACGGCCACGCGCAGCATGGGTGCAAAACGCTGTACGTACCAGCCGTTTTGCAGACGCAGGGGGCGAAACTCTTCTTCGGCCAGGGTGCCGCCTTGCCAGCGTTCTAGCTGGTCGCGGAATTGGGCGGCGCGCAGTTTGACGAACTGTTTGTCAAATTCGGTGTATTGGTACATTTTTTATCGATCGTGGGGCAGGGCAAGCTGCGATTTTAAAGTGCGAGTAACTTGGTGCCTGCATAGGCTAATAGCAGGGACAACAGGCCTCGGATCACGCGGTCCGAGGTTTTGAGCATCAGGTGCGAACCCAGCCAGATGCCGGGCAGCGAACCGGCCAACAGCTTGGCCAGCAGTGGCCAATCGACCGAGCCCAGCCCGGCGTGGCCCAGGCCCGCCACCAGGGTCAAGGGCACGGCGTAGGCGATGTCGGCGGCGACGATGCGTTGCAGCGGCAGCAGCGGATAGAGCAACATCAGCACCGTCACGCCAATGGCCCCGGCACCAACTGAAGTCAGCGTGACCAGTGCGCCAATGAAGGCACCAAACAGCAGGGGCAGGCTCCAGTGGCGCGGGCGCTCGGCCTGGGCCATATTGCCTGCGCTGACGCTGCGGGGGGCCGATTTGCCACGGATGCTTTTGTAGAGCGTGGCCGCAGCGGTGAGCAGCAAGGCCACGCCCAGGGTGGTGGTCATGGCTTTTTGCACCTGCGCATCGGCGGGGCCTAGGGTATGCAACACCCACAAAGTGATCAGTGAAGCCGGAATGCTGCCTGCGCACAGCGTGGCGACGATGCGCCAGTTCACCATGCCGGAGCGGGCCATCTTCAGCGTGCCACCGGCTTTGGTAAAGCAGGCAAACAGCAGGTCGGTGCCGATGGCCAAGTAGGGCTTCATGCCGAAGAAGAAAATCAGGATGGGGGTCATCAGCGAGCCGCCGCCCACCCCGGTCAAGCCGACGACAAAGCCGACAAAGAATCCGGCAAAAACAAAAGCAAAATCATGCATAGGGCGCGACTATAAAAGCCTGCACCTTTAATCCAAACTACTTTATTGTTCTACCAATATGCAAATAAGCATATTTAGAAATAACGAAACTGGCTGTTTAGCCCGCAGATTTTGCGTACCCGGCGTTGATTTGTTCGTTGATGGTGTGCCAAAGAGGCTGGATCATGAGGCGCAGCCCTTGGTAAACCTCGTTCACGAGCAGCATGGATGGCACGCGCTGACCGCGGTGCTCCACCGGGCCGCCAATGGGAATGATGTTGACCCCGAGTTTGGCAAAGTGCTCGGCCAACCGCGGTTCGGTAAGGGTGAACAGGGTTTCAATGCCCTGGCGTTTGGCCATGAGTACGGCACCCATGTATAGGCTGACCGGAAGGTAGGGGAAGCGCGGCTGTTTCTGGTCGCCGAAATCCTGCTCTGAAATAACGGCTTCGGTTTGCTGCTCACCCTTGCGGCGGCGGAATTCAGACATGACCGCCAGCCGGGATACCTCGGCAATGCGTCCACGCGGTTGCAGGGCGGGGTCGATGATGCTGCGGTCTAGCGTGTTTTTGCAAGTCACCTCGAACGGCAGCGGCGCATCGGGATCGGCCGGGTCTGCCAGAACCAGGCGCGCGCAGCCTGCCAGGCGGGTTCCATCGGCACTGCGCACTAGGCAATGCTGGGAGCGGTAATCGTATTTGTCAGTTTCGCGCTGGTCTTCTCGTACCGGCTCGAAGCCGAGTTCGCGGGCATAAACATCGTGCCGGATAAAAAATACGTCGTTGATACGGGCGGTGTCTAGTGCAGGCGCAATTTCAAAGTACTGCTTGTAGCCATCGCCCAGGTTAAGGCGGGGATTGTCTGACATACGGGCCTTGCAGGGTGTTGAAAGAGGAGCGACTTGTTACCGTACACACTTTACGCAGGCTTAACGGATAAATTGCCTAAATATTTTTTACAGTTTGCCGCAAGAAGTCACATTTACGCTTCAGAAAGCTGCAAGGACCACGGTGTTTTTTGCCAGGCTTGGGCTTCTTCACGCAATAGATGGGCCGATTGCGGATAGGCCTGCGCCCAGCCGGGGCGGGTGGACAGCACAAACTGGCTGGCAAGTGCGGGGTCCACGCGGAGTTCCAGCCCTGCGGTGTCGGGGTCTCGGCGGGCATGGCAGAGTATGGTGGCCAACCGCAAACATAGCAATTGCTGCATGAAGGCAGCATCGCCAAAATCCAGTTCCAGCTTGCGCAGCTTGCCCCGGTGGCCCAGCACCAGCTGGCTCAAGCGGTGCAGCTCTAGCAGGGCAAAGCCGGGGGCGTCCGCGTGCTCTAGAACGTAAGCACCGTGTTTGTGGTGGTCCTGGTGCGAGATTTGGCAGCCAATTTCATGCAGCTGCCCGGCCCAGTTGAGCTTGCGCTGCTGGCGGGCGACTTCGGTGGGGGCTACACCGCTGCCGGTTTGCAACTGGCCGTAGAGCGTGCAAGCGAGCTTGGCTACGCGCTGGGCTTGTTGGGTGTCCACGCCAAAGCGGCTGGCCATGCGCTGCACCGAGACGGCACGCAGGTCGGTTTCTTCCTGGCCACGTGCCACCAGGTCGTACAGCACGCCGTGGCGCAGCGCACCATCGGCAGCGTGCATTTCATTGATGCCCAGCAGGTCAAATACGGCGCGCAGCACGCTGATGCCGCCGCCAATGACCAGTTTGCGGTCATCCTTCATGCCGTCGATGCGCAGTTTTTCAACACTTTGGGCTTTTAGCAAGCGGTCGCTGATCCAGTCCAGACCTTCGCGGGTGATGAGGTTCAGCGGCCAGCCTGCGGCATGCAGGATGTCACCCACTGCACCGATGGTGCCGGAGGAGCCATAGGCAACGTCCCAGGTGTCGCGGCGGTAGGCGTCCAGGGCTTCGTCCAGTACGGCCTTGGCGGCAATTTCGGCAATCCGGAAGGCATCGCGGGTGAACTGGCCATTGGGGAAATACTTCATCGACCAGGCCACGCTGCCTACCCGGAAGGATTCCATCACCGTAGCGTCATAGGCTTGGCCCAGAATCATTTCGGTGGACCGCCCACCGATATCCACCACCAGCCGCCGCTCGTCCGACTGCGGCAGCAGTCGGGCCACGCCTTGGTAGATCAGCCGGGCTTCTTCGCGGCCTGGAATCACGTCGATGGGAAAGCCCAGCACCTCGTGCGCTTTGGCCAGAAACACGTCGCGGTTGCGGGCTTCGCGCAGGGTCTGCGTGGCTACGGCGCGCACCTGGTGACGCTCGAACCCTGCCAGGCGTTCACCAAAACGTGCCAGGCAATCCCAGCCGCGCTGCATGGCCTCTTGGCTCAGGTTGCGGTTTTCGTCCAGGCCGTTGCCTTGGCGGACGGTTTCTTTCAGGTATTCGGTACGGTGGATTTGCCCGTGGTCGAGACGACCAATTTCGAGGCGGAAGCTGTTGGAGCCCAGGTCCAGGGCGGCGATGAGAGTTCCGTTTTGCATGGTGTAGCTGCTTTTTTCGTGGGCGCAGCATAGCACCCACGGCGTGGGCAGCACGGCGTTATTTTTTTTGTCACATAGATGTCACACAACCTTCTTAAAGTACAGCCATCGCCAAGGTTTGCCTATCCGGTAAACCGCAGCTCCTCTTCGACATGTTTCCACTTACCCAAAGGGTTTTCTGATGCAAGTACGTTTCAAAATCGCCATGGCCAGCTTGGCTGGTTCGGTCGCCTTGTCTTTTGCTGGTTTCGCCAGTGCCCAAGAAATTACCGGTGCCGGTGCCACTTTTCCCGCACCCGTGTATTCCAAGTGGGCGGCTGAGTACAACAAGGTCACGGGCGTCAAGATCAATTACCAATCCGTGGGCTCTGGTGCTGGCATCAAGCAAATCGACTCCAAAACGGTGGATTTCGGTGCATCCGACATGCCCCAGACCGACGAAGTACTGAAGTCCAAGGGCCAAATGCAGTTTCCCGCTGTCATCGGCGGCACGGTGCCCGTGGTCAACATCAAAGGCATCGCACCCGGCCAACTGAAGCTGACCGGCGCGGTGCTGGGCGACATCTTCCTGGGCAAGATTACCAAGTGGAACGACGCTGCGCTGGTAGCGCTGAACCCTGGTGTGCCATTGCCCGATGCAGCCATTACCACCGTGCATCGCGCCGATGGTTCTGGCACTACCTTCAACTTCACCAACTACCTGAGCCGCGTCCACCCCGAGTGGAAAGAAAAAGTGGGTGAGGGCACAGCCGTGAACTGGCCTTCGGGCTCGGGCGGCAAGGGCAATGAAGGCGTGGCCACATTTGTGAACCGCCTGCCCAACTCGATTGGCTACGTGGAATATGCCTACGTCAAGCAAAGCAAGATGACCTACGCCTTGCTGAAGAACCGCGATGGTGTGTTTGTTGCCCCCAGCGACACTGCCTTTGCCGCTGCCGCTGCCGGTGCCGACTGGAACAAGTCGTTCTACCAGTTGATCACCGATCAGCCTGGCAAGGAAGCCTGGCCTATCTCTACCGCTACCTTCATCTTGATGCACACCAAGCAAGACAAGCCAGCGAACGCCACCGAAGTGTTCAAGTTCTTCAATTGGGCTTACAAAAATGGCGCCAAGATTGCCGACGATCTGGACTATGTGCCCTTGCCAGCACCCGTGGTGGCTTCGATCGAGAAGGCCTGGAGCCAGGTGACAGACGCCGCTGGCAAGCCTGTCGCGATCAAGTAAGAACCGATACCCTAGGACAAAGGAGCAAAACGTGTCATCTACACTTCCGGCGACCGAGCACCTGTTAAATCCATCTGGTAAGTCTTCCGGACATGCGATGACCACTCCTCCCCGCCCCAAAGCGGCCCGCTCCGGGCCGGTTTTCGACCGTATCTTTGCCTGGTTGGCCAAGGGTTCGGCCATCTTTACCCTGGTGATGCTGATTGCCATCTTGGGGTCGCTGACCATCAGTGCATGGCCAGCGATTGACAAGTTCGGTCTGGGCTTTTTGACCAGCACCACCTGGGACCCGGTCAAAGAAGACTTTGGCGGCTTGGTGATGATTTACGGCACCGTGATGACTTCGTTCATCGCCTTGCTGATTGCCGTACCGGTGAGTTTCGGTATCGCGCTGTTTCTGACCGAGCTCTCGCCTGCCTGGCTGAAGCGCCCGCTGGGAACGGCCATTGAACTGCTGGCTGCTGTGCCCTCTATCGTCTACGGCATGTGGGGTTTGCTGGTGTTCAGCCCGGTGCTGTCCACGTATGTGCAGCAGCCTTTGCAAGCAGCGTTTGGCGACGTGCCCTACCTGGGGGCGTTGTTTTCCGGGGCTCCCGTAGGCATCGGCATTTTGTCAGCCGGCATCATTTTGGCCATCATGATCATCCCGTTCATTGCGGCCGTGATGCGCGATGTGTTTGAAGTCACGCCTACCTTGCTGAAAGAATCGGCCTACGGCCTGGGTGCCACCACCTGGGAAGTAGTGTCCAAGGTGGTGTTGCCGTACACCAAGTCGGGTGTGGTGGGCGGCATCATGCTGGGCTTGGGCCGGGCCATTGGCGAAACCATGGCAGTGACTTTTGTGATTGGTAATTTCAACCAGTTGGATTCGCTCAGTCTGTTCCAGGCGGCCAACAGCATCACCTCGGCCCTGGCCAACGAGTTTGCCGAGGCGGGCGAAGGCCTGCACCAAGGTGCGCTGATGTACCTCGGCCTGGTGCTGTTTTTTATTACTTTTGTCATTCTTTCCCTGTCCAAACTGCTGCTGTCGCAGCTGCGGAAAAATGAAGGAGCCAAATCATGACCACGGGCGAAATATTGCTCAAAGCTGCTGCGCTGGAACAGACCCGCGGCGTCAAATACGCCAAACGCAAGCGCGTCAACCAGATTGCCTTGGTGATGGCCCTGGGAGCCATGGCTTTCGGCCTGTTCTGGTTGTTCTGGATTTTGTTTGAAACCGTGCGGCTGGGCATTGAAGGCCTGACCATCGCGACCCTGACCCAGATGACCCCGCCGCCCAACGACGAAGGCGGCCTGGCCAATGCGATTTACGGCTCGTTCCTGATGGTGACGCTGGCCACCTGCGTGGGTGCACCCATCGGCATCATGGCCGGTATCTATCTGGCCGAGTACGACACCAAGAGCTGGCTGGCCTCGACCACCCGGTTTGTGAACGACATTTTGTTGTCGGCTCCCTCCATCGTGATCGGTCTGTTCGTCTACGCCGTGGTGGTGTCGCGCTTCAAGTCGTTCTCGGGCTGGGCTGGTGTGGTGGCCTTGGCGCTGATCGTGATTCCGGTGGTCATTCGCACCACCGAAAACATGCTGCAACTGATACCGCCGGGACTGCGGGAAGCGGCTTATGCCTTGGGTGCGCCCAAGTGGAAGGTGATTCTGAGCATCACTCTGAAAGCTGCCCGGGCCGGTGTAATTACCGGTGTGATGTTGGCTGTGGCCCGGATTGCCGGAGAAACCGCGCCGCTGCTGTTCACCGCTTTGAGCAACCAGTTCTGGACCTCCAGCCTGAGCCAGCCGATGGCCAGCCTGCCGGTCACGATTTTCAAATTTGCGATGAGCCCGTACGAAAACTGGCAAAAGCTGGCCTGGGCCGGGGTGTTTTTGATCACCATGGCCGTGCTGGGCTTGAATATTTTGGCCCGCCTGTGGGCTGGTTCCAACAAGAATTAACCTAGGTCTTTACCATGCCAACTACTGTTGCAAGCCCCTCGAAAATCTCGGTCAAAGACCTGAATTTTTACTACGGCAAGTTCCATGCGCTCAAGGGCATCAACATGGAAATCCCTGAAAAGAAGGTCACCGCCTTCATCGGCCCCTCGGGCTGCGGTAAATCCACGCTGCTGCGTATCTTTAACCGTATGTTCGAGCTCTACCCCGAGCAGCGCGCCGAAGGCCAGATCATTCTGGACGGCGAGAACCTGCTGACCAGCAAAAAAGACGTGGCCCTGCTGCGGGCCAAGGTCGGCATGGTGTTTCAAAAGCCCACGCCGTTCCCGATGTCGATCTACGACAACATTACCTTTGGCGTGAAGCTGTTTGAAGACCTGAACATCACCGACATGGAAGAGCGAGTCGAGTGGGCCCTGCGCAAGGCGGCCCTGTGGACCGAAGTGAAAGACAAGCTCAACCAAAGCGGCTCCAGTCTGTCCGGCGGTCAGCAGCAACGCCTGTGTATTGCCCGGGGCATTGCCATCAAGCCCGAAGTGCTGCTGCTCGACGAGCCTTGTTCGGCACTCGATCCGATCTCTACCTCCAAGGTGGAAGAGCTGATCACCGAGCTGAAGAATGACTACACCGTGGTCATCGTCACCCACAACATGCAGCAGGCCGCGCGTTGCAGCGACTACACCGCCTACATGTACCTGGGCGACCTGATGGAGTTTGGTGCCACCGAAGACATCTTCTTCAAGCCCAAGCGCAAGGAAACTGAAGACTACATCACCGGAAGGTTTGGCTAACCCCCAGGCTACACACTGCCCCGGGATCGGCCCATAGGGCCGATAACGCAGGTTTTCGCCAACCCCCTTGCAGGGGGTAACACTGGCAGCCCGGCGGAGCCGGTTCTGCAGTGTTCTTGAAAAATTCAGGCTTGCCGTTTATGGCCCCTCTTTGTATTGGAGACTTTCATGTCCGATAAACATCTTTCCAGCCAGTTCGACAGCGAACTGAATGGCGTTTCCAGCCGCGTGATGGAGCTGGGCGGTCTGGTGGAGTCGCAGATCCGCCAGGCGGTTTATGCGTTGTCGCAGTTCAGCGTTGAGGTGGCCGACCAGGTTGCAGAAACCGAAATCCGTGTGAATGGCATGGAAATCGAGATTGACCGCGAACTCTCCAGCATCATCGCCCGCCGTCAGCCCACGGCGCGTGACTTGCGTTTGCTGATCGCCATCTCCAAAACCACGGCCAATCTGGAGCGCGTGGGCGACGAGGCCAATAAAATTGCCCGCATGGCCAAGTCCATCGCCAAGAGCAGCTCGCCCCGTTCCTTGCCGACGCTGGACCTGCGCGTCTCAGCGGACATGGCTTCCGGTTTGCTGCGCAAGGCATTGGACGCGTTTGCTCGGCTGGACACCAGCGCCGCGCTGGACATCCTGAAAGAAGACGATCTGATCGACCAGGAATTCGACGGCTTTGTGCGCAAGCTCATCACCTACATGATGGAAGACCCACGCACCATCACCGCCAGCCTGGACCTGCTGTTCATCGCCAAAGCTATTGAGCGCATCGGTGACCACGCCAAGAACATTGCCGAGTTCATCATCTACATCGTCAAAGGCGAAGACGTGCGCCACGCCACCGTCGCACAGGTGGAGTCGGCACTGCAATGAAAACCATGCCCCGGGTCTTGATCGTCGAAGACGAGCCCGCGATTGCCGAGCTGATTGCGGTCAACCTGCGCCACAGCGGCTTCCAGCCGACCTGGGCGATGGACAGCGTTACGGCGCAGTGCGAGCTGGATGCCATGCTGCCCGACGTGATCTTGCTGGACTGGATGCTGCCGGGCGAAAGCGGCTTGTCGCTGGCCAAAAAATGGCGCGCCAACCCGCGTACCAAGAGTGTGCCCATCATCCTGCTGACCGCCCGCAGCGACGAAAACGACCGTGTGGCTGGCCTGGATGCAGGTGCCGACGACTACATTTCCAAGCCGTTTTCGACCAAGGAAATGTTGGCCCGCATCCGCGCAGTGCTGCGCCGACGCGCACCCGAGCAAGAGAGTGGCACCCTGCGCATCGGTGCCCTGGCGCTGGATGCCGCCACCTACCGGGTCACCTTCCAGGAGCAGGCCGTCAAAATCGGCCCGACCGAATTCAAGTTGCTGCAGTACCTGATGAAGAACGCCGAACGGGTGCATTCGCGCTCGCAGCTGCTCGACCGGGTCTGGGGCGACCACGTGTTTATCGAAGAGCGCACGGTGGACGTGCATGTCAAGCGCCTGCGCGAGTCTTTGGGCGCGGGCGGAACCATGGTGGAAACCGTGCGCGGCGCGGGCTACCGCATCACGGCGCAGCCAGTGGCGGCTACGCCCCCCATCTCCAATGCAGCCACTGCGGCCTCTGCAGTTTGATTCCCAGGGTGGTTGATAACACCACCCGCATTCCTTTTTTCACCCTATGTGGTTTCGATTTTTAAGCTTTTTAGGCCTCCAGCTGGGCGCGGGCCTGCTGGGCTGGGAGTGGGCCGCCTACCTGGGTGCGCTGGTCGGTGTAGTGCTGGCGGGCATTTTCTGGATGCTGCTGGATGCCGTGCGGGGCTTGCGTGTCATGCGCTGGCTACGCACCGGCGAGGCCACGCAAGCACCGCACATGCAAGGCTGGTGGGGTGAACTCACCGACCGCACCCGCCGCTGGCTGCGCCAGACGCAGCAAAAAATGCTGGATGCCGAAACCCGGCTGCAAGAGTTTTTGGCCGCCATCCAGGCCTCACCCAATGGCGTGGTGCTGCTGGATGCGCAAGGGCGTATCGAGTGGTGCAACCACATCGCAGCAGAGCATTTTGGCTTTGATGCCCAGCGCGATCTGCAGCAGCAGATCGGCAATCTGGTGCGCGACCCGGCGTTTGCCGCCTACTACGCCGATGCCGACTTTTCGCGCGGCACTTTCATGCATGGGCGCGGCGGCTCTGCCAGCCGCCCGGTGCGTTTGTCGGTGCACCTGCATCCGTATGGCGATGGCCGTCGGCTGCTGTTGTCCCGCGATGTGACGGCACTGGAGCAGGCCGAGGCCATGCGCCGTGACTTTGTGGCCAATGTGTCTCACGAAATCCGCACGCCGCTGACCGTGATGTCCGGCTTTGTGGAAACCATGCAGAACCTGCCTCTGGACGAAGGCCAGCGCGAGCGTTACCTGGGCTTCATGGCCCAGCAGGCCCAGCGCATGCAAACCCTGGTGAGTGATTTGCTCACCCTGTCCAGCATCGAAGGCAGCCCTGCGCCCAGCAACAGCGAATGGATTGTGCTGCGCGACCTGCTGGCCCAGTGTGCCCGCGAGGCCGAGGCTTTGTCGGGCATGGTGACCGCCGGGCACACCAAGGTGCATGCCCTGCGCTTTGGCCCCATGCCCGAGGGCTCCATCGCTGGGGCATCGAGCGAATTGCTCAGCGCCTTGTCGAACCTGGTCAGCAATGCCGTACGCTACACGCCCGCCGGGGGCCGTATCGACGTGCGCTGGCAGCCTTTGCCCGATGGCCGGGCCGAGTTTTCGGTGAAAGACACCGGACCGGGCATCGCGGCCGAACATTTGTCGCGTCTGACCGAGCGCTTTTACCGTGTAGACCCCAGCCGCTCGCGTGAAACCGGCGGCACCGGCCTGGGCCTGGCCATCGTCAAGCACGTGGTGCAACGTCACGGTGCCGAACTGCGCATCGAGAGCACGCAGGGCCAGGGCTCGCGCTTTGCCATCGTGTTTCCGGCCAGCCGCTTGCGCGGGAGCATGCCGCAAACCATCACCACGCCATAGGTTGAATACTATCCAATTGATAGCTATTAGTGTAGGCAGAATATACGTTAGAGGCCTAAAAAGCTTGTAATTTAGTAACGACTCACCATCCACCATCCACCATCCACCATCCACCATCCAGCCAGAAAGCACGACCGTCAGAAACACCGCAGAACTGGCTTTGCCAGGCTGCTGGTGTTGCCCCAGCAAGGATAGGGAAAGATGCGAAGCACTGCAACCTGAGGTGTGTAATCTACCGCTGGATTCGTTGGTAGAGCTGTACGGCTTCACCGTTGTCTGCCCGCCGTCGCACACCTAGTTTGAGCACCCAGGTTTTCTTGTCTACCGCTTGCGGTGGTGGGCGGGCTGTGGTGGTATCGACCAGCAGCCAGGCGCACTGGGAGGCACCGCGGGGCTTGAGCACCAGCTGGCCGTGGAACTGGAACGCGGCAATCTGCCCCCGGGTCAGGTTGTCGAACTCTACGCAATCGGGCAGGGCGCGCCCCGGAGTTTGGGTGCGGATGGCACGGTCTACATTGCGCACCAGGGGCAGGTAGCTGCGGCCAAAGTTCACGGCAGGCATGCCCAACGTCATCAGCAGCAGCCAGCACAGGGCGGTGCCACCCGCGGGCAGCACCAGGCTCTTCCAGATGGCCGAGCGGTGGCGGCCTACGCGCCATTTCACTAGCCAAACCCACACCAGCGAGGCCCCCAGCGCCACAGCGAACGGCAGCCACTCAAAACTGGGCATGAAGCCAGGCAGCAGGCGGGCCAGATTGGCCGCCGGTTGCTTGGGTACGCCGGTTTGCGCCGCTACCCAGATAACCCAGATGATCAGCGCAAAGATGGTGAAAAACAGCAGTGTGAACCAGTCCACCAGCGCGCTGACGGTGCGGCTCAAGGTAGGTAGGGCAAATGCCGCTAGCGTGGCCATAGCGGGCAAGGCCAGCATCAGCGAGCGGTCGGCGGCATCGGTGGTCAGGGTGGCACCCAGTGCCACCGCCACAAACCACAACGGCAGGGCCAGATGGCGGCCAAAGTTACCGCTGGTGAGTTGCCGCCGCCAGCGCCACAGCGTCCACACCGCCAGCGGCCACACCGGCCAGGTAAACCACAGCAGCAGCCGGGCCAGGTTGCGCAGGCTGGGCCAGTTGGTCTCGGGCAGATCGATGCGCCAGCGCCATTGGTCCAAGGCCCAGGCCAGCGCTGCCACTGCCACCGTCACCAGCAATACCGCCAGGCTCCAGCGCAGGCTGCGCGGCGCGTTGCAGAGTTCGCCAGGTTCTTGGGCATTGCGGTCCAGAAAGCACACCAGCGCACCGCCCAGGCCCAGCAGCACGGCCATGGTCGGTGCACCCGACAGCGCCAACCCGGCTAGGCCCAACACCACGCCGATGGCCGGTATCCAGGTTCGGTAGGGCATGGCAGCCAGTGCGAAGAAACTCAGGGCGGTAAACGCCAGTTGCGCCAGCGCCGGGGTGGTTTCGTGCGATAGCTGCGCCATCCCCAGGCAGGCAATCATGGCCAGCAGGCCGCCATCGGCCATGGCCCGGGCGTAGTCGGCCGGTTTGGCCTCACCGCCAAAAGCAAACGCCACCGGCTGGGCGCGCGGGCTGCGCGCCAGGTAGTACACCGCGTACCAGGTGGCAGCCAGCGCCATTGCCAGCAGCAGCATGAAGGGAATACGGGCCACAAAATCGGTCGCCCAAGCATCGGGCGCCAGTTGCACCGCCCAGGCACCCAGCCAATAGGGCACCAACGCTTCAATCTCGGGCGGCTGGCCCTGCAGCGTGGGCTGCAACCACGCCGTGCTGCCACGTGCCAGTTCGGCGATGTAGCCAAACGTCGTCATGTCGTTGTTACGCCAGGGCGCACGGCCGATAAAGCCGGGCAGTACATAGGCCAGGCACAGCAGCCACAACGCAATGCGCGGCAGGCGGCGGACGGCGCTTTGCGCAACGATGGCAGGGGTGGTTTGGTTCACAGAACGGAAATGTAAGGCCAATAATGCAAAAAGGCAGCGCGGATAAACCGGGCTGCCCCTTTGAGGTTGCAGAAAAACTTATTCTGCGGCGGCGACAGGTGCTGCGACAGCAGCGGTGGTCTTGCCGAAACGGTTGCGGAAGCGCTCCACGCGGCCACCCATGTTGTCCACGGATTTTTGTGTACCGGTGTAGAAAGGGTGGGATTCGCTGGAGGTGTCCAGCTTGTACAGCGGCAGTTCGCGGCCGTCTTCCATCTTGATCATTTCCTTGGCGTTAACGCACGAACGGGTCACGAACTTGAAGTTGTTCGACAAGTCCATGAAGCACACGTCACGGTAGTTGGGGTGAATGCCAGCTTTCATTATTTCTTCCTTGTTCAATTGCGTTAGCCACCCGGTGCCTTGGGCAATGTTTTGCCCAATTTGAAAGCCCGGTACTTTTCGCGATTAGCCTTCGATTATAGCGTGGATTTATTATCCGCCGCGGCGCATCATGTCGAAGAACTCGACGTTGTTCTTGGTGGACTTCATGTTTTTCAGCATCAGTTCCATCGACTCGATCTCGTCCATGTTGTACATGAACTGGCGCAGGATGCGGCTCTTTTGCAGGATTTCGGGCGACAGCAGCAGTTCTTCGCGGCGCGTGCCGCTGCGGTTCAGCTGGATCGACGGGAAGACGCGCTTTTCGTACAGGCGGCGGTCCAGATGGATTTCGCAGTTGCCGGTACCCTTGAATTCTTCAAAGATCACTTCGTCCATGCGGCTGCCGGTGTCGATCAGCGCGGTGGCGATGATGGTCAGCGAGCCGCCTTCTTCCACGTTGCGGGCAGCACCTAGGAAGCGCTTGGGGCGCTGCAGGGCGTTGGAATCCACACCGCCGGTCAGCACCTTGCCGGAGGAGGGCACGACGTTGTTGTAGGCGCG